>JAFQFD010000028.1 GCA_017415715.1 Bacteroidales bacterium | reverse complement strand
CCGTCGGATAGGTCGTGTTGAAGTATTTTTTGAGAAATACCTTCTCGCCATTTGCGACTAATATCTTCGCCATATTGCTCTCTTTTTTAATTTTCTTAACTTTGTCCGCATCTTTCACTGATGAAAGGTGTTGCAAATATACAGAAAATCTGTAAACAACAAGCAGATTTTCAAATTATTTTACAGATTTTATGTATTTATGACAAAAGAGGATATAAATAATAGGGCACTTCAAGCCATAGAATGGCTGTTGCAGAATACGGATAAGCTGACAAAATCCGCCCTTGCAGAGTCTTTCTCAGTTAAGCCTGCCAAGTTTACAGAAATTCTGAAAGGAAGAATGTTCGTGGGGGCTGATATGCTTGCTGCATTATGTAAAACCTATGGATTTTCCTCTGAATGGCTACTGACGGGCACAGGAGACATGTTTGAAATTCAAAATCCTCAGCAACTGTCTGAGGCAGAAAAAAGACTCATCCCATTCTTTGACGATATAACCACCATAGGCGGGAATAATGAAGCCTCCGCCATAATGGAGGTATCTCAGAGTCATGTTTCCGAATGGATCGACGCGGGGGATTGGTTCCCTGAGGCGACGGCAGCCATACGCCACTATGGAGATAGCATGGTAGAATATCCAAGCGGATCAATCCTGGCACTTAAACGCGTCCACGACACGCGCCTCATCATCAACGGACGCAACTATGTCATAGAAACCACTGAGTTTAGAGTGACAAAACAACTCCAGGACGACGGAAGCGATTACATTATGGCCTACTCCAGCAACCGCGAGACATACCCTGATGGGCGACAGATCCACTCGCCGATAAGGATTCCGAAAGACACGATCCGAAGTATAGACCTTGTGCTCGGATGCGTCCTGAAAGAGTATAGCAACGGGGCATTAACCATCAGAAAATAGCTTTATATACCCTTTTTAGCAGGGTTTAAGCATGATTTAAGCGTGTAACTTGCAGAATATCGGCAAATTACACGCTTATTTCTTGGCTGAGTTACTTGCAAAATCCCTGCACTAAAGGGGTGCGAAAACTTAAAAATCGGCAATTTTCGCCATTATTTTTTCCTTAAAGGGGTGGGAAATATCAAAAAAATGCACCCCAACACTCACCCCAAACCTATCTGCAAAGTGTTTTTTGCCTTATTTTCACGCAAAACGAAATGTGCAATTTTATTCTGGATCCGATTTTTTAGAGTCTTTTTGAACGGCCTTTAAGACCTGTTTGAACAGAGCTTTATTTTGGCTTGTTTTAAGCCCAATTCAGCCACTGACGCGTTTCTGTTGAGGATTTGGCACGAAAAAAGGGCGCAATCGAAATAACGCCCACATAAATCAAAGTAAAATCCAAGCTCAGACCTCAACGCCCGGCCCAGAAATCCAAGCAAAATCCACGCAAATACACATTTCGTTTTGCACGCCCAAATTTCCTCAACACCCCTAACTGACTGAACACCACCTCATTACCCCTATATCACCCTACACAACACTTGCACATCTCGTTTCTCTGCCCATAAGAGTACGGCTGAAAAAGATGGAGTGCTTGCCGGATATGAAGCATCTGATTTTTTATGGGGCAAGGCTTTGAATATCGCTCCTACAGAGTCAAAGGTTAAAGTTACATTAAATCATATGATGGCAGGTGTACATGTGGTATTGAAAGAGGGCGATGGCTTCGATGTTGCGGGTGATTGGGATCTGTTGGATAAGAAGGTCCTTCTCACAAATACCACTCGCAAGGCTTCAATTGACCTTTCTACGGGAGAGGTGACTCCTATCGGCGGTGCCCAGGCTACGGGTATTGTGATGTGTCTGCAGAGCGATGGATCATTTCGTGCAGTTGCCGTGCCGCAGACGGTCGAGGCATTGGCTCCGTTGTTCAATATCACTGTAGGAGGTGTCTCCTATGTATTTAAGAAATCTGAGGCATATATTTACAGCCCTGGTAAACTTCATACATTCACTATTACGGTTAATCGCAAATATCCTTCGGGAGAATACGAGTTTGTTCTGACTGATACTCAAATCAGTGAATGGAAAGAAGATATAAATACTCACGAAGGTGTGGCTCGCCAGTATTATTGTGTACATTGCGAAGAACCGGGAACGCTTGGGAAACTTATCAGAGCTGATGGAAAGAATCCTAAAAAGATAAAGAACCTTAAGGTTTCGGGAAAGTTGGATGCTTGTGACTTTTATTTTATGAGAGACTCAATGTCTGTCTTGCAAGCATTGAATCTTCATGATGCTTGTTGTGTGAAAACTACAGAAGCTAGTGCATATAATCATGGTTATGCCATTGATGAAACCTATAAAGATTCATATAAGGAGTTGGAATATAATGAATATGGATATTGGATTGGAACGGATTCGTTTGGTAATACAACATACTTATATGACTCCGACAATAGAATACCAGAAAGTGCTCTAAGTGGATATTCTCGGCAGAGCTATCTTATGCATTTTACCTTTCCTCATGGCATTACAGAAATTGCAGGAAGTGCATTTCGTAATACACCATTAGTGGGGGCGCTTGTTATTCCAGATACAGTTACTGAAATTGGGTATGCGGCTTTTTCTGATTGTCCCAATTTAACATCGCTATCACTGCCTTCCAATTTAGTGAAGTTAGATGGGGATGTTTTTCGAGATTGTAGTTCACTTTCAGGCACTCTAGTTCTTCCGCAAACTCTTAAGGTGATAGAAATTGAAACTTTTGCTAATACAAACTTTACCGGTCCACTTGTACTGCCAGATCAATTAGAAACATTGGGACAAAATGCATTTATAAACTGTAAAGGATTCACGGGAGATCTAATAATCCCATCTTCATTGAAGAAGACAGGAGTTAATGCATTTATGAACTGTTCTGGTCTAAACGGCCAATTAACAATGCATGATGATTTTGAAATTAATAGTGGAGTGTTTAGCAGTTGTTCTTTTACAGGTGAACTGAAGATACCGGCATCAACCATACATTTAGCTAATGCTTTTTATGGTTGCAACTTTTCTTCTCTTGCCCCGTTACCTGAAGGCTTGCTTTCTATTGAGAATTCTACATTTTCAGATTGTCGTAGATTATCTGGTATAATTGAATTCCCTGAGTCTTTAACAACAATTGGTATAGGTGCGTTTCAATGTACAGGTGTTGAGGGATTAATATTTCCATCCAATATAGCCATAATTAAGGATGAGGCATTTAATTTATGTTATAATATTAATAGTATAGTATGTAAGTCATTTGAGCCACCTATGATTACTCCTACCACATTTGGCGGGGTTCCAAAGAATAATTTTACTTTGGAAGTCCCTGCCAATTCAGTTAAAAGATATCAGCAGGATTTATCTTGGGGCGAGTTTGTTAGAATTTCTCCATATTATGCATTTTCTATAAGTAAATCTATCATTAGGAGTCTTAATAATGGTTATTCAAATAAATATATTCTTCGTGCCCCGTCTAACTACAATTGGTCAGTCAAAGACAAACCAGATTGGGTGACAGTAACGCCGTCCAGCGGTACGGGAAAAACTGAGGTGACTATTACGTTTTCTGATATGACAGACTCTGAAGTCGGTAGTTTTGATCTTGAAATAACTGACGATTATGGAAACTACCAGGGTATGGAAACTCATGCAGGCAGAGCCGGAGAGGTCGTATTCAAGCTTGAAGAGGTGGATTATACGACTTCCGTGACCGTAGAACAGTATGACTATGATTATGGCGATGGGGATGTCATTGTGCTGAATGAAGCGACAAAGGGCCTGGGAGTCAATCTTGTGTTTCTGGGTGACTGCTATGATGCAAAGGATATTGCCTCCGGATCATATCTTGCCGATTTGAAGGAGGCCTTCGGATATTATTTCGCTGTAGAACCATATGCAACTTATAAGGATTATTTCAACGTATATGCTGTTTTTGGAGTTTCTGCAGACAGTGGTATGGGAACGGTTAATACAATCCGTGATGCTAAGTTCGGCAGTCAGTACTCCCTATCTGGTATATCACCTGATTTCGAAGTATGTTATGAATATGCTACCAAGGCAAATCCAAATATAAATTCAGATCAGACTCTGGTTGTTCTGGTCGAGAATACTACAAATTATGGCGGAATCTGTTATATGTGGAGTGACGGATCGGCGGTTGCTTGCTGCCCGAAATCGGCGGATCCATATCCATATGACTTTAGAGGCATAGTTCAACATGAGGCGGGGGGACATGGGTTTGGCAAACTTGCTGATGAATACATTTATGTTAATAATTTTATATCGGAGTGCAGCTGTTGTAACCCGCATGATGATAAACTCATTGCAGGCAAGTCATTCGGTTGGTATCGTAACCTAGAGCTTACTGGAGATGTGAATGAAGTGGGCTGGTCTCATCTTATCTTTCACCCTCAGTATTCTAACGAGGTGGACATTTATGAGGGTGGATTTTACCATAGCCGCAGTGTCTACCGTAGTGAACCGACGAGCTGCATGAATAACAATATTCCATATTTCTCAGCTATTTCACGTCAGGCGATTGTGGAAAGAATAATGGAATATGCTGGAGAAGAATTTAATCTGGAGAAGTTCTATGCTAATGATAGTGACGCTTTCGGAGCAGCAACCAGAAGCATTGTGCCGGAGCTGCCGATTGAATCATTCGGTAACGGTAAGCAGCATGCTCCGGTATTTATGGGCGACAAACCTGATTTCTTGAAATAAATGATTCAGACAATGAAAAAGAATATAATCACGATGACTTTAGCCATTATGGCAATGACTTCCTGTCAGAAGGATAGGAATATGGCAGAACTTCGACAGAGTGATGAAATCCTCTTTGAACTTGGAATGGCTACAACCAAAGCGACAACTACCGATTTTGAACTTGGCGATGCTGTAACACTCTATGCGGTAGAATATGATTCAGATGTGGTTCCTGAACTTCAGATCGCTGGTAATTTCATCAATAATGAAAAGTTGACTTTTGACGGTGCACGATGGCTGGCTCCCAATGCTCTTTATTGGAGTGATAATCCTTGTGATTTCTATGCTCTTTATCCATATATGGATTTGACATCAGTAGATGAAAATGCGTTCGAGGTGATGACTGATCAGAACAGTGTAGAGGCTGACGGTGTTCTTGGCGGTTATGAAGCCAGCGATCTTCTTTGGGCCAAGGCTGATAAGACGTCGCATGCAGACGGAGCGGTCAGACTTCAGTTTAAACATATGATGTCAAAATGTGTGGTAACTGTAACTAAAGGTGAAAATTTTGAGGGAGAAATACCGGAGGACATCGTATGCCATTTGTATAATACCACGACATCGGCTAAATTATATTTCTCTAAAGGTTCGATAGAAAAGGATCCTACTGGTTATCGTAAGACTATCACTATGCGAAAACTCTCTAATGAGCGTTTTGAAGCTATTGTTGTACCTCAGAATATAGAGCGTAGGACACCGCTCATTGAGGTTACGATGGGTGGTATAGCTTATCTAATGGAGTACAGTCTCTCTTTCAAGCCTGGGTATGTTCATACAATCAATCTGATTCTCAATACTTCTCCTGATCAGGAGAAAATCGAGATATCTATTGATGCAGGAACCGGAGAATGGAATTAATAAATTATGAATGATTATACTATGAGAGAAAAAATGCATGTTTATGAAAAACCTCAGATTGAAGAGGTTGAATTGGTTAATGAAGGAACTATCCTGATAGGAAGCGATGGCGTGGGTGCAGGTGGAGGAACAGGAGAAGATGAATGGGGATGATATTATGAAAAGGGAAATAATCTTATTAGCTGGTATGGCTCTCATGTCATGTACACAAATGACAGAGATGCCAGATGCTGATGGACTGCCGTATGATGAATATGATAGGGTAGTGATGGTTATTCCATCGTGTGAGTTTGATGAATGCCCTCAAACTAAAAACGAGGTACTCCTTTCTAGTGGCATCAAATATGTCTGGTCAGAAAAGGATACAGTTGGAATCTTCCCAACATCTGGAAGTCAATTGTATTTCTCTATGGCTTCAGGTGCTGGAGAGCAATCAGCGTCTTTTGATGGTGGAGGATGGGCCTTGAAGAAAGGTGCTGACTACTTTTCTTATTTTCCTTTCGTTGCGGATTTCTATATAGATAAGACTGCGATACCGTTGAGATTCTCGGGACAGACTCAGACCGGGAATGGCGACCCTTCGCATGCATATCTTGGGAATTATTGCTATATGGCAGCGAAAGGTGAGTATGATGAGGCGACCAAGGCTTTGTATTTCAATTATCAGCGTCTTGGAGTTCTTTTCAGGCTCATGATACCGGTTAGCGCGGGCTCATATTCCTCAATTAAGGTTGACGCTAGAAAGGACATCATAGCGGAAAAGGGTACTTACAATGTTATGGCTGCAGATCAAGTCATTTATAATCCAGAGTTTACAGATGCTGTTGACTTGGAATTATGTGACCTGACTTTGGATTCTCATGGAACTCTTGTTGCATTTATACTTCTTCCTCCTTTTGACTTGTCGACAGGGCAGTTGACATTACAAATTGAGCGTGAGGATGGAACGATTCATTTGGCATCAGTAGCTGGAAAGGCGTATTCTTTGGGCAAGACTTATAATATCGCGCCAAATCTTTCGGCATCATTGAACTCTACTCTTATAGAAGGATCCGGCGGAACAGCAGTGTTGGAAATTGTATCCGACGGTTCATCAGAATATTCGGTGTCATCTGATTCTGATTGGCTGCAACTGGATTCACAAAATGGTTCAGGAAATGCTTCGATAGTGTTGACAGCCGCAACCAACGATGGCCCTAAACGTACTGCTGAGATAACGGTCTCAGAAACCGTAAATGGTGTTTCTCTTAAAAATGTTTTCACTTTGACTCAGGACGTAAATGGAATGGATGTGGGAGTTGGTGACTGGGAACAAGGAGAAATCGAGGATGGAGTAGCAGACTGATAATTGACAACAAGTCATCCTGAATGTGGATATGAACCTCGGAAGTAAATAAAAAACTTTCGAGGTTTATTTATGCCATATAATACCTGCCTGAAAATGTAAAAAGAGTATATTTGCAAGGATGTCGGGAATATTTCATAAAGTTGTTGTAGCCTCTGACTCTTTCAAAGGCTGCCTCACCTCGATGCAGGTCGCTGAAGGGGTTGAGGCGGGTATCCGCAAGTGCTGTCCCGACTGTCAGGTAGTCAAGCTTGCGGTCGCCGACGGAGGCGAGGGGACTGTCGATGCTTTGCTCGAGACTATGGGAGGACGTCGCGTCTCTGCCGAGGTGTCAGACCCGCTTGGAAGGCCGTGCATGGCGGAATATGCCATATTGAGTGATGGTTATACAGCAGTCATGGAAATGTCATCGGCAAGCGGCCTGACATTGCTCAAACATGAAGAAAGGAATCCGTTGCTGGCTTCGACATATGGCACCGGTCAGATGATTGCCGATGCATTGGACCGCGGGTGCCGCAGGTTCCTGATAGGAATAGGCGGAAGCGCGACCAATGATGCCGGAATGGGCCTGATGGAGGCTCTGGGATGCCGTTTTCTTGATGAAGATGGCAATGCCTTGCGAGGTTGCGGTGAGGCACTGTCTCGAGTTGTAACCTTGGATATGTCAGACCTGAGACCGGAAGCAGGAGAGTCTGAGTTCGTTGTAGCCTGTGACGTAGACTCGCCGTTGCATGGACCCCAAGGCGCGGCGTATGTATATGGCCCTCAGAAGGGCGCCACACCTGAAATGGTCATTCGTCTGGACGACGGGTTGAGGAATATGTCGGATCTGATAGTCCGTGAAATGGGGATTCAGGTGGCAGATATGCCCGGCGCAGGTGCGGCAGGAGGCCTGGGAGGAGCGTTCAAGGCATTCCTGAATGCCGAGCTCCGAAAGGGGGCCGAGATGGTCCTGGAAGCCATAGGGTTTGATGAGATCATCAAGGATGCAGATCTTGTCATAACGGGTGAGGGCAGAATTGATGCCCAGACCATGACAGGAAAGCTGCCATATGAAGTGGCGCGGAGGGCCGGAATACGAGGCATACCGGTGTTGGCGATATGCGGCAGAGCAGAGATCCGGTCCCATCCGTCATTCACAGCAATCTGCCCTATAACACCCCCGGAAACTCCTCTTCAGACAGCCCTGCAGCCATCAGTAGCCACTCTCAATATCATGAATACACTCTCCAGAATCTATAAAAAAGAGAAAAAATTATAAGAAAAAGAAAAATCTGCAGTTGTATCATACAAAAACAACAGATATTATCAGAAGAGTTCATATATTGGTCCCGTCTGTAATTTTGCAGAGAAATAATTTTAAACTATTTTTGTGATGGATAAAGAGGGGACTAAAGAAAAATTTGGAGATTATCTGATAGATATATCCAAGTATGTCATTACGGCAGTATTGATAACATTGTTTTTCAATGATATATCGTCGTCCAAAGTGTTGACCTATATAATAGGTGCCTTGGTGGCTATATTGACATTGATATGGGGCTTGTTTTATTTTAAAAAGAAAAAGTGATATGGGACCATCTGTAATATTTCTAAGTATTATGGCGCTGATATGCGTGATAGGTATTACTGTCGAATATATCAAGATGAAGAAAGAAGAAAAGAACAATAACTGAAAGGAGGCTGGTTTTCGAAACCAGCCTCCTTTGTTTAGCAAAGCTTGCTCTTTATGTATTCGATTCGTTTTGCGAATTCTTTCTTTCCTATGAGGGTCACGATGTCTGCGATGCCCAGGCCGTTCGAGCCGCCGACCATTGCGAGTCTGAGGCAGTTCATCACCTTGCCCATAGGCCATTCGTTGCCGCGTATGAACTCCTCGAGCGGTCCTTCGAGTGCTTCCTTTGTGAACTCTCCCTCAAATCCGAGGATGAAGTCAGCAACCTGGAGAGCAAGAGTATAGTTCTCTTCCTTCCAGAATTTTGCAGCATCCTTCTCCACGAATTCAGCAGGTGCCACGAAGAGGTATGGAGCGATATCCCAGAAGTCGGCCACGAATGTGGCTCTTTCCTGGATCAATGCCACGATTCTCTCCACATACTGGCGTGAGAAGATCTTATTTTCGAAGTCCGCACCTGTAACTGTCATCTCTGAACCTGCAGTCAGCGCGCATGCCGGGCAGTCTACGATCTGAAGGCCATGTGACTCGAGTATAGGAATATAGAGCGATGTAAGCTCCTCGACGCTCTTTGTGCGGAGATATTCCTTATTATACCATTTTGCCTTGTCGGCATTGAAACGGGCTCCTGACTTGATGACTCTCTCCAGAGAGAATGCTCCGATGAGCTCCTCGAGCGAGAAGAGCTCCTGCTCTGTTCCCGGATTCCATCCGAGCATTGCGAGGAGATTGACGAATGCCTCAGGGAAATATCCGTCCTCGCGGTATCCGCGTGACACTTCGCCCTCTGCATTGACCCACTTGAGCGGGAACACAGGGAATCCGAGGCGGTCTCCGTCGCGCTTGCTGAGCTTGCCCTTTCCGTCCGGCTTCAGGAGAAGCGACAGGTGGGCGAAGCGAGGCTGTGTCTCTGTCCAGCCGAATGCCTCGTAGAGCAGGTAGTGGAGAGGAAGCGAAGGAAGCCACTCTTCTCCACGGATAACCTCGGTAATCTCCATGAGATGGTCGTCCACGATGTTGGCGAGGTGGTATGTAGGAAGCTCGTCAGCCCTCTTCCAGAGCACTTTGTCGTCAAGGGTCGATGTGTTCACTTCTACATGTCCGCGGATGAGGTCATCCATCTTCACGACCCTGTTCTCAGGCATCTTGAAGCGGATGGTCCAGTCTGTGCGCTCCTCAAGAAGTGCCTTCCACTCTGCCTCCGGCATTGAAAGTGAATTGCGCAGGCCCATGCGTGTTGTCTGACCATATATGAATGTCTGTCCCGCAGCCTCCATCTCGGCGCGCTTGGCTCCGAGCTCTTCGGCTGTGTCAAATGCATAGTATGCAAATCCGTCAGCCACGAGCTGCTCGGCATACTGACGATAGATAGGCTTTCTCTGGCTCTGTCTGTATGGGGCATGCGGGTGACGCTCTGAAGCGGTCTCCACTACATTGCCGTCAGCATCCACTCCTTCGTCAGGAATGATGCCGCACCAGTTGAGCGCCTCGATGATATATTTCTCAGCTCCCGGAACGAATCTCTGCGAGTCTGTGTCCTCGATGCGGATGATGAAATCTCCTCCGTGCTGCTTTGCAAAGAGGTAGTTGTAAAGAGCTGTCCTTACTCCTCCCATATGGAGAGGACCTGTAGGTGAAGGTGCAAACCTTACTCTTGTTTTCCTTGTCATATGTTATTCTGTTTTATCTTTCTTACCCTTTCTTCTGATGGCCGCAGTGTTCTCGAGCTCGCTCTTGTCGTCGAACTCACCCACAAGCAGGACAGGCTTTCCACCTTTGCCGAAGTCGAATTCGGTCTTGATGCTTGCGGTGTTGAAGCCGATCTTCTCGCTCGGCATCTCGGGAGCCTCGATGGCCTCGCAGCCTATCGTGCTGCCTTTTTCATATCTGAAGTTCTGGTCAATCCTGATTATGTTTCCGAGGTTTACATCGGTGATTTCGCTCAGACGCTGCATTTCGAATCCTGTCGCGATCATGGTGATTGTCACCTTATCTGCGAACTCGGGATCCATCTCGTATACGATACCTCTCTTGAACCTGTTGGTCTTCTCTCCCAGATGCTCGGACATAAGGCGGTCGATTTCAGCCAGGTCGTCCATCAGCAGACCCTTTTCGTTATATCCGCATGTGATGTTCAGGAGTACATTCTTTGCGGTCTTGATGTCGAAGTCGTTGAGAAGCGGAGATTCGATGGCACCTGTGACGGCCTCCCTGATGCGGTCCTTTCCTTCGCCCTTGCCGCAACCCATGAGAGCCATGCCGCTGTTTGTCATCATGGACTTCACATCCTTGAAGTCCACATTCACGTAACCGGGCTTGTTGATGATCTCGATGATGCCCTGCACTGCGGTGGAGAGCACTTCGTCGGTCTTAGGGAAGGCTTCATGGATGAGGAGTCCGCCGTAATGAGTGTATATCTTCTCATTGTTTATGATGATGAGGCTGTCCACATTCTTCTGGAGCTCATAGATGCCGTCTATGGCCTTGGCCAGAGACTCGTTGCCTTCATTCTTGAAAGGCAGGGTCACGACTCCAACGGTGAGGATGCCCTTGTTCTTTGCCATTGCGGCAATCACCGGAGCGGCTCCGGTACCGGTGCCTCCGCCCATTCCTGCCGTAATGAAGAGCATGTCGGTCTTGCTGCCGAACACCTTCTCTTCGATCTCCTGCTGAGAGTTGAGCGCGGCGTTGCGGCCCTCGGTAGGATTGCATCCTGCTCCGAGGCCTGCTCCTAACTGTATCCTGATAGGAACGGGACTCTTCTTGAGTGACTGGGCGTCAGTGTTGCACACAATGAATATGCATCCCTGAATCCTCTTGTTGAACATGTAGTTGACAGCATTGCATCCGCCGCCACCTACTCCGATAACCTTGATTATCGAATTTTCCGGCAACCAGTCTGTAAAGGTCACCTCAAGTTCTGATAAGTTGTTTATGTCTGTCATCTCTTTGTCTCCTCCTATTTCGCCATGCCACCGATCATTTCGTCGGTCTTTTCTTCAACTTTTCTGATTCTTCTCCTGATTCCGCCCCAGATTATGTCTATGAAACCGTGTCCTGTCTTCTCGTCGTCATCCTCAAGCTCAGGATCATAGTCCTCGTCTTCAGCCTCTTCTTCCGGAGCTTCGTCCGGCTCAGGCTCCGGACCATAGAGATCCTTGCTCTCTTCTTCCACAACCTCTGGGACAGCTGTTTCCACGACGGTATCCTCAGTCTCTGCCACTGCTTCCTCAACCTGTGGCTCCGTTTCCAGTACCTCAGTAGTCACCTCTGTGATCTCTTCCTTCTCCTCCACTTCAGTGTGGTATCCTTCCTCATATACAGCACAGTTCATACCTTCCTCTTCAAGGGCTGCCTTTATCAGCCCCATGGAAGTAGATGACATGCTGTCTGTGACACCTTCTATTCCCTGGAATGAATATCCTGTGAGCGGATATCCGATCCTGACCTTGTAACCGGACATCTGGCTGATGAGCAGGCCGAGGTTTGCAGTGTGGGCACTTCCTCCTGTGATGACGATTCCACCCCTGAGGTGCTCTGCAAGGCCGCTTTCGCTGATTTCATAAAGGATCGCCTGCACAATCTCCTCCACACGCGCGGTGATGATCTCCGAGAGATACTTGACGGTGACCTCCTTCTGCTGTGTGGCAGTCTGGCCGCTGATGACAAGCACCTTCTCGCTCAGGCTCTGGAGCTTGTCCGGCAGACATGCTCCGAAGGCGAGCTTGATGTTCTCGGCGAGTCTCTCGGATATCTGAAGCTCGTTCTTTATGTCGTGAGTGATGTTCTTTCCTCCGAAAGGAATGGATGCGTAGTGGCGCATGATGTTTCCGTGGTAGATGGTCACGGATGTGCTGCCTCCTCCGAAGTCGATGTGAGCGACTCCATTCTCCATCTCGATGTCTGTGAGGACGGCTTTGGCGGTCGTTTCGGCAGTGAAGTATTTCTTCTTTGACGTTATGCCTGCCCTCTTGAGCAGTTCGTCGGCGTTCTTGAGGTCTCTCTTGCGGCCGATGAATATCTTGAAATGTCCTTCGAGCACGTCGCTGGTCATACCGATGATCTCATCTTCGATGATCTGGAAATACTCTCCGTCCGAGAATGACTGTGCGACAGCTCCATAGATCGCTTCCTTCTTAGGATCGTTAAGAGGATAGGTCTCCTGTGCGAACCTCTTGAGGTTTGCGATGTCCTCTGCTGTGATCTCGGTATCCTCACCCCTGTCCTGGATCTTTCCGCTGTTGCTCTCATGACGGATAGGGTATTTAGGCATTCCGATGACTGCCTGGTTGATCTTTATGCACAGAGCCTCTTCCGCATCCTTGATGAGGAATGCGAGAGGTCCGAACGCTTCGCGTATGTTGTACACGCCGCTGTACTTGATTCCAGCTGGCGGTGTGTCCTTCCAGTTGTGATATACAATCTGTACATCATCTCCGCTTACCTTCGCTACGGTAAGCGCGATCTTGGATGTTCCAAGATCGATCGCCACTATGTGTTTTTCAGTAAGATCACTCATATCCTTATATTCTATCTGCAAACCAATTGTCCTTCAAATCTGACATCGACAAAGGAATAATGGTCCTCACCCTTGTCTTTGCGTACACTCTTGTAATATATTTCCATTCTCTCGAACTTGCCCTTCAGGTCGTCCGGCTGTCCGAACAGGAACTTCTCCTTGCCTTCCCGTGGAATCAGTGTCAGCTCGCTGTCCTCTCCGACTGTGATCTGCACGATCTTGTCCTTCCAGGTCCTGCTTGCTTCGATATGATTCACCATGGTGACCATGTCCTTGAGCCATTTCTTTTCATAGTCGTTTTCAAGCTTCCCGGTATATCCGTATTCAAGCTTGAGAGGTATCTTGCCGTCGACGATCAGCACGTGCGAGGCATAGGTGTTCTGAAGAGGGAAGAGATGCCCCTCAGCGTCGGCGTAGAATCCTCCCTGTCCTTTCTGGAACCTGACGACAGGCTTCCTCTGGGTGACAATGATATTGAGCAGACTGTCCTTTGTGGTGAACGCCTGGCTCTTGAGAATGGCGCTCTTGCTGTCCAGTATCTTCTCTATCTGTGTCAGGTCTATGCTGTCTATCGGCTCCCCGATATATCCTTTATATTCTTCCTCTAGAAATCTCCTGATTTCTTGAGGTGTGATGAACTGATTGGTAGCGCTGTCGGTGACGGTGATCGTCACGCCTTTGCAGCGGATGCCTTTCCTGGATGACGATCCAAGGAAGAAGGCGGCCGTCAGCACGCAGACCAGCACTGCGGCGAAGGTTATGTTTATTATATGTTTCCAGATGTTCTTCATCTTATCTGTCGTGTTTCTCTGTCAGAAGTTTTCCAATAGGTCCCACGAGCCTGTCTATATCGCCGGCTCCGAGCGTGATGAACAGCTCTCTGCCTTCCAGAGACTGTCCCTGCAGATATTCCAGCAGTTCCTCCTTCTTCATCAGTATCTTCTCAGGAGCGGTAATGCCCTTGAAGATGATCTCTGATGTCACTCCCGGTATAGGCTCCTCCCTTGCCGGATAGATGTCCAGAAGTATGACTCTGTCCGCGAGGCTGAGCGCTTCCGCGAACTCGTCTGCAAAGTCTCTGGTCCTGGTGTAGAGATGCGGCTGGAATATGGCTGTATACCTGTATTCGGGATAACGTCCCTTTATCGAGCTGATTGCGGCAGCAATCTCATTCGGATGGTGTGCATAGTCATCTATGTAGACCAGTCCGTCCAGGTTGACCTGCATGTCGAATCTTCTCTTCACTCCCGAGAAGCTTGCAAGTGCCTTGCGGATCTTCTGCGGGTCGAGTCCGTAAGTGAGTCCTATCGCCGATGCTCCGACTCCGTTCTCTATGTTGACCCATCCAGGTATTCCCACGACACAGTCTTCGATCACTCCGCCAGGGTAGTGCAGGTTGAAATGTCCGTTCTCTAAAGGCTCGGCATGGAAATCCGCCTCAGGATTGTCATATGCATATGTGTATATCTTCGCCTTTGTGTCCTTTGGTGTGATGTCAAGGCCGTGTTTTACGATCACGGTGCCGCTGACCTGTGAGGCGAATGCCTTGAACGCCTCCACGATGTGCGCCTCATCTCCGTATATGTCAAGATGGTCGGCATCCATTGAGGTGATGACAGCAATCTCGGGAAAGAGCTGGAGGAATGACCTGTCGAACTCATCGGCTTCTGCGACTATGACATCGTTGCTGTGTGTCAGCAGATTGCTGTCATAGTTCTTGGAAATGCCGCCGAGGAATGCAGAACATCCTTCTCCGCTGTCAGTGAAAAGATGGCTTACTAGTGTGCTGGTGGTCGTTTTGCCATGGGTTCCGGCAACTGCCATGCATCTCTGTCCTGTTGCAATCTCCCCAAGCATCCTGGAGCGTTTGATGACCCTGTATCCGTTCTCCTGGACATATACAAGCTCTCCCATGTCCTTCGGAATGGCTGGCGTATATACTACAAGAGTCTCTTCCTTGTCCTCAGGTATGAATGAGATGTCATCGGTGTAATGTACTCCGATACCCTCGTCCTCAAGGGCGTGGGTTAGAGGTGAAGGGGTCTTGTCATATCCGCTGACAGCGTATCCCTTCACATTGTAATATCTGGCGATCGCGCTCATGCCGATGCCGCCGATTCCTATGAAATATACGTTCTTCATACCTTATTCCGAGATTATTCTGTATACCTCGTCCGCTATGGTCTGTGCTGCATCTGTCTTTGCCAGAGCCGCAATGTTCTTCTCCATTAGAGCGATCTTCTCCGGGTTTTCTATCAGTTCGCAAGCGGTTTTCATAAGCTTTTCCACTGCTTCGCTGTCCTTGACTATCATTCCGGCATCCTTTCTCACGAGTGCCATCGCGTTGTGTGTCTGATGGTCCTCTGTCACATTCGGAGAAGGAACGAAGATCGATGCCTTGTGTGCCGCACAGAGTTCTGATACCGAACTTGCGCCTGAACGGCTTATGACGACATCAGCCGCTGCATATGCAAGGTCCATCCTGCCGATGAAGTCCGAATGCTGTATGCGGCTTACATCCTTGCCGGAAGCCTTTGCTTCGGTCATGAAAGCATCGATGGAAGGCTTGTAGTACTTTCCGCACTGCCATATGACCTCGATGCCCTCTCCTGCGGGACATCCGTCCTCTATCCATTTCTTCATCGCATTGTTCAGCGTTGCGCTTCCGAGGCTGCCTCCTACGATGAATATATGCTTCATTTCAGGGTTGAGGCCATAGAATTCCATAGCCTCGGCCTTCATCTTTTCGTCTGCTGCCACGATCTCCTTTCTGATCGGGTTGCCTGAGAGAACGATCCTGTCGGCAGGGAAGAACCTCTCCATTCCCTCATATGCCACGCAGATGCTCCTGGCCTTCTTGCCGAGAATCTTGTTGGTGAGGCCGGCAAATCCGTTCTGCTCCTGGATCAGTGTCGGAATGCCCATGCGGCTTGCCGCCCAGAGAAGGGGAGCGCTCGCATAGCCGCCCACGCCGATGGCGATGTCCGGCCTGAACTCGCGTATCACCTTCTTCGCCATGCTTACGCTCTTGATGACCTTGAAAGGCAGAGCGAAGTTCGACAGCGTGAGTTTCCTCTGCAGTCCTGCTACAGGAAGACCGACTATCTTATAGCCGGCAGCAGGAACCTTCTCCATCTCCATCCTTCCGTCTGCTCCGACGAAAAGGATTTCGGTTTCCGGATTAAGTTCCTTGAGCTTGCCTGCGATCGAGAGTGCAGGGAATATGTGTCCTCCAGTGCCGCCTCCACTGATGATTGCGCGGATCTTTCTGTACGTCATATCTCGTTCTCCATTTTCTCAATATTGCTTCTGGCTATCCTGCTTATCGAAAGCATTATGCCGAATGCCACGCAGAACACCAGGAATGCGCTGGCTCCATGGCTTATCAGCGGCAGCGTCTGTCCTGTCATCGGGCCTATGTCGACGTTCACCAGGATATGCATGAATGCCTGACCGCTGACCAGTATCGCGAGGCCTCCGACCGCGAATTTCGCAAACTCGTCCTCGCACATCCTCGCTATGATCGAGCTTCTTGCCAGCAGGCTGACATACAGGATGAGGACAAGAATTCCTCCAAGAAGACCGTACTCCTCGATGATGAAGCTGTACATGTAGTCTCCGTAGATGTTGTCCACCTTATATTTCTGCGTGCTGTTGCCGATGCCTTTTCCGATGAGCTTGCCCTCGTGTACGGCCATCTTGGCCGAGACAGGCTGTCTCAATGTATCCAGCATGTTGAAGTAGTCATCTCCTTTGAGGCCGTTGAGTCTTTCCATGTCATAGTCGGCCTTCATTCGGTTTATGATGGTAGCTACTCGCTTCACATATTTTCCGTCGCTGAGCTCATGTATGGCGACAAGACTTCCGATGCCGATCAAGCCTATGAATCCCGCAAGAAAAAGCTCCTTCATAGGGACTCCTCCCACAATCATCAGCGCAATCAGCACGGCTCCTACGAACAGCGAGCTCGAGCCGCTTCCGAAGAACAGCATCATGACTATGATGATGGACGGAATGTATACATAGAGGATTCTCTTGCCGCGTGTCTTCTTCATGAACCTGAGCTTCGGACTCTGCTCGGCAAGCCAGTTGCCGAACCTGAGCGTCTCGCTCTTCCTCTTCTCCCTTCTGGCGTTCATGTCTTCCTTGATGGCGTTCATCGCCCATGCAAGATACATGACCATGGCCACCTTCACGATCTCGAATACATGGATCTGCTTGCCGAGGAGAACAAAGTTTCTCACTGCAGAGTTTCTGACCTCCACTTTGAAGAATCCGAAGTCTACCTTCAGCAACAGCAGTACCAGCAGGATGAATGACACTGCAAATCCCGCCTGTGACAGGTATTTTATCCATTTGAAGTCAAAGCGGTACAGCAGGAACATCACCAGGATGCCGAAGACCGCAATGATTCCATGCTCCCTCATGGTCTCGATCCTGCTGGCCTGTGAAGGCAGCAGAGGCGTTGAGGAGAATATCGCAAGGAACGATATGAGGATAAGCAAGAGGACGATGATCAGTATGACCTTGTCCCCTTGGAATTCCTGCAGTCTGTTCAGCCAGCCGCTCAGCCGGCTCTCTTTCTTCTCTGTCTCCATAGTCTAAAGTTTTCTTACCGCCTCCTTGAACTGTCTTCCTCTGTCTTCGTAGTTCTTGAACAGGTCGAAGCTTGCGCAGCATGGCGAAAGCAGGACTACGTCCCCGCTTTCGGCAAGCTGGCTCGCCAGCTGCACTGCGTCCTGGGCAGATGTCACATCGTGGATCTCTGGGACCACGCCCTCGAACGACTCGTGGAACTTCGCGTTGTCGAGTCCCATGCAGATCATTGCCTTCACCTTCTCCTTAGCAAGAGGGATGAGGCTTGTATAATCATTGCCCTTGTCTGTTCCGCCGACAATCCATACAACAGGCCTTGTCTGGCACTCGAGAGCGTACCATGCAGAGTCTACATTTGTCGCCTTCGAGTCATTGATATAGAGCACGTCCCTGATGCTGAGCACCTTCTCGAGCCTGTGCTCCACAGCCTGGAATGTCGCGAGTCCCTCTCTGATGGCCTCGTTGTCGATGTCCATGACTTTGGCAGCAATCGCTGCCGCCATTGAATTGTATACATTGTGTCTTCCGCCAAGAGCCAGCTCCTGAAGGAACATGTCGCACTCTTCCTCCTTGTAGCGAACGATCATCTTGTCGCCCTGGACGAATGCTCCCTGCTTTACCTCCTCCTTCTGTGAGAAAGGAAGCTTCTGAGCCTTCATGACGATCTGGTCGAGATGCCTGATGGTGATGTCGTCGTCCGAGCAGAAGATGAAGCAGTCCTCGCTTGACATGTTGCGGGTGATGCGGAACTTCGCCTTCACGTAGTTCTCCATCTTGTAGTCATATCTGTCAAGGTGGTCAGGAGTTATGTTCGTGATGATGGCGATGTCGGCCTTGAAGTCATATACGTTGTCAAGCTGGAAGCTGCTGAGCTCCAGCACGTAGATGTCATGCTGTTCGGTAGCCACCTGGTATGCATAGCTCTTGCCGATGTTTCCGCCGAGGCCCACATTGAGACCGGCGTTCTTGAGAAGGTGGTAGATCAGCGATGTGGTCGTGGTCTTGCCGTTGCTTCCTGTTATGCACACCTTCTTTGCAGAGTCATATCGTCCTGCAAACTCGATCTCCGAGATCACATTGATGCCTCCCTCCACGATCTTCTTCACCATAGGGGCTGTCGACGGGATTCCGGGGCTCTTGATGACCTCGTCGGCATTGAGGATCAGCTCCTCGGAATGCCTGCCCTGCTCGTACGGAATGTCCCATTCCTCGAGCATCGCAACATACTTCTCCGATATGCTTCCCATATCCGAGAGAAATACATCAAATCCCTTTGTCTTGGCGAGAACCGCAGAGCCTACTCCGCTTTCTCCGCCGCCTAATACTACTACTCTTGACATGACTATATGACTATCTGACCTTTAATAACGCTATTGTGATCACTGCGAGGAGCATTCCCACGATCCAGAATCTTGAGACGATCTTCGACTCGTGCATTCCTCTGACCGGCTTCTGTATCAGCGCCGGTATTCCTTCCTTCTGGTAGTGGTGATGCAGAGGAGCCATCTTGAATATCTTTCTGCCCTCGCCATACTTCTTCTTTGTATACTTGAAATAGAATCTCTGCATAAGTACCGAAACGCTCTCGGCGAAGAAGACTCCGCAGAGGATCGGGATAAGCAGCTCCTTCCTTATGAGCACTGCCGTCACTCCGATGATGCCTCCGAGCATCAGGCTTCCGGTGTCACCCATGAACACCTGTGCAGGATACATGTTGTACCACAGGAATCCGATCAGGGCTCCGACCAGTGCCGACATGAATACTGCGATCTCTCCGCTGCCCGGTATGTACATTATGTTCAGATATTCCGCATTCATCACGTTGCCTCCCAGCCACGCGAAAATTCCGAGCACCACGCCCACGATGGCCGAAGTGCCGGCCGCAAGGCCGTCAAGGCCGTCTGTGAGGTTGACTCCGTTCGAACATGCAGTGATGACGATCACGATCATCAGGGCGTATATCGCCCACTTGCAGTACCATCCGAATGTTCCCTTGAAAGGGGAGAGCCACTTGTAGTCGAATTCATGGTTCTTGACGAACGGGATGGTGGTCTTCGTGCTCTTGACTATGTCGTGCTTCTCGATCTGGCTGATGCCTGCGGCTGTAGTCGTGCTGTCTGCAGCCACGGTCTCGATGGTCTCGCTGACGGTTACGTTTTCGCGGACTACGATGTCGTCGCTGAAGCATACTGCAAGACCGATGGCAAGAGCCATGGCACCCTGCGCTATCAGCTTGCCTTTCTCGCTCATACCCTCCTTGTTCTTCTTGAACACCTTGATGTAGTCATCAGCAAAGCCGATGAGGAAGAACCATGTGGTGCTGACGAGAAGGAGGATGATGTAGATGTTGGTGAGGTTGGCCATCAGCAGCACCGGTATCATCACAGAAATGTAAATGATGATTCCACCCATGGTCGGAGTGCCTTTCTTCTGCATCTGACCTTCAAGTCCGAGGTCGCGTATGGTCTCTCCGATCTGCTTCTTCTGGAGCCAGCCTATGATCCTCTTGCCTGCGAAGATCGAGATCAGCAGGGCAAGGGTGAATGCAACGATGGCTCTGAAGGAAAGGTACTGGAACAGTCCCTGTCCCGGAAAATCAAAGTCCTTAAGCAGGTTTATGAGGTGGTATATCATTTTATTGTCCGTTAAAAATATCTGTAACTATTTCTCTTTCGTCAAAATGCTTCTTTTCTGTTCCGGTTATCTGGTAGGTCTCGTGTCCTTTGCCTGCCAGAAGGATCGTTGCGCCCTGGTCTGCGATCATTATCGCAGTGCGGATAGCCTGCTCGCGGTCTTCTATGAACAGCGACTTCGCTCTTCCGCTCACATCCATGCCTTCCTTTATGTCTGCCATGATGTCAGTGGTCCTCTCGCTTCTGCTGTTGTCGGATGTCACGATTATCCTGTCGGCCATCTTCTGGGCGATCTTTCCCATCTCCGGTCTCTTGGCCTTGTCCCTGTCTCCGCCGCAGCCGAAGAGGCAGATGAGCTGTCTCTCTGGAGCGATCTCCCTCAGTGTCGACAGCACGTTCTCCAGGGCATCCGGTGTGTGTGCATAGTCGATGATCACAGAAATGTCCCTCGGACCTCTGATGTTCTCGAGTCTGCCAGGTGCAGGGAGAAGGGTGCTCATCGCTGTCAGCACTTCTTCAGGGTCGGTTCCGAGCGTCACCGCTGTGGTGTATATGGCAAGCAGGTTATATGCGTTGTGCATTCCTATGAGCCTGCTCCACGCCTCTCTGCCGTCGATCTTCACGAGCATGCCCTCGAAGCTCTGCTCCATCACCCTGCAGGTATGGTCCGCGATGCTTCTGCATGAATATGTTACCACCTGTGCCTTTGTATTCTGTAGCATCACCATTCCGTTCCTGTCGTCGATGTTGGTGATTGCGTAAGCGTCAGCCGGCAGCGTGTCGAAGAACAGCTTCTTGCATCTGAGGTACTCGGCGAATGTCTTGTGGTAGTCAAGATGGTCGTGAGTCAGGTTGGAGAATATGCCAGCCTTGAACTTCAGGCCTGCAATCCTGTCCTGCTCTACGCCGATCGAACTCACCTCCATGAAGCAGTATTCGCATCCTGCATTCACCATCTCGCTGAGCAGTGAGTTTATTGTGATCGGGTCTGAGGTGGTGTTGACTGCTTCTGTTCCCTTTGTGCCTACATAGTTGGCTATGGTGGACAGAAGCCCGCAGTTGTAGCCCAGGGCCATGAACATCCTGTAGAGGAGTGTCACCGTGGTCGTCTTTCCGTTTGTTCCGGTTATTCCCACGAGGGTCAGCTTCTCGGAAGGATTGTCATAGAAGTTGGCGGCCATGATGGCCAGAGCCTTTCTTGAAGACTCGACCTTTATCAACGCTACACCTTCAAGTGCCATTGCAGATGTCTGGAAATCAGTCAGTTCCTGGTCTTCATACACCACGGCTCTGGCTCCCTTCCCGATAGCGCGGGATATGTATTCATGGCCGTCGGCGGTAAAGCCTTTGACAGCCACGAAAAGCGACCCGCGGGTCACTTTCCTTGAATCACAGCAGATCGAGTCGATCTCTGCGGCACTGTCGCCTGCGGTGAATATTCCGCCGGTGTTCCTTATGATTCTGTCCAGTCTCATCTGAGCACTATGTTTATCTTTTGTCCTTTCCTTGCTGCCGCTCCGGCTTTCGGTGTCTGATTGCAGACGTGTCCTGATCCGGTGTATTCGCAGACATATCCGCTGTTCTCTATGGCGAACATTGCGTCCTTCAGTCCCATTCCTGTGACGTCAGGGACGAGGGAACCTTCCGTCTTGTCTGTGAATATGTTCTTTGCCTTCATGTCGGGCATGTCTCCGTCCGCCTCGATCTCTCTGCTCCAGTCTGTCTCGTATGCCCATATCTCGTCGACGATGTCCTTGAATGTGGCTGCCGGAGCTTCTCCTCCGTATACATTCACGCCCATGTCGAGTTTCCTTGTGTATGTGACGACAATCGCGGTGTATTTCGGATTGTCTGCCGGGAAGAATCCTACGAATGTTCCCTGATGCTTCTTCCTTCCAAGGTTGTCCTCGTATGGGTTCCTGCTTCCGTTCTGCTCTGCGACGGTCAGGTGCATTCTTGCTGTTCCTGTCTTTCCTGCAACCTGGCACCTGGCCTTGTTGAGCCTTTTGGCCGTTCCTTCTGTGGTCACCTGCTTGAGCGCCCTTGTGAGCGTGTCGGCTGTGGCCTTAGAGCATACAGAATTAAGAAGGACAGGTTTGAATTCCTGCTGAGCCACTCCGTCTTTCTCTATTCTTTCTACAATGTAAGGCTTCATCATCTTGCCGTCGTTGGCTATCGCATTGTAGAAGGCCGCAACCTGCAGCGGTGTCACTTTCACGGAGTATCCGATAGCTGTAGACACGAGGCTTGTGCCGCTCCAGCCGGCCTCGTCAGGACTCGGTATGCTTGGCTTTCCGCTTCCTCTTTCAGTGAGCTCGAAATCGAAGTTCGCACCGAGATTGTATGAATGCAGCCTGCTGGTGAACTCTTCCGGATTGTTTCCGTAGGCATCCTGGACAAGGCGACGGAACACATAGTTTGACGATATCTGGAATCCGTGGATGACGGATATCGTGTTTTTATGATATCTGTTCTCGTAGTTTACGATATACTGATCCTGGTTGACCAGGTGAGCCATGTCCTGCATGATTCCATGGTTTGTCGGAATCTGCTTCTCAAGAGTCGTCTTACCGTCCTCGAGGAGTGTGGCAAGAGTCATGGTCTTGAAGACTGAGCCAGGCTCTGCAGGCTGTCCAGCGGCCATGTTGAAAGACTCGTACAGCCTTCCTGTGCTGTCTTTCTGCAGATTTACCATTGCGCGCACTGCTCCTGTCTCGACATCCAGGATCACAACGCATCCGGCCTTGATCTTGTCGTTCTCTCCAATATTCTTCCTGAGAGCTTTGTCAGCAATGTCCTGAAGGTTTATATCAAGCGTAGTCTTGACGTCAAAACCGTCTTCGGCAGGTTTATAGAGGCTGTCTGCATCAGGAATCCAACCTGACTTGTCGGTCCTCTTCTCCCATGCCTGTCCCTTCTTTCCGTGCAGCAGGTAGTGGTATTTTCCTTCTATTCCTACGTGGATGGCGCTGGTGTCATCATTGTTCTTGACATATCCGATCACACGTCTTGCGAGTTCGCCATATGGATACAGTCTCTTCTCGTTCTTTTCCACGATCAGGCCGCCCTTGTGACCAGGCAGGTTGAAAAGAGGGAGTTCCTTGAGCTCGAGCAGTGTGCCATGGTCAATGCCTTTGGCCATGCTGACGTATTTTTTCTTGTTCGCTCTTCCGTTGCGTATCCTGTTCCAGTAGTACGCGGAGTCCTTTCCCTCCTCCCTGAGGATTTCGGCCAGGCCCTGCGAAAGCTTTCTGGCATTGTTCATCCATTTGTCTTCCTCTGCCGTTCCGTTCTTGCTGTTCTTCTCGTTCGCCTCCTTCTGGACGTAGCAGTCCATATATATATCATATAGAGGTGTTGAGATTGCCAGAAGTCTTCCGTTGTGGTCGAGGATCGATCCTCTCTCAGGGTCGATCACGTCCTTGTGCTTTGACGGGCGGAAGTGCTTCACGTGTTCCGGAATCGGCTTCCATATATACTGTATATAGATGATCCTGCCGATTATCACTACCGACAACAACAAGAACAGGAGGTAGAAATACATCAACCACCTGCTGGGCTTTTTCTTGTCCCTTTCGATCCTCGACTCTGCTTTGTCCTTGCCTGCCATCGCTTACTTTGTTGTTATCGTTTCCGCCGGCTTTTCAGGTGTGCCGACCTTTGAACCTCCGTTTTCGAGCATCTCCTCGATAGTGCTTATCCTGCCCATCTTCACGAACTGGTAGGTCTTCTGTGCGTGATATATCTTATAGTTCTCAAGCAGGACCTTGTTGTTCTCAACTTCCACCAGCGTTCTCTCTATCTTATAGTTGAGGAAGATGTTTATCCAGCCCAGCGCAAACAGGACGAGGATATAAGGCAGCAGCCTGTCCACCCTCAGCAGGAGAAGTATGTCTCCGCTCAGGATTGACTCGATTACCTTCTTGAATGTCACCTTTCCCATTTTGTCAGATCTTTTCTGCTATCCTCAGTTTTGCGCTTCGTGCCCTTGTGTTTGCCGCAATCTCCTCTTCCTGCGGAAGAATAGGCTTGCGGTTGACTGCCTTCAGCGGCGCAGTCGCGTTTCCGTAAAAATCCTTCTCCACTTTTCCTTCTATGTTGCCGGCCTTGATGAAGTTCTTCACCATCCTGTCCTCCAGCGAGTGGTATGTTATGATCACCATCTTTCCGCCCGGCTTCAGTGCCTTTGATGCTCCGGAGAGGAACTTCTCCAGTGACTTCATCTCCTGGTTGACCTCGATCCTCAAAGCCTGATAGACCTTTGCGAGGAACTTGTGCTCCGCGAACTTCGGCAGGGCACTTTCTATCGCCTTTCCCAGCTCGGTCGTCGTGTTGATCGGCGCTGTTTCTCTTGCCTTGCAGATCAGCTGCGCGATCCTTCTGCTGTTGTCAACCTCGCCGTAGATTCTCAGTATCTTCTCCAGCTCCTCCATCTCATATCCGTTGACGATGTCTGTCGCTGTCATCGCAGCCTCCTGGTTCATCCTCATGTCGAGCGGGGCGTCATATCTGAACGAGAATCCTCTCTCGGCTGTGTCGAACTGGTGTGATGACACTCCCAGGTCGGCGAGTATGCCGTCAATGCCGTCTCCGTATCCCTGGTGGATGAGGTGGTTGTGGATCCAGCGGAAGTCGCTCCTGATCAGAGTCAGTCTGCTGTCGTCCGGCCTGTTTGCTATCGCGTCGCTGTCGCGGTCGAAGGAGACGACTCTTCCCTCGGGAGAAAGTCTTCTGAGAATCTCCGAGGTGTGTCCTCCTCCGCCAAATGTGGCGTCAGCGTATATTCCTGATGGTGAGCTGATTAAAGCGGAAACGCTTTCATCAAGCAGTACGGGGTTATGATATTCGGACATTTTTACCTCCTTTGCTTAAAGAAGTCCGGCCATCTTTCTACCCATGTTGCGGTAAGATTCAGAATCCATCTTTCCGCATCTGCTGTCTTCTTTAGCCCAGATCTCTACCTTGAAGTCAAGGCACTGGAATACAACTTCCTTGATGATGTTGCACTCCTTCAAGAGATCCTTAGGGATGGTGATTCTTCCGATCTTTGGATCCGGAACAGCGAGAACAGTGTCGCTCATGTGGGTTCTCCAGTATTCCATGTGTTCCTCATTGAACAGGAGGTCAAGCTTTGACCTCAGTTTCTGAGACATCTCCGCCCATTCCTGCCTTGTGTACATCTCGAGGCAGTTCTGGTACATGTCTTTTCTGATGATGAACTCCAGCTGGTCGGCAGGCACAGCATTCTTGATGGCAGAAGGGATCACAACTCTCCCTTTGTCATCGATTTTTGCTGTAAATTTTCCAAAGAAACCTGCCATTTTTCCACTTTTTGAAATGTTCTGCAAAATTATAAAATATTTTTCCACTTTATTACATTTTCTTACATTTTTTTCCACCAAATTTTGTTTACCTTTGTGCATAACAATCAAGGTGAGTATGTAAGTTATGAATAAAGTATTGAAAATCAGTATATTGTCAATAATTGGGGCCGTTGCTTTCATCGCCTGCGGCAGACAGGAATCTTCCACTTTGCCTCAAGAAGAAGTTCCAGTAGCGAAGGAAGTTTCACAGGACTCTCTTCTGATGGGATTCAACCCTGATTCATACCGTTGTTCAGAGGGAAAAGTGAAGACCGGACAGTTCTTCTCTCCATTGCTCGTTTCGCTCGGAATGAGAGGTCAGGAAGCATTCAGGCTCATCAATGCATGCGACTCCGTGTTTGATGTCAGGACTCTCCGTGTCGGACAGTCATACAGGGCGTATTACTCGGCAGAAGACACTCTTGAATACCTGGTTTACGACCGTGACAGGAAGAGCTGCATAGTCTTTGACTGCTCTGAGCCTTACAAGGCATGGGTATATGAAAAACCGATCGAATACAATGAGAAATATGCAGATGTAACCATCAATTCCTCATTGTGGAACGACATGATTGCAGCTGATGTTTCTCCGCTGCTTATTCTCACATTATCAGATATTTACGCATGGACAGTGGACTTCTTCGGACTCCAGAAGGGAGACAGGTTCAGGGTCCTTTATCAAGAGAAGGTATGCGACGGCGAAGTCATAGCGGTCGACACCGTAAAGTATGCGGTCTTCACCCATAATGGAGACGATTTCCCGGCAATAATGTATGACCAGGGAGACGGCGGAAACATATGGTGGAATGAGAAAGGGGAGAGCATGAGGAAGGCATTCCTAAAAGCCCCTCTCAAATACTCCCGTATCAGTTCGGGATTCTCATATGCGCGCAGACATCCGGTAACAAGAAGAGTGCAGCCGCACACAGGCGTAGACTATGCGGCTCCGAAAGGAACTCCGGTGATGACGATCGGAGACGGTGTCGTGACCAGTGTGAAGTATGAGGGAGCAGGTGGAAACACAGTGAGGATCCGTCACAATTCGGTCTACTCTACAGCCTACCTCCATTTGTCGAAATACGCCAAAGGCCTCAAGGCCGGTCAGCGTGTCCGCCAGGGTGACGTGATAGGATATGTCGGCTCGACAGGACGCTCGACAGGTCCGCATCTCGACTTCAGGGTATGGAAGAACGGCACCCCGATCAACCCGCTCAAAATGGACTCGCCACCGGCAGAACCGATCAAGTCAGAGCACAAAGATGCATTCGCAGCAGCGGCGGCAGACTACCAGCACCAGATCAACACCATCCAGGCTCACACCGTGGCCTCCACCCTCCTGAATCTTATATAACCCAGTGACATGTAACTAACTGATAGTCAGTGTGATCACCAGATGCGCGTGCTCCCCAATGGCGGCACGCGCTATTTATTAATAACATGATTATCAGGGTGATATGTGTCACGTGTTGTGTTGACGTATCTGGCGTGACATGTTTTCGGCTTTTCTTGTCACACCGATGCATCAAAACAGTAAAAATGGTCGGAAATAGCCCCTGGTGTGGCATGTATCAGCGAATCTATGTAACACCAGTAAACCGTGCTACCCCTCTGTACCGGTAGTGTAGTTTTATGGACTGTGCCACCCTCGGCACCCTGCGTTTCTTTCTCCTATAGATTCACACACATTGTCCCACACAATCCCATAGGGTTATAAAAACCGTGCTACCCTTCTGTACCAGTAGTATAGTTTTATGGACTGTGCCACCCTCGGCACCATAAGAGGGAGGGGCCCGCCGCGTAGCGGTGGGAGGGGTCAGGCTTTGCCTGACGTCCATAAAACTATACTACTGGTACTAAAATCTAAACAGATTTTACTGTGCTATGAATCTATAGACTATTTCCCCGGTCTGCCGAGCCGGCGCCGTAGCCGACTGCGAAAACCTCGACAGCCTCGCCGCCCTCACCGCGAAATTCCTCAGGCACTGATCCCCGGACGAAACATCCTCCATAACCCTGGCATCCACCACCATACCCTGCGGATTCACCACGATTATCACAGTCACCTCGCCGCCAGCATAGCATCTGTACGCCGGAATCGGCAGCTTGCTGGCCTTGCGGCCGTCCAATGTGTATGATAGAACAGACGGACCGCTATATACCTTATCAGACTTGCTGTCCTGCTTGCCTCCGCCACCGAGGTCGACAGTCTCTCCTCGTGCGTCCTCTTCGATGGCATTGCTCTTGCCGTTCTTGAGGTCCTGGGCAAGCCTTTCGGCATCCTTGTAGAGCTGCTCTGCATCTGTTCCCCTGTCATCCTTCAGGTATCCACCCCTGTCAACTGCTATATTCCTGACTTCAGGTGTCGTAGTGCCGGCAATCTTCTCTTCAAGTCTCTGCCTTATGGCTTCCATCTTTGATAATTCCTTCTCAAGCTCCTCCATCTCCTGTATCTGCCTCTCTATCTCTTCCTGCTTCGAGAAGTCTATGACGAAAGTCTCCTCTCTCCTGACCGTGGCGTCGATCTGGTAGAGGAGCAAGACAAGAATCACCGTGAGATGGAATATCACGGTGATCAGAATTCCTGCATTATTTTCGCCTTTTCTACTCAAATTTATTTCTTGCAGTTTGCCAATGATTTCTCGATTGTAGCAGAGATGATGTCGATGGCCACCTTGTTGTGTCCTCCCTGAGGGATGATGATGTCTGCATATCTCTTGCTAGGCTCGATGAACTGAAGGTACATAGGCTTTACGGTCTTGGAGTATCTCTCGATGACCCACTCCACTGTCTTGCCTCTCTCTACTATGTCCCTTGCCATGACTCTCATGAGCCTGTCATCGTCGTCAGCATCTACGAATATCTTGATATCCATAAGCTTACGTAATTCAGGATCAGTGAAGATGAGGATGCCTTCAACGATGATGACATCTGCCGGCCTTACGGTCACGGTCTCATGCTTCGAGCGGCCGCAGGTAATGTATGAATATACCGGCTGGTCCACTGTCTTGCCTTCTCTCAGGTCCTGGAGCTGTGCTCTCAGAAGATCGAAGTCAATAGAGTCAGGGTGGTCGAAATTATGCACCCTTTTCTGCTCTTCAGTGTAGTGGCTGAGGTCCTTGTAGTATGAATCCTGGGGGATTACGACTACGTTTTCGTTCAGCTGCTCTGTTATGGCCTTGACTACTGTGGTCTTGCCAGAGCCGGATCCTCCGGCGATGCCTATTATCAACATGACATTCTTGTTTGAGATCCCCGGTCAGGCCGGGGATGACGTTAGGGATTGTTTAACCCGGTCAGGCCGGGGAGGACATTTTAGTATTCTGCGTTCTTTGGTGTACGAGGGAATGGGATTACGTCGCGGATGTTGGACATGCCGGTGACGAAGAGGAGAAGACGCTCGAATCCGAGACCGAATCCGCTGTGAGGAGCCGATCCGAAGCGGCGTGTGTCGAGGTACCACTCGAGACCCTTTCTGCTCATTCCGAGCTCGTCGATGCGTGCTTCGAGCTTCTGGAGTGAAGACTCACGCTCTGAACCTCCGATGATCTCTCCGATCTTAGGGAAGAGGACGTCCATTGCGCGGACAGTCTTTCCGTCCTCGTTCTGCTTCATATAGAATGCCTTGATGTCCTTCGGATAGTCTGTAAGGATGACAGGCTTCTTGAAATGCTTCTCCACGAGGTATCTCTCATGCTCGCTCTGGAGGTCTGTACCCCAACTTACAGGATATTCCCACTCTACGCTCGCTGCCTCGAGGATCTTGATGCCTTCAGTATAGGTGAGGCGTACGAACTCTGTGTCGGCAACCCCCTCGAGACGCTCAAGAAGCTCGTTGTCATATCTGTCATTGAGGAACTTGATGTCGTCGTAGCAGTTGTCAAGCGCGTATTTCACGAGATACTTGATAAACTCCTCAGCGAGGTCCATGTTGTCCTTGATGTCATAGAATGCCATCTCAGGCTCGATCATCCAGAATTCTGCGAGGTGACGAGGAGTGTTTGAATTCTCAGCGCGGAATGTAGGTCCGAATGTATAGATGTCGCCGAGAGCCATTGCTCCGAGCTCACCCTCGAGCTGTCCGCTCACTGTGAGGCTGGTCTCCTTTCCGAAGAAATCCTTCGAGTAGTCTATGCCGCCCTTCTTGTTGCGTGGAAGATTCTCCATGTCGAGAGTAGTCACGCGGAACATCTGTCCGGCGCCCTCACAGTCTGAAGCTGTGATGAGCGGAGTGTGAATATATACGAATCCCTTCTCATTGAAGAACTGGTGGATGGCGTATGCCATCTTGCTTCTGATGCGGTAGATCGCGCCGAATGTGTTTGTCCTCGGACGGAGATGTGCTACGCTTCTGAGGAACTCGAACGAAGTGTCCTTCTTCTGAAGAGGGTAGCGTACCGGGTCGCACTCTCCGTAGATCTCTATCTCCGAAGCCTGGATTTCGGTGCTCTGTCCGCCACCTACTGACTCGACGAGCATGCCTCTTACGGCGATGCACGCGCCTGTCGTCACCTTTGCAAGAACCGCCTCGTTCTCAGGAGTCTTGTCAACTACAATCTGAATATTATTTATTGTAGAACCGTCATTGAGTGCTATGAATGCCACATTCTTGTTTCCTCTCTTGGTCCTTACCCATCCTTTGGCAAGAACCTCTCTTCCCGCCTCGCTCTTGAGCAGGTCTTTGACTTTGGTTCTGATAACTGTTTCCATTGTGATATAGTGATTTTACAAACTTTGCAAAGATAATTGATTTAGACCTATTTGCCTAAAATTTTGCCCTTAATGTCAGCATTGTCTATTCTTCCCATGAACTTCTCTGCGCCCTTTCCTATGCTGTATACAGGAACCGCTCCACCAGTATGGTATGAAGTGGTCCATCCGATGTGTGAAGCTTCGTTGAATTCTCTGTTTGCCTTGCTGTCCTGGAGGTATTTCTCCTTGTTCTTCTCCCACTCTTCCTCTATCTTGATCCAGTCGATGAATGTGTTGCTCCATGACTCGCCCTGGCCGATAGCTACACCGCCGGTCTCATGGTCGGCTGTCACCACGATGAGAGTCTCCTCAGGATGTGCCTTATAGAATTCGTATGCAACGGCGATTGCATTGTCGAAGCTGATGACCTTCTCTATCATAGGCATTGTGTAACTTGAGTGTGACTCCCAGTCGATGTCGCCACCCTCGCACATGATGAAGAAAGGCTCTTCATCTCCGAGATAATCGATTGCAAGCTGAAGCATTTCAGCGAGGGTTATGTCCTCAGCATCAGCTTCTTCGCTTACATATGCCTTGGCATCTTCAGCCTTGCTTTTCTGCTGACAAAAGACGATCCTTTCGCATGTGTCTGCTGCGGCAAGGAACTCCTCAGGACCGAAGCAGACCTCGTAGCCGTGCTGCTCGAGATACTTGTCAGCGCCGAGCTGCTGGCCGTCCTTTCCGAACATGTCCTCGAATCCGGAGCCGCCGAAGAAGTCAAATCCCGAATCCGGAATCTGCTTCATGATGCCATATCCGTCGCCTCTGTCTGGTGTGCTTGCGTAGAATGCAGCTGGCGTTGCGTGAGTGATCGGAACTGATGACATGATGCCAATCTTATATCCTTCTTCCTTGAGAGGAAAAGCCATGCTCTCGAGTCTGTTGAAGTCCGCGTCGCATCCCAACCTTGAATATAGAGTCTTCTGTCCGCTTGCGATGGCTGTTCCTGATGCAGCTGAACAAGTGATTGTCTTGTCCAGACAGTGAGTTGTACATGTTCCATAATATGGGAACTGAGTCATTGTAAGCTGCTCTCCGCCGATCTTTCCGGCCTTTGCCGAAAGATACGACTCTGCCACTGCAACATGCGAAGCTCCCATGCCGTCTCCGATCATGAGGAATATGTATTTGGCTCTTGGAGATTCTGTTTTCTTGTCCTGACAGCTGTTCAGGGACATGGCCATTGCAATGGCGGCGATGATGAGGATTATCTTTTTCATTTTCATATTATTTATCCTACAAATTTATCTATTTTTCTCCAATCTTCTTCATGTCAGGCAATAAAAAAAGCAGCCCCTGAGGACTGCTTTCTTTATGATGTGATAATAAATTACTCTTCTGCAGGTTTTCTGGCTGTGTACATGATCTTAAGGGCAGAGCACTTACGGAGCTCCTGCTTAACATCAGTAACGATACCCATACGGGTGCTCTCGTCAGCCTTGATCACTACTGTCATGAATGACCTGTCAGCCTCAGACATCGCGTCACGCTCTGCAGCGATGAAGTCGCGGATCTCGTTCACTGTCTTGAATGAGTCGTTGAGCTGGATACGTGAATCGTTACCATACTGGCCCTGGAGGCTTCTGATAGGGGTACCGATGTTGATGTATGAAGAAAGGTCCTTTCTTTCCAGCTTGGCGATCTCGGAAGCTTCCGGAAGCCTTACTACGACTTTATTCTCAGTCTCACGCATTGTGGTTGTCACCATGAAGAAGAACAACAGCATGAAGACGATGTCGGACAGAGAGCCTGAAGGTGGCTGCGGTACTGTCCTTTTCTCTTTATTCTTGAATCTTGACATATTGCTATTCTCCTATTTTATTTCTTGGAAACATCCTTAGGCTCTGCCTCTGAAATGTTCTGAGGAACTGCCTTTCTTACAATGGTCTGCTCGTCTTCGTTGCACTTGATATAGAGCTTTCCGAAGTTTGCCATGGCCCACTCGTCACGGAGTTCGTTAACGGCCTTTACGAGCTCGTTCTGAACTGCCATATATGCCTGGTAGCTGGTACCACGGTCGTTCTGGAGTGAGATGACTCCCTTGGAAACCATACAAGGGCCGAATCCTTCGATTTCGATTTCTTCCTTCTCTGGAAGATTCGGATCGTCTGCAGGGTTTGTGAGGAACTCTTTGATCTTGTCTTTGAGTTGGCTGACGTGCATAGGTTCAGTACCAGCAAGAAGTCTATCGGCTGAGTTAATCTTCACAATGATGATGTTGCGGCGATTAACCTTCTGATCCTCTACCTTCTGATTTGGGTCAGGCATAGGAGGGAGACGACGCTGCAGACCCTTGTCCTGATCCATGGTGGTTGTCATCATGAAGAAGCAGAGCAGGAGGAATGCCATATCCGCCGTTGAACTTGAATTGATTTCTGGTGTTTTCTTACCCATGGTGTCAATTATTTACGAGTTGCACCGACAATCCATCCTACGATAAGCGCAAGGATAGCGCCTCCGAAGAGGAAGTATGTAAGGTTGAGGAATGTGTCGGTCATTTTAAGTGTTGCGTCTGAAACAGGGTCGCCGAGATATCCTACGGCTGGTGTTCCTGGAGCAAGTACGTATGCAACTGCAACCACTGCAACCACTGCAACGAGACCGATGAGGAGCTTGAGAAGGCTCTTCGGATCGTTGATTCCACCAATCACAACCACACCGAAAAGAACGGAGAGGATTGCGACAAGTGCAAATCCATAGGCGCAGTAGAGCATGTTGTCGACAGGAGCGTTTCCGTTGGTCTCAAATCCTACGAGGAAGCCGTAGAAGCTGAACACAACGCCCACTGCGAACAATACCGCCAGGACCCATTTTAATATTTTTGTGTATTTCATTTTAAAGAAAAGTCAATTGTTATTTTCCCTGATACTTTACCAAGATATCCATCAATGAGATAGTTGCGTCCTCCATGTCGATTGTGAGAGACTCAACCTGTGAAAGGATGTAGTTGTAGAAGATCTGAAGGATAACGGCAACGATCAAACCGCCGACTGTAGTAATCAAAGCGACCTTCATACCACCTGCTACGACTGCTGGAGACATGTCACCTGCAACCATGATGGCGTCGAATGCCTGGATCATACCGATAACTGTACCCAAGAATCCGAGTGAAGGAGCGATAGCGATGAAGAGAGAGATCCATGAAAGGTTCTGCTCCATCTGGCTTGCAGCAACTCCGCCATAAGAAACCACTGACTTCTCAACCTCCTCAAGGCTCTGGCCGTCAGCAAGACGAAGGAATGCCTGAGTGAAGATAGATGCTACAGGACCGCGAGTGCTGCGGCAAACCTCTGTTGCAGCCTCAACGCCACCGTTCTTGAGAGCCTCCTCGATCTTAGCGAGAAGCTTCTTGGTGTTGGTCTTTGAGAATGAGAGGTAAAGGATACGCTCGATACAGAGAGCGAGACCGAGGATAAGGCAGGCGATTACGAGTGCCATGAAGCCTGCACCACCTTCAATGAACTTTGTCTTGAGGGCCTGGTGCATAGGAACCTCCTCAGGAAGTGCGTCAGTAGCCTCAGTAGTCTCAGCTACTACCTCAGTTGCTGTAGTGTCAGCAGGCTGCTCGTCCTGAGCTGCTGCGTTCTGTGCAGAAAAGGCCATAACGCCCATTACTGCCAAAAACATGAAAATTTTTTTCATAATTGTTTTTGTGTGTTTTTGATTAATAAAGTTATTGATTTGTTTTTAGTTAATATCTCTTTTATCGAGCGGATACCGCACACCGCCTCCTAAAATGCGGTGCAATTTAGCAATTAATTTTCAATCGGCAATAATTATTTTGATATTTCTCCCCTCAGATTGAGTTTCAAAAGGTCTTTTACAGTGGCGTTTTCTTCGCATACCCCCATCAGGTAGAAAAGTTTTGCAAGGGCGCTTTCAGTCGTACTGTCATAGCCGCTGATCACTCCTGCGTCCTTCAGACACTTGCCGGTTGCGTATATGTCCATGTTCACGCTGCCTGCGATGCACTGGGTCACATTGAGGATGATCTTGCCCATCGCATCCGCATCCCTGACGGCATCGAGGAACCATTCCTTCGAAGGAGCGTTGCCCGCTCCGTACGTCTCGATGATGACTGCCCGGGTGTCACGGCTGCAGAGTATCTCCCTGACGATCTGCGGCGTGATGCCCGGATGCATCTTGAGGATCGAAACACGGGTGTCGAGATCTTTCCTGAATATTGGTTTGGCCTCCCAGTCCAATGGCTTGATGATCAGATGGTTGTTGTATCTGATGTTTATGCCTGCCTCGGCGAGCGGTGGGAAGTTTTCGGAACGGAAAGCCCTGAAGTTGTCGGCGTTCATCTTGCTGGTGCGGCAGCCTCTCATCAGGATGCTGTCGAAGCAGATGCACACTTCCGGCACAAGCGCATGTCCGTCTTCGTCCTTTGCGGCGGCGATCTCCACTGACGAGATCAGGTTTTCCTTGCCGTCTGTCCTCGGACTTCCGATAGGGAGCTGGCTTCCGGTGAATATGACAGGCTTGGTGAGTCCTTCGGTCATGAAGCTCAATGCGGAGGCGGAGTAGGCCATCGTGTCTGTGCCGTGCAGGATCACGAATCCGTCGTACTCGTCATATTTCTCCTCGATCAGTTCCGCAAGGGAAACCCAAAGGGAGGGTTCTACGTCTGAGGAGTCGATCAGCGGAGAGAATGTGTACGAGTCGATCCTGTAGGCGAATTTCTTCAGCTCAGGGACTTCCTCCAGGATCTGGTTGAAGTCGAACGGAGTCAGAGCCTGCAGCTCCTCGTCCACCTTCATGCCTATTGTTCCTCCTGTGTAGATGAGGAGAATCGCGGACTTTGTCATATGCTGAATAGTTTTTGTGCGTTGTCTGTCGTTATTTCTGCCGTTTCTTCCACTGTCCTTCCGGTCAGCTCGGCCAGTCTTGATGCAATGTGAGGAATGTATGCGCTCTCATTGCGCTTCCCCCTGAACGGCACAGGGGTAAGATATGGCGAGTCGGTCTCCAGCAGGATCCTTTCCATCGGAATCTCCCTGACGGTCTCTGCTATGGACGCCTTCTTGTAAGTCAGGACACCTCCAATGCCTACGTACCAGTCACCGAGCCTCTGAAGTTCGCGGAAAGTCTCGATGCTGCCGCTGAAGGCGTGGAACACTCCCCGCAGACCTAGGTGTCTGCAGTCTTTCAATACGTTGAGTATCAGTTCTGTGGATTCTCGTGAATGTATGATGACCGGCAGACTGAGCCTTGCCGCCATCTCCAGCTGGGTGCGGAAGACCTCTTCCTGTTCCTTGACGAATTCGCGGGACCAGTAACAGTCCATTCCGATCTCTCCGACAGCCCATATCTTCCTTTCGAGATGCCGCTCCATGAGCATCATCTCTTCCTGCCAGCGTGCATCTACTGAAGTGGGATGCAGGCCCAGGCATGGGAACAGCACGCCCTCGTGCCTGTCGGCAAGCGAAAACATCTCCAGACGCGTCTGCGAGTCGATGTCGGGCAGAATCATCCTTGTGACACCTGCGGCGACGGCTCTTTCGACGGCGAGGTCCTCTTCGCCGGCGAAGGCTTCGTCGTAAAGGTGTGTATGGGTGTCAGTGAAAACCATATCTTTAAGAGATATATCTTTGCAAATTTAAACATTTTCACCGAATGCCCAACACATGCGTCACATACTTCTCCGGCTTATGCTGCATCTTCTGAGCAGATCGATGGTGATGAATCCGTCCGCCTCCAGCATGGATACCAGGGAGGACAGCCTGCTGTAGCTCAGGCCTGTCTCGCCGCACAGATCTTCTACGGCAATGCCTCTCTTTCTCCTTATCGCGGACAATATTCCGGCCATTTCCTTGAGGCTGTCGCCCTGCAGGCGCCCTCCGTAAACAGCCGTCAGATTGTCCATGTCGTCATCTTTCCGGTTGCGTCCCGTGTATTTCAGCCCTATGTTCTTTATCAGGGATTCGACCGATATGACCGGTTCGGCGATCTTGTTGCCTATCAGGTAGTTGCATCCCTGGGACCTTATGTCGTCGGCTCGTCCGGGGAGGGCGAATACATCCCTGTCATAGGAGAATGCAAGGCGGGCTGTCATCATTCCTCCTCCCTTGAGCTTTGACTCTATCAGGACCGTGGCGTCGCTGAGTCCTGCGATGATCCTGTTACGTCTTAGGAAATGCACCTGCAGGGGAGGAGTCCCGGGAGGATAGTCGGTCACAAGGGCGCAGCCGGGCGTATGGCACATCTGCTCGGCGAAAGCCAGGTGCCTGTATGGGTATACGCTGTCAGGCCCTGTGGCCATGACTCCTATTGTGGGAAGTCCGTTCTCCACGGCCGCCTTGTGTGCGCAAATGTCTGTACCCAGTGCCAATCCGCTGACGATCAGTGGTTTCTCCCGTGTTGCCGCCAGTCCTTCGACTGTCTTCCTGCACCAGTCTTTCCCGTAGGGTGATATGTCTCTGGTCCCGACAATGGCGATGCTCTTGTCCGGAGTCCACAGTTGAGACGCCGGAGTGCTGCTCCTTATGTACAATCCTATAGGCGGATCCTGGCATTCGGCCAGCAGGGGAGGATAGCCGTCCTCGCCCCAGCCGATGAACTGGATTCCCGACTTCTCAAGGGACTCCAGTTCGGCGGCGGCCTCATATACGGCACTGCGCCTTATCTGGTGTCTGTATTTGGAATATGGACCGAGCAGTTCTTCCAATTCCTTTTCATTCAAAGTGAACAGGGCGCTTGCGCATCCGAGGTGCGAAATGACAGCCAGTGCGCTTTTCGGCTCGAAACCGAAAACCCTGTTCAACGCGCACAGACATGCCTTCTCTTCAAAATTCTTCATGTCGCAATATTATAAACAAAGATGGCCTCCAGAAAGTCTGGAAGCCATCTTTTTATTTATTTTAGATAAAGTTTTTACGAATTTTATAACTTTTTCTTTTTCTTATCTTTTTCGAGAGGCGCTTCTCATCTTTACGGAGAGGCGCTTCTCATCAAATGATTAGAAGTGCATCTCCGTATGGGCCGAACTTATAGTCCATCTCGAGGGCCATCTTGTATGCCTTCATTACGTTTTCGTATCCTCCGAACGCCGCTACGGACATGAGCATTGTAGAGCCCGGACGGTGGAAGTTTGACACGATCGCGTCAGGAATGGCGAATCTGTAAGGCGGGAAGATGAACTTGTTTGTCCATCCGTCATAAGCGTTGACCTCGTCGTTTGTCGTAGTGTATGTCTCGAGTCCTCTGATTACAGTGATGCCCACTGCAAGCACCTTGTGGCCGTTCTTTCTTGTGCTGTTGATGAGGTCTGCAGTCTCCTCTGTGATGATGAGTCTCTCAGAGTCCATCTTGTGCTTTGAAAGATCTTCCACGTCAACCTCCCTGAAGTGACCGATGCCCATGTGGAGAGTGATGAACGCCTTGTTTATGTCCTTGAGGATCATTCTGTTGAAGAGTTCGCGGCTGAAATGCAGTCCGGCAGCCGGAGCCGAAACGGCACCTTCGTGCTTTGCGAAGATCGTCTGGAAGTTTTCTGCGTCTTCAGGAGTGATCTCGGTCTTCACCCACTCAGGGACAGGAGTCTGTCCGAGTCCGAAGAGGGTCTCCTTGAAGTCCTCGTAGCTTCCGTCGTAGAGGAAGCGGAGGGTGCGGCCCCTTGAAGTGGTGTTGTCGATCACCTCGGCAACGAGACTCTCGTCTTCTCCGAAGTAAAGCTTGTTGCCTATTCTTATCTTCCTTGCAGGCTCGACGATGACATCCCAGAGCCTCTGCTCACGGTTGAGCTCCCTGAGGAGGAACACTTCGATGTCGGCTCCGGTCTTCTCTTTGTTTCCACGGAGCTTTGCAGGGAATACCTTGGTGTCGTTGAGTACGAATGTGTCACCTTTTTCGAAATAGTCAAGGATGTCCTTGAAGAGCTTGTGCTCGATCTCTCCTGTCTTCTTGTCGAGAACCATGAGCTTGCACTCGTCACGCCATCTCGGCGGCTCAGACGCTATCTTCTCAGCAGGAAGAACAAACTGAAATTGTGATAGTTTCATATATGTTGTGAATTTTAAACTGCAAAATCATAATATTATACGAAATTTTGCGGTTTTTGTTTCAACATTCGTGCAGAATTGTTGAAAAATCAGACTTTTGCCTCTCGGAAGACCTCAATGATAGACGGATATGTGTTATGGAGGTATGGCGGAAGGCTGGACTTCGCCACCCATGCCGCCTTCGAGATGTCCTCCTCGGTCTGCGGGGTAAGGTCGGTCGGATCGGTGTAAAGCATGTCGTACCACCAGGTGTGCTTCAGATGCCACTTGCCGTCCCTTCTGTAGCAGTGGTCGGTGACGCAGATCAGGTCGCGCAGCATCAGCTGGTCTATGCCTGTCTCCTCGCTGACCTCGCGCAGGGCCGTCACGCTGATCTCCTCGCCCGGGTCCTGATGCCCCTTGGGCAGGTCCCAGAGTCCGTTGCGGCTGATCAGCAGGTAGTCTCCGCGCCGGTTGGAGACAAGTCCTCCACCTGCGTTTACTTCCACAAATTCGCTGCATATCCTGCGGTATGTCCCCTCCGGGTCCCCTGTAGGGATATAGACCTTCAGGAGCGAGTCGGATGTCTCGAACATTCCGACAAGGGAATGTATGTCCACGCTGGTACCGATGTTGTATAGGATGGCGTTGGGATCAGACAGCGCCTGCTCGTCAGGAGGGCATATTATGATGCAGCGTTTTTCGAAGTATATTTTGCGCATTACACCTATAATTTTATTATAAATTTATTAACTTTGCAGAATGTGTTCGCAAATATATGAAAATTAAATAAAAGACTTATGGATGCAATTGAGAAAGCAGTGGCCAAGTCCCTTCTGGACATCAAGGCCGTCATGTTGAGACCGGAAAATCCGTTCACCTGGGCTTCAGGATGGAAATCACCTATATATTGTGACAACAGAAAGGTACTCTCATACCCTGAGATCCGCGAGAACATCTGCAGATGGATGGCGGACATCATCATGAAGCAGTATCCTGACGTGGAGGTCATCGCAGGTGTGGCGACAGGAGCGATCGCTCACGGATATCTCGTGGCGCACATCCTCGGAAAGCCGTTCTGCTATGTAAGGCCGAAGCCAAAGGATCACGGAACAGGCTCGCAGATCGAGGGACTCCTCGAGACCGGAGCAAAGGTGGTCATTGTGGAAGACCTGATTTCTACAGGAATGAGCAGCCTCGCGGCAAAGAACGCTCTCGTGAATGCAGGAGCTGACATCCTCGGAATGGTGGCGATCTTCTCGTACAACTTCAACCAGGCACGCAAGGCCTTCGAAGACAGCAATGTGGAGCTTACCACTCTGTCAAACTACGACACTCTCGTGGAGGTGGCTTCCGAGACAGGCTACATCAAGGAGTCTGAAAAGGAGGTCCTCAAGGAGTGGAGATTCTCGCCTTCAACCTGGGGAAAGACTGAGTAGTATGGCAGTAGAGATAAAGAGCAAGCGCGCTGTCGTGTCTAAAGCTCCGTATGAGCTTTACATGACATTCGTGGACATGCGCAATTTCGTGCAGTTCCTTCCTGAAGAAAAGAAGCAGGGGGTCACTGCCGATTATGACAGCATACATGCGGAGGTGCAGGGATTCAACATCGGGGTGAAGGTGGTGGACCGTGTTCCTTACTCAAGACTGGAATACGCCGATGACGGCGCTCCGTTCCAGTTCCACCTGACTCTGCATTTCGATCCAGCTGTCGATCCATACAAGACAGATTTCCAGATCGTGGTGGATGCGGAGCTCAATTTCATGATGAAGACCCTCCTCGGAGGAAAGATCAAGGATGGTCTTGACAAGGTCGTGGATGCTCTCGTGGCCATGTCGGAGGGCAGGATGCCCGAAGGCGTAGACCCGTCAATGTTCAATAAATGATAATAGACCCGTCATTCAGGAGGTATATGGAAGAGGCGATAGGGAGCGAAAATGCCCTTGTCGCTTTTTCTGCGTTTGAGGAGCCTGCGTCGGTGGCCGTGCGCCTGAACCCTTTCAAGGGTGAGGCGGGGCCGGAAGGACGTCAGGTGCCTTGGAGCAGGTATGGCCGCATCCTGGCCGAGCGTCCGGTGTTCACCCTGGATCCGCTCTTCCATGCCGGAGCTTATTATGTGCAGGATTCCTCTTCGATGTTTGTGGGACATGCCTTCAGAGCATTGCTGAAGGATGTGGCAAGGCCGGTCGGCCGCCCGTTCAGGGTGCTTGACCTGTGTGCGGCTCCGGGAGGAAAGACCACAGATCTTGCAGCGTCGCTGAGGGAGGCTTTCGGAGACGGGTTCATGCTGGTTTCCAACGAAGTCATGAAAGCCAGGGTCGGAATCCTTGCGGACAATGTGGCTCTATGGGGAGATCAGAATGTGACCGTCGTCTCTGACGATCCGAGTGCATTCGCCGCGTTGCCAGGTTTCTTTGATATGATAGTGGCAGATGTTCCATGCTCGGGAGAAGGCATGTTCAGGAAGGATGAGGAGGCTCTCCGCCAGTGGTCGGAGGACAATGTGGCTCTATGTGAGGCGCGTCAGCGCAGAATCCTTGCCGATGTATGGCCAGCGCTTGCACAGGGCGGTGTCATGGTATATTCAACCTGCACATTCAATAAGAAGGAGAATGACGGCAATGTTCGCTGGATGGCCGAAGAGCTGGGCGCAGAGTTCCTGATGCATGAGGATGTGGTGCCGGGAATGCCGGGAGTCCTCAAGACAGAGCTGGGATACAGTCTTGTGCCGGGACATGTTGAAGGTGAGGGACAGTATTGCTCCGCTGTACGCAAGACTTCCGAGGTCGAGTTCCGGCAGGTCCGTGCGAAAGGACAGAAGCCGTCGCGTCCGGGAAAGGAAGCGCCGCTTCCGTCCGGCGTGGACAGGCTGCTGAAGACAGAGTGCGTAATAAGGATGAAAGGGGAGACCGTGACAGCCGTGCCGAAGAATATCGCAACGGATGTGGCCATGGTGGAGCAGGTGCTTCATGTGACAGCGGCCGGATGTGCGGTCGGAATCGTAAAGGGAAAGAATCTGGTGCCGGATGCAGACCTGGCTCTGTCTCTGATGCTTGCAGATGACGCTTTCCCGTCAGTAGAGGTGGACAGGCAGACCGCTCTTGCATATCTGCACAGGGACAATGTGGCTTTTCCGGAGGCCCCTCTCGGATATCTGCTGGTCAGATACCAGGGACTCCCGCTCGGATTTGTCAAGAATATAGGCAACAGATGCAACAGCCTGCATCCGCAGAGCAGACGAATAAGAATGGATATAAGATGATTATGATCAAAAGAATATTCATGACACTCGCGGCGCTTCTGACAGCGCTGCATATGGCGGCTCAGACCCAGGACTTCGAGCGCAGATACAATCTGCTGGTCTCTCAGGTGGGTCCTGCCGGAGTCGGCATCGAGACGCTCATAAACAACTGGGCGAAGGCCGATCAGGACAATGACAGGATGCTGACGGCCAAGTTCCATTATTATCTGACCAAGGCGCAGAGGACCGAGGTGGTCACCAAGGAGACCAAGAAGTATCTTGGAACGGATCCTGTGCTGTCGCTCAAGGATTCGACAGGTGCGGATGTGTTTTATTTCCAAGTACTTGCGTACGATGATGAACTTTTCCGTGAGGCGATCAATGCCGTGGACAGGGCCATAGAGGTATATCCTGAAAGACTGGACTTCCGTTTCATGAAGACCAATGCGTATGTGTCATATGAGAGAGAGAGTCCTGACATTGCGCTTGCAAACCTCATTGGTCTGACAAATGACTTTGTGAAGGGAACCGAGGAGTGGACATATGACGGCAATCCTGCCGATGCGGAGTTCTTCGCCGACGCCATGCAGGAATACTGCATCAGTTTCTATACACTTGCAACTCCATCTTCATATGAGGCCTTCAGGAAGCTTTCTGAGGTTATGATCGGAGTCTATCCGTCCAACATGGCGTTTTTGAGCAACATAGGTACATACCATATGCTGGTGAAGGATGACTGCAAGACGGCCCTCAAATATTACAATAAGGTGTTGAAGAAGAATCCGTCTGACTACACTGCGATCAAGAACAGCTGCCTGGCTGCAAGAAAGCTCGGTAATGTCAAGATGGAAAAGAAATATCTGACCATGCTTGCGGAGCATGGCACCGATATCGAGAAAGCACAGGCAAAAGCAAGAATTGATGCTCTGAACAAATGATGGATGCATCACTTTTCATAGGAAGAAGGCTTCGTTTCAAAGGCCGTATCGCGATGGTTTCCGTTGCGATAAGCTTCCTTGTGATCATCATTGCAGTCGCCGTGTCTTCAGGCTTCAGGACCGAGCTTCGCGACGGCCTGTCCGCCATGACAGGCGATGTGCTTCTGACCCATCCGACAATGAGCTATCTGGATGAGGGCAGTCCGATAAACACCAGACCATCATATATAGGTATGCTTGAAGACATGGATGAAGTGTCCGAAATCCGTCCGGCAGTCTTCAGGGCCGGCATCGTCAAGCATGAAGACCAGATACATGGCGTGCTGGTCAAGGGTATGCCAGGTGGAGTGCATGCTGCTGTGGGGACGGAAGATGTTGATACAGTGAAACTTGCTGTCGCCGTGCCGAAGTCCTTTGCCGAGGCGTCCGGACTTGGCCCGGGTGACCGTATGCTGACCTACTTTGTAGGCGAAAGGATGAAGGTGAGGCAGTTCAACATAGTTGACACATACGAGTCCGGAGCGGATCCGGACGGCAGGTTTCTGGTGTATGCCGACATTGAGGACATGCGTCGTCTGAACGGATGGGAACAGGACGAAGCCTCGATGCTCGAGGTGCTCCTGGCGCCTTCGTATAGAGACGAGGAGTCTATGGAAGCTGCGGCAGCCGAAATCGGCTTTGTCATGAATACCTATGCCACAGAAGATGATGACGCCCTTATTTCTGTTTCGGCGGTTTCAAGATATCCGCAGGTGTTCGGATGGCTTTCGCTGATTGATTTCAATGTGTTCTTCATCCTGCTTCTGATGATAATCGTGGCAGGATTCAACATGATATCCGGTCTGCTTATAATGCTTTTTGAGAATATTTCCACCATAGGTCTTCTCAAGTCGATCGGCATGACCGACAGGTCGATTTCCAAGGTCTTCCTTTCGAGTGCGGCAGTCCTGGTGGCTAAAGGTATGCTTGCAGGAAACCTTCTTGCAGTGCTTTTCTGCATAGTACAGGGTACGACACATCTTCTCAAGCTAGACCCTGAGAATTACTTTGTGTCATATGTACCTGTGCATCTTGATTTTCTGCCTGTCCTGATAGCGGACATCGTGGCCTTTGTCGCGATTCTTCTCCTGCTGCTCATCCCGACCCTTTTCATCTCCAAGGTCGATCCGGCAGAGACTGTGAGAGTGAAATAGTTACGCCTTCGGACAGATGGCGCAGATGGACCTGTAGATCCTCATTACATTCTCGACATAAGCGATGGTCTCGTGGCCCTGGAACTTGCCGAGCTTGACGCTCTCTTCCTCAAGTATGGTGTCTTCCCTCATCATGGGAATGACTTTCACGATATTATCCCATTTCCTGTTGTCAAGCCCCTGCGCTGCCGCAAGTCTTCTGCAGTCGGTGATCCTTCCCGCACCTGCGTTATATGCCGCAAGTGTGAACTTGATCATTTCGTCATGCGTGAAGCCGTAGTCCTTGAACCTGTCCTGTATCTTGGACAGATGTATTGTTCCGGCGAGAATGTTGTTCTCAGGGTCTGTGAGGTCGTAAATGCCGTATCTTGCGGCATTCCTTGGCATCACCTGCATCAGCCCTGTGGCACCTCGGTGTGACTTGGAACTTATGGAGAATTTTGATTCCTGGTATATTACCGCAGCGAGAAGCCTCCAGTCCCAGCCGAGATCTGCTGCATGAGTCTTGATGATCTCATCGTATGGACTTACATTTTCTGCGATTACGCCTTGTGATGCCCTTTTGACAGGACTTGTGGCGGCATGGAACATCTCCTTGAGCTGAGCGTATTCCTCTGTTGTTGAATAAAGGCTGATCCATTTGTTGATCTGCAGGATCTCTCTTGGATTGTCATCGTCTGTCATCCATACGGAGCAGTCATTGACGACACGTGACATCAGCACTCCATCAAGAGTGTCTTCTTCTTCGACATGTGTTATGACGATGTCCGCCTTTCCGCATTTGAGTGAATCTATGTATTCCGCCTCATTTCTTGAGCCGGTGGCGATGATTCTGACCGTACATCCGTTGTCCTGGGCAAACCTTCTGACGAGTTCGTAGCTGAAGCCTGTCTCAAGCCAGTGTCCGCTGCGCATGTCCTTTCCCAGGTCGATGGCGCAGACCAGTTCTTTGCCTGCAAATACATCATCCGCTTTCGCTCCGCTGAGGAGGCGTCCCTTTTCACATATCGGTGTAAGGCAGATGATGAGCAAAGATATGAGTACGTTCCTTGTTCTTCTGATTCTTTTTTCTGTAAATAACATTATCTTCTGTTTATGGTGCTCTGAAGCCCGCCTCCTGGTCGTCCGGAGCCTGATCCCGGACGGCCAGTGCTCGGACGTCCTCCACCCATACCGCCTCCCGCGGTTCCGGCTTTGGAAGCACTGGTTGAACTGTTCTTGCCTGCAAACACCCAGAACGGCCACTTGATGCCGAACTTGATGCCCCTCTGTGGAGCAATGTATCCGGCTGCAGTGAAATAGTCAGCATGCTTGTTAGGCCAGCCCATGTTTACATTGACTGCCTTCACAAAGACTGAAACCCTCTTCCACTGGATGTTTACAAATGCATCTATATATGGACAGTTGCCGTATTCGCGTTCTGTCTGATTGTGGAAAACTCCGAGCACAGGGTTGTATGCCGGTGCATTCCATTTTGTGGTGAAGAGGGCATTCGCTCCGATCTGCATCTTCATCACGTTCTTGACGACATCGAACTGGAAGTAATATCTGAGGTTCAGGGACAGAAGCGGCAGAGGCATGACTTCCGGATTTGACGAGAACTGGAGCATCGCCCTGTTTTCCAGATGGAACTTCCACAGCTTGAAGTCCTTCTGAAGGTTGGCGGTGATCACGCTCATTGCCTTGTCGTTCTGACGGGCGATTCCATCGGTGTCGTAATATATGTTGTTGCTCAAGAGACCGTATCCGAATGATCCGTAAAGGTTCCATTTCGGTACGAGCACGGCCGCCTGAAGCTTTGTTGTCGATATCTTTCCGAAATCGTTGTTCCACTTGTAGTGGTTTGTGAAGAGATGCTGCTGATAGTAGTCCGGCTCCTTGAGGTTGGTCTCAAAGTGTACGTTCAGCGTAAGCGGACTCTTCCTGTCCCTTCTGAAAGGGTATGCGCTGAAGGACATGTTCGCCTCAATGCCGAAATCGTTGATTTCGTGCCCGAGGAAGGTGTATTGTCCCTTGGCGTTCCATGTAAGGTATTTCTTGTATTGTCCCTGAGCTCCTGCATAGAGATACATGGAGTTCTGAAGCACATTCGTGCTGCCCTGGATGTAGTCGGTCGGCTTGAAACTGTAGTAGTTCAGGAGCTTGTCTCCTATTCCCACGTCAAGCTTCGAGATGATGCCGTCGCTCTTCCAAGGCTGCAGGCGTATGAACACCCTGTTCTCAAGCCTCATGACTCTCAGGGAGTCGTGGCTGGTGGTCGGATTGATGTAGAACCTGTCGCCGAAAAATTCGCGGGCGAAGTTGTCTGACGATGTTATATTGTCTTCGTATGACTTCCTGATGACCGTGTATTCGCTGCTGTGTCCGATGAAGGCTGTGGTGATGTCAGTCTTCAAGGTGTCATTGCTCTCGGCCTCTTCAGCTTCTTTTGCCAGGCGTGCCTCCTCGGCTAACGTAAATGCTGCGATTGCGGCAGAGTCACCGGTCGCCATGATGCTGTCGCGAAGGAATGCCTGCCTCTTTTCCTCCTTCTTCTTCGCCCTTACGTCCTTGTCGAGGAATGTGAACGGTATGCGGAGGCTCTGGTCAAGGAATACCGTGTTTTTCTTGAGATTGCTTCTGGCGTTGTTGAGGTATACCTCGATCTCTCGTGCATCTACGGTCGTGTCTCGGATCCACATTTCGTCCCTGATGCCTCCGTTCTCTCCGCGCCTGATCCTGTTGTATATGAATCCGGCGTGCATCAGGTATTTCTTGCCTGTATAGTTTGTGGCGGCTACGAAGTTCCTGTTATCGACATCTTCGTTCCTTAGCATGCCTCGCGTACCGTTTCTGGTGTACTGGAGCATCATGTTGAGCTCAGGGGTTATGTTCTGGGTGGTGAGGATCTTGATGTTGGACTCCTCCTTCTCCGTGTTGGCGAACAGGGTGCCCCAGTAGCAGAGCTCTGTGTACGGGGTCTTGGTGTTATACTTCGGCAAGGTGGCCGGAGTGTATGAATAGATCTGGTAAGGAGTGTAGAATATGGCGTTCTCCTCCTCCTGCCTCTTGAAGTAGTCATACAGCTGGACAGGCGAACCTATGGTTCCGAGCCATGTCGCGTTTACATCTTCATTATAGAACTTGTAGTCGTGGAAGTTGTAGTTGAATGACGAGTCTGTGGACTGGTCGCGAAGGCCGACGATCTCGTGGAATCTTCTGTCATGCGTCCATGTCACGATCCTCTTGTAGTGAAGAGAGTCAGGGAAGGCGAATGTTTCAAGAATACGAGGTGTAGCCTGTATGATGCTGTCCTTCACAGCCTTGATGCTGTCCTTCCTTGCCATCTTCCTGTTGGCCTCGGCGATGAGGGCAGGGAGTTTCTGCTCTGCGTCATATCTCTTGCGCTCCTTTCTTGTGAGGGAAGCGTACCATGCGTCGAACTTCGCTTTTGCCACCTCAGTCGAATCCTTGATGTAAAGCGAGTCAAGCTTCATCAGCTCAAGTGTGTCGCCTGCCTGAATGAGCGAGTCGCGGACTATCCTTCTTGTGGTGGAGTCCTTGACGGCTATGTAGTATTTGAAGAAGAACGGGTCCTTGAACTCGAGTGAATCAGGAATCTTGATGGTGTCTCTTGCCGCAAGGACAAGGGTGTCGACCTTTGCTGTGTCTCTCTGGAGAGAATCTGTCAGAAGGCTGTCAAGAACCAGAGAGTCTGCCGGCAGAGAGTCAGATGCTGCCGTGTCGGCTGCTGTCGTATCAATGCTGACTGCAGTCGTGTCCGGCGTCACACGGGTAAGAACGAGCGAGTCCGCCAGCCTTCTCAGACCGACGGCCCTGCCTGCGTCGATGCCGAATGACTGCGCCGCAGCCACCATCACCAGCAATGCCGGCACCCATATTCTGGACACGAATTTCTTCATAACAAGACGGCAAAGGTACGAATAATTATTTATTATTCAATGCTTATGCCCTCCTGAGCCATCTCCTCGAGTGCCTTGACGTGGCCTTCATGGTCTACATATGCTATGCAATCTTTGAGAAGACGCACCTTGAATCCGGCTTTCTGCAGGTCTTCGCATGTGTTCCTGACGCAGTATTCCGTAGCGATGCCGGCAACATAGACGTCAGTGCAGTCAAGCAGTTCGAGCACCTCTCCGAGGGACTGCTCCGCGCAGTTGATGCCCTCGAATCCGGAGTACTGCTCGACGCTCCTGTCACAGCCTTTGTCGAATGTGAGTTCTTCCTTGGCATATGGCGCCAGGTCCTCGTGGATTTCTCCTCCGCGCGTGCCTGCAACGCAGTGAGGCGGCCATATTCCGCCCTGCTCCTTGAATGAAGAATGGTCTGCAGGATGATGGTCGCGGATGAAGAGGATAGGGAATGTGTCAAGGATCTCATGTTCCTCTCCGTTCTGGCCTTTGGTCTGTCTGTCGATGAACCTGAGGGTTTCCTGGACGGCCTTGTCGGCATTCTGGCACGCGAGACTGCCGTCGATGAAGTCGTAGAGCATGTCCACGACAACTAATGCGCTGTTATTCATGGTAATTGTCATTTCGAGCTTGTCGAGAAATCTCTGATTTCCTGTACGATCCTGTTGATGATACCCATCTTGAGGTTGTAAAGATCATCCGAGATGTCCACCTTGTAGTAGTGCGGATTGATCAGTCGGCGCTCGCTCGGGCTGAAGTGCATCAATGTGCTGTTGTAATATGCCTTCTTCTCAGCAAGGGTGTGGGTAGGGACGCAGCGTCTGCCGTTCTCTATCACCTTGCGCTGGAGAGTCAGCGCCACATATTCTCCCGCCTCGAAGGTCTTTGTCTTGTAGCGGTCATACTCGTCGCAGACGGTGAAGGTCTCTCCGGCCTCGATCTTTTTGCTAAGCTCATCTCCTCTGAGGCAGGTGACGTCCACTTTGTATATTTCTCCCTTTGACGGGTCGTTGATCATGATCCTGTATGTGATCTGGAATCCAGGGTTGATGAGCTTTATCTTGTCCTCGGAACGCTTGAGGACGGCTTCTCCGCCGATTTCAACCAGCTTGTAGACATTGCCGAAGCAAGGGTTTGCCTTGCTGGTGGCAATGGCGTCTCCGACACCGTATGAATCTATGCATGCTCCCTGACGCTCCAGGTCTGTGATGAGGTATTCGTCCAGAGAGTTCGTGGCGAATATCTTGCAGTTCTTCAGGCCGTTCTCGTCAAGGATGGCGCGGCATTCTATTGACAGATATGCGAGGTCTCCGCTGTCGAGCCTGACTCCGTATCCTGCGGTGTAGCTGTCATCTATTCCGTTGTCCTTGAATGCCTTGATGGCATTGCGGACACCGCACTTGAGGGTGTCGTATGTGTCGATCAGGAGGATGAGGGGCTCATTCCTATGAGTCTTGATGTAGGTGTCGAAAGCATTGTATTCGCCCTTCACACTGCATCCGAATGAGGTTACGTAGCTGTGTGCCATGGTGCCGGTGGAACCATAGTCGAAGAGCACTCCGGTGAGGATGTTCGATGTGGCGGCGCAGCCGGCGATGATGGCGGCCTTGGCGCCGTAGGTCGCGGCCCATGGGCCGTGCGCCCTGCGCGAGCCGAACTCGCTGACCGGACGATTGGTTGCGCGACATACTCTCGATGCCTTTGTGGCCACTGCCATCTGGTGATTCATGATGCAGAGCATCGGTGTCTCCAGGACCTGAGCTTCGATGAGAGGTCCTTCTACTATGATTATCGGCTGGTTGGGGAAGGCGATCTCACCTTCACGCATTGCATAGATGTTGCCTGTGAACTTCATTGCCGAGAGATATCCTCTGAATTCGGCGTACTCTTCGCCAGGAAGGAACTTCTCGAAGAATGCAGGGTCCATGTTGCCGAGGTTCTGCACCATCTCGATGACCTCGTCCACGCCGCTGACTACTGCCCAGTTGTTGTTTTCCGGAGCCTTTCTGTAGAAAAGGTTGAAGACAGCGTGCTGATCCTTCATTCCGCTGTCATAGAAGGATTTTCCCATCGTGTACTGGTACTTGTCCGAGCAATATGCGTAATTGTGCATTATATTTATGTTTTAAATCCAACAAATTTAATCTTTTTTGTTCAACTATTTCGTAAATTCGCCAATAAATTAACAGACTTCAGCTCTGGATCGCCATTTCTGGTTGTCATTTCGAGCGAGCGAAGCGAGTCGAGAAATCTGCTATGGAAAGATTAACCATATTGTATAAGTCCAAATACGGATGCATTCCGGCTTCCGTTACCCCTTTGACCGGCTCCGCCAGCAACCGTCGCTACTTCAGACTGGCCTCTGATGCAGGCTCATGCATAGGCGTCATCGGGACTGATGTGAAGGAAAATAACGCTTTCGTGACGATAGCGCGCCACTTCCGTGCCAAAGGAATCAATGTGCCTGAGGTGTATGCGGTCAGTGATGATATGTCGGCATACCTGCAGCAGGATCTTGGAGACGTTGTCCTGTTCGATATCAAGGATGAAACCTTGTTGTGCAAGACGATGTCAATGCTTCCGGCGATCCAGTACGAGGGAGCGGAAGGATTGGATTTCTCGGTGTGCTATCCTCAGCCTTCTTTCGACAGAAGGATGGTGATGTTCGACCTCAACTATTTCAAGTACTGTTTCCTCAAGCCTTCCGGCCTTGAGTTCGATGAGGTTCTTCTTCAGGATGATTTCGAAAGGTTTGCAGATGCCTTGCTCGAAGAGGATACAGACACATTCCTGTATCGTGACTTCAATGCAAGGAACGTGATGATATTTGGCGAAGAACCATATTTTATTGATTTCCAGGGAGGAAGGCGTGGCCCGATATACTATGATGTGGCATCTTTCGTATGGCAGGCAAGGGCGAAATACCCTTCAGCCCTGAAGGAGAGGATGCTTGAAAGTTATCTTGAGGCATTGTCCGCATATCGTGCGGTGGATCGCGATACGTTCATGAAAAGGCTCGACCTTTTCATTCTCTTCCGCCTGCTTCAGGTGCTGGGCGCATACGGATTCCGCGGTCTGATCGAGCATAAGGCGAACTTTGTCACCAGCATTCCTGCCGCGATTTCCGAACTGAAGGCAATGACGGACAGATTCTCGTCACCATATCCATACCTGGCACAGACGCTGGAGAGACTCTGCGCACTTCCTCGTTTTGAGGAACTGCCTTCTGACGGAGTCCTGGAAGTGCGCGTCTGCAGCTTCTCGTTCAAGAAAGGCATCCCCCAGGACCCTACGGGCAACGGAGGCGGCTACGTCTTCGACTGCCGCTCAATCCATAATCCGGGACGCTACGAGCCTTACAGGAAGTTGACCGGACGCGATGAACCGGTGATAAGGTTCCTGGAAGATGACGGGGAAGTGTTCGGTTTCCTTGACCATGTATACGGCGTGGTGGATCCGCATGTGGAGACATACGCCCGCCGCGGCTTCAGCAGCCTGATGGTCAGCTTCGGCTGCACAGGCGGCCAGCACCGCTCGGTCTACTGCGCCGAGCATCTCGCCGCCCACCTCTGCGAGAAATACCCGGACATCCGTGTCCGGCTACGCCATCGAGAGCAAGAATAGTGTTTAGTCTAAATGGTTGAGGCTCAGGGTAATATAGGGTCTAGCCTGCATGGCGAGGCAGGCAGGCTAGACTAGTTAAATTGTTGGTTTATAATATATTAGGTTAGACAGTATGAAGGCTATGATTTTCGCTGCGGGGCTTGGTACCCGTCTGAAACCGATTACCGATACGCTTCCGAAGGCGTTGGTGCCTGTCGGAGGCAAGCCTCTTATCGAGCATGTGGCCCGTAAGCTGAAAGCGTCGGGGATTGAGGAGGCGGTGGTGAATGTGCACCACTTTGCCGATAAGGTCGAGGCATGGATAGGGGAGCAGGACATAATGAAGATGGAGGTGAGTGATGAGAGGAAGATGCTTCTTGAGACCGGAGGTGCGGTGCTTCATGCACGCAGGTATCTGGAAGGGTGCGGGCATTTCCTGATCCATAATGTGGACATAATGTCGAATGTCGACCTGAAATGGCTGGAGGCTCAGGTGCGAGAGGATGCGCTGGCAACGCTTTTGGTCAGCAATCGTCCTACGAGGAGGTTCCTGCTGTTTGAACCCGGCACCATGAGGCTCGTCGGGTGGCATAATACTGATACCGGAGATTACAGTCTGGCGGACAAGTCGTTGACGGTGGAGGATTGCCTGGCTTATGGTTTTTCGGGCATACATGTCATGTCTGACAAAGTGTTCGCCTTGATGGATGAATATGTCGCTGAGAGGGGACTGACAGTGGACACTGAAGCAGGAGTGAGGTTTCCGATCATGAGCTTCTATCTATGGGCGGCATTGAAAATGCCTATATATGGTGTCGTTGCGGAAAACCTCGACTTTCTGGATGTCGGAAAACTCGATACTTTGGCCCAGGCTGAAGAAATGTTCAAGAATATGATTAAAACAGAATAGAAATGAAATTTATCGGAAACATACTCTGGCTCCTCCTGGGAGGACTTATCGTGGCGGCATATTACTTTATCGTGGGACTTCTGTTCTGCATCACCATCATTGGCGCGCCATTCGGCTACCAGCTCATCAAGATGGCCGGCTTCGCCCTCTGGCCTTTCGGCCACGAGGCACGCTCGGCATCCAATGACGGCGGATGCCTGGCGATATTCATGAATATCCTATGGATTGTGCTGGGCGGAATAGAGATAGCCCTGATTCATGTCACCTTCGGTATAGCATTGTGCTGCACGATAATAGGAATCCCGTTCGGCGTGCAGCACTTCAAGATGGCTATACTTGCTGTGGTTCCTTTCGGAAAGGAGATTGTGTGAGAGGGATGCTCCTGATGATCAGCAGTCCGCATGCAAGCGCGACTGCAAATGCAATGATCATAGGTACATAAGTCCAAGGACTCATTATCTCGGCAAAGAACTCGACATCCTCAAGCCCCGGGATCCTGCTCAGGATCACGGAGAGGGTGTTGTTTACACAGTGCATGAGCATGGTGAGCTTGAGCGAGCCTGTCTTGTAGTATACATATCCCAGAATCACTCCTATGATGAAGGCCGGGATGGCCTGCCAGAGGTTCATGTGTATGAGTCCGAATACCAGCGCTGAGATCACTATGGCCCAGCCCGGCTTCATCTTCTTGAGAAGTCCGCGGAGTATGATGCCTCGGCACAGCCATTCTTCAAAGAAAGGAGCGAAGACGGAAACCGAGATCAGCACGATCCAGACAGGGCCTTTGAGCATCTGCTCCATGGCCATTTTCCTTGCCTCCGACATCTCTGGAAGCAGCATGCTGACCGGCTCGATCACAAATGCTGCGGAGATAGCCATTACGCTGACAATCAATGCCATGCTCAGCCCGCTTCTCCCTCCGAAATTGTTGTTGTCAAGAGGGTATTCAGGCTCGAATCCCATGTTCCTCTGACTGACTGCAGATGCGTAGAGCATCGCAGGAATGAACTGGACTGGATATACTATCACCAGCCCATATGTCATGGCGAAGTCCTGCGATATGCCCAGAGCAAGTCCCGCGCTTATCAGTATTCCGAGGAATGCTCCGACGAAGAACAGTATCACAAGCCATACCAGGTCTGAGAATCCTGGCATGAAATAATTATAAGTAGAGAAGAGGTCGTATGAACCTCTTCCCTGATGTCTCTTGAAAAATGCCATTGCTATTTATATAATGGTGTAGGATAGATGCCCTTATCTGCGAATTCCTGGAACTTGGCCACTACGCCAGGTCTGTCTTCCTTGAATGTCACTCCGAACCAGCGTGATGGCGTCGAGAGAAGCTCGCACTTGCCGATACCTTCCTTTATGATGCAGTCGATTGCGTACGGGATGTAGAACTCAGCCTTGAGCTCGCCGATGTTCTTCTCGAGGAACCTGGTGAAGATCTCCTCGCTCTTCTCGAAGTAGTCAGGAGTGAATCCCCACATGTTCATAGAGCAGAGAGCCTTCGGAGCAAGCTCCACGGTCTCGCCGGTCACATTGTTCTCTCCATAGATCTTGCCGTCTTCGGCCCTTGCGATCTTATGGTGCTCCACTACGTCTGTGAGGAAGCCTGTCTGGTCTGCTGTTCCGACGCCTCTTGACACTCCGCCTGACTCAGAGAGTGTGTTGTCAAGTTCGAATCCTATGAGGGAATATTCTCCGGTCTTGCCTTCGTGAGCGCGAAGCCAGTCTCCGAGGATCTTGAATGACTCCTTTCCATAGTAATCGTCGCCATTGATGACTGCGAAAGGCTCATTTATCACCTCCTTGCCCATAAGCACGGCGTGGGCGGTGCCCCAAGGCTTCTCGCGCTCAGGGTTGAGAGTGAACTGTGAAGGGATCTTGAAGAGTTCCTGAGTCACGAACTGGAACTCGAGCGGCTCGCCGTCAATGCATTTTACGTTGCTGTATTTCTGCTTTACGTCCTCTTCGATCTGCTCCTTGAAGTATTCTCTTACGATATATACTACCTTTCCGAATCCTGCTTCAACTGCGTCGTAGATGGAGTAGTCGATGATTGTTTCTCCGTTTGGACCGAGACCGTCCATCTGCTTGAGTCCGCCGTAGCGGCTGCCCATTCCGGCAGCAAGTACCAAAAGTGTAGGTTTCATGATGTTATATTTTAATTTCTTTCAAAATTAGTTAATTTTGTCGATACTAAACAAAATAATGATGAAAATTTGGGAAAAGATAAAAAGTGAGTTCACCGGTGACCGCCGCAGATTTGCGTGGTTTACGCTTGTCGTGTTGATTGTCTTCATCTTCTCATGGCTTGTGGGGGACGGTAACACGATCCCCGGCTGGATCAAGGCAAAGAAGGAGATAAGGAACCAGAAGGCGCAGATGGAAGAGTATCAGCGCCAGATCGATGAGATGGACGGCAGCATAGACCAGCGCGTCACAGACATCGATACATTAGAAAAATTCGCCAGAGAGCAATATAACTTTGCAGCCCCTGGCGAAGACATCTATATTATAGAGAAATAATTTTCTAAAAGCCAGTATAAGTCCAAGGAGAGATCGTACGGAGCTCCTCCTTGACCTCCTCTGACACATCGAGAGTCTCGATGAACTCTGCGATCACCTCATGATTGATGCCCGCACCTGTACGAGTGAGCGCCTTGAGCGTCTCGTAAGGGTTCGGGTAATTTTCTCTGCGGAGGATGGTCTGTATCGCCTCTGCCACCACTGCCCAGTTTCTCTCCAGGTCAGCTCTGAGCGCGTCCTCGTTGAGGATGAGCTTGCCCAGACCCTTCTTGAGAGAGTTGAGCGATATGATCGAATGAGCGAGCGGCATGCCGATGTTGCGGAGCACTGTCGAGTCTGTGAGGTCACGCTGCAGACGTGAGATCGGAAGCTTCATGGACAGGTGGGTGTACAGAGCGTTTGCCACTCCGAAGTTGCCCTCTGCATTCTCGAAGTCGATAGGGTTCACCTTGTGCGGCATTGCAGAAGATCCGACCTCTCCCGCCTTCACCTTCTGGCGGAAATACTCCATTGAGATATATGTCCAGATGTCGCGTGCAAAGTCGATCAGGATCGTATTGATGCGGCGCAGGCAGTCGAAAAGCGACGCAAGGTTGTCGTAGTGCTCGATCTGGGTGGTCGGGAATGACCTCTTCAGTCCGAGGGAAGCAACGAAATCATTGCCGAATGCAATCCAGTCTATGGCAGGGTATGCCACTTTGTGGGCGTTCATGTTGCCGGTCGCGCCGCCGAACTTTGCTGGATAAGTCAGCTGTGAGAACTGACGGATCTGCTCCTCGAGACGTACAGCGAACACGTTGAACTCCTTGCCTACACGGGTAGGCGATGCCGGCTGGCCGTGTGTCTTTGCGAGCATAGGGATCTCAGCCCAGTCCGCCGCCATTCCCTTGATGATGCCGAGGACTTCCTGGAGAAGAGGCATGAAGCAATCTTCGATCGCCTCCTTGAATGAGAGCGGAACGGATGTGTTGTTGATATCCTGAGAGGTGAGTCCGAAATGAACGAATTCTCCCCACTTCATGATGTCCATCTCCTTGAAGCGGTCCTTGATGAAGTACTCCACAGCCTTCACATCGTGGTTGGTTACCTTCTCGATCTCCTTTACCTTGGCTGCATCCTCAGGTGTCATGTTCCTGTAGATGTCTCTGAGAGCCTCGAACTTCGTGTGGTCGAAATCGGCCAGCTGAGGGAGCGGAATCTCGCAGAGCGCGATGAAATATTCGATCTCTACGCGGACGCGGTATCTGATGAGCGCATATTCGCTGAAGTATTCTCTAAGTGGTTCAGTCTGACGCGAGTAGCGTCCGTCGACAGGTGATACTGCCATGAGAGGAGTGTTGTTCATTTCCATCATATTTCGATTAGTGACGCAAATATAGCAAGAATGATTGGAAACTTATGAAAAAAGTTTATCTTTGCCGTGATATACTTTAACCGATTGACAATTATTAATCAAAACCAATAAGATTCAATGAAAAAATTACTTAAACTGTCGTTTGTGCTTTCACTTTCGATCTTCTGCTCGTTGTTTGCAGGATGTCAGAAAGAGGGATACGGCGATTTTTCACTTTCGGTAAAGAGTACTGGACCTGATTATGTCGAGGTCCTGGTTACAGCTCCGAAAAGCATGGAGATGGCTTATGTCATTTCTGAAGAGCCGCAGCTGGTGACTCCTGCAATCCTTTTCAAGAAAGGAGAGATTGTGACCATCAATCCTGCTGATGTCCTCAAACTTGGCGAAAACCTCAATGAGGATACCCAGTATCACCTGTATGCTGTCGCACGTCTGGACGATGTCACCTTTACTGATAAGGTGGAGCTGACATTCAAGACCCAGTCATATAGTTTCAAAGAGATGCTTACTCTGCTTGAGACATATGAAGATGGATTCAAGATGCACATAACCGTTCCTGAGGAGACTAAGAAAAGAGGCAATGCCATTTCTTACGGATATGGAAACCTCGCTCTTTATAATATGGCACTTTTTGAGAGCCGCGGAGGCGGAGAGCCGTATGTCGAGCTCAATGGCGTTTCATCAGCGGCAGTGTCCAATGGGGATTATTGCTTCCGTGATACGACAGTGGTTGTCAATGATGCCAATCAGGTGCTTTGCGATGAAGACGGAAATCCTATCCGTGATGCCAACGGTGACTATATTACCATCCATGACCCGTATGTTCCGGGAGAGCCTATGGTATTCATGGCAGGTGAGTCACGCTGGGGCAGTAAAGATGAGTTTGCCGAAGTCGTGGGCCATGTGCAGCCTATGGATTCTACATGGTGCGTTCCATTGTTTGACCGTTCGACAATGAAATGGACAGGCGCATTTGACAAGAAATTCTTCTTCGTAGACATGCCGGAAGAGTGTGAGGCCACCCTTGAGATCAATATTCCGGAGGACGAACTCGGCATCAATGATGCGATTGTAACCTTCACTCCGAAGGGTGAGTTCTTCCAGTATTTCTACATGATTCTGAATCAGGCTGCATATGATGAGATCATGACCATCTATCTCAATCATGACGAGTCTCTCTGGCAGTGGTTCCTGATATCTTGGGTGTCGGCCAACTGTTATATGGTCGAGGCTGATTATGAGGCAGGATATGTCAATGCCGCTTCATTCTTCACAGAGCCTCTGACAGGAAATTCCAAGTATTATGTGCTCGCTACTATCCTTGGAGATGAGAGAGGACTGACCCAGCGCTTTGTCAGAAAAGAATTCACTACAAAGGAGAGGACCAAGCCTGCTCCTGTCATCGAGGTGACCGCAGTAGATACTGGCGACCCATATAAGGCAGGATTCAACATCAAGGCCGGAACAGACAGCAGAGGCAATATCCAGCCTATCCAGGGAGCGTACTGGGCTTGCGAATACTCTCGCGAGTGGGAGAAGATGCTTAATGCGAAGTATGACTACCCGACTATAATCAAGGGATCATATCAGACATTCACCAGTGATGAACTCGCAGAGGTCAATTCAGAGGCAGGTCTTGATGTGTATTTCGATATTCTTGACGGTGAGACTCTGAGATTCGGAGCTTATGGCTGCAACGATGAGTACTGCTTCAACATCATTGACAAGGACAACAGGGCAGGCTGGGCAGACTACAAGGCTCCTATGGCAGATCCTGGCAAGACTCCTGTATCGTCGCCTTATTTCACTTCTCTGGCAGGTGAGTGGACTGCAACTGCCACAATGAATGTAAAGCAGCGCGTTGACGAAGAGACAGTCGTGGATATGGTACGTACCCACAAGTCAAGAGTGGAGATTTCCGCTTCGGCTCCTCAGCTGCCTGCGACCCTCGATTCATATATATATGATCTTTATAAAGGAAAGTCAAAGTCTGATGTCGACGGTATGTTCGAGGAACTCAGGGATCTCAGTGACCAGTTTACAGAATATCGTCTTGAGAAGCAGAACAGGCTTCTCTGCACAGGTTTCCTTGATTTTGACGGAGCAAAGTCGGCAGATTTCCCTGTGGGACGTCTTGATTACAGAAGCCCGTATTACCTCTTCCAGGCTGATGACTATACATCTGTCGATGTGCCTCAGCTTATCTATGACTTCGGACCGAAGTGGTTTATCGAGGTGCTGGAAGACGGCAGCCTGATCGTTCCGTTCAACACTATGATAATGCCGCCTCTCACTGCATGGCCTGGCTATCCGTTCTATGTTGCCGGTGTAAGCAATGGTGCTGCCATCATGGATGCGACAATTGAAGTGCCGGGCTTCCCTGTAGAGGTGTCACCTGACGGAAATACAATAACAATCAAGCCTATAGTAGTGGAGAACGACTCTCAGTACCTTGCAGCTGGTAATTATTATATGAATGCCGTCGGTGTGGCTCCAATGACATATGATCTCGAAATACTCGGCACTGTCACTACTGAGATTGTCCTTACAAGAGGATGGAACGGTGCCCAGACAAATTCAGTCGGAGAACTTGCACCATCCAAGCTGATGGCTGTGGAGCTTGACGGAACTCTCAAGACCGAGCTTCCTAAGGTGCAGAGAATGAAGTCAAGGACAGAACTGAATCCTGAGCAGCCTGTTGAGTATATGCTTGATGAAACACCTAATATCGTAACTGTAGATATGGTACGTAATTCGGTGAAGGCTCTTTCTAATGTTAAATTCATGAAGTACGGATATGCTGAATAGAATTATAAGATACGCATCACTGCTCTTTGCGGCAGTGATGCTCATTTCCTGCGGCAAGGAAGGCGGGGTTACAAAGAAGACCTTGGAAATCAGTGTGGACAAGAAATTCGTCCAGACATTCGGAGGTGATTATATAAACCTCACAGTAACTCTCGGAGGAGAGACGATCACTCAGGATGTGACTTTCTTTGATGAGAATGATGAGGTGCTGCTCGTCGATGACTTCAAGTATATGACTGAAGTCCCCGGTGAGCATGAGATCTCTGCTGCATATGGAACATATTTCAGCGAGCCTGTCAAGGTGACTGCCATAGCTGTGGCCATCCCTGAAACTCCGGAGGATGAGCATCCGGAGAGGACCGACTTCAGGCCGAGGGTGCTTCTGACTCAGTTTACCACTACAGGATGTACATGGTGCCCTTCCATGAAGCATGTGCTTAAGAATGCCCTGAATGACAGTTATGCCGACAAGGTTGTCAAGGTGGATTGCCACGCGTCTACAATGAGCAGAAACGACCCGGCTTATGTCGACCTCAAGGATTTTGAGGAGCAGTGCAATGGACTTCTTCCGAGCGTCAACCTTGATCTGGCAGAGACGACAGGTTACCTCCAGGGCATGACAGGAGCTGACATGCAGGGATTTATCGACGGTTGGTTTGAGTTCAAGTCAGACAATGCTGCCGGCATTGCAGTGAATTCAGTGGCTACTGATGATCAGATCGTTGCAAAAGTGTCGGTAAAGGCTGCTCAGACAGGAAACTATCGTGTCGGCCTGATGCTGCTTGAGGATAATATCGTGGCGACTTCGTCACAGACTCAGCTTGGCAGCGGCGCGGAAGACTGGATGAACACCCATAACTCATGTGTCAGATATATGGACGCGCGTGACGGCAAGTATTATTATGGCCATCAGCTTGGACAGATCGCCAAGGGCGAGTCTGAGGATTATGTCTTTATCCTCGACCTGGAGTCTATCTGGGACAGAGGTTCTTTGAAGGCTGAGCAGAACGGCTGCACATGGAGTCCGCGCTGGGTCAATGAAGAACTTCACCTCGCTGTGTTCGTGACAACATCTGCTGCAGTTGACAAGAATGAGATCCTGTATGTAAGCAATGTGATCGACTGTCCGATCAATGGCGTCACTCCGTTTGAGTACAGATAGTCTATAACAGCAGCATTACAGCGAAGACGTATAGAAGGAAGCCTTGGAAGCCAAGGCTTCCTTTGCTGTCTTTGGCAATGGCTATTTCTGTCGCATCTGTGCTCTGAAGCTCGTCCAGCTCAGTCTTGGACGGGGCGTTTGCCCTTGCCCACTTGCGTACGAGTTCGCCGTCGTTGAAGTATGTGACGCCTCCGTTGGATCTGTTAAGGGATATGAGGGTCTTGTAGTCCGAGATGAATGCAGACGCGGCCATTCCTGCAGGAACTCCTTCTGTTGATGTGGTGAGCAGAAGAGTGGTGAAACCGGCCTTCTGCGATCTTCTGATGAAGTTCTCGATCCTGTTCCACTTCTTTGCAGACATGTCCGGGTCATATACGGAAACCACCATGACCTTGCCTTCTATCGCCAGGGTGTCCATGTATTCTCCTGTGCTCTCGCTGTAGAACGACAGCCCTACCAATGAGTCCTCGCGACCTTCCTTGAGGCGTGTGCTGACATTGACGAATGTCCATGTCGAGTCAGGCAGATGGCCAAGTGTGAAGTCCTGCTGAATGCCGTCTTTTTCATATGTGAACACCGACTCGTAAAGATCGTCAGCATTGACGGTCGCACCTGCCTGGAGTTCGGCTCCGGCCTTGTAGGCTGTGAAGTCGATCATCGGAATGTATACCCATGAATAGACTGTGAATGCGAGTACCGATGCGGTTACAAGCGCGAATGAGACGTATTTCTTCTTCCTTGTCTCTCCCAGATGCTTGCGTGGTATGTAGTATGTCAGGAGCAGGGCGAGCAGGATTATGTTCTTCACAAATGTCTCTCCATGTGTGAGATGTATGGCTTCTCCGAAGCATCCGCAGTCCATCTCAGGGTTGAAGATGACCAGAATGAGGGTCAGGAGCGTGAAGAAGCTCTGCAGCGCGATGGCGCACTGGGCGACAGCACGGCGCCATACGCCAGTGATGAGCGCAGTACCGATGACGGTCTCGGCAAGAGCGAAGAACACTCCCATGAACTTTGCGGAAAATCCGAGGAAACCGAGATGGAGGAATGCGTAATATTCCTTCATCACCAGTCCTGCGCCTGCAGGATCCATCAGTTTCACTATTCCGGACAGAAAGAATACAAACCCGGTGATGAAGCCGCAGAAACGCTTCATCCTGAGGAGAAGATATCTCATATCAATGTCTTTTACTTTATTGATGCGTCAACTACAGCTTGAACCTTTGCAAAGATTTCGCCAGGAGGGAGCATCTCGCCGTTCTCGTCCGAGCAGTCTATGCGGATGAACTTCGGATCGCGTTCGCACTGCTTCCTGTATATGTCGCGGACCCTTATCTGGAACTGGATGTCGGCCTCGTGGATATCCTGGGCACCTTCGAGATATTCTCTGTCCGCTCCTCCGCGCTGGCTCTTGAGCTTTGACTCCACAAATCCTATAGGGACATCAAGGAAGATGTTGAGGTCGGGGACAGGCAGGTCGAAGTTGCCGTACTCTGTGTTGAAGATCCATTCCCTGAGCTCGTCCGCCTCGTCGGGATTGCTGAGCTTTGCACACTGGTAGGCGATGTTGGAGTATACATACCTGTCCAGCAGTACTGTACCGCCCTCTGCAAGCGTGCGCTTCATCTGCGGAGCCGCCCCGTGGCGGTCCTCCGCGAAGAGCAGCGCCACCAGCTGCGGATGCACGGTTTCGTTCGAGCCGAAATCTCCACGGAGGAAGCGGCTGATGAGCTCGCCGTATACGGGGGCGTCGTATCTTGGGAAATGTATGTATTCGAGACTGCCGAAAATGCTCTCGAGATAGCTTCTGAGCTTCTTCACCTGGGTGGATTTGCCTGCACCGTCCAGGCCTTCAAGGACTACCAGCATAATGTTGTTGATTGGTTTATCATACAAAGTTAGCAAATAACTGTCATTTCGAGCGAAGTCGAGAAATCTTTTTACTAATTTTGCCGCCGTATATGGACAGGAACCGCAAAATATCGATAATGGGCATAGTCAACCTCACGGACGACTCATACTTTGCCGACAGCCGCTGCACCGATGTGCCGGCGGCCCTTGGCCGTATTGCAAGACTGGTGGAAGAAGGTGCCGACATAATCGACATAGGTGCATGCTCAACCCGTCCCGGCTCGCTGCCTGTCGGCGCAGAGGAAGAGTGGCGACGTCTTGAGCCGGTTCTGAAAGCTTTCAGGGAGAACTTTCAAAATGTAACATTGTCCATAGATACATATTGGGCGTCTGTCGTCCTGAAGGCTTTCGCACTTGTGGGGCCGTTCATAGTCAATGACATCTCTGCCGGAGAAGCTGATCCCGAGATGCTTCCGACGGTCGGCCGTCTGGGGCTGAAATACGTTGCGATGCACATGAGAGGCACGCCGGAAAACATGCAGTCGCTTACAGATTATAACGATGTCGTGGAAGATGTGCTCGAATATTTCAGAAATTTCTCTGAAAAGGCGGAAATTCATGGCATAAATGACTGGATTCTCGATCCGGGCTTCGGATTTGCAAAAACGTTGGAGCAGAATTACGACCTGCTGAACCGTCTGAATGAAATCAAGGCCGGGATGCATCCCCGAAAGGTACTTGTCGGGGTGTCCCGCAAGAGCATGATATATCGGCTTCTCGGAACTACTCCGGAGGAGTCCCTTCCTGCCACACAGGCCCTCCATATGGCGGCCCTGGAGAGGGGTGCCGATATGCTTCGTGTGCACGATGTAGCAGAAGCAGTGCATACTGTCGCTTTGTATAAAATGCTGTCATAACGGCCGTTCAGGCTTGATTTTGAACCATCTGCATAATAATTTATTGGTATTTCGAATATTATTCCGTACTTTTGTCCGAATTATGGGCAGACGTGTCTACCCGATTTAGTCAATATTTAAGTACGAAAAACATGAGAAATTTTCTTTTGAGTCTTGCACTCCTTATCTCGGCAGCTGCAGCTGCGCAGGTACCATCTGTTACAGTGGAGAACGCAAAGGGTGAAACAGTTAACACAAAGTCTCTCCTCAAGGAAGGAACTCCGATGATCGTTTCATTCTGGTCAACATCGTGCAAGCCTTGCATCCGTGAGCTTGACGCCATCTATGACGCACTCCCTGACTGGCTCGAGGAGGCTGACTTCCGTGTCGTTGCCGTTTCTACAGATGACAGCCGTCTTCTTGCAAAGGCGAAGTCTTTCGCTGAAGGACGTGGCTGGGGTGAGGATTACACCCTGCTCTTCGACAAGAACCAGGACTTCATGAGGGCGATGAATGTGTCTGTCGTGCCTCACGTATTCGTGCTGGACGGCACAGGTAAGATCGTCTATTCTCATACTTCTTACGTCCCTGGCAACGAGCTTGAGCTCTTCGAGGCCGTCAAGAATTGCAGCAAGTAACCCCGACAACAACTGAACTGACCATTTTTGCAATGAAGAAAGTATTGGCAGCCATAGGTATCGCCGTATCGGTGATGTCCCTTTCCGCACAGGAGAAAGGCTATCTGACAGGAAGTTTCGAGACCAATGACCACATCTATGTGAAGGACGAGGCCAACAGGTTCACTCCCGATGATGACAACTTCGGAACCAACAATTATCTGAAGCTGGACTACTACAACGGCAATTTCTCAGCAGGTCTTCAGCTCGAAGGATACTACCCTGCGCTCATAGGCTATCCTGACGAACTCAACAAGGTGGCCCTCAGCAACATATATGTAAACTGGAAGGATGAGGATTTCCAGATAACAGCAGGAACGTTCTATGACCAGTTCGGAAGCGGACTCCTTTTCCGCAGCTGGGAAGACCGCCTTCTCGGTATGAACAATGCCGTCATGGGAGCGCGCTTCGCATACAACTGGGAGGACAAGATCGCATTCAAGGCACTCTGGGGCATGCCTAGACTCGGAATGGAGATTTCAGAGACCCAGGTTCGCGGTGCCGACCTCAGCGTGTCGCTGGGCAATATCATAGGCCTTGATGACATCCTCCTTTCGCTGGAGGGATCTGTGCTCAACAGATATGAGAAGATCAGCATCGACGCCCAGGAGGCAGGCGGAAAGGCGAGCACCGTAGGCTTCTCCGGAAGACTCAACTTCGACTGGAACGGACTCTTCCTCAAGGGAGAGTATGTAGACCTCGGCAAGAAGCTGGTGGGCATGACTCCGAAGAGAGGCAACGCTCAGCTCGTGGAGATCGGTTACAACGGACGCGGCCTTGGCGTGACCCTTACCGGACGCCGCCTGGAGTGGATGGGCCAGAAGATCAGCTCAAGGTCTCTTTCTACAGCGAACCTCATTTCCTATGTGCCTGCAATGAGCACCCAGTATACTTACATGCTGACTACGCTCCATCCATACAACCCTCAGGTTGGTGACGAGTCTACATACACATTCAACAGCGGTGAGATCGGAGGACAGCTTGACGCATTCTATAACTTCCGTCGCGGCACAGCCATCGGAGGAAAGAGGGGAATGAAGGTTCACGCCAATTTCTCGACATATTATACACTTGCACAGGAAGGAACTGCACAGGCGGGCAACCTGCTGTTCCGTGACTTCAGCTTCGACATCGAGAAGCAGTGGACAAAGCAGTTCAAGATGGTGCTCATGTACTCTATGCAGGAGTATAATCCTACATACGGAAACTTCAAGACCACATGGCTTTCGAATATCGTGGTGGCTGACCTCCTCTACAAGTGGACCCCTACATTCTCAACACGTCTGGAACTTCAGTACCTGACCACAAAGGAGGACAAGAAGGACTGGATGGCAGCGCTCCTCGAAGTAAACTTCGCGCCACATTGGAGCATATGGGGAAGCGATATGTACAATCATGGCTCGACAAAGATGCATTATTATAATGTGGGTGTCAGCTATACAAAGGGCCGCACCCGCCTTGCCGCAGGATACGGCCGTTACAAGGACGGATTCATCTGCTCGGGCGGAGTATGCCGTCAGATCCCTCAGTACACAGGAGCCAACTTCAGCATAACAACTTCATTCTGATGCCTGTCATTTCGACCGGACGAAGAGAGTGGAGAAATCTATGATTATGAAAAGAATACTATTATATCTTTCAACAATAATTCTCGCAGCATCATGCTCGGGAACAGTCGATCCTGACAATCAGGGCCAGGGCGATGTCCCTGATGAATTCACCGAGCCATTCACCCTGTCAGTCGACAAGGCGCAGGTCGAGGCCAGCGGTAAGGACATCGTGACATTTTCTCTCAAGGATGCCTATGGAAGAGAGATGCTTGAAGACAAGAGCACTCTCCAGAGTGTAAACATAACCTCGGAAGAGGGTGTAAGGGTGACAAGGATGGAGAGGACAATAGGCTTCATCTCCAACGGTACTTATCATTTCTCGGCAAAATACAAGGGCAAGGCAAGCGCCAATACTGTTGAAGTAAAGGCTCACAACAGGGCAAAGTACGAGAAATACCACAAGAATGTGGCTATTTACAAGGCGACTGCGACCTGGTGCGGCCCATGTGCCATAATGACCAAGGCTCTTGAAGGACTCAACGAGGATACCAAGTCTCATTCGGTAGAGTTGTGCTGGCATGGTCAGGATGAACTTGCTGTGACTCCGGGAGGATGGGACTATGACTATGGCTCTTTCGTGATATCTTATTTCGGAGGACAGGGTTTCCCTACAGTGGTGCTGGACCTCAAGGAGACTACGATAGAAAACACCTCAAGTGCTCTGGACAAGGCTATATGGAACATCCGTTCCGAATATCCTGCAACTTGCGGCCTGAAGCTTTCTACAGAGTACGATGCGGCGGCCAATGTCATCAATGCTTCAGCAGAGCTGACTTCTTCGACAGGCGGCAGCTACGATATGGGAATGGTTCTGCTTCTGAACAATCAGATCGTCCAGGGCGGCACCAATGAAGGAGGACGCTATTCGCATATAGTCCGCGCCTCTACAGGCAACTTCTTCATGTACTCGTCTGAAAGCCTCACCAAGGTGGAGAAGGACGGCAAGATGACTTTCGCTCTTCAGATTCCTGCAGGCAATTACAAGCTTTCAGACCTTTCTGTAGTTGCATTTGCGCTTGTTCCTGACGGAGATGGTGCGAGGATGGACAATATCGTGGAAGTAAAGGCAGGCGAGTCTGTCGACTATATCCTGAATGACTGATATGTTTAAAAGAATAGCATACGCCTTGACCGTTCTTGCCGTGGCGGCATGTTCGGGAACCGTCGATCCTGATGCCGGAGCGTCTGGCAATCCTATGGAGGAAGTGCCGGAGGGCGTGCTCCGAATCTTTGCCGACAAGACGGAGATCCTGGCTGACGGCAATGAAGAGGTCACTTTCACAGTGATGTTCGGAAAAGAGGATGTGAGCACAGCCCAGACCCTTGTCCTCATCAGGAAATACGGTGGGGAAGAGAAACGTTCCAAGGCTTCCAATAAGTTTTCTACGGTAACTGCCGGTACATATGAATTTACTGCCGAATATTATTATGGTGGCAGATTCTATACAGATAACAGTGTGACTGTCGAGGCCAGGCCTTATTTCTTCGGTGATGAAAAGGCGTATCGCCAGCGTGTGCTTGGAGTCTATTTCACTTCAACAGGCTGCACGAGCTGTCCGTCCGCTACCAAGGGTATAAAGGCATTGCAGGCTGCCCACCCGGGGGACATATCCGTAGTGGCATTCCACTCTCATATGGGTGTCGTGTCAGACCCTATGGCGATAGCGGAGACAGGACTGTTCAATGCCGCGCTCGGAGGCTTTGATGGCCTTCCGAGGCTCTTCTGGAACATGAGGCAGGGAACTCATCTCATAGGTCCGGACTTTACGGAAAGTTATAATGAGGAGATTGCGGCATACGAGCCTCAGTGCGGTGTTTCTGTTTCTACCGACCAGAATCATATAAATATAGGTATAACATCCAACGTACCTGCGATATACCGATATCTTGTATTTGTAGTAGAAGACGGCATAGTAGCAGATCAGACCGGTGATCCTGATTATGTTCATGACAATGTCGTCCGTGCGGTCCTTACCAGCGAGAAGGGCGACAAGATAAACGACAACCTTCCTCTCACCGTAGGAGTCGAAGCGAAGGCGACCGAGACCTTGGAAATCTCTCCTGCGTGGAATAAGGATAATCTTAGAGTGATCGTCGCGGCGACAACCTCCACAGACGGCGGATATACATTTGTCGTAAATAATGTTGCCGAGTGCAGGCTTGGTGAAAGCGTTGATTATCAATATGCAGAATAAGATGAAGAAATTCAGGAACATATTCATGGCTGTCCTTGCGACATCCTTCTTCTCATGCTCTGGAAACGTGGACGACTCCTCGCTGCCGGTGCTTGAAGCAAGTGACATAGAAATAGATCTTGCGACTGAGACAGAAACAGTCTTCACTGTCAGATACAACGGCGTGGATGTCACTGAAGATGCCGAGATAGTGTCAGTTTCCGGTACGGAGGACTTTGACGGCAAGGTGTTCAGACCTCAGAGTACGGGCTCCGAGACCTTCTATGCCTCTTACAACGGCAAGGAGTCTGATCAGGTCACTGTAAATGTGGTCAACTCAAGGCCTCAGGTCGAGTCGAAATATGACAGGCATGTATGTGTCATGGAATTCACAGGAGCATGGTGCATCAACTGTCCTGACGGATACGACAAGATGATAGGCGTAATGTCCAAGCCATCAATGTCAAGATATAAGGAAAACATACATTTGTGTGCATTCCATTCTGACCTTGAAGGAAAGGATGATATGGCTATTCCGCAGACGCAGGACCTTTTTGCCATGTTTGATGGTCTTGCATATCCGTCCTTCGTGACAGATATGAGAGAGGCCGGCATTCTCACCGCAGACGGAATCTCTCTCTTCCAGCCGAGCATCATGGCGTCGTTCGGTGATCATACTGCTCATTGCGGCGTATCAGTATCTTCTGTAATGAGTGGTTCTCAGGCTGAGATTTCAGTAAAGGTACAGTCTGAACACACCTCTCAGTACAGGGTTATCGTATTGGTTGTTCAGGATGCAGTCAAAGGCTGGCAAAAGACAAACCTCTATCCTGACGGTGACGATAATTATATCCATAAGCATGTGGTCCGTAAGGTCGTGACTTCCTATTCCGGAACCTTTGCCGGCGAGAAGATCACAGAAGACGGAATCATAGCTTCCGGTGCAGAAGCTTCGGGTTCATGGACTGTTGCTGTGGACGAAAGCTGGAATCTTGATGATACGGAGATATATGCACTTGTTCAAGATATGAACGGATATATCAATAATATGAATGTCTGCGCCATTGACGGCGGAGACTCCGGATATGATTTGAAATAATTTTATACGATACTATGAAAAAAATTCTCAATGTTCTGCTGACAGGCCTTCTCATTTTTGGCCTTGCAGCATGTGACAAGCCTAAGCCGGAAGACGAAGGCAAGGACGATGGCAAGACTGAAAACCCCGGAATTGACAATCCGGACAAGCCAGGTTCCGGAAATACCGGCGACATCGATAAAGTCGAGTTCCCATTCATTGAGGAATATCCTATCGAGTGCGGCAATCTGTTTGCTGAAGGCTCGGAAGTCGGTGTGACAATCGAGGTTACGAAGGTGGAGGACATGAATTTCGTATTCGAACTTCGTCCGGGTCCGCTTGTGCAGTCTTTCAAGATGGACGTATATCCTCTTGCACAGCTGTATAACAACCTTCTCAATGACAAGACTTTCGGTAATCTGACATCATCGGAGCCATGGGCGGTCAACGAGCGCATCCGCGAGTATCTCTTCAACGAGAGCGGAAGCGGAGGATATGCTTTCTCGATAAATGATTTCGATAATCCGGATGATTTCCTCCAGATTGAATATGACTGGATGAACTCGCCATATGCAGCAGCTTCTGCAATCGCAATCCCGGATTGCGGCTATATAATTGCTGTGGTTGCCAGCGTAGAGTCTGAAATCAGCAGCGTGACACAGGAGGATATAACCCTCTGCTATGTTCACACTACAAGCCAGCCGCTTATCGGTGATCCTCAGGCTGAGATTGCAGTCAATGTAGGATACACAGCCTTTACCGTATCGCATGAATTGAATTCTGATGCGGCAGCCGTGTACTTTTTCGGATATCTGCAGGATGAGATCGATATGTATATTGACACATTCGGAGATACAATGTTCCGTGATTTTGTGCGCACACGTGTGACAGCTCCGTCATATCCGAATGACCCAAATAATCCTGAAGCATTGACATATTCGGTAAATTACGGTGACGCAGCTGACGCTTCTGTCATGAGTACTACCGTTGCAGTTGCAGTTGACGCTAACCTTACTCCTCAGGAAGACTATTCCCGCAGGGATTTCCACCTTAATGAAATACCTGAGGACCTGCCTGAACCGGAACTCTCAGTAGATATTCTCGAGGACAGAGTGGCGGCATCTTATGTCGAGTTTGATGTAAACTTTACAGCCGACTGCGGTACAGTGTTCTATAATATTTTCCCGGCTTCATATCTTGAGACTATAGAAGGCATGAGTGCGAAGGATAAACGAGATCTTGCGCGCTACCTCAGAGATTACGGATATGGATGTCATAACCCGAATTTCATATGGGATAAGGAAAATGAGACTGCGACAGGAAGCGGCGCGGTCGTAAGGCTGGATGCCGTATCTGCTTATGCGGCGAGGGGAGTTGAGAACAGCCCTATCTATCCTGGTGAGACCTATGCTGTCGTTTATGTCGGACGTAATGGAGCGATGCAGCTGTCAGATCTCAAGGTTTCCGAGACTTTCACAGCTGATGAGAGAAATATGACATCTCCGAACGGATTTACCGACGGTACTCTCAAGCTTGTAGTTGACAACCCTGGCAGAACTCAGTTCAGGGGAACGATTACATATGACCCGTCTAAGGTATCAATGGTTTATATACAGTATATGACTGCGGATAATAATCCTGGCCTTGATGAGAACAGCTCGTGGAATGAATGGATCAATTTCATATTCGGCGCAGGTACTTCAAACATGCTTGTGAATGCTTGGCCTACTCAGTCCAGCGGACGAGACGGTCTTACATGGACAGGCATGACACCTGATACAGACTATACGCTTTTCATGTGTGCGGAGGACTTTGACGGCAACATCAGTCAGATGCATTTCGCCACTATAAGGACATCAGAGGTTCAGGTCGGACCTGATCCTACAATCACCATGGCACTCAAGCCGGCTACGACCCATCCTTATGATTGGACAGTGACATATACCATTGACCATGATGTTGAGTATTTCCTGTACTGCCGCACTGAGTCTGCATCAGATCTGGCTGCATTCATGCCAGGACTCAACCAGGGTCACTTCAACAATATAAAGGAGTCCGGATATAGCTATGAGGAGTGGTACAACGGTATCTATGAATGGGTAGCCGGTGGATTTGAGAACAACGGCGGCGGAATGCACACCGAGAGTGACACTTCTCAGGATTGGGCTGGTGACCAGGTTGTGATCGCAGCTTGTATTGCGGTGGGACGCGAGTCCAACGGCGACCCTGTCTACAAGATGTATCACCTCATCTGCAAGGACGGCAAGGCCCATACCCTTGAGGAGATCTTCGGTATTGAATAAAAACTCAAAAAGTTTTATATAACTATTTATTAACTAATCCCTATTAATTATGAAAAGACATTTTATGAAAGGCCTTATGGCTTTGTGCGCAGGTGTCATGACACTTGCCGCAGCGTCTTCTCTTTTCGTATCTTGCGACAAGTACGATGATTCTGAACTTCGTGAGCAGATCTCGGCACTGGACAAGAGGGTTCAGAACCTTGAGACTCTCAAGACTCAGCTCGAGGCTCTGACTCAGCGTGTGGATGCACTCTACACTCTCAAGTTCCAGGTCGGTGACAACAACGAGCTCCAGTACTCTTTCGACGGTGGCAAGACATGGATTTCAACAGGCGTGGTACTCGCAGAGCAGTGCGATCACGAGTGCCCTCCATGTCAGTATGTACCTTGCGATCACGAGTGCCCTGAGGTATCTCTCGTTGACAATGGTGACAGTGTGACCATCAATGTCGGTGACGCTGAGTTCACAATCCAGAAGCCTGAGCAGATCGTTTTCGAGATTCGCGCAGGTAAGGTTTACTTCGAGTCTGAGGGTACTCAGGTCGTAGCTATCAAGTCTTCAGGCATCGAGGACATCACTGTGATGGCCGCTCCTAAGGGCTGGTGGGCT
>JAFQFD010000027.1 GCA_017415715.1 Bacteroidales bacterium | reverse complement strand
ATCCTGAGCCAGGATCAAACTCTTCATTGTATAATATTCTATGTTTCCAGTTTGATTCCGACACTTATAATCCTTTCAAAAGAATTAACGCTTCTCGATAAATTGTTTTTTCTCGGTACTTGCTTCTTGTACAGTAAATCAGTCTTTTCAATGAACTTGTTGGTTCCAAACTTGAGGTTTTGTGTACCCCGTTTTCGTTTGGGATTGCAAAGGTAGACATTTTTTCTTTACCTCCAAACTTTTCTGCAAAAATTTTTCAAGTTTTTTCACATAAAAATTACCCGTGAACATCTAAAACGCTGATGTTCACGGGTATATGAGAATTAAAAATTTTTACTAAAAATTGTACTTCACCATCATATTTACGCGATGGTTGCCGATCCAGTGGAGATCCTTGTCAGCAAGAGCATGAGCGTTCAGTTTGCCGTCATCATATTTACCATACTGGACAGATGTCCACTGATATTCCAGTCCGACATTGAGCTTACCTATATTATATATAACCTGAGGATTGATCCTGTACATCTGGTTGATGTTCGAGAATCCGTTTCCGCAGAAATACACATCACCCTTTGCCAAAGGACCGGAAGCCGCCTTTGCAAGTCCAAGGTTCTTCACATAACCCAGGAAGAGGACTCCCTGCCACTTCTTTCCATAACTCATAGAGAGCCATGAAGAAGAGTTGCGCATTGAAGCATAGTTCCAGCTGCCGTCTGGGTTATCCCCTATCTTTGCGTATCCGCTCATGAGGTTCATGTGCTCACCGCCTTCTCCGAAGGTGGTCTTTGCCTTCACGGCAAATTTCTTATAGGTATACTGAGTATACAGATATCCAAGAACAGAAGTCTTGCGGTCCGAAACCTTCACTACCTTGCCATCAACCTCTCCCAACACTCTTGGCTTGATGCTCACCACATCAACACCGGCCCTGAGGAGAAATCCGTTGGTCTTATAGGCAAGCGCAGCATACATCTCAGGGGTCATACCATATTTCATATATAATGCTGAGCCGCCTACAGGACCTGTAGACTGATACTGCATCTGCCAGATGGCTGCTGCGGAAACCACCCAGTTGCTTCCGAGGTTTGCATCCATCTGCACGAGCGGAGTCCTTGAGAAAGGTCCGAAAGGAGCTCCGACCTCAAGGCTGAAGAGATGCGGATGGTCTGCGGCCATCGGATGCCATGCCTGACCGATCTTGAGGCCTACGGAAGCTTTGTCGTCCTTGCCCAGAGGAAGGTCCTTCCATGTGATTGTAGCGTATGCCTGGCGGAGGCGTGCGGTCGCCGTGCCCGAAATCTTCGAGTTGCCAGGGAAGTATACGCTTGCGTTGGTGTTAGATGAGTTTGAAAGGCCGGAATAGAAGTCACCCTCGAACTTCGCACCGAAATGGACATTACCTATATAATATCCGCTTACATCCACACCGAGGCGAGATGTAAGGGCGAGGAAGCGGAAAGACGGAGTGTCATTGATGTCAATGCCGTCCTGTATGTTTTCGTCCTTCGGAAGATAATAGAACAGGTCACCTGTTCCGGAAACGCTTTCGCGGGAATCATAAATAAAATAGTTTCTTATGAATCCGTAGAATTTGAAATGATTCTGAAGATGCTCTTTCACAGGAGCATCTGACGCCTTATGAACCTTCACTTCTGCGAAGGCCGGAAGGGTCAGGATCAGGGTCAGGAGGATCAGTACACTTTTTTTCATGGTAGTATTATTAGATCCCCGGTCAGGCCGGGGATGACGTTACTTGGAACCGGTCAGGCCGGGGATGATGATTAGAATCCGATAAAGATGAGCATCAGGTAGCCGAGGACGAAGCCTATAGCACCGAGGATGATGCCGATTGTAGCCATCTGCTTTGTTGTGATCATGCCTGTAGAATGCGCAAGCGCATTAGGCGGCGTACTTACAGGGAGACACATCGCGATTGATGCGCAGATCGCCACTCCGATGATCATTGCCGGAACACCGCCGAGAGACTCGAATCCAGGGTTTCCCGCCATAGCCTTTCCAATCACGATAAGGATAGGGACAACAAGGTTTGCTGACGCAGAGTTTGAAATGAAGTTTGACAGGAAGTAGCAGATGAATCCGCCGACAAGCATCACTACAAGGGCATTCCAGTTTGCGAACGGAATGGTCTTGATGAGAGTCATGGCAAGACCGGTCTGATTAAGGGCCGTACCGAGGGCGAAACCGCCGGCAACCATCCAGAGGACCGCCCAGTTGATATGCTCAAGGTCGCGAGCCTTCATGATGCCTGTTGCTGAGAACACTGCAAAAGGAATCATAGCTACGATATTTGAATTGATCTTGAATATGCTTTCACCAACCCAGAGGATGATGGTGAGGGCGAATGTAACCCATACCACATATTTCTGGAAAGGAGTGGTCTTGACAGGAGCACCTTCGATCTTGAGTTCGATGGACTTCGCCTTGAATGGATAGAGCTTCATGAGAAGAACCCAGGCGATAAGGAGCATGACGATCACATATGGTACCATTCTGAGCATCCATCCTGCGAATGTGATTGCGTATCCGGCTTCCTGAAGGGCGCCGAGAGCTATGGCGTTAGGAGGAGTGCCGATAGGAGTACCCATGCCTCCGATGTTTGCCGCAATCGGAATAGCAAGGGCAAGCGAGATCCTTCCGCCGCCATCCTTCGGGAGTGTCGCAAGGACTGGAGTAAGGAAGGTGAGCATCATCGCTGCTGTCGCAGTGTTGCTCATGAACATCGAGAAGATACCGATGACAAGCAGGACACCGAGAAGGACTGTCTTGGGATTTGTTCCGAAAGGCTTGAGCATCACCTTTGCCAGCTGCACGTCAAGGCCGACCTTTGTAGCGGCGAACGCCAGGACGAAACCTCCGAGGAAGAGCATGATGACAGGGTCGGCGAATGCCGCCATGATATCCTTATAATTGGTCAGAGCTCCGATGTTTTCCTTTGCGATAAGGAATCCGAGGCCCTTGTTGGATGTCGTAAGAAGAATCGAAACGATAGCGACGACTGAAGTAGTCCATGTCGGAATCACTTCGAGGATCCACATCATTGCGGTGAAGACGAATATCGCGATCACGCGCTGCTGTGTCAGCGTGAAGATCGGCTCCAGAGTGTCAGGATTGACGCCATAGAAAGATGTCGGAACCAATGCAAGGAAGAAGGTGAAAATGCACACTACCAGGAATGAAAGGCAGCGTTTCAGATTCATTGGATGACCCAAAAATGTAAAATAGGACATAACCCTTTTGGTTTAGTTGTGATTAAATGGTCCGTTTTATTTTAGCAGTGTAAAGTTGGATATTATATTTATAAAAAACAAGAGAACAGCCGAAAGACTGTTCTCCTGCATTGATATTTGACTGCTGATTAGATCAGACCTGTAGATCCAAGCACGATAAGCATTGCATATCCGAATACAAGACCTATGACACCCATGATGATACCGGTCTTGACCATATCCTTCTGCTCGATCATGCCAGTTGAAGCCGCGATGGCATTTGGCGGAGTCGAGATCGGAAGCACCATACCGAGTGATGAACCGATAGCCACACCGATGAGGAGGGTTGAAACGCCACCGAGAGGTGCAAGGTTTGCAGAAACCGCAGCACTTGCTCCGACTGCAGCAAGGATTGGAACGAGGAGTGATGCTGTCGCAGTGTGCGAGATGAAGTTCGCCATTGCGTAGCAGATGAGACCTGAACCGACCACCATGACAACTGCAGGCCATGAGCCGAATGGGATCGCGTTGATGAGGGTCTGTGCAAGACCTGTCTCCTGGAGACCTACGCCGAGGGCGAAACCGCCGGCAACCATCCAGAGAACAGACCAGCTGATCTCCTCGAGGTCACGCTTGGTGAGGACACCGATGATGGCGCACACACCGACAGGAAGCATAGCCACAACGTTTGCATTGACACCAGTCTTCTTATCGAGTACCCAAAGGAGGACAGTGCAGATGAAGGTGATGTATACGACGATTGACCTCCAGTCCTTCTTGAGCTCGCCCTCGATATTGAGGGTGATCTCCTTCGCCTTGAATGGGAACAGCTTGAGGAGCATGACCCATGCGATGAGGAGAAGGATGATGGTGAAAGGTATCATGAATGCCATCCACTGACCGAATCCGATCTCTATGCCGATCTCTGACATGTACTTGAGGGCGATAGCGTTAGGAGGTGTACCGATAGGAGTACCCATACCACCAATGTTAGCAGAGATAGGAATAGCGAGCGCAAGAGCTGTCTTTCCCTTTCCGTCTGCAGGCAGAGCCTTGAGGACAGGACCGAGGAAAGTGAGCATCATCGCTGCAGTCGCAGTGTTACTCAAAAACATAGAGAATACGCCTGTTACCATGAGGAAGCCAAGGAGCACGAACTTAGGGTTCTTGCCGAAAGGCTTGAGCATCACGCGTGCAAGGAAAAGGTCGAGACCTGTCTTCGATGCCGCAATCGCGAGAACGAATCCTCCGATGAAGAGCATGATGATAGGGTCTGCGAAGCAATGCAGCAGTGATTTGTAGCTTGTCTGCGCGCCAAGAGCCTCAGGTGCAGCCTGCTCAAAGAACACAAGGCTGCTGTTCGACGTCGTGAACAGGAGCAGGACAACAACCATGACAGATGTAGTCCATGCAGGAACGGCCTCGAAAAGCCACATGAGGATGGCGAAGAGGAAGATCGCCAATGTTCTCTTCTGGATGATGGTCATGCCGTCAATCCAGTTCTCGACAGGAAGGCACCATACTACCAGAGCTGCGACGATCGCGATGACGAGTCTGATTGCTCTTGAAACGGTCTTGTCGTCTGTCCTGTGAGCCTTCTTCCAATTGTGATACTTCTCAACGAGATCGTATCCAGGAAAAATCTTAAACATAACTTCTATTTTTAGTTAAACTTAAACAATCGCTTTAAAAACGGGCGCAAAGTTAACCTTTATTTAATAATAAACTAAAAAAGAGGGCAGAAATTTGCCCTCTTTTCGCCTTTATTGTGCAATTAGATGATTCCCTGCTCAAGCATTGCCTGTGCCACCTTCATGAAGCCGGCGATGTTGGCACCCTTCACGTAGTTGATGTATCCGTCAGGCTGTGTTCCATACTTCACGCAAGCCTCGTGGATGTTGGACATGATAGAGTGGAGCTTCTCGTCAACCTCTGCAGGGCTCCAGCTGATGTGCATTGCGTTCTGAGTCATCTCGAGACCTGAAGTTGCAACGCCACCTGCGTTCACTGCCTTGCCAGGAGCGAACATGATGCCGGCCTTCTGGAATGCCGCGATAGCCTCAGGAGTACATCCCATGTTAGACACCTCGGCAGCAAGCCATGTACCATTTGCGAGGAGTTCCTCTGCGTCAGCACCTGTGAGCTCGTTCTGGAATGCACATGGCATTGCGATGTCGCACTTGATGCTCCAAGCCTTCTTGCCTGGGTAGAATGTTGCTGATGGGAACTTCTCTGCGAAAGGAGCCACAACGTCGTTGTTTGAAGCGCGGAGCTCAAGCATGTAAGCGATCTTCTCCTCGTTCATTCCCTCCGGATCATAGATAGCTCCGTCAGGTCCTGAGATTGCGATGACCTTTGCGCCAAGCTCTGTCGCCTTTGTTGCAGCACCCCATGCTACGTTACCGAAGCCTGAGAGAGCGACTGTCTTGCCCTTGATGTCCTTGCCTGCAAGCTGGAGCATATGCTGAACGAAATAAACAGCACCGAAACCAGTAGCCTCAGGACGAAGGATAGAACCACCCCAGGTGAGACCCTTGCCGGTGAGGACTCCTGTATTGTACTGCTGAGCAAGCTTCTTGTACATACCGTCCATGTATCCGATCTCGCGGCCACCTACTCCGATGTCACCTGCAGGAACGTCCTGGTCAGGACCGATCACCTTCCAGAGCTCAAGCATGAATGCCTGGCAGAAGCGCATGATCTCTGCATCTGACTTTCCTCTTGGGTTGAAGTCTGAACCACCCTTACCGCCACCCATAGGGAGAGTTGTGAGGGCATTCTTGAAAGTCTGCTCGAATCCAAGGAACTTGAGGATCGAAAGGTTCACTGAAGGGTGGAAGCGGAGACCTCCCTTGTATGGACCGATAGCTGAGTTGAACTGAACTCTGTAACCGGTGTTGGTCTGAACCTCACCATTGTCATCTACCCATGTAACCTTGAAAGTAAGGATACGCTCAGGCTCGACGATACGCTCGACGATCTTTGCCTTCTCGAACTCTGGGTGCTGGTTGTAAACCTCCTCGATAGACTCCAATACTTCGTGTACTGCCTGGAGATATTCTTTCTCATAAGGGTACTTGGCCTGGAGTTTGGCCATCAATTCTTGTGTGTTCATTGTTTTGTGTTATTATTTGGTTGTTTATTTCACTTCCCATGTAGAGCCGCTGCGGAGCAGGTCGTCTACACACTGAATCTTTGACTTTGCCTTCACTTCCGCCACCTGATCGCGAACGCCGTCATCATAAGTGACGTCCTTCACATCGCGGATGACACCGAGAGCGACAGGGAAATCAGGATACTTCATGTCTGCAAGCATCATGTGGATACCGACATTGTCGGAATGTGCATCGTGTACGAGGATATCGTCCTCTGTCACACCGTTCTCGCCGATGGTCACCACCCTGAGGCCCATGCCGTCAAGCACAAGACCCTTGTCACGGTTCTTACCGAAGATCATCTTCTCGCCATGGCGGAGGACTATGGTCCTGTCAGCACGGAACTCTCTGTCCGCAATGAGCTTATGAGCTCCGTCATTGAAGATCACACAGTTTGTCAGCATCTCCATCACAGAGCATCCGTCATGCTTTGCAGCTGAAAGCATGATCTCCGATGTGAGCTTGAGCTCTGAATCAAGCGAACGTGCGAAGAATGTTCCCTTTGCACCGAGAACAAGGCTTCCCGGATTGAAAGGATGCTCAACAGTTCCGTAAGGGGAAGTCTTCGAGATCGCGCCGAAGCGTGATGTAGGAGAGTACTGTCCCTTTGTCAGACCATAGATCTGGTTGTTGAAGAGAATGATGTTGATGTCCACATTCCTTCTGATCGCATGGATGAAGTGGTTACCTCCGATCGCGAGGGCGTCACCGTCACCGCACGCCTGCCATACTGTAAGGTCTGGATTTGCCACCTTGATGCCTGTAGAGATGGCGGTCGCACGGCCGTGGATGCTGTGGAAACCGTATGTATTCATATAATAAGGAAGACGCGACGAGCAGCCGATACCGGACACTACCACATATCTCTCCTTGCTGTAGCCCAATGCTTCAGTTACATCAGGAAGGGCTCTCTGCAGAGCTGCGAGCACACCGTGGTCACCACATCCGGGGCACCATCTTACTTCCTGGTCACTCTTGAATTCTTTGAATGTATATCTTGGCATAACTATAAATTCTCTTTGATTGCACCTACGATTTCCTGTACGAGGAACGGCTGTCCCTGTACCTTGTTGTACTGGTCATACTTGAACTGCGGCATGACACCACGGAGATAGTTCACGAAATGTCCGTTGTTGAGCTCGCATACGAGGATCTTGTCGAACTTCCTGAACACTTCCTCCGTGTTTCTTGGAAGAGGCATGATGTAGTCGAAGTGTACGAAGCTGACATCGATTCCTTCCTTGCGCACGTCCTGTACAGCAGAAAGCAGATGTCCGTAAGTTCCGCCCCATCCGACAACGAGGAGCTTTCCGCTCTCCGCACCATTGACCTCAAGCTCAGGAATATAGTTTGCCACTCTCTGCACCTTCTCCTCACGTTCTCTTACCATCAGTGCATGGTTCTGAGGATCTGACGAGAGGACACCGTCGTGGTTCTTCTCGAGACCGCCTACCCTGTGCTCGCATCCTGCCATTCCAGGCACAGCCCAGCGGCGTGCGAGTGTCTCCGGATCTCTCTGGAACGGCTTGTACTCAGTGTTAGGCTGAGCGAATGGAGGGACGATCTTCGGATAGTCCTTCATTGAAGGTATGTGCCAAGGCTCCGAGCCGTTGCCGAGGAATCCCTCTGTGAGAAGGAGAACCGGAGTCATATGCTCGAGCGCGATCTTCGCCGCATTGAAAGCAGCGTCAAAGCATCCAGCTGGAGAATGAGCCGCCATCACGACCATAGGGCACTCTCCGTTACGACCGTAGAGAGCCTGATTGAGGTCGGTCTGCTCGGTCTTTGTAGGGATACCTGTAGAAGGGCCGGCACGCTGCACGTCAACGATGACGAGCGGAAGCTCGGTCATGACTGCAAGGCCGAGGGCCTCTGACTTGAGTGAGAGACCTGGACCCGAAGTAGTAGTCACTGCAAGGTTGCCGGCGAAAGCAGCTCCGATGGCTGTGCAGATACCTGCGATCTCATCCTCTGCCTGGAGAGTCTTGGCTCCAAGGCTCTTGTGGACTGCAAGTTCCTCGAGGATGCCGGTTGCTGGGGTGATTGGGTATGAGCCGCAGAAGAGAGGCAGGTTTGCCTTCTCGGCTGCCGCGAGCAGACCCCATGCTGTAGCCTGGTTACCGGTAATGTTTCTATAAAGGCCTTTTGGCTGGTGCGCAGGCTCGATGTTGTATGTATTAGGGATAGCCTGGATGTTGGCTGCGTAGTTGTAGCCGTCCTTCAGGACTTTCTTGTTAGGCTCTATGAGCTGAGGCTTCTTCTTTCCGAACTTGCGCTCGAGATATTCGAAGATGTACTCCATCGGACGGTTATAGATGAAGCATGCCATGCCGAGGGTGAACATGTTCTTGCACTTGTCGATGGTCTTCTTGTCAAGACCGCTGTCCTTGAGACTCTCGTGCGTGAGAGTTGTGATCGGAGCGACGATGATTGTCCTGTCTTCTATGTAGAGCTCTCTGATAGGGTCATCTGTCTTCAGACCTGCACGCTTGAGTCCTTCTTCATCGAAAGTGTCCGAGTCAACAAGAACCATGGCTGTTCTCTTGAGCCACTTTGCGTTGGCCTTGAGCGCTGCCGGGTTCATCGCCACGAGAAGGTCACAGAAGTCACCAGGAGTGGTGATGTGCTCGCTGCCGATGTGTACCTGGAAACCTGACACGCCTGAAACGGTGCCGTGAGGTGCTCTGATCTCTGCCGGATAGTCCGGAAATGTGGAAAGTTCGTTACCGAAGATCGCTGACATATCTGCAAAAAGAGACCCGGTGAGCTGCATGCCATCTCCCGAATCTCCTGCGAATCTTATGACAACATCTTTAGTATCAATTACCTTATGTTGCATAGCTAGTGTTATAATTTTAAATCAAAGATTTAGATTTTGATACAAATGTATATAATTTTCCGATACGACAATCATAATTTGTTAAGTTTTTAGACACAAAAGAAGGCGCCGAATGATCAGCGCCTTCTTTTGTGTCATATATCTTAAATAAAAATTACTGCTGCTGTGCTGCCTGTGCCTTTGCCATCATCTCCGCCTGGAGAGTCTCAAGTGTCCTGCCCTCCGGAATGTTGAGTGCCACTCTTGCCTCTGGAGTGAGGTCAATAAGCTGAGCTTCATCAACATAGAGGAATGAAGCCTTCTCGAATACGGCTGCGACTCCCTTCGCCTTTGCAAGGTCGTTGATCACCTTGTTGGCCTTCTCCACGATAGGAGCCTGGAGGCTCTGCTGGAGCTGCTGGATCTCCTGCTGGAGGCTCTGCTGAGTCTGCTCGAGACGAGCCTGGATATCCATGATCTCCTTCTCCTTGATCTCCTTCACAGACTGAGTCCATGTTGCACTCTTCTGCTCGTACTGCTGCATCTTGGTCTGATACTCCTCGTACATAGCCATGAGGATCTCCTCGTTTGTCTTGCTGTTCTCCTCAAGAGTTGCTCTTGCCTCATCCATCTCAGGCATGAGCATCACGATCTCGTTGAAGTCTACATATGCAAACTTGGTTTCCTGTGCCATTGCAGCAACTGAAACAAGTGCAATTGCTGCGATCATTAACATCTTTTTCATACTATTTTCAATTTTCATTTATAATTTTCTTCATCAAATAGATTGCCACGTCGCTCCGCTCCTCGCAATGACGTCTAGGTCAAGCCTCACTATGACGTCTGGGTCAATCCTCGCAGGGACGTCTGGACTAGAACTGCTGACCGATCACGAAGTGGAACTGGCTCTTTCCGTTTACAGGATCGTCGAATCCCCATCCCCAGTCAACTCCAAGAAGTCCGATCATCGGGAGGAACACCCTGACGCCGACTCCGGCAGATCTCTTGATCTGGAACGGATTGAAGTCCCTGATGTCTGACCAGCAGTTACCTCCCTCGAGGAAGAGCAGTGCGTAGATTGTCGACTGCGGCTGCAGGATCACAGGGTAGCGGAGCTCGACTGTGAACTTGTCATATACGTTACCTGCATAGTAGTTTCCAGTTGCGCTGTTGTCCGACGCAAGCGGTGTGAGAGAGTAGTTCTCGTAACCGCGGAGAGAGATGATCTCTGATCCGTATGTATCGTATCCTGACATACCGTCACCACCGACGCGGAAGCCCTCGAATGGAGAATATCCCCAGTTTCTGTTATAATATCCGAGGTATCCGAACTGTGCACGCGCCATCAGGACAAGGTCTCCGACAAGCTTGGTGTAGACTGCTCCCTTGAACGACCACTTGTGATACTCGATCCACTTGTAGCGGTCCTGCGAAGTCTGGAGGTTGTAATTGATGTCCTTCCAGTTCTCGGCTATGGTCGGCTTGCCGTTCTCATCGAGGATTCCGTGGTTCTTCTTCCTGAGAAGAGAGTACGGAGGAGTCAGCTGCAGCGAGAAGCTGAAATCCGATCCCTGACGAGGATAGATCTGCTGGTCGGTCGAGTTTCTCGAGAGGCTCAGCGTGTAACTGAGGTTATGCGAGATACCTGTGTCGAACATGAACTGATATGCCCAGTTCTGAAGCTTGTATGTCTGCCAGCTGAGCTGGTTGTAAAGCACGAAGTAGTTATCCGGCCACTTCAGGCGCTTTCCCAGACCTGCCGCAAAACCATACACCTCCATATACTCGTCATTGTTGAGGATATTATAATAGATGTATGAGTTTGTCTGCCTTGTATAGTAGAGCGACATATTGAGCGAGGTCGGCTTCTTTCCGAAGAGCCAAGGCTCTGAGAAGCTCGCCGAGAGGCTCGTGTAGTATGTACCGTTGGTCTGGAAGCGTACAGAAAGGTTCTGCGCGTCTCCGAGCGGAACCGGACGCCATGCAGTCTTGTCAAAGAACCTTCTTGTCGAGAAGTTGTTGAAGCTTACTCCGACTGTCGCCACGAATGTGTTTCCGCCCCATCCTCCTGAGAGTTCAAGCTGGCTTGAAGGCTTCTCTGTAACATTGTAGACAAGGTCCACTGTGTTGTTGAGCTGGTTAGGAATGATCGAATATCCCTTTGCAGGGTCCATGATGGCCTCAGGGTCGAACTGTCCCATTGACGCGATCTCTCGGATCGAGCGTTCGAAGTCCGACTGACTGAAGAGATATCCCGGACGGGTGAACACCTGACGGCGGATCACCCTCTCGTTCGTAAGGTCGTTTCCGTTGATGACGATGTTGTTCAATGTCGCAGGCTTGCCCTCCACGATGCGCATCTCCACATCCACAGAGTCTCCCTCGATGTTCATCTCCACAGGCTGGAGGTTGAAGAAGAGGTATCCGTTGTCACGATAGAGCTTCGACACATCATATTCGGTCTGCTTTCCGCCTCCGAAGAGACGCTTCTCCATGGTCACCACGTCATAAACATCTCCCTTCTTGATCTGGAGGACTTCGTTGAGGGCATCTGTACTATAGACAGAGTTACCTGTCCATGTGATGTCCCTGAAGAAGTATTTCTTGCCCTCGTCGATCTCGAAGTCGATCTGGAGTCTGCCCGGCTCGATGTAGTACATCGTATCCTTGACGATCCTCGCGTCTCTGTATCCCGCCTCGTTGAAGGCGCTGATCATGGCACGCTTGTCGTTCTCATATTCCGATTCGTTGAATTTCTTTGAACTGAAGAAGTTCATGAAACGCGCATCCCTGGTCTTCTTCATCGACCTGACAAGCTTGGTCTCCTTGACGTTGTCGTTTCCTGCGAAGGTGATCTTCTTGATCTTCACCTTCTCTCCCCTGTCAACTGCAAACTGAACGCGGATGGCGCTCCTGATGACCGTATCACGCTTGGTGTTCACATCCACCTTGACGTTGAGAAATCCCTTCTCCTTGTAATATCTCTTGATGATGCCTGTAGCAGTCTTTGCCACATATTCCGAGAACTCGCCTCCTCTCTTAAGGTTCAGTCTCTCAAGGAGTTCCTTCTGTTCTCCGGACTTCACGCCGCTGAATGTCCACTTTGAGACACGTGGTCTCTCCATGATCTGGATCTTGAAGAATGCAGTATCGCGCGAAGGAGCTATGGAATCGATGGCCACTGCCACGTCCTCGAAATATTTCTGCATCCAGAGCCTGTGTATTATTGAAGACATCTGCTCACTCGGAACAGTCACTTCCATTCCTTTCTGAAGACCTGATATCTGTATTATCTGCTCAGGCGCAAGATATTCGTTGCCTTCGACGCGGACTCCGCCGACGATATATTTCTTTGGATTATTGTAATCCACGACCACATCCTTTCCGCTCTGCTGCGCCCATGACGGGAGCGCAAGGAGGAAGGCGAATGCAAGCGTGGCTAATCTGCTAAATCTCATCTTGATATTCTTAATATTCAAAACTGCAAAGATAAGCAATTATTTGACTTTTCCATAACGCCTGTCGCGTTTTGAGTAGTATTCCACCGCTTTTCTGAACTCTTCCTTCCTGAAATCAGGCCATAAGGTATCCACGAAAAGCAGTTCGGAATATGCACCTTGCCAGAGGAGATAGTTGCTCAGGCGACACTCACCCGAGGTCCTGACGATGAGGTCAGGGTCAGGAATTCCCGCCGTGGCGAGGAATCTGTCGAAACCGTTTATATCCATGTCCAGCAGGTCATCTGCCTTCTCCGGATTTTCCAACATCTCGACAGCCATGCGCTTCGCGGCCTGGAGGATGTCCCACTTGCCGCTGTAGCTGAGGAAGATTATGAGTGTCAGCACATTGTTTGACGCAGTCTGCGCCATGCACGAGTCTATGACCTCGTTAAGATCATTTGAAAGACGCTCCCTGTTTCCGATCACCATGAAACGGACACCGTTCTTGTCAAGCGCAGGCATTTCATTTGCCATAGCCTTGACCATCAGTCCCATAAGCGTGTCGACTTCCGCCTGCGGACGGTTCCAGTTCTCTTCCGAAAACGCATAGAGCGAAAGGTATTTCACTCCCGTCTCGACCGCAGCCTCGACGCATGCGCGCACGCTCTCCACACCTTCAAAGTGTCCATATACTCGTTCCTTCCCACGCTCCTTGGCCCAGCGGCCGTTGCCGTCCATGATCATTGACACGTGAACAGGAATGCCGGTCATATTTTCGTTTGCCATATTTTATTTGATGTTTCTTACGTCCTCGCCCCAGAAAAGCTTTTCTGTAAGGGCATTGATGAAATCGGAACAGTTAAGTCTGACACGCTTAAGCGAAAACTGTGCCACTCGCATTTCCATTTCAGCTCCGTCACTGACTTCAAGCGACCTGTTGTCCGCGGTGAATACCACCTTTGCATCACGGGAATGCACTCTGAATCTGACGGTTGCACTATCCGGAACGACCAGCGGACGGATATTCAGATTATGAGGCGCTATCGGCGTGAGCGTGAGGACACGGGCGTCCGGAAGGACGATCGGTCCGCCTGCGCTGAGCGAGTAAGCCGTCGAGCCTGAACTCGTAGAGAGGATGAGTCCGTCAGCCCAGTATGTCGGAAGGCTTACGCCGTCTATGTCCACGTCCACTCCCAGCATTGCCGCACCGCTTCTGTGAACCGTAAATTCATTGAATGCATATGGCCAGAAAACGTTTCCATCAGGAAGAGAAACCTCCAGAACCGAACGCTCCTCCACCACATAATCTCCGGAAAGCAAGGCCTCCGCAACAACTTCAGGCCTGTTTTCGGAAAGAAAGCCGACACGGCCGAGATTTACGCCTACAACAGGAACTCCTGACTGCACCGACATAGCCGAAGCGGCCAGGAAAGTGCCGTCTCCGCCTATGCTGAGCAGAAAATCGCATCCTGTCAGATCCACGCCCTCATCTATGACACAGACTTCTGTGCCGGCATCACGGAAATCCGCAAGAAGCTTCTCCACTCTTGCATCCAGTCCGTCACCCGTCCTGCCTATGCCGATATATACTGCTACCTTCATTATTATCCAAATGATTATTAAGGTCCAAAATTAGCACAATATTCTTTAAAATTGAACTTTATTATATATTTTTGTCGGAGAATTCAACCTAACGAAAGAGCAATATGACAAGACTCAGCGTCAACATCAACAAAATCGCCACAATCAGAAACGCACGCGGCGGAAAGATGCCGGATGTGACTCTGGCAGCGGTAAACTGCGAAAAATTCGGTGCAGAGGGCATCACGGTACACCCCCGTCCTGACGAAAGGCACATAAGATACTCGGACGTAAGGGAGATCAGACCATTGATCACCACCGAATTCAACATAGAGGGAAACCCGATACAGTCATTCATGGACCTCGTGCTGGAAGTCGTACCGGACCAGGTGACCCTCGTGCCGGACGCTGTCGACGCCATCACATCTAACGCAGGCTGGGACACGATAGCAAACCGCAGCTTCCTCACTGAAGTATGTGCTGAGTTCAAGAAGAAGGGCATCAGGACATCGATCTTCATCGGCGCGCTTCCGCAGATGGCGGAAGGAGCGGCCGCATGCGGAGCCGACAGGGTCGAGCTCTACACGGAGCCTTATGCGGACATGTTCCCGCAGAATCCTGAAGCGGCCATCGCCGACTTCATCAGGACCGCCGAGGAGGCTCGCAAATGCGGTCTGGGACTCAATGCAGGCCATGACCTCAATCTTGACAACCTGGAATTCTTCATCAGAAACATCCCTTGGACAGACGAAGTCTCGATAGGTCACGCAATCATAAGCGACGCGCTTTACATGGGTCTCGAACAAACAATACAGGCCTATCTGTCAAAAGTTAAGATTTTTTAACTATCTTTGTAAATTATTGCAAATTATTAATAATTAAACATAGAAATGAAAAAGACAACTCACATCCTCAGCGCACTTGCAGTAAGCGCTGTTGTAGCATTTGGATCAGTTTCATGCAATCAGACAAAGGGCGAGGCGGCAGAGTCTCAGGCTGCAGACACAACTGAAGTAGCAGAAACAGCGCCTAAGGGAGCAATCGTTTACCTCGACATGACAAGAGTCATGGCCGAGTATGACATGGCTAACGACCTCAGGACAGTAGTGGAGACAAAGGTGCAGAACATCCAGGCTGAGATCACCAGAAGAGAGAAGAACCTCACCAACGCGGTAACAAAATATCAGGAGAAGGTGCAGAAGGGTCTTATGACAAGAACAGTGGCTGAGACTGAGGCTGCAAAGCTCCAGAACCAGGAGATCGAGTTCAACAACTACGCAAACCAGAAGAACAACGAGATCAACGAGGAGCTTCTCGTGATGAACAACCAGATCAACGACGCGATCGCTACATTCGTAAAGAAGTACAACGAGGAGAAGCAGTATGCAATGATCATCGTTACTCAGAGCGACGCAGAGGGTGACGGCGTTGTAAACCTCAGCGCTCCTGTCCTCACAGCAGATCCTGCTCTCGACATCACTGACGAGGTTCTCGCAGGTCTCAACGAAGAGTACATCGCATCGAAGAACGAAAACAAGTAATAATATTGAAAATAGCAATACTGTCCTGTTTCTATCCCTATCGAGGAGGAATCTCTCAGTTTAATGCCTGCCTGTATGGCGAACTGAGCAGAAATCACATTGTCAAGGCATTCAATTTCAAGAGACAATATCCCGAATTCCTCTTCCCGGGAAAGACACAATTTGTGACAGCAGACGATGAGGCCGTACCGGTAGAGAGCGAATCTCTGCTGGATACGGCCAATCCTTTTACATATGTCAGCACATACAAGGCCATCAGGGACTGGGACCCGGATGTGCTGATCGTCAGATACTGGATGTCATACTTCGGCCCGTCGCTGGGCTACATCACAAGGCAGATGAAGAAGCACTGCAAGGTGATCTCCATCCTTGACAATGTCATCCCGCACGAGCCTCATTTCTTCGATGCTCCGCTGACAAAATACTTCCTCAAGGGAAGCACAGGCTGCGTCACCCTGTGCGAAGCAGTCTCCAAAGACCTGCTCGAGCTGAAGCCTGACGCGAAATACACCGTGATACAGCACCCGCTGTATTCACACTTCGGCAAGAAACTTGATAGAGAGACTGCCGAAAAGAAACTTGGACTGCAGAGCGGGCAGAGAAATCTCCTGTTCTTCGGTCTCATACGCACGTATAAGGGCCTGGACATCCTCCTGGAGGCATTCGGAATGCTGCCGGAGGGATATCAGCTGATCATTGCGGGAGAGCCGTACGGCTCTTTCGACAAGTATCAGCAGATAATAGACAGGTTGCCGAACAAGGATAAGATTTACAAGAATCTTAAATACATCAAGGATTCCGAGGTGACCGACTATTTCTCGGCAGCCGATCTGGCGGTCCTGCCATACAGGAGCGCAACCCAGAGCGGAATCAGTTCCGTATCATACCACTTCGAGGTGCCGATGGTCGTGACCGACGTAGGCGGTCTGAAGGAGACCATAGGCGACAGAGGCACCGGACTTGTGTCGGACGAGGGCACGCCGGAAGCGATATGCAAGGAGATACTCAGGTATTTCTGCACTCCGGGACTTAAGGAGAGCTGCATAGGCAACATAAGGCTTGAGAAGGAACGACTTTCATGGACAACATTCGCCCGCAAGCTCATTGAGTTCATTGAAGGGCTTTAACATAAGACGAATATGAAGATTTTTATCAGATATGTATCGATGGCAGCCATAGCGCTCGCCGCAGCGTTCAACGCAGCGGCGCAGGAATACGTGGCTCCGCCAGTAAAGATATCGGAGCAGAAGGTAAAGATCGACGGAAAGGTATACTATAGCCATATCGTCGAGGAAAGACAGACAGTATACTCCATCTGCAAGGCATATAATGTAAGCCAGGAGGAGCTTTTCGCAGCCAACCCGGGACTTGAGCAGAACGGTCTCAAGAAGAACGCGATCATCAATATCCCTGTGGTGACCCCTCAGAAGGAAGAGGTCAAAGAGAAGGTCAGAGATGAAAAGCCTAAGGAAGTGCAGACAAGCGAAAATGCCGATGTTCAGAAGATACACACTGTAAGATGGTATGAAGGTCTCAGCGACATTGCTGCCAAGTATGGTGTTTCCGTCGAGGCCATTAAAGCCGCCAACGGGCTGAAAGACAGCAAGTTGAAGAACAGACAAAAACTCGTGATTCCTACAGCGGAGCACGCTGAGACTCTTGTTGCCGACATCGCTCCGGCAGAAGAGGACAGAAGCGAGGTTGAGGAAGAGGACATGGACATCGAGAGCGCATTCGATGACAGGACTGACAGCACTGAGACTGTTGCCGCCCCTGTAGAATACATGTCAAAGAACAAGATAAAAGCGATCGCACTGCTTCCTCTCAAGGCTTCCGGAAACACAAGCAGCAGGAGCAACATGGACTTCTACAGCGGAATCCTCATGGCTGTCAGGGAGCTTGGCAAATCTGGAATAAATGTAGAGCTTGATGTACACGATATCTCGAACGGATCGTTCGGTGCGACAAAGCATGAGTTGGAAAACTGCGATGTAGTCATAGGACCTGTGAATGCAGCCGACATAGCCAAGCTGTATTCACTTGCACCTGGCATCAAGGCTTTGATATCTCCCCTTGATCCTAAAGCTGAGCCGCTAGTCCAGAGATACGGCACAATGATCCACGCCCCTGCCCCACGCATGGCGCAGTATGAAGACATGGCCCAGTGGATCAGGGAAGACCTCAAGAAGGGAGACAGAGTGCTGGTAATCTCAGAGAAGGAGGCCAGAGCCAATGACGAGGGCAAGCTCATGAAGGCTGCCATAGATTCAGCCGGAATAGCATATACATCATTCTCATACAGCATCCTCGACGGCAGAAACGTGCAGGAGCCTATCAAGAGCAGGATGACTGCAGAGGGAACAAACAGAGTCGTGGTGGCATCGGAGAGCGAGGCATTCGTCAATGACGTGGTCAGAAACATAAACCTCACCATACTTGACGAATATGACGTCGTGCTCTATGGAGCGGCGAAGATCCGCACCTTCGAGACCATAGAAATCGAGAACTTCCACAATGCAAACCTGCACTCGAGCCTTACATATTATATCGACTACGAGGACGACGCTGTAAAGGACTTCATCATGAAGTACAGAGCGCTATTCAAGACAGAGCCTACACAGTTTGCATTCCAGGGATATGATGTCGCAAGACACTTCCTCGGACTCTGCGCAAAGTATGGCGACAACTGGATGAGCATCCTTGAAAATACAGGTTCTGACATGCTGCAGAGCCATTTCGAGGCTGAGCGCACTGGATTCGGAGGATTCAGCAACAGCGGAATCCGAAGGATAGAGTATAAGGATGGATATTCAATCAAGGTAATCCGCTGACGGGACTAGCCGAGAAGCGATTTAGCATTTTCTATAGCCGCATCTGTGAGGACTGAGCCGCTCAACATACGGGCCACCTCAAGGATGCGGTCTTCTTTTGTGAGTCTGGTGATGGTAGAGACCGCCTTTGACGTGGCAGGATCGATGTCCTTTGACACAAGATAGTGGGCGTTGCCCTTCGCTGCGACCTGAGGAAGATGGGTGATGGCAAATACCTGCATGTGCTCCCCCATTCCGCATATCATTGTTCCCATCTTGTCCGCTACGCTTCCTGACACACCTGTATCGATCTCATCGAAAATCATTGTCGGCATTGACGTATAGCGGGCCATCATGGCCTTGAGAGAAAGCATGATGCGGGACATTTCACCGCCGGAAGCGCACTTGGCCACATCCACAGGGTTCTTTCCTGTGGCAGAGAAACGGAACTGGACAGTATCCCTTCCGAGTGCTGACAAAGGAGCATCCAGCACTTCCGTCTCAAACACTGCGTACTGAAGTTCCATGTTTCTGATCGACTCAGCGATGCTTGACGCGAATGCCGGTGCGGCAGCCGCTCTGGCCTTATGCAGAGAATCTGCCAGACCATTGAGGACATCTGACGCCTTCCTGATCTGACTGCGCAGATCTTCCGCCTGCTCTTCCAGTCTCGTTGAGTCGAACAGTTCGTCCGAGAGACGGTCGCGCAGGGCGATGAGCTCTGACTCATCTGCACAGCCGTGCTTCTTGAGGAGGCCATAGATCACAGACATTCTGGCCTCTACTTCTTCAAGGCGTGATTCGGACATGTCTGTCCTTGAATTTATGTCACTTACTTCTGAAAGTATGTCGTCCAGCTCAAGCCTGCATGACTCTATCCTGTCCGCAAGTTCAGAGGCTGCAGGGACATATCTGCCGAGCTTCGAGAGGACCTTCATGGACTCTTTAAGTGATGCGTCCAGAGACATTGCCTCGCCTGAAGACGATGCAGCCGTAAACAGTTCCTCCACAGCGCAGAGACCGCTCTTTATCTCCTCTGCATTGGCCAGCTGCTTCTGCTCTTCTTCCAGCTCAGCCAGCTCCCCTTCCCTGAGAGCGGCGGCTTCGAGCTGGCGGAACTGCGCTTCGTTGTAGTCGCGGTCGCTCGCTATGCGTGCGATCTGCGACTCCAGACGCGCCAGTTCGGCCTTGAGGGCCGCAAGCTCCTTCCAGGCGGCGGAGCACTCCGTGCGGAGCCGCCCGTTGCCGGCGTAATGATCCAGGATGTCCAGCTGGAACTGCTTGTCAGAAAGCAGAAGAGTCTGATGCTGAGAGTGTATGTCTATGAGGCGTGATGCTATATCCTGAAGGACTGTCACCGGCACCGGAGAGTCATTGACGAATGCTCTCGAACGGCCCGAACGATTCACCACCCTTCTGATGATGAGGTGTCCCTCATCCCATTCCGCCTCGTTTTCTTCCAGAATATTTCTTATGGATTCGTCCACAGCATCGAACTCAGCCTCGACAACACAGTTGTCCGCTCCGTCCGACACCATCGATGCATCCGCCTTGGCTCCTGTCACAAGCGACAGCGCGCCAAGAAGTATGGACTTGCCGGCTCCGGTCTGTCCCGTAATAATGATCAGACCCTCCGGAAAATCAATCTCCAGAGAGTCTATCAATACGTAATTCCTGACCTGTAGCCTGGCGAGCATGGTATTACTCCTCGTCCTGCTTAGCCATTCTGTAGGCGATCTGTCCCTCCTGGAACTCCTCGATCGCTACGAGGCTTGGCTTAGGCTGTCTTTCGTAATATTTTGAGATCTCGATCTGCTCACGGTTCTCGAATACCTCTTCCATTGTGTCGCGGTCATTCTTGAAATCCTCGAGCTTCCTTGTAAGCTCCTTCTTCTCTGCAATCGCGATCTGGTTTGCCCTCTTCGCGAGGACTACCACTGTCTCATAGATGTTTCCTGTTGGAGCTGCGAGATCGCTAAGGTCTCTTGTAACTGTGTTTGTAGGTGTCTTCTTGCTTGCCATTTTCTTACTTTTCTTTATTGTTATGGAGGACCGGAATAGAAGTCCCTCCATTTTATTATACCCTCCTGTCGCAGGCGGGTTTCAATTATTTTTCAGTTTCCTGTGATTTTTTTGCTTCGCGGAGCACTTTCCTTCTCTCCTTGGCGAAATCCTTCTCGCTCATGTCTTCGTCAACCTCAGTCACGCCATGTCTTCCGAGCGCCTTCTGGGCCTTCTGGTACACAGAATCAAGCTCCTTGCGGTATGGTGACTCAGGAAGCTCTCCGACGAAGTTAAGGTAGTCATCTACAAAAGCGAGGTATCTTTCCTTCTGCTTCTCAGGGATACTCTGATGAGCGTATTTATATGACGACATCGCTATATAATATAGTATGTCTTCCCTGTAGATGTTCTCCGCATCATCCTTCAGGACATTCTTGAATGCCACACGAGAGGCGAGGTAGTCCTCCATCTTGTAGTATAGCTTCGCTCCTTCGTATGCCTTCCTGTCAAGGCGCGCATTGAGCTCCAAAAGCATGTCTCGGCATGACTGCATGTGAGTGTTTGACGGATATTCGAGGATGTATGCCGATATCTCGTTGATCGCCTTGTAGGTCGGAGTCTGGTCCAGCTCATATCTGAGTGTCTGGCGATAGAGGCAGTCCAGACGGAGGTACCTTGCCTCTGAAGTGAACGGACTGCGAGGATAGCTGGTGATGAACTGGTCGAAGTTTGTCTCCGCTGTGTAATAGTCCTTGAACTTGTAGTTGCTGAGGCCCCAGTAATATCTCACTGTGTCGTCACGCTCCGTGCCGTCTGTCAACACTGAGAGCGACTCGAAAAGAGACGCCGCCTTGGAGAACTTCCTGTCATTGAAATACTGGAAGGCCGCCTCATACTTTGCATCTGCGTCATTGCTGTTGAGAAGGATCTCATACTGCGATTTGCATGAGGTCATCGCAACAATGGCGGTCAGCACCACAAAAAGGTTTCTCAATTTCATCTTTCTTACTGCATTTTAAGGAATTTCTCTGCATCAAGAGCTGCGCGGCAGCCTGAAGCAGCGGCTGTGATGGCCTGTCTGTAAAGCGGATCCTGCACGTCGCCTGCAGCAAAGACTCCCTCGACATTGGTCTTGGCGGTCTTGCCGTCTGTCACGATGTAGCCTTCCTTGTCCACTGCAACCCACTGGCTGAAGAGCTCAGAATTAGGGTGATGTCCGATCGCAAGGAAAAATCCGTCGACTGCTATATCAAAAACCTCGCCATCCTTTCTGAGAAGTCTGGCTCCGGTCACTCCGTACTCGTCTCCGAGTACTTCCTGGGTGTTGCAGTTCCAGAGGATTTCGATGTTTTCTGTGTTTCTCACGCGCTCCTGCATAGCCTCCGACGCCCTGAGGACATCCCTGCGGACGATCATGTAGACCTTCTTGCAGAGGCCTGCGAGATATGTAGCCTCCTCACACGCCGTGTCACCGCCGCCGACCACAGCGACTTTCTTCTTCCTGTAGAAGAATCCGTCGCATGTCGCGCATGCCGACACTCCGAGACCTCTGTATTTGATCTCAGACGGAAGGCCAAGATATTTTGCTGTCGCTCCCGTAGCTATGATGAGAGTCTCGGCAAAGATTTCCTTCGAGCCATCGATGACAATCTTGAACGGCCTCTTCGAGAGGTCGGCCTCCGTCACCGCACCTGTGCGGATGTCGGCGCCGAGGCGTACGGCCTGAGCCTTCATGGTGTCCATGAGAAGCTGGCCTGAGATTCCGTTCTCGAATCCAGGATAATTCTCTATGTCAGTGGTCGTTGTGAGCTGACCACCCGGCTGGATACCCTCATATACTACTGGTGAAAGGTCGGCCCTAGACGCATAGATTGCCGCAGTGTAGCCTGCAGGACCGCCTCCGATAATCAGACATTTTACAGTTTCCATAATTACATACTTTGTGCAAACTGCAAATATAGTGTTTTTTCCGAGATGAAGTATCCTATTTTGCTATCCGATTGTGTATTTCTTTCTTGTCGGACGGCCTACGAGCTGGATGTCGAATCCTTCAATCTTGTATCCCTTCACTCTCTTGCGGCTGAGATGCGACTCTATGAGGCTCACAAGCTCGTCGTCTATGACATCTCTGAACACATGGTTCATCTGGTCATAGAAGTGGAGATGCTTGAATGTATTCACGTCAAAATACATCTTGTTGTTGGCGCTCAGCCTGTAGTGGTACACTCCGAGCATGGCAAGATGTGTGAGGATGTTGTAGACAGAGGCCACTGTCACCTTGGCGGTTCCCTTCTCCTTGATCGCCTCTGTCACCATGTCTGCGGACGCATGTCCCAGGCCCATCATGGCCTCGTGAACGGCAAGCCTCTGCGGAGTGGCCTTGAGATCGTGCTTCTTGAGGATTGCCTTGAATTCCTCGATGTTGGGGCATTTGTGTGTATTCATAGTATTTCTCTTAAAGTCGCAAATATATTTCTTTTAGGCGAAAACACAAAATAATTTTGAAACATTCCAATTTAGAAGACTCCGTTTTGACACAAATAAATGGGAATTATGATAAAAAGGAGTAAATTTGCGCCCTGTTATGAAAAAGAAATTCAATGAATTCAAGACCTATGCGCTCGTGACCGGAGCAGCATCAGGAATGGGAAGAATCTATGCTCTCAGACTCGCGGAGCGAGGATACAACATAGTCGCAGTGGACATCAACGCCAAAGGCCTTGAGGAGACCGAGCAGATGGTGAAGGCTCAGATCGAGGCTTCCGGCGAGATCCGCCCCGAGCACAAGGCTGCGTTCAGGATGCTGCGCATACAGCAGGATCTGTCAGTGATGGAGGCGGCAGACAGGATATATGAGACCACCGAGGCGGAAGGATGCATCGTGGAAGTGCTTGTAAACAATGCCGGCGTGATGTACTGCCAGGGCATCGCCGAGACATCGGAGCGCATGCTCAAGCTCATCATGATGGTACACATGCACACCCCTCTGATGCTCTGCAGGAAGTATGTCGGAGGAATGAAGGAAAGAGGATGCGGATACATCCTCAACATATCATCTCTCGCGGCATGGATGATATGGCCGGGCATCGGCATGTACGGCATCACCAAGAGATTCGTCAGGAACTACTCACGCGAGCTCAGGATCGAGTGCCAGAAGACAGGAGTCAGCGTCACAAACGCATATTTCGGAGCAGTCGACACACCGCTCATCCCTCTCAAGGACAGCCTCCGCAAGCTCGCCCGCGGCCTCACAGTGATGATCACCCCGGAGAAGGCGGTCAAGAGAGCCCTCAGAGCGACATTCCGCCGCAGAAGAGGCACAATGCCGGGCCTGCTGAACAAGATATTCCTCCCGTTCATCATCATAATGCCCGACTTCCTTCTCGGATGGGTATACAGGCTTGCTAAGCCTTATCTTATGAAAGTGTAACGCTTCTGCGTCCTTTCACGACGCAGAATATGAATGCAGGGATGGCCACTGCCGCGCCGGCGATGTAGCCGACAAGCGGAGCAAGGCCGAAGCCGAGCGGAGCGACCATAAGGAAGCATACGCATATGAAAGTCAGGAAGGTTGCAGGGATGGAGCACATCCAATGCGCCCTTCCTTTATTTATAAGGTATGCCGCACCTGTCCAGAGGACGAGCGACGCCAGGATCTGATTTGCTATGCCAAGGTAACTCCATGCTGTAGAGAAATCCACCTTGCAGAAGAAGAATGCCACCACAAAGATCGGAAGGCATACAACGAGGCGCTTGACTATCGGCTTCTGGTCATACTTCAGAAAGTCTGCAACCGAGAGGCGGAGGCTTCTGAACGCCGTATCTCCCGATGTGATAGGGCATATCACTACTCCAAGAATAGCGATTACAGCACCCACCTTTCCAAGCCAGCTCTTGCATATCATGTCCACTATATCCGCTGCCTGGGCATTCTTGACGAGAACTCCGTTCACCATTGTTCCTGTGTCTGACATTGCCGCATTCAGTCCGTCAGGACCACCGAAATATGATATCGCCGCAGTTGCCCATATCATGGCCACGATACCCTCTGCGATCATGGCTCCGTAGAACACAGGGCGCGCATGCTTCTCATTCTTGAGACAGCGCGCCATCATAGGCGACTGCGTCGCATGGAATCCCGATATCGCTCCGCAAGAAATGACTATGAACATCATCGGGAAGATCATGTTCTGTTCAGGATTTGAATGCCAGTTCTTAAGGACAGCAGGCGTCAGTTCCATGATCTCGTGAGTACCGTTGATGTCACCCACGATCAGCATTACACCAACTCCGAAGGCCATGAACAGAAGGATCGCTCCCATGAACGGATATATGCTTCCGATGATCTTGTCTACCGGCAGGAGGGTCGCCAGGATATAATATCCAAAGATTATATAGAGCCATATCTCCTTGTCTATGCTCGTGAGGTTCTGCATGAGGCCTGCAGGTCCTATGACGAACGAAACTCCCACCGCCATGAGCAGGAACGCCACTACGAAGTTCATGAACCCCTTCATCCTCTTTCCGAGATACTTCGCGGTCACTTCCGGCATGTTCATGCCTCCCGTATGGATCGACATCATTCCGGCAAAGAAATCATGCACCGCACCCATGAAGATGCAGCCCACGACTATCCATATGTATGCCGCCGGACCGAAGGCAGCGCCGCTGACCGCTCCGAAGATCGGCCCCAGACCCGCAATGTTAAGGAACTGAATCACAAAGACTTTCCATGTCGACATAGGCTGAAAGTCCACTCCGTCCGCCTTTGCATAAGCCGGAGTCTGCCTTGAAGGATCCACATCAAGATACTTCTCTACAATCTTGCCATAAACGAAATACCCTGCAACCAGAAGCAGGATGGAAAGAAGGAACGTTATCATGTCAATAGTGTTATTTCAAACAAATTTATGTACTTTTGCCGGCTAATGCAACGAAATCAAGGCAAAATGCATCTTATTACCCGCTAATAAACTTAAAGAAACATGACAAAAAAGACAGTAGCATACCTCATCTCAGCTATCCTCTGCTTCGCGGCAGTGTCTTGCAAGAAAGACAACACCATCCAGTACAACAACGCCACAATGGGCAACGTGGTCAACGGCACATTCACCTCTGACCAGGGCAACGTCTTCAACGTGACAGAACAGAGCTGTGCCGGCCGTCTGGACACCATGAAGCGCGCACTCGTAATATGCGACGTGCTCAACAAGACCGCCAACGGAGCAGACAACGAATATGACATCAGGCTCAACGCCCTTGCCAGCGTCCTCACCAAGGACATCGTGGCAGTCGGAGCAGAGGCTGAAGAGGAGGTATACGTAGAGGACCCGGTACACATCGAGTACCTCTGGATCTCGGGAGGATATATAAATGTATATGTAATGATGCCGTTCAAGGTCGGCAGCAAGACAGCCCACATGATCAACCTCGTCCAGCAGCCGTCAGAGAAGGAGGGACAATACATCCTCAGACTCTGCCACAACGCTTACGGCGAGACAATGACAGAAACCAACTCACACGAATTCGTCCTCGGCGGCGGATATGTCAGCTTCCCTATCAACACCATCATGCAGGAAGAAGAGGCTGGTCTCAAGATCGAATGGAAATGGTACCAGAGCACAGGAGCAGGTCTCAGTCAGGTTACAGAGTACAAAACCATCGAAGGAACATACAAGAAGGACGGCTACCAGCACGTGCCTGAAGCACTGGCAGCAAGAACAAAGGCAGTCCTGAAATAATCAGCATCAAAGACACACATCCCAATGTCCGGAGCGCTCCCCGCCTCCGGACATTGTTTTTAGGGCGGGCCGCTTAGCGGGATTTGTGGACATGAAGGCCAACCTCACCACAGTGCAGACAGGAAGACCACCCCATCACTATACAGCGAAGCGCACCAGAAGGTGTCCACATAGGCGTCGCTGCAGAAAAACAGTTCCAAAACCGGCTTTAGTGGCAGCGAAGCGGACGACAGGGCTCTGAGATGCGCTTCACGGACTGGAAGGCAGGTATGAATGTGTGTTTGTCCACCAGAAGGGGTGCTGGGGTGGACAAGTGTGCTGAACTGGGAGGGTTGTCCACCAGAATGCAGGATTCCGTTGAGCGAACGGAGGTACTGCTAGGCGGACTTTTCCGCTCAACGGGGTGGTTTTGAATACCGTTGAGCGGGCAGAGGGGCTTGGAACCTGGATTTTCCGCTCAACGGGGTGAGTTCGGTTACCGTTGAGCGAGCAGAGACACGGCAGGACGGACTTTCCCGCTCAACGGGTGAGGGGGATGGCTCTGGGAATGGCTGGAGGTGCTGAGAAACGGTACTCAACACTATAGGGCGAAGCGCATCTGGAGGGGCGCACATAGGCTTCGCTGCGAGATAACTGCCGTAAATCAGGTCCGGCCCACCGCGAAGCGCATCTGGAGGCGTTGACATAGGCTTCGCTGCAGAAAAACAGTCGAAAAGCGAGCATAACCGCCCGCGAAGCCCACACCAGAGCTCTGAGATGCGCTTCGCGGATGGAGCAAGGCTCACGACAGCCGAGATGAGGAGCGACATGAAAGTCGCCAGAGGTTCTTCATGCATGACCGGGATGCGTAAAAATTATAAGAAAAAGAAAAATGTGACGAAAATCGCCTATTTGGGACGAATGACCGGAATTATAAAATTCGTAAACGAAGGTTTTTCTTTATTTTACACAGTCTGTGGCAAATACTCCCGAACTTTGCGCATATAAACTTTTAAATAAATCAACATGAGCGAAAGATTCGTAGAGAAGAGGACGGGAAGTCAAAGCAGGGAGTATGCCAACCTGCTCTGTGACTTCATGTTCAAGAGGATGTTCGGCAGCGAGGCGAACAAGGATGTGCTGATATGGTTCCTGAACATGGTGCTGGAGGATGTTGACATCGCGGATGTCAGTTTCATTCCCACAGAGCACCAGGGACTGACGGAGGAGGACAGGAAGGTGATATTCGACATCTCCTGCACATGCAGCGACGGGAAGACCTTCATCATCGAGATGCAGAAGGGATACCAGAAGTATTTCAGGGAAAGGGCGCTGTACTACACCACCTATCCGATCAACGCACAGGGAAGAGAGGCCCGGGACCGCTACGAAAAGGAAAGGCTGAAGGGCGTAGCGACTGAGAAGTTCAACTGGGACTACAACCTTAAGCCGGTCATAGTGGTAGCCCTGCTTGACTTCCAGTTCCGGCATTCGGAGGAATGGCCCAAGGAAAAGTTCCATTCGTCATACAGGCTGCTGGAGGATGTCGTTCACGAGCAGATGACTGACGCCATCAGATTTGTCTTCCTTGAACTGGGGCGCTTCAAGAAGCGCATCTCGGAGCTGGAGACCGCGTTTGAGAAATGGATTTACCTGCTGAAGAACATGCACAGGATGACGGAAATTCCGCCGGAATTTTCCGAACCGCTCTTCGAGCGCTTGTTTTTGCTGGCGGAAATTGGTAATTTTACACCCGACGAGATGAAGCAATACTATAATTCATTAGAGAACATGGGCGACTACGACAACATAATCCACACGGCGCAGGAAGAAGCCGAGAAGCGAGGACTCGAAAAAGGACTCGCCAGAGGGCGGGCTGAAGGGTTGGCTGAAGGGCATGCCGAGGCGCAGGTTGAGATTGCCAGGAAGATGCTGGCTGCCGGAATGACTGTCGAGCAGACAGCTCAGTTCACAGGCCTTGCAGCAGATGAAGTAAAAGAGCTGCAGTAACGACTTCAGCAAGACTATCAACCCACTGCGAAGCCTATCACAGAGGCATTTAGTGGGCGTCGCTGCAGAAAAACAATCGAAAAGCGAGCATAACCGCCCGCGAAGCCCACACCAGGGCTCTGAGATGCGCTTCGCGGAATGAGGCGCCACACCTAAGACAATGGCGGTGATTAGATAGGAGTCATGTTGGCAACAACATGACGACCGGCCCGGGCAGGGCCGAAATTCCCCCTGAAAGGGGGATGTCATGAGCAAAGCGAATGACAGGGGGTTGAGACTAAAAAAGTCATGTTGGATCCAACATGACTTTTTTGGTACGGGAATTGGGAAGCATAGCCAAAACTCATTAAGTTATGGATAAGTATGTTTGCATAATCTGCGGCTACATCTACGATCCCGCAGAAGGTGACCCGGAATCCGGCATAGCCCCCGGCACCGCTTTCGAGGACATCCCTGAAGACTGGACCTGCCCTGCATGCGGCGTCGGCAAGGAGCACTTCGAGAAGTACAAATAACACCGCACGCGCCAAGGTGTCGGTGTTTGAGTCACCCAATCACCATCGTCGCAGAAAAATCAGCCGATTCTTCTGCGACGATGTTTTATTAAAAGTACTGGAATGTTGACCAGCTTATGTTTGCCTCTGCATCTGTCTCAACATCATCCGGCAGATTCACAAAGAAATCCATCCCTGTCCACTCCTCGATCTGATCGACTGACACGGCGTAGTTAGTATACGTACTGGTCGAATACTCCTTATGCTCGAACCAGAAACCGATTGCACTCGCTGAGTCGATTCCGCTTACGGACTTCTCAACCTTCAGCACTACCTTATAGAAGTAGTTTGGAACCGGAATGCTCTTCGTATCATCCTTAGCCGTCGTATACTTGACAGTCTCGCTCTCACCTGCTTTGTTGAAACACACACCGGTGACGATGTATATCTCCTCTGAATATGCAATGGTCTGCAGCTCCTGTTCAAGACTGTTCCAGATACTTCCGTTGAACTTATCCTGTATTTGAGGAACGGAGTTAGTCACATAGAAAGTCTGAAGCTGCATATTCCTAATTCCGTTGCGTGAAGCATTAGGAATCAGATGGCCGCGAGAATAGTTATCATTGTAACTGCTACTCTTCAGATTAACTTGAAGTGACTCCGGAATGTCCGGACTATAGCTCCAACTTCCCGGACGTGAAAGGCTTCCCATATGGGAAGAATTCAGATGATAGGCAGTCCAAAGCGACGTATATGTCGACTCATCGTAACAATGAGTATAGTTTCGGTTAGCATCGCTCTCTGCACCATCATAATATGTATTCACCAGGTAACTGCTGTTGCTAACCGTCCCCGGCAACTCAAGCCAGGTTTGATTTACAACCGGCTCTGAGTTTCCGGAACCGGAAGATCCACTGTCCCCAGTGGACCCTCCTCCTTCCGTAGGCTCATCACCCCCGACGCCTCCGCCGGATTGGGATCAGTTTTCGTAGCCGTAGAACTTAATCTGATTAACCTGAATATATTTATTTGATGACCCTGATACGGTAACGTTCAAAACAAATCTAAAGTAACAATTTGCAGGGAAACCACCTTCTGGAGCAAAGGAAATCGTTTGACTTGCACCAACTGAAGACGCTGTAATTGTAACGGCGTCACTAAAATCTGAGTTTATTGAATACTGAAGCTTCAATGAATTCCATGAAGACACATTCATCGTACCAGACACAAATTCGATCTTAGATAGTGCTGTAGGATAAGCTGTCTTTGTATATACATTCCTATCCACATTTGTCAAAGACTTACCACCTACACGCCATGGGTTCATTGTCGCATTACCGGTTACATTCCATATTATACCGTTGCAAGTAACATCGCAATTTCCTGTATAACTGTTATTGCTTCCTGTATTAGCAGAATTTGTTGTATCCAATGTATAGCATGCTGTGGCTGAAGGTATACCCAGGTCGTCACCGGCATTAGGATCTACCACAAAAATTGTATATGTAGTTGTTTTGGTAATAGCACCCTCGATATAAGTAACAGTCACCTCAGGATTTCCAGCTTTTGTCATATCTGGTGAAGACACAGAAGTAGGAGCTACCGTCTTTGTCGTACCGTCATTATATGTAGCAGTCACCACACCATCAAACTCAAATGTATCATTGATCACGTACGATGATGTCTGACCTAAAACAGCAATTGAAGCAAGCTCAACAAGAAGTGGATTATCAGCCTTTACAAGAGTTGGATATGCCTTATTATGACCTGAAGCATAAAGACTCCAGTTCGAATAACTAGCGTCATACGCAAGTTCATAGTTGGTATCCTTATTAAGGAGTACATATGTACCATCAGAATTTCGAGTAGCGCTCCAGTACCCGCTCGAACCTTCTGGAAGAGTTGCAGAAGCATACATAAATGCGCTTACGTTTCCATTATAGTATCCTGAATATAGGTATCTGCCGTAACTATCTTTAATTGTATAGGCCTGCATATCTGCATCATACGCAAACTTAAAGTTATTCACTGCAAAAGTAGCAACATTCCCATCAGTAACAGTAGCTATGCCATTCCCAGGCCTTGCAGAAGTTTCTGTCTCACCTATAGGAGCCATAACCTTCTGAGCATTTGGCTCATAAATCCAGTAATCACCATCAAGAGTTGTATCAACCGTAGGTTTGCCCTCCTGAGTTACTGTGATGACCTTAGTAAACACATTTGCTTCAGCATCAAGCGCATAAATCTGGATATATGCTGTTCTCTCATCGCCTTCATTTGCCGCTGCCAAATACGATACTGCGTCATTCTCCCATGAAGCTATGAGCCAATCACAGTCTGCTGTGCACTCTGCGTCAGAATATGCTGCAGCTTCAAGTGCCTCCAGATTCTTATAAGTTACATTTATAGTACCTTCTGACTCTGCATATGTAAGCTCCAAAGTCTCTTCTACAGTAATTGAAGGAGTTGTATCAGGAGTTACAGGACCAGTAGACCAAGTTATCTGAATCTCTGAAATATACATAGCACCTGAGTTTGATCTCAGACCGATGTACTCATAGTCTCCGTCAATAACAAGTTCCGTTGATGTTCCACAAACTATTGTTCCAAGTTTAGTTCCACTAGTAGTGTTATCATACAATTCTGTAGGGTCAGTATATGCTGTATTGGATCCGTAGACATTTAATGTTCTACCGTTAGACGTGTTAGAATTCCATATAACAGTCACCTTCTTTGCAAATCCACCAGATGTTGTCGTCACAATACCTGAGTTGCTATTATTAGAACGCAACTGAATCGATTCGTTTCCACCTGCAGACTGTCCCGCATATACGGCATCTGAAATAGATGTCTTACCATTCCAGCTAGCATAGCTTGTGCCTTCAACTTCAGTTAATGCTCTATTGAGAACATCAACAACCTCATCACTTGCGACAACTTTCTCCTCTCGAACAGCTTCGTCCATCTTAATAGCAAGCGTATTGCGAGCGTTCTGTTTGAAAGTCTTTGAAATGCCTGTTATCTCTCGAGTATAAGTTGCCTTATCTGTTTCAACAACAACAGTAAGTGAAGTTATGGTTTCAGGAAGGACACAAGCCCAAAAAGAAAGAACACCCTCATTCACAGTAAGATTGCTTGCACCCAACTTGAGAACATTAGCTGCAGCATTATCTTTAACAACTTCCTTTGTAATCAAGTTGACTTTCTGCTGTCCTACAAGGTTAGCATCATCCTGAGCAGTCAATGTAATATTCTCTATTTTCTCATCGGCTGTCAAACCGTTGATATTCTTAAGTGAAATTACAGCGTGTGCTACAAGACGCTCCCACTTGAGAGAAATAGTTTCGTCCTCACCTGGACGCGAACCATACTCATTGGAAACACCTATCATCAAATCACCATTTGGATCAAAAGAATCAGCCTTAGGTGTCTGAGATGGAGCAACTGTAAGATTCGCAACTGGAGACTCAGGAAAATCCGTACTAGACGGAGCAGGGTATACACCATAAAAAACATGCACTCCGGAAGTTGCGCCAGTAAAAGATGTGGAAACATTGAATTTAGCTGATAGAGATGCCTCCGTAAGCGCATCTGACTTATAAAGTTTTGCATTTCCTGTTGCATCACCAGAAGCATTCTGCCAATTTCCGCCTACGGTATAAGCAACAGATATCTTATCTCCCTTAGACCACTGAATAGTCTCACCAGTCCACTCAGTCTTAGTCTCATCATCGAAAGCCGGCTTCTCAGATGCGAAAGTCAACATTACTTCCTGCTCTGTCTCCGGAGCAATAATCTCCTGCTTCTGGCAAGAGAAAAATGCGGTTGCAGCTGCTGCAACGAGCATTACATTTGAAATGATTCTTTTCATACTCTGCAACAGTTCTTAGATTTCACCGAGATCATTCTCATTGTCATAGCCAGAACCAGGCGTGTCATAGCTGCCACACAGCACACCTTCGCTCTGGATGTTGAGCGTTGTGATTGTCGGGGTTTCGTAGGTTTCTACGGCCCAGACGTTGTTTTTGTTGTTAGTGTTCATAATAGTTTGTATTTGCTTATATCTTTTTTCTTCTGTTGATTCACACAGGTTCACCCACAATGCAAGAATGCTTCATTTGCATTCTTTGCATATAAACTGCAAAGGTACTGCGAATGAAGCATTTAAACAAGAAATATTTTGACTTTTTGTCTCGCGTAATTTGTTATTGGACAAATGCCAGGATCTCTCCCTTGGCAACCATGTCGCCCTGGCGGCAGCATACCGCCACTATGCGTCCAGAAACAGCCGGTATGACCTCTTCGAATCCATAGTAGGTCTGGACGTAGCTCATAGGCTCGCCGGCCTTGACTTCGGTTCCCGCCACCGGTGCTGTAGAGGCATCCTCCACATCATACTGCCACATGAGCTGGCCCTTTACTGGGGCCTGGACAGGGACTGCATTCGGATATTTCTTCACGATCTCGTCGATGTCGTACTTCGGCATCTCGACCACCGGGCGCTCGATCACTATCGGCGCGCCGGCCTTGGCCTTCGCCGCCTCGAGGTCTGCGCGGAAGCGTTCCTTCGCCACGCCGCTCTTATAGTCACGATACTGTCTCTCGTGCATGGCAAACTCGAAGAGCTCTTCTTCGTCCTGTCCGACATCCCATCCCTCTTCCTTCATCATAGCGCGGAACCTGTCGAGTTCGTTCGGGAAGGCGTCCTGTGGGTTGCCTGTGTAGAACTCGAGCCCCTTCTGCCTTGCGAGCTCCACGATCTCCGGTGCGAGAGGGCCCGGGAGGGTTCCCATCTTGCCGAGGATCATGTTCCAGGTGTCCTTGTCTATGGTTGTCCAGCGAGGCTGGCCCTTGAGAATGTTCATGAGGTTCATCAGCGCCGTGTTCTTGACATACTGGCTGAACGGGGTCACGAGCGGAGGATATCCCAGGCGAGGCCATACGTATTCCACTTCCTGGAAAAGCATGACCATCAGCTGGTCGAGGCTGAGCTCGGCCTTGCCCTGGGCACGGAGCGAAGCGTTGATCGCGCCGTGGAAGCCCTTGAGGTCGGCCATCATCGAGCCCATCATGCCGCCCGGGAGGCCGCAGCCGACCAGGAGCGAGCTCATGTGCGAGTTGTTTGGATCGATCCAGTAGCCGAGAAAGTCGTCAATGAACTTCTGTGTCAGTGCCCTGACCTCCATGTATGCGTTCATGTTGAGGTCCTTGACTGTGAAACCGTCAGCCTTGAGCATCTCGCGGATGGTGATCACATCCGGATGCACCTTGCCCCATGAGAGAGGCTCTACCGCCACGTCAAGGTAATCTGCACCGGCGCGGGCGACTTCGAGCATCGAGGCCGGAGAGAAGCCGGGACCGCAGTGGCCATGGTACTGCACCGCTATGTGAGGGTATTTCTTCTTGATCTGGCGTGTGAGCTCGCCAAGGAAAGTCGGTCTGCCGACGCCTGCCATGTCCTTGAGGCAGATCTCGTCGCAACCGTATTCGACGACCTTGTCCACTACGCCCATGTAGTATTCAACGGTGTGGACAGGAGAGTTGGTGATCGAGAGGGCCACCTGCGATATCATGCCGCCTTTCTTGGCGTATTCGACACTGAGGCGGAGGTTGCGGTGGTCATTGAGGCCGCAGAATGAACGGGAGATGTCTGTGCCCTGAGCCTTCTTGACCTTATACATGAGTTCACGTATGTCTGCAGGTACGGGGTTCATTCTGAGGGCGTTAAGCCCACGCTCGAGCATATGGGTCTGTATGCCGGCAGCATGGAATGGCGCAGTCCATTCGCGGACGGCCTTGTTGGGATTTTCTCCGAAGAGGAGGTTGACCTGCTCAAATGCACCGCCATTGGTCTCGACACGGTCGAAGCATCCCATGTCTATGATGGCCGGAGCCACTTGTTTCAACTGATCGACAGTCGGCACATATCTGCCTGACGACTGCCACATGTCCCTGTATACCAGAGAGAATTTGATTTCACGTCCCATAATCATTGTGTTGTCCTAGCAAAGATATGCAAAATTTTTGCGTCTCGTATTGCAGAATTGAAATTTTTACGTATCTTTGCAGTCCTTAAACCAACATGGTGCCCATAGTTCAGTTGGTTAGAGCGTCAGATTGTGGTTCTGAATGTCGTGGGTTCGAATCCCACTGGGCACCCAAAAGTCTCGAACAAAGTTCGGGACTTTTTTTGTGCCCTGGGGTGAGAACCCAGGGTTCGTCATCGACGAAGTCGCTCGAGCGCAGCGAGAGTTATCGACTCGTCGCTTGAGCGCAGCGAAAGAATCCCACTGGGCACCCTGAAAAAGGAAGTCTGCCGACTTCCTTTTTTTTGTGCCCTGTGGTGAGAACCCGGGTTATTTTGCTGCGGCCTGAGCCTTGCGGCGGGCTGTGAGCGCCTTGTGGAACTCGCGGGCATTCTTCATGTGCTCGCTGTATGTGACAGCAAAGCGATGCGTGCCATCGAAGGCCGGGCTTGCGCAGAAGTAGATGTAGCCGTGCTTGTCCGGATTGAGGACTGCATCGAGGCAGGCCTTAGGCGGAGTGTTGATCGGTGCTGGCGGCAGGCCCACATACTTATAAGTATTATATGGCGAATCCACTGTCAGATGCTTCTTGAGGACACGATTGAGCTTGTAGTCATAGATGAAGCATATTGTCGGGTCTGCCTGCAGTTTCATTCCCGTCTTGTGGCGGTTGAGATATACTCCGGCAATCACCGGATATTCAAACTCCTTGCGGGTCTCCCCACTGACAATCGACGCCATGATGGACACCTCCTTGCGTGTAAGTCCCTGTGCATCAGCCTTCGCCAGACGCTCCGGCGTCCAGAAGGCATCGTATTCCTTCTTGAATCTGTCAAAGATCTCCTTCACTGACGCTGTCCAGTACATCTCATATGTATCAGGCAGAATCATTCCGAAGACATCCTCAGGAGTGAAGCCATACTGTGCGAGGAACTCCTTGTCATTCAAGGCATCGGACACTTCAGCCGAGTCGGCCATCATCTGCACGCCGATCTTGCGGGCTATCGTGCCTTTGTTACGCAGAGTGCCTGACAAGGTCATGTTCTGTGGAGTCTGCCAGCCGAAGGCAATCATCCTTGCGACATAGATGCTGGTGGAAGACGGAGCCACGACATACCTGCCCGGCTTCATGTTCGCCTTGAGATCCACCTTGTCAAATGCTCGAAGGACACTCTTCGGACGCACAGTGCCGGCTCCTGTCTGGAGCGAATCTGCAATCTGCTCCGGAGTCATGTCCGGATAGACATAGAGGACATAATCCTTCGAGAAGTTCGCCTTCTTGTTGTCGATGTAATACCTGCCGAGAACAAAGCCTGCGACTGCTGCCAGAAGCACCGCGGCAGCTGCCGCACCCCATAACAATGATGATTTAACCTTCATATCCTATTATCTCAAATTCAAAATATCTCCTTCACGAAGGACATGGTCCCTCGAAATGCCGTTCAGACGGCAGATGTTGTCAATGCGCACGGCAAACCTCTGAGAAATCTCCCACAGACTGGTCTCACCTTCTGATACATACTTGTCGAGACCCTTCTGTGCACGTTTCTTCTTTTTCTGCAGATAGACCACTTCTCCCGCCTTCAGTTCCCTTGGTTCCTTCAAGTCGTTAAACTTAAGTATCTCCTTGACAAACAACCTGTTAGCCCGCGCTATATCCTCATATGTCTCCCCTTCCGTCGCATAGACAAAAGGCACGCCGTTCTGCGAATACATCTGACGCGAGAGGGCGAAGCTGAACACCTCGCGCTGGCGACCGGTCAGCGGCTTCGCCTGCTCGATCTGCGCAGGCGACTCAGGTATCACCGGCTCCTCATGGAAAGTCTTCTGCTCCGGTCTCTGAGAGTCATATATATATAAGGAATGATCTTCAATCAGACGGATAAGCTTCTCCGGATATTTGGGATCGGTCGCATATCCGGCCTTGCGAAGACCGTATGCCCATCCCTTATAATCCGTAAGCTCCAGATCGAACAGGAACTTGTATCTGTCCCTGTATCTGAGGAAGTCAGAGTGGTCACGGAAAGACTCTTCCGGAGAGTCGTACTTGCGGAAGCATTCGCCTTTTTCGTCGTCATCGTGGTATACCTTGGCGCCTTTCCATGTGTTATGACACTTGATGCCGAAATGGTTGTTGCCTTCGGTTGCGAGGCGCGAGAGGCCGTTGCCGGACTCGAGCAGGCCCTGCGCGAGGGTGATGCTGGCCGGAACGCCTGTACGGTACATTTCCTCGACCGCAAGGGCTGAGTACTTCTTTATATATGTCTGCTGTGGTGTGTCCGCGACTCCTGCCATGGCGAGCAGGAAGACTACGGCTGCGAGTATTGTCTTCTTCATTTTGCGAAGATAGCAATAAATTAGATTCCTCGACTCACTTTGTTCGCTCGGAATGACAGGGAGTAACTATTTTCGCTCGGAATGACAGAGCGGGACTGAAATTACATCGAGGTCATGAGTGAGGCGGGAATTTGGGAAGATAGAGCGGATTTCTTCTAGGAAGAAGTCCACTGACGGGAATCTTGACGAGTAGTGTCCGACAAGGAGCTCTTTAGCGCCAGCCTCCAGAGCGCATTGCGCCGCCTGGAGCGTCGTCGAATGGCATGTCTTCTCCGCCATGTCTGACATGTCTGCCGGGAATGTCGCTTCGTGATAAAGGAGCGAGACTCCTTTTATCCACTGCGCGAGCTCCGGGAACGGAGCGGTGTCGCTGCAGTATGCATAGCTTCGAGGCTCATATGGGATATAAGCCGCATCTTCATTGCGGATGACGCAGTCCTCGCGGACCACATCACCTCCTTGCTTGAGCGTACCGATTTCAGCCAGAGTCAAGCCATACTCCTGTATTGCTTCCTTGCGCACATTGTGCTGAGGCACCTTCTCGCGGAAAAGGAAGCCGAAAGTGTTGACCCTGTGATTGAGTGGAAAGGCAAGAAGCTCCATCTTCCTGTTCTCATAGATGAGTTCCGGCTGCGTCATCTCAAGAGCTACGAAGTGGACCTCAAAGTGAATGCCTTCACCGAAGTTTTCCATGAAGAAATCAAGGATTGGCTTGAAAGATGCCGGAGCATAGATGTTCAGCAACGAAGAACGTCCGAGCATGATCATGGTGGACAGAAGTCCGAAGATGCCGAAGATATGATCTCCGTGAATATGGCTTATGCACATATGTTCTATCTTGAGAAACGATATGCCGGCCTTGCGGAGTTGTATCTGCGCGCCCTCGCCGCAGTCTATCATAAATAAGCGCCCACGTACGTCTAGTACCTGGGCGCTTGGATATCTTTCTGCAGTGGGCAGGGCCGAAGCCGTGCCCAATACATTAAGAGTGAAATTCATAGGATTACTTTCCCTCGAGCTGATCCTTAAGAGCTGCGAGTGCGTCGATGTCACCAAGAGTAGTCTTCTCTACGCTTGAGTTGATCTTCTTCACTGCTCTCTTAGTGCTGTCTGCCTCTGCAGAAGCTGCTGCTGCTCTTGCCTCAACTGCTGCTGCATAAGTCTTAGCGTGTGAGAGGGTAGCCTTCTTAGCTGACTTCTTGAGCTCAATAACCTTGAATGCAAGTGTCTCACCTGCTACCGGCATTGAACCATCCTCCTTAGCGAGCTCTCTGTTGAAGCAGAATGCGTCAACGTCACCCTCGAGTGCTACGACTGCACCCTTTTCAGTGATCTCAACGATCTTAGCCTCAACTACAGTACCTACGCTGTACTTAGCCTCAACCTCATCCCATGGGTTAGGGAGGAGCTGCTTGTGACCGAGTGAAAGCTTGTGGAGCTCCTCATCGAAATCAAGGATTACAACCTCGATAGTGTCGCCAGCAGCAACTACATCTGAAGGATGCTTAACCTTGTTCCATGCGAGGTCGCTTACGTGTACGAGACCCTCGATACCCTCCTCGAGCTCAGCGAATACGCCGAAGTTAGTGATATTGCGTACAGTTGCAGTGTGCTTTGTTCCAACAGCATACTTCTCACGGATAGTCTCCCATGGGTTAGGAACGAGCTGCTTCAGACCGAGTGACATCTTCTTGTCCTCACGGTCGAGAGTGAGAACCTGTGCCTCAACCTCGTCACCTACCTTAAGGAAGTCAGAAGCGATGCGGAGCTTAGGTGACCATGACATCTCAGATACGTGGATGAGACCCTCTACGCCTGGCTCAATCTCAACGAATGCGCCGTAGTCAGCGATGAGAACAACCTTACCCTTAACCTTGTCACCAACCTTGAGGTCAGCATCGAGAGCATCCCAAGGGTGAACCATAAGCTGCTTGAGACCGAGAGCGATCCTCTTCTTTGACTCATCGAAGTCGAGGATAACCACGTTGATCTTCTGATCGAGGGTAACAACCTCCTCTGGATGGTTGATACGGCCCCATGAAAGGTCTGTGATGTGGATGAGACCGTCAACACCGCCGAGGTCAACGAATACACCGTAACCTGTGATGTTCTTAACGGTACCCTCAAGAACCTGACCCTTCTCGAGCTTGCCGATGATCTCGCTCTTCTGCTGCTCGAGCTCTGCCTCGATGAGAGCCTTGTGTGAAACCACAACGTTGCGGAACTCCTGGTTGATCTTGACGATCTTGAAGTCCATTGTTGTGTCAACATACTGATCGTAGTCGCGGATAGGCTTGATGTCGATCTGTGAACCTGGGAGGAATGCCTCGATTCCGAATACGTCCACGATCATACCACCCTTTGTGCGTGTCTTCACGTAACCCTTTACGATCTCGTCTGCTGCGTAAGCTGCATTTACCATATCCCAAGAACGGAGCTGGCGTGCCTTCTTGTGTGAAAGGATAAGCTGACCCTTTCTGTCCTCTGTGCTCTCTACGTACACCTCAACCTTGTCACCTACTGTGAGCTCTGGGTTGTAACGGAACTCAGGAGCCATGATGACACCCTCGCTCTTGTAACCGATGTTCACGATAACCTCTCTCTTGCTGATTGATGTAACAACACCCTCAACAACTTCACCCTCAACTACCTTTGAGAGTGTCTGGTTGTACTGCTCAGCGATCTCCTCTACTGAACCGCCGTAAACATCATCGTTCTCGAATGCATCCCAGTCGAACTCCTCTGGAGCAACTGAAGCGTTGAGAACAACCTTCTTGGTTTCTTCTACTGCTGGAGCCACCTCTGGAGCGACTTCAGCAACTGTCTTGTTTTCTTCCATTGTAAAATTAAAAACAAACTAGTGGGTTAAACATTATTTCTTGTGCTTAAAAAAGCGCGCAAAGATATCCATAATTTTCGGATTTCCAAACAGTTTCGGATTATTTTTTCACTCCGTACGCAAGGTCGCCGGCATCGCCGAGGCCCGGAACGATGTATGAGTGGCTTGTAAGCTCCTCATCTATGGCTGCGACCCATAAGGTCACGCCTTCCTCAGGCATGTTCTTCTGGAGATATTCTACAGCGTAAGCGCTTGAAATCGGGCACACAAGGTGTGTATGGAAAGGCTTTCCCTCCTCGCAAAGTCTCTTGTATGCAATCTCGAGAGAAGCTCCTGTCGCGAGCATAGTGTCAGCGAGGATCAAGGTCTTGCCCTCGAGGTCCGGAGTGCTGGCATACTCTATCTGGATGTGAAAATCTTCGCCCTTGTCATACTTCCTGTATGCTGCCACAAAGGCATTCTGAGCGTCATCAAAGTAGTTCAGGATGCCCTGATGGAGAGGCAGACCGGCACGGAGGATTGTCGCAACTACAACCTTCTCGTCATATGTAGGGATGCTTGCTATTCCCAGAGGAGTCACGACGTCCTTTGGAGAGTTGTCCATCAGCTTACTGATCTCATAAGCAAAAATTTCACCGAGTCTTTCGAGGTTTCTGCGGAAACGCATGCTGTCCTTCTGGACGTCCTTGTCGCGCATCTGCGCAACGAATTTGTTAAGGATGGAGTTTCTCTCTCCGAGGTTGATGACTTTCATGGGATTATGGTTTTGTTATCTTGGCAAATATATCCTATTTTTCCGCCAAGTCAAAATTTTTCGCGTCCTATTGCCCCTCCACCCTCTCATCTGAGAAGCTGTAGTATGATTTTCCCGACACAATGACATGATCAACCAGCTGAAGTCCGCAGGATTTCAGCGCCTTGCCCAGCTCCCTGGTCTGCTCGATGTCGTCGACGCTCGGAAGCGGGTTTCCTGAAGGATGATTATGAACTACTATCACTGCCGAGGCGCTCTTCTCCAAGGCGCGCCGCAGGATCATCCTCTTGTCTATCAACGTCACATCCTGCGCCCCGCTGCTGACCATCTCCTGCCCGATGAGCCTGTTGGCGCGGTTCAGGAACAGCACCCAGCACTCCTCGTGGCCCAACTCCCTCATCCGCGGAAGCATAAGCCTGTATACTTTCTTCGGCCCGTCTATCTGCAACGCATCTCCTGCAGACGCCTCACTCTCGACCCTGCGGCCCAGCTCGAAGGCTGCCGCCACGGCGACCGCCTTGCCCGGGCCGATGCCCGATATGCGGCACAGCCTGTCTATGGACATGTCCGCCACACACCTCAGCCTGGAATCCCCTTCCTTCAGGACCTCCCTGGCCACTTCTATCACATTCTTCCCGCCTGTTCCCGTGCGCAGCAGCACAGCCAGCAACTCGGCATTGCTCAAAGCTCCCGTCCCCTTTCGCATCATCTTCTCCCGAGGCCTTTCATCCTCACACAAATCCTTCAGCTTCATAGACTTTTTTGCCGCAAATATATTAAGTATCAAAAGAGAAAAATCCACATTCAGCACATTCTGAATGCAGATTTTTCTCTTTTTTATAATTTTTTCTTTTTCTTATAATTCCCGACGCAGTCTCGCCTTAGGAATACCGAGCTGATCACGATATTTCGCCACTGTCCTGCGGGCCACCTTGTATCCCCTCTCGGTCATTTTCGCAACAAGTTCGTCGTCTGTAAGCGGCTTGTGCTTGTCCTCATTGTCGACGCACTCCTGAAGCGCCTTCTTCAGTTCCCTTGTAGAGACTTCCTCACCGTCCTGGTTCTCAAGTCCCTCGGAGAAGAAATACTTGAGTGAATATATGCCGAAGTGAGTCTCGATATATTTGCTGTTGACCACTCGCGAGATGGTAGAGATATCGAATCCTGTCCTTTCAGCTATATCCTTGAGCACCATCGGCTTGAGATGGGTCTCGTCACCGTCTATGAAATACTCCCTCTGGTAATCGATTATGGTCTGCATCGTGCTGTAGAGCGTGTTATGGCGCTGCTTGATCGCCTCGACAAACCACTTCGCCGACTCGAGCTTCTTCTTCACGAAGGCCGCCGCCTCTTTCTTCTCTCTCTCCGAAGAGCTCGCAGCCTCCATCAGCAGGTCTGCATATTTACGGTTCACCCTGAGCTCCGGTATCGAGAAACGAGGCATCGTCAGAATCAATTCTCCATCAGTATATTCAAGCAAGAAGTCAGGGACGATCTGCTGAGCCTGATCCGAGTATGAATCATCTATCTGTCCGCCCGGAGAAGGATTGAGCTTCAGGATCTTGGCTATAGCCGCCTTCATCTCCTCCTCCGTCAGCCCCATGCGGGTCATTATCTTCTGGTAATGCTTGCTGGTGAAATCGTGGAAATAGTGGTCGAGTATCCTTATCGCATGCTCCACCGCCGGGGTCTTCTTGCAATGCCTGATCTGCAGGAGAAGGCATTCGCGAAGGTCTCGCGCACCGACTCCGGCCGGCTCAAACTCTTGAACCACCTTCAGCATGGCAAGCACCTCTTCTTCGCTTGTCTCTATGTTTGCACGGAAAGAAATGTCATCCACAAGAGTATCGATGCTTCTTCTGAGATATCCGTCATCGTCGAGACTGCCGATTATGAAGGCAGCCACAGAATATTGATGCTCTGTGAGATTGCGGTATCCGAGCTGCTCCATCAGGCTCTGCGTGAAGCTTTCCTTCACAGAGAACGTGCTGTATTGCGGACGCTCATCCTTCGAATAATTGTCTGCCCTGAGACGATAGCTCGGAATCGAGTCATCTTCCTTATATTCTGACAGCGACACTTCCCTTGGAGCCTCATCTTCCTCCTTTTCCTTCGGGACATCCTCGTCAAGGACCGGATTTTCCTCCAGCTCCTTGCGGATCCTCTGCTCCAGCTCCTGGATCGGCAGCTCTATGAGCTTGATCGTCTGGATCTGCAGCGGGGAGAGCTGCTGCTTCTGCTTGAGTTCTAGACCTTGCTTTAACATTTCACACTACTTTAACTGCTTTTATAAACCCTGTGTCACAGGTCTGAGCACCTTCACGGTGTCTACGATATACGCATTGTCCTTGTCTACGACAGGGAACTGTATGTTTTCCTTTACAACAAATGCACTCGGAAAGTTCCTCTTTATCCTTGAAAGAAGTTCCATGGCCTCAGACTTGGTGCGGCAGTCGCCGACAGTCACCTTGAAGTAAGGGTTTGTATATGTCCTGTATGCCGCCACGTCGTGATATATCGAAGTAAACTTCTTGAGCGCAGCCTCAGACTCGTGCCTTGCCGTCTGCCTGTTGTCGAAGAAGATGCGGACACGATATCCCGGGATGGTCCTCGCGCTGTTCGCCTCGATATGCTTGCGCATAGACCTCTCCACCAGTTCTGACTGCTCCACCACGACAGTCGCGTCATCTCCGCCGAATCTTGACGGCATGTCGCGGAAGACATCCTTGCCCACAAGGGTGGTATCCACTGCAGCAGTCGGCCTGTATACTATGGAGTCCACATATTGATATCCTTCCGGCGGGAGAAGTTCCTGCGCAGAAGAGGCAACCGAAGAGGCTGCAAACGCGAAAACCGCTATGATAAGGTGAAATGGGTTAATTCTTTTCATAAGTCTGCTATAAAAGATCCTTTACTGGTATGTCATTAAAATTCAATACTTTAGAGAGGCCATTCTTCAAAGTCGCCCTGGCCGACACGTCCACCATGCATTGGTTCAAGGTCTCCATGTCAAGAAGAGCCGCAAGCTCGCTCAAAGTGACTCCCTGCTCTATGGTGACGACGGCTCTCAAATGGTATATTTCCGCCGATTTTCCATGAAGAGTGAAAGGATCCATCGTCACCCTACCAAGAACCTTGCCAGAAAGTTTCAAGGCGCCGTTTATTTCTGAAAGATCAACATGGAAAGACGGGTTGTCGACGCCTACGGCAAGCCCGACAGTCATGCCGCGGAGACCGTTCGGACTGATGGTTTCCACAGCGACCGAGGTCACCTTTATGTTCTTGATATTCTGGATGTCTTTGCAGCCCGTAAGGCATAAAGCCATGGCGGAGACCGCAATGAGGATTACTCTTTTCAACAGGTTCTTCACGATAATTCCAAATTACATTCAGGCAAAGATAACGATATTCACGTAAAAATCCTATCTTTGTACTATGATGGAAAAGAAAGTATACATTGAGACCTACGGATGTCAGATGAACGTGAACGACAGCGAAGTCGTGCTGTCAATCCTGCAGGATGCGGGATACGTCCTGACTGAAAACATAGAAGAGGCGGATGTCATATTCGCCAACACATGCTCGATCAGAGACAATGCGGAGCAGAGGATCTGGGGAAGGATAGACCAGTTCAAGCTGCAGAAGAGAAAACGCGAGGGCGTCATCATAGGCATTCTCGGCTGCATGGCCGAGAGGCTCAAGGACGAGCTTCTGAAGGCGGTGGACCTGGTCGCAGGTCCGGACGCATACAGAAGCCTGCCGTCGCTGCTTGAGGCCGTGGCGCCGGGCAAGCCGCAGATCAACGTGCTCCTGTCTCACGAGGAGACATATGCGGAGATATCCCCTGTCAGGATGGACAAGAACGGAGTCTCGGCATTCATATCTATAATGAGAGGATGCAACAACGTATGTTCATACTGCGTTGTGCCATATACCCGCGGAGCGGAGAGAAGCCGCGACCCATACACCATTCTCAATGAGGCAAAAGACTTATACTCAAGAGGATACAAGGAGGTTACGCTCCTCGGACAGAATGTGGATTCATATCTATGGAAGGACGGCAGGGGCGCAGACCACAATGTCAATTTCGCCCAGCTGCTCGAGATGGTGGCCAAGATAAGCCCTGAGCTCCGTGTCCGCTTCTCGACATCGCATCCGAAGGACATCAGCGACGAGGTCATCTACACGATGGCGATGTATGAGAACATCTGCAAGCACATCCACCTGCCTGTACAGTCCGGCAGCAGCATCATGCTGGAGAAGATGCGCCGCAAATACAACCGCGAGTGGTATCTGGAGAGGGTTGCGAAGATCCGCAGCGTGATTCCTGACTGCGGTCTGACAACAGACGTGATCGCAGGATTCAGCGGCGAGACCGAGCAGGACCATCAGGACACGCTCACGCTTATGGAGCAGGTAGTGTTCGACTCGGCGTTCATGTTCGCATATTCCGAGCGTCCGGGCACTCTTGCATCAAAGAAATATCCGGACGACATCCCTTATGACATCAAGACTTCGAGACTCAATGAGATCATCGCCCTCCAGGGCAGGATGAGCCTCAAGAGCAACGAGAAGGAGATCGGAAAGGTGCTCAAGGTCCTTGTCGAGGGACCTTCGAAGAAAAATCCGGACGAACTATGCGGCAGGGCCAGCAGCAACAAGATGTGCGTGTTCCCGTCACGCGGCGAAAAGGCAGGAGACTACTGCGAGGTGCAGGTCGTTTCCGTAACCTCTGCCACCCTCCTGTGCAAAAGACTCGACTAACTACAGCTTATGAAAAAATATATCCTTGCCCTTGACCAGGGTACAAGCAGTTCGAGGGCCATCGTCTTCGACCAGCAGGGAAAGCCGAAGGCCGTCTCCCAGAAGGAGTTCACGCAGATATTCCCGAAACCGGGCTGGGTGGAGCACAATCCTATGGAGATCTGGTCATCCCAGGCCTCTGTGATAGCGGAAGCCATAACCTCGATAGGCATCAACGGTCAGAACATCGCCGGCATAGGCATCACCAACCAGCGCGAGACTACCATCGTATGGGATGCCGAGACAGGAGAGCCCGTATATAACGCCATTGTATGGCAGGACAGAAGGACCTCCCGCTATTGCGACAGGCTCAAGAAGGAGGGCAGGACAGACTTCATCCGCAACAAGACCGGACTCATCATCGATGCATATTTCAGCGCCACCAAGGTGCGTTGGATCCTCGACAATGTCGAAGGAGCACGTCAGAAGGCAGAGGAAGGCAGACTGCGTTTCGGAACCGTGGACACATGGCTCGTATGGATGCTGACAAGAGGTCAGGTGCACGTGACTGACGTCTCCAATGCATCAAGGACCATGCTCTTCAACATCCACACTCTCCAGTGGGACAAGGATCTGCTCGAACTCTTCAACATCCCTGAGTCAATGATGCCTCAGGTGAAGTCATCAAGCGAAATATACGGATACACCAAGGCAACGCTCTTTGCATACGAGGTGCCGATCGCCGGCATGGCAGGCGACCAGCAGGCCGCCCTGTTCGGCCAGATGTGCACAGAGCCAGGCTCGGTAAAGAACACATACGGCACAGGCTGCTTCCTGCTGATGAACAGTGGAGAGAAGCCTATCATGTCATCAAACAATCTCCTCACCACTGTCGCATGGAAGATCGGCGACACTGTAAACTACGCGCTCGAGGGCAGCATCTTCGTCGCCGGCTCCGTAGTGCAGTGGCTGCGTGACGGTCTCGGAATCATCAGGTCGTCTTCAGACATCGAGAAGCTCGCCAAGAGCGTTCCGGACAATGGAGGAGTATACTTTGTGCCTGCGCTCACAGGTCTGGGCGCCCCATACTGGGACCAGTATGCCAAGGGCTCGCTCTACGGCATCAGCCGCGGCACAACCGCAGGTCACATAGCGCGCGCAGCGCTGGAAGGCATAGCGTTCCAGACCATGGATATCGTGAAGGCCATGGAGAAGGATGCAGGATGTGCTCTCAAGGAGCTCAAGGTAGACGGCGGAGCATCGAGAAACAACCTCCTGATGCAGTTCCAGGCAGATGTCCTCGGCACATCGGTCATCAGACCGAAGGTGACCGAGACCACAGCCCTGGGAGCGGCATATCTGGCAGGACTCGCTGTCGGATACTGGGACAGCATCGACCACATAAAGAGCCAGTGGGGTGTGGAGAAGGAATTCACTCCGCAGGCTGACGAGGAGACCGTAAGCGCCCTCAAGGAAGGATGGGCGGATGCCATAAAGAGAACACTTACCGATAAATAACAGCACTATGACACTTCTGACCAAATGCATCTTCGAGTTCATCGGAACTCTCGTACTCATACTGCTTGGAGACGGCGTATGCTGCGCCACAAGCCTGAACAAGTCCAAGGCACAGGGGGCCGGATGGGTGGTTGTCACTCTCGGCTGGGGTCTTGCCGTAATGTGCGGCGTATTCATAGCAGGTCCATACTCAGGAGCTCATCTCAACCCTGCCGTGACCCTTGGATTCGCACTTGCCGGCCAGTTCGACTGGTGCGGAGTGCTCCCATACATCGCAGCACAGATGCTCGGAGGACTTGCAGGAGCTGTCCTGGTGTATTTATTTTATAAGGATCATTTCGATGCCACCGAGGATGCAGGCACAAAGCTCGGCGTATTCTGCACCATGCCTGCAATAATGAACAAGGGCCGCAACTTCTTCTGCGAGGCCCTTGCATCATGGCTGCTTGTATTCGTGATCCTTGCACTTGGAAACAAGGAGAATCTTCCAGAAGTAGGTATGGGAGAGCTCGGAGCATTCCCTGTGACAATGCTCATCATGTCCATAGGTATGTCACTCGGAGCGACTACAGGATATGCGATCAATCCTGCCAGAGACCTTGCTCCACGCGTCGCGCATGCCATCCTGCCTATCAAGGGCAAGGGCGAAAGCGGCTGGGGCTACAGCTGGGTGCCGGTGGCCGGTCCGATAGCCGGAGGCCTTCTCGCAGCACTCACCTATCTTCTTGTCTACTAATATTCAGGAAGCCTGTTTACGGAATCGTATTTAACGAAATTCTCAAAGTCGTATTGCCAGTCGGATCCATAGGCCAGCTTATGGATCCTGTACCATATGGCCTCGCGTGAAGGTGCATTGAATGAGCCTTTGTTGTCCATCATTATGCTGTCATAAGTCGGACGCCAGATACCACGAGAGCAGTTCCTCGCACCCTCATATACACCTTCCGGCTCGTCAGCATATCTCTCGTCCGAGAGTATATGTGCCCATTTCACCTTCTCCGGATCAGAGGTGAAGTCCACATTCTTCCACCATCCATATTCCGCATAGGCACAGATGTTTGCGATCTCATCCAGAGTGATGGTCACATCCGAAGTGCTGACATATTCGTCAGCCAGCTTGGCGAAGCCGTGTCCGCCGGCTTCGTGCTGCACAAGACCGCGGAAATCGATCTTCATCGGCATCTTAGGTATATATGCCACAGCGCGGCCATTGCCCCAGTCGCCATCCTGCGGAGGGTACATATAAGTCGACCCGCCGAACTTGTCAGAATCCAGAACAACGATCACGAGTGCATTCTTCAGTCGCTGCGCATCAAGCGCATGGCCGGCATAGTCGAAACACAGGGCATCATCTCCGGTGATGGAATTTCCTTCACCATACGCAGTTCCCAACGCATTGCCGTTCTTTGATATGACGTTTACCATATATACATTGAAGAGATGTCTGTATGAGCTGTATGGCTCGATATCAAAGAAATATTCCACAGCCTCATTCATTGCAGAGGCATACTTGCCGTCGTAAATTTCCCTCGCTGTATAACCGTCGCCCATCAAGACCACTTCTATGCCGTTGCCCTCCGAGGCAGACTGTAGCACCGTCACCAGGCCGTCTTCCACATCCGGATCAGGATCAGGACCGGGTTCCGGATCCGGCTCCTGCTCGGGCTCCATCGGACCGTACTTGTCCTCAAGGAAGCGTGAGATTTCATCCACACCGCATTTTGACGGGTCAAGAAGGATACGGCCGGACGGATCCGCAAGAAGGATAACCGGCGATGAGTGAGAATCCATGAATGTAACGAAGCGGGCAATCAGACATTCCAACTTATATTTCTCCGTCAAGACTGAGAGATTCAGTTTCGAGCTGGTTGCTATGACACCTAATCCGTCATCATGATAGTTCCTGTACCATCTGTCGACTATCGGCACAAGTTCTTCATCGGACTTGAAATCCACATACATGACATATTCATGCGACTTATAATATTCAGATAGATCGATCTCGTTCTGGTTGACATCCAAGGCACGGCCGGTATATGAATATATCTCAAGATTGTCAAATGTAAATCCTTCCCCTTCCTGGAAAAGAATGTCAGTCCATGCGCTTTTGCGGAAAGCATCGCTTTCGCGGATCTTATCAGGCAGGTCTCCTGACAACCTGTTACCGTTCAGATTCAAAGCAACATCCCTCTCCAACAGCAGAGAATATGACTCCGGAACATTGCCTTCAAACTCATTGTCATTCAGATAAAGAATATCCAGATGTGGCAGATATGGCAGGTTTTCTGGCAGCGATCCTCCTATATGGTTGCCGTTGACTCTCAGCTCGCGAAGCGGTTTATCTTCCGGATCAGTGACGTCAGAAATTGAGGTGAATCCGTTATTGCTGAGGTTATTATAAGTCAGTTCGTATGCATATGACGGGATATTGCCGGAAATGCCATTATAACTGAGGTTGAGCTGGAATATCAGCGGAATATCATCAAAACGTTCAGGCAGGTTGCCGGAAAGACCGTTACCGCCCATGAGAAGATTCAGCCTCATACCACCTCCTCCATTGTCAGAAATATGCAATCCATACCATTCACCCAAAGGTGCATCAGAACACCAGTTGTCAGCATTTTTCCATCCGTCACCCTCCGTAGTCTCATACAAAAGAGAAAGGTCATCCCTCAAAACTTCAAACTGCTGCTTATCAGTACCAAGCTGCACTATCGTATAGATGATTCTGGTATCTCGTCCCTGCACCGTCACCTCAATCCTTCCATATCGCAAGGCTCCCGTATTCTCTGATATAGCAACTCTGACGGAATGGGCATCCATTGCCTTGGTCTCCAGAACAGTCAGCCAGTCTTCTCCATCAATCACCCTCGCCTCAACCGGTCCCGGGGTTATGAGGTTAAAATAAACATCGTTGGCGTATGCAGAACATGTATATATAGTAGAGGACACGATATGATCCCTGTCCTCAAAGACCAGGTCCTTCACAGGAGCCATTTCAACAATCTCTCCGCTGAGTCTCCCGGACCTGTATACATTCCGCATGGCTATCCTGCCTTTTTCATCCTCATACACTACACAAAGATCCCCGAAATTCCCCGGAAGAGCAGCGACATAATAATCCCCTTGTTCAAGAACTCCACCCGGTGCATTCAAGACTACATTAGAGGCAGAGTTCGGCATTGGAAAGACTTCTGTGCCTTTACGGAAATCGACAGCGCAGTCTCCTGAAAGCCTCTCATATTCGGATATTATCGAAATCGTCTTGATACGGCCGGATTCCGGTCCTATTGTAAACTTGAGGTATGAAGGCAGTTCGCTGAACTCAAATATGCGGTCGTCATCGGACGCACTGGCGGTAGATATTCTCAGGTTGTCCGGTATTGCGTCCTTGACAGCAGTCTGAACGGTAGGCACTGTCACTATGGCACTGACTGGAAGATCAGGGCTGAAATATTTCAGACAATCATATGGATATACTGCATAATATTCTTCAGATTGGATCACATTGCCCTTCAGCGAACATTTACCAGACTTCACTGATGCCTTGAAAGGCTTGGGAGCATTTCTGACGGCCACCTTGTCCCCAGACTTGAAAGAGAAAGTTTCCGACAAGGCCGTGAAAGTCGCGCTGACCTCATTACCTTCTGTCCTGGGATCATCAACACACGAAACGGCCGCGCAGATCACTGCAGCAGCCATAATCATGTATTTCAAGCCCTTTACAGACATCACTCAACTACGCCGGGATTGTTCAACGCCGCCTTTATGGCGTCATCTATAGGCATGTAGAAGCGGTAGAAAGCTTCTTCGCCCACCTTAGAATATCTGCCGACAAGACCATTTATCTGAGGCATCATATATTCCTTGGAGAGTTCCCACTCCCCTTTTGCCGGCTTTATGCCGTCCACTCTTGCAGCATAGTCAAGGAACATGCTTTCAAGGCCCAGAGTCTTGAAATACGCCTCCAGCTGCGCTGTGTCAGATAGTTTCGCAAGCTGTGCCTTATGTCTGTCGAAGACATATGACGCAAAGCGCATGGTGGTCGCCTTCTTGTTGCAGGCCATATAGAAATCCGTAACCTTTGTCGTATCAATCGGAACGAAGACATCAGGAATGATACCGCCTCCGCCATATACGCGACGACCCTTCACTGTATAGAACAAGGCTGTGGTGTCAACCTTCATGCTGTCGGCTGAAACCATCTCTCCGCTGGCATACCTCTCATAGATGTCGTATGCATAGTCCTTGTCATACGGCTTCTGTATGCATCTGCCGGAAGGTGTATGGAAACGGGCTACGGTAAGGCGCACTCCGGAGCCGTCTGTGAAATTGATCGGCTCCTGGACAAGACCTTTGCCAAAGGATCTTCTTCCCACGATGACTCCCCTGTCATTATCCTGGATCGCGCCTGCGAATATCTCGCTTGACGATGCCGAGCCCTCGTCGATGAGGACTGAAATCTGCACATCCTTCAGCATTCCGCGACCGTCAGCCTTGAAATCCTCACGTTTTCTGTGCAGGCCTTCCATATATACTATCTCGTCGCCCTTTGCAAGGAACTCGTTTGCAAGCAGAAGCGCCTGGTCGAAATATCCTCCGGTGTTGTCCCTGAGGTCGAAAAGGAGCTTCGTCATGCCCTGCTCGAGCAACTTCTCAGACGCTTCTGAGAACTCCTTGTATGTCGTTCTTGTGAATTTGGACAGCTTGATATATCCCGTGGTGTCATTGACCATGAAAGCCGCATCGATACAGTGTACCGGAATCTTGTCACGCACTATCTCGAACGGTATGACTGTGCCGTCTCGGTTGACCGTAATGGTCACCTTCGAGCCTGAAGGACCCTTCATCAGGCGCACCATGCTGTCCTGAGGGGTCTTCTTTCCTGCAATCACCCTTTCATCAACCCGTACGATCCTGTCGCCCTGGACGAGGCCCGCCTTCTCGGAAGGGCCTCCAGGGATGACGCTGAGCACTATGGCTGTGTCATTAGGCACATTGAAAGTGATGCCTATGCCCTCGAAATTGCCCGCAAGCTCGGTCTCTGACTCTGTAAGCTCTACAGGCGGAAGGTATACAGAATGCGGATCCAGTTCTGCCAAAGCAGCCACAACGGCGGCATCTGTCATTCCTTCCATGTCGATGGTGTCGACATAGTTCTTCTGCACTTCCTGAAGGATGAGGTTAAGCTTGCGCCAGCGGTTGTAGTCACCGTCGAACTTCTTCTTCACCTCATAGACCCTTGTAACCAGTACGGTAGCAAGCACTCCCAGGACGATGCCCAGGAGTGCGGTGATGATTGTATAATTGTTTTGCTTCATATTCTAGTCTACCTGTTCGACTTCTATTCCAGCCCTTGTCAGGAGGTCGATGCCGTCTGTCAGACGATATGCATCGCGGTATACGACCCTCTTGATGCCGGCCTGGATTATGAGCTTTGCGCATTCCATGCAAGGCGAAGCCGTCACATAGAGCGTGGCTCCCTTGCTGCTGTTGCCGGACTGCGCAACCTTGGAGATCGCATTGGCCTCAGCATGGAGGACATATGGTTTCGTAACACCGTTTTCGTCCTCACAGATGTTCTCGAATCCTGACGGTGTGCCGTTGTATCCGTCCGATATGATCATTCTGTCCTTGACAAGAAGGGCGCCCACCTGACGGCGCTTGCAATATGAATTCTGCGCCCATACGCCTGCCATGGCTATGTAGCTTTGGTCAAATTTCTCCATGATTATCTCTGATAAAGGTATCTCTTGATGCTCTTCTTAGGAGTCCTCTCGAAGTCTTCGGACATCACCTCGATCTTCTTGAGCTTCGCATAGTTAGGAAGCTCCTGGTTGAGTTCTCCGAGGGTGCCTTCCATATACTTCACGAAAGCCTCCTGTGACATTCCGTCCTTCTCTCCCTGCTGGAAGTCAGGATAGATGAGGGCTGTAAGGCCGCCGTTATCCTCAACCACAAGTGAGTCAACGACATATGGCTGGCTGTTGATGACTGTCTCCACTTCCTCAGGGTAGATATTCTGGCCGCTCGGACCGAGGATCATGCACTTTGTGCGTCCCTTGATGAAGAGTGAGCCGTCCGCGTCGAGGATTCCCATGTCACCAGTGCGGAACCATCCGTCCTCGGTGAACACCTCTGCTGTAGCTTCCTCGTTCTTGAAGTATCCGAGGAACACATTGGCGCCCTTGACCTGGATCTCGCCTGGGATGTTTGCCGGATCCTTTGACTCGATGCGCACTTCCATGTTAGGAGCAGCCTTTCCACATGAATAAAGTTTCTCCACTTTCCAGTCGTCATATGTGATGATAGGAGCACACTCCGTCATGCCGTATCCTACGGTGAACGGGAAGTTCATTCTCTTGAAGAACGCCTCAACTTCCTTGTTGAATGCCGCACCACCTATGATCACCTCTATGAACTCGCCTCCAAATGCATTGATCAGCTCGTTCCTCACCTTGTTGAGAACGACCTGGTTGAGTCCCGGAACCTTCATGAGGAACTTGATGCCTTCCTTCTCGAGAACAGGCTTCACCTTGCTCTTGTATATCTTCTCAATGACCAGAGGAACCGCTATGACGATGTTCGGCTTGACCTCTGCAAGCGCCTGCATGATGATCTTAGGGCTCGGGAGGCGTGAAAGGAAGTGAACATGGCAACCTGCTGAAAGCTCATAGAGCACCTCGAACATGAGGCCATACATATGAGCGCAAGGAAGCATCGAAACCACTCTCGAAGTGTTATTGAGCTGAGGAAGGACCTTCTTTGCAAACTCTATGTTCGAGAAGATCGCACGATATGGGATCATTACACCCTTTGAGAAGCCTGATGTTCCTGATGTATAGTTGATTACGGCAAGTTCATCCGCTGTATCCTCGTAATAGTTGATGCAATCAGGAGTGAAAGCTTCCGGATATTTTCTACCGAAGAGTTCGTTGAGATGCGCCTTTGCCTCTACTATGCTATCATCCTTGGCATAAAGGATCCTGAAATTGTTCACTTGAATGATGGCATGAAGGTCAGGCATCTCTGTCTCGGAAAGACCTTCCCAGATCACCTCGTCCACGAAGAGGATCTTTGCCTCCGAGTGATTTACGAGATGGTGAATATTTGCTGACTTGAACTCGTGAAGGAGAGGTACAGGGACGGCTCCGTGAGTCAATATAGCGAGGAAAGTAACAGCCCAGTTGGCCTGGTTTCTCGAGCATATAGCCACTTTGTCACCTTTCTGGAGACCGCACTCCTCAAACATGATGTGCAGCTTCTCAACACGCCTGGCGACATCCTTGAAATGGAGAGTCTCGCCGTGATAGTTGGAGATCGCCGGGCGATCCCAATTCTTCTTGAACGAGTTCTCGAAGATTTTGTTTACTGATGTGAATTCCATAATATTTCCAGTTAAGTACACTTGTTTTCTATTTAAGCTTTATTGTCCTGACCTGTCCGTCATAGCACTCAGCCTGGACGGTAGCATGGTCGACAATATCTATCCTGCTGTCAGGAAGTATCATCTTCTGTCCCTCATACAGCGTCAGCGGATCGCCGCCCGCGAACGGATATATCAGAGTCTGGATCGATGTCCTGACCACCCAGAATGTATTTCCTCCGACTATGATCCTCTCAGGAAGGACCTTGATGGTCTCCTCACAGGAAATTCCTTTCCACGAAGACGGTTTCTCGCCCTTGAGGTTATACATGTCGATGGTATTGTCCTTGTGGAGGACCATTACATTATATGCATTTGTTCCGTTAAAGTCATATGGTTCAGGGCCTATGAGGATCTCCTTGCCGAGATCCACAGGGAATCCTGAGACGAAGCGTCCGAGTCTGTCGATAAGGTATATGCTGCTGCCTGCACCGAACAGGATCTGGAGCTTTCCGTTTGCATAATAGTCGATTGTCTGCGCGACTCCGCAGAGAGGCTTGCCGAAAGGCACACCCCAGATTCCTTCTCCAGTCTCTTCTTTGAGGCATATGGCCCCTGCCGAGTTCTGATAGAAGATATTCATTCTTCCTGTGCCGGAGTTCTTGACGCGGAACGGTCCGGTCGGAACCGTGACTGTGGTATCCCTCTCAAACTCAGGAGCCTTTATGCGCTGCAGCTCAAGAGCATACACTGACAGGTCTGTAGCCACATTGTTTCCCTTGGCAACCGCCTCCATGACCATAGGACGATATTGAGCATCCTTTGCCTGGAAGTCAAGGGCGTTTCTTATCTCCTTGTTAAGGATCTTTGGAAGGACATCTGTCTTGACACCGAGGTTGAGATATGCCTCCATAGATACAGGCTTGAGAGCCAGCAGGTCTTCGCTGCCGGCATCTGCCATATATTCCTTCAGGCTGTATTCCAAGGCCCTGCCAGACGCGTATTCCTCAACCGCGTCCCTGCCGCCGGTCACAAGCCAGCCGTCAATTACCGTGAAATGAGTCTCTTCATTGAGAGCGAACCACTTGCCGAATACTGAAGCGATGCAGCCAGGGAACATGAACTCATGCACTGCAGGCACATAATCCTTGAATGAAGCGACACCTGTTCCTCTGAACACCACCGTGTCATTCTTGCCCAGCTTGACAAGGTTTACCTCATGCAGAGCATCTGCAGAGCCGAATGTGGCCTTTGCTACTTCCTTTGGAGCAAGCCTGCGCACGAACAATTCCGGCGAGAGGCCGTTCTGATCGGCCAGAAGAGTCTGGTTACGGTTGTATTCTGCAAGTTTCTGCTTTGAATCGAGGTATGCCTTATATGCGGTCTGATATGAATCCCATGATGCCATAGGAAGCGTCAGCGCAAAGTAAGTATAAGAAGGGAGGATATCCGAAGCCGAGCTTGTCGCAGGCTGGGTCTGGGCTATGACAGACATGAAGTCTGATGCATCGTCCGCATAGACCTGAAGGCCTTTCAGAAGCGTAGAAGCAGTTTCAGAATGCTCTACCGAGAAGACGGCCCAGTCTGCCAGCGAGCATGTGAAATCAGCCATCGCAGAATAGGCGGCATTGGCAGACTTGCCATATTTTTCAGAGAAGTATTTTCTGCCGAAAAGTGTGGTGAAGAGTGGCTTCGCCTGTGCATATGAGACGAATATCAGGTCTGAGCCTGCGGCAGTCTTTGCCACCTTGGCAAAGCCGGAAGCCTCCAGAACAGAGAGAGACTCTTCCAGATGCCTTATGGATGATTTCACAAGAGCATCAGTCTCTGCCATGATCACCAATGAGCGGAGAGCCAGTTCTCCGCCGTCCAGGACTGACGAGCAGTCCAGATAGCTGGCCTGAAGTCCGTGGCTGCGGCCGAAGTCCATGAGGGCCGAAGCTTCGGACGAAGGCGTCGGAGCAGCTGCGCCTGCGTCAAAGATGTAGAGCGGGGTCAGCTTGCCCGAGTAGTGGAGCGAAAACGCCATCGGCGCTTCCGAAAGAGTCCCGATCAGTCCGTCCGACACGGCATCAGAAAGAGCGGCGGGAAACTTGAAGCCTGCAAAGACATCCGAAGAGACATCTCTGACATGAGACAGGCATCCTGCCACAACTGCGTTTGAAGGGACTGCCTGGAGCAGCTCATATCGACCTTCCACAGACTCCTTCTTGTCCGGGTCATAATATAGAGCAGCCACGGCAACCGCTACTCCGATCACCATGACTGCCAATGCTATAATACTGATTATAAGGGACTTCCTATTCATTATTTAACTGCAATTGCTTCAATCTCAACCTTTACGCCAAGAGGGAGCGCCGCAGCCTGATAGCAAGCTCTTGCAGGCTTCTCACCTGTGAAATATTCAGCATAGACCTCGTTCACTGCCTTGAAGTCAGCGATGTCTGCAAGAAGAACTGTAGTCTTTACGACATTGTCATAAGTCATGCCTGCCTCCTTGAGGATGGCTCCGATGTTCTTGAGAGACTGATGAGCAGCCGCCACGATATCCTCCTGCACCTTTCCATCAACAGGATTCACAGGAATCTGGCCTGAAATATAGAGAGTTCCATTCACTTCGATGGCCTGTGAATATGGGCCCACCGCCTTCGGTGCATCAGGAGTTGCAATTACCTTTTTCATGATATCACTTATTAATTTGATGTTATTCGATTAACATGCAAATATAAGAAAAAATAGCATACACACAAAAACGGTGACCAGTACACAGAAAGGATGGCAGGGATTGCTCCGGGTGTCTTTTCGTTGATCGTGGACACTGTAATTTCGACCGTCCATCACAAAAATGCCGAAAAAACTGTCGGACGGTGCCCAAAACCAGGTTATTCCCGCCTGATCCGGCACCGTCCATCATAAAATCAACCATTTTCCTGCCGGACGCTTCACCCCGCTACACCCAATGTGCCACCTATTTCCAACGAGTCACACTATGAGGCGTAGTCTTCTACACATAGTCGTTTACTCTCTCACTGTATACAATTACTGTTTATTTGTCCAAATCTTGAAATCCTTACCATCAAGACAGTCTTTGACATATGTTTCATATAGGTGATTTAACCATTCATGCCATTTAAAGAATGGACATTTCTGTCCTTTTTCGACCTTGAAGGTTCCTTTTCGCGTAGAACCATTTTTAACGATATCACACCATGTCACATCTTCCGTTATAACACAATGATTGCATAAGTGGCAATTACGCGCTTCTATATGCAACTTTGCTAGTACCATGTGAGGATGAAAATCATAAGGTACAGACTGAATATTGTATGTTATATCCATTAAAGCATTCAAATTATGATCATTGACTTCGGCATCAAGAATTCCCGACTCAAATGTCTTCCCACTTTTATATAGTGTTAATCGTCTGATGTTGGATTCTTGACGTCTGCCTTTTATTGATTTGCGACAGTATGGTAGAATGCGTTCAGAAAATCGCAGTCCGTTTTCCTGACCGATCTCAACTATTTCACGTACAATTTCATCAGGTGACACATTTATATTTTTAAAATTTAGAAAATGGACAACATCACTTTCCTGCAAAACTCCTGCTTCAAGAAGTTTTAAATCTTCAAATGTTTTAATCCTAATTTCTATAATAAAATTTCCCGAATCAACTTTATTTTCTGATGATTTGTGTTTATGATAAACTTCAATAAATATAGGTTTTCTATTAGGATTTGAACTTGTAAGAATTATATCTGGGCGAAAGACTCCATTTTCATCATTATAATTTACTTCAGCCTGAGCAGGAAGATCATAATGAACCTTTAGATCGAACTCGCGATATTCCGGTGATAAGTGGCAATTGTAATCTTTGTGCTTACATTGATTGTATTCTTTGCATTGTCGTTTAGGTGAAAAACCAATGACAAATACAGTTTGTGGAGTATTGTATCGGTTGATTAGAATAGTTTTTGCAACCTTGTGGATATAGCTTTCTATTCCACATTTACGGTTCTTATCATCATGCCTAAAATAATGTGCATTCTTGCTGCCTAAGCAAGCCAGCATTGCGCCACCACAGTTTGGGCATCTGTATGAAGAATTCTTACGAGAATCTTTATTGACAGACGTAATATGAATCAAGTTGTTGAATTCATCAGTTGCGTATGGGTATTGGAGCTCCATTTATGTTAATATCTCAAGTTTCTATAAGCATCAATAACCACTTTAAAATGCTTTAGTAAGCAATCTACAGTAGATATCGAATTATCTATCAATTTAATACTTGACGAAATACATTTTAGTTCTTGTTGTGTAAAATTCGATGCTAAGACTTTACAAATAACGGCTAGCTTTGTGATCTGAACGAATTAAATTCTTCAATCATTGCATTATAAAGTCCTACATATGAAGCATATATATGTCAATTTTTGTATTATAGCACCTTATAAGAAGATAATTCGATTCAACCATTATGGACGTAGAGCAGTCTTTTAGTCTAAGTAAAATCTTCGTCAGTTCATAATTGCAATATAAACAGTCATAATCATGCTGTAATCTGTTCAATTTAATACTCAAGCTATCAATTGGAATCACTGCTGAATCAATCTATGCAGATCCACCTCTTGGACAATTGTATCCAATGGGCCCATGATTGTCAATCAGAGTCAAGAATAGTATCTTTTCATAACCTTATAATTTTTGATAGTTCATCAAATTTCGGAAGATTTTTTCGGATAAGCAACACTCACCGAGTTATCGTGCGAATGTATTATAAAATGATTTGTAATGTGCCTGTGATTGTGTAACTTAGCATTCTAAAGTACTTTGAAAATGGATATACCACAGGGAAACAGTAGAGAGGAAGTCAGAATGAGGGATAAGATCATAAAGGACTTCTATGCGGGGTGGATAGCAGAGAACCCTGAAAAGAAAATGTGGAATGATGATTTGCAGGATTACATTCTTGTCAAATATCTTTCCATAACCGAAACAGCTGAAAAGGCTGCCAGACAATATGAGTCGACGCTGGCAGTAATGAGGCTGTCGGAACTTCTTACCAAGTCAAAGAAAATAGCAGAAGTGCCTATAAAGAAAGGAACGAAGAACCAGAAACCTTTCTTGAAGATGTACATAATGCAATTGGACAATATCAAGATGACTGTAGGTCTTCAGAAATCGACTGGTGATAAGGTGCAGTATTGCATTACATCTTTATAAGAAAAAGAGCCACTCTCGAAAGAGTGGCTGCTATACTTTGGGGCTCGAAACTGGCAGGCTGCGCCTGACAGAAAGGGTTGTCATCCCTTACGCGAATTCCCCTTGACTGTGCAAAAGTATATAAGTAGTAGCCCCGAGCAGAATCGAACTGCTATCTAAAGTTTAGGAAACTTCCATTCTATCCGTTGAACTACAGGGCCATATCGAGAAACTGATTACTCAGCCTTCTTCTCGATGATCTGACGACCTCTATAGTAGCCGCATTCTGGGCATACTCTGTGGTACATGATTGTCGCACCGCAGTTAGAGCAAGTTGCGAGTGTAGGAACTACAGCAACGTCGTGCGTTCTTCTCTTGTCACGTCTCTGCTTAGAGACTTTGTGTTTTGGATGTGCCATTTCTAAATATTTTTTAATTATTAATAATCAGTAGGTTAAAGATTCCTCGACTTCGCTCGGAATGACAGTGTGACACTTCATTCGGAATGACAGTGTTACTTGAACATGTCCTTCAGAGCGGAGAAAGGATTTACCTCTCCCTCCTCGTCAGAGGCATCGGATCCTTCAGGAGCCCCGTAGTACTTCATGGCCTCGGGATTGCATTCCCCCGGCCTGTGCATACGCTGCATCGGAAGCGACAGGCACACATAATCATAGATTATCTGGCTCATGTCCAGCTCCGCATCCGTGTCAGGGACGAATATCACCTCCCTTTCACCAGGCTGCGGCTCTTCCGAGGACTCCTCGCTGCCATACTTGACGCTGAGTCTTATCTCAACATCAATCGGCATATCAAGCTCGTCGAGGCACCTGTCACACTCCACTGTAACCTCTCCCCTCACATCGCAGTCAACTCCGATGTAGCGGCCCGACTTCTCGACTCTCACATCTGCATCCAGATGTGCATCAAGGATTTCCGTGTTCTCAAAACTTTCGAAGAACTCTTTACCTGCCTGCCAGGAAAACATGTTTTCTCCGGCAGTCAATCCATTTAAAGGTATTATAAATCTTTCGTTCATTCCGACCCGTAAATAGATTTGAGCCCGCAAAGGTAACAAAAACTTTTCTTATTAGCAATCGAAATCAGAAGATTTTCTCTTGCGCTCAAGCTCGTTAAGGATTATCTTCCTGAGTCTCATAGACTTAGGGGTTACCTCAACAAGCTCATCCTCCTGGATGTATTCAAGGGCCTCCTCAAGCGAGAAGACGATCGGCGGAGGGAGCATGACCTTGTCGTCGCTGCCTGACGCACGCATGTTGGTAAGCTTCTTTGTCTTGCATATGTTGATGTTCAGGTCACGCTCGCGAGTGTGCTCGCCGACAACCTGTCCCTCGTAGATCTCCACACCCGGCTCGATGAAGAAGCGGCCGCGGTCCTGAAGCTTGTCCATTGAATATGCCACAGAAAGACCAGTCTCCAGTGACACGAGCGAGCCGTTGGTACGGCGCTCGATGTCTCCCTTATATGGTTCATAACCCTTGAGGCGGTGTGCTACAACAGCCTCTCCCTGTGTTGCTGTGAGGAGGTTGCTCCTGAGTCCCATGAGTCCGCGCGAAGGGATGTCAAACTCAAGGTGAGTCCTGTCTCCCCTGCCTTCCATCTGGATGAGAGCTCCCTTTCTGCGGGTCACCATCTCTATCGCTCTTCCTACGAATTCCTCAGGAACGTCTATGGTCAGCATCTCTATAGGCTCGCAGCGCTGGCCTCCGATCACCTTGTCCAGCACCTTCGGCTGGCCGACCTGGAGCTCGAAGCCCTCGCGGCGCATGGTCTCGATAAGTACCGAGAGGTGAAGCACTCCACGTCCGTATACAATGAATGAATCCGCATTAGGACCCGGCTTCACCCTGAGGGCGAGATTCTTCTCCAGTTCCTTTTCAAGACGCTCCTTCAAGTGCCTTGAAGTCACGAATTTACCTTCCTTTCCGAAGAACGGAGAGTTGTTGATGCAGAAGAGCATGCTCATTGTAGGCTCGTCAACCTCGATCGGAGGGAGAGCCTCAGGATTCTCGAAGTCGGCGATCGTGTCTCCGATCTCGAAGCCTTCAAGACCCACGACTGCACAGATGTCTCCACACTGGACCTCGTCGACCTTAGCCTTTCCGAGTCCGTCGAAGACCATGATCTCCTTGATCTTCTGCTTCTGCATTATATCATACCTCTTGCAGAGGGTTATGTTCATTCCTGCCTTCAGGCTGCCTCTTGTCACACGGCCGACCGCGATACGGCCCACATATGGAGAATATTCCAGTGACGAGATGAGCATCTGTGGTGTTCCCTCCTGTATCTGCGGAGCAGGAACCACCTCCAGGATAGTGTCAAGGAGTGCAGTGATATCCTCTGTCGGCTGCTTCCAGTCGTATGACATCCAGCCCTGCTTTGCACTTCCGTAGATAGTGCGGAAATCAAGCTGGTCCTCTGTCGCTCCGAGGGAGAACATGAGGTCAAAGACCTCCTCCTGCACCTCGTCGGGACGGCAGTTGAGCTTGTCGACCTTGTTGATTACAAGCACGGGCTTCTTACCCATCTCGATCGCCTTCTGGAGCACGAATCTCGTCTGAGGCATGCAGCCTTCGAATGCGTCCACGAGGAGGATCACGCCGTCGGCCATGTTGAGCACGCGCTCGACCTCGCCACCGAAGTCGCTATGGCCAGGAGTGTCGATCACATTTATCTTGACACCTTTATATATTACTGATACGTTCTTCGCAAGAATAGTGATGCCTCTTTCTCTTTCGAGGTCATTGTTGTCGAGGATGAGCTCTCCCAGCTTCTCCTGCTCACGCGCCTGGCGCGCCTGATAGATCATCCTGTCGACGATGGTTGTCTTGCCATGGTCGACATGAGCGATGATCGCGATGTTTCTTATATCCTGCATAATCTGCTAATAATTAATCTTCAAACGCCGAAATCCGCCCGACACCGGGGCGTAAAAAACCTTGACCGGATTTCCGGCCAAAAAGATTTGCAAAAGTAGATATTTTTATAAAATATTTGAAACACTTTTTTTATTTTTGCGCCTTGGTTAGAAAAACAAATAATTTAAAAGACTATGAAACAGGACATGATTGTAATTCTTGACCTTGGAAGCCACGAAAACACAGTGGTGGCCAGGGCAATCCGTGCATTGGGTGTATACAGCGAAATATACCCTCACGACATCACAGCGGCAGAGCTCAAGGCGCTGCCTAACGTAAAGGGCGTCATCATCAACGGAGGCCCTAACAACGTAATCGACGGAGTTGCAATCGACGTCCTTCCTGAGATCTATGAAGCAGGCTTCCCTGTAATGGCAGCAGGCCATGACAAGGCTCTCTGCGAGGTTAAGCTCGCACAGTTCGGCAACGACGAGGCTGCCGTGAAAGAGGCCGTGAAGGGATTCGTATTCGACACCTGCAAGGCTGAGGCAAACTGGAACATGAAGAACTTCGTGGCAGACCAGATCGAGCTCGTACGCAAGCAGGTAGGAGACCGCAAGGTCCTCCTCGCCCTCTCAGGCGGAGTGGACAGCTCTGTAGTTGCAGCGCTGCTTCTCAAGGCCATCGGCGACAACCTCGTATGCGTTCACGTAAACCACGGACTCATGCGTAAGGGCGAGTCTGAGAATGTGATAGAAGTATTCCGCAATCAGCTTAGCGCAAACCTCATATATGTAGACGCCACTGACCGTTTCCTCGGTCTTCTCGAAGGCGTGGCAGATCCAGAGCAGAAGAGAAAGATCATCGGAGGAGAGTTCATCCGCGTGTTCGAGGAAGAGGCACGCAAGCTTGACGGCATCGATTTCCTCGGTCAGGGAACCATCTATCCAGACATCGTAGAATCAGGCACAAAGACTGCCAAGATGGTAAAGAGCCACCACAATGTGGGCGGTCTTCCTGAAGACCTTCAGTTCGAGCTCGTAGAGCCGCTTAAGCAGCTCTTCAAGGATGAGGTCCGCGCATGCGGAGTTGAGCTCGGCCTTCCATACGAGATGGTATACCGTCAGCCGTTCCCTGGTCCTGGTCTCGGAGTACGCTGTCTCGGAGCCATCACCCGCGACCGCCTCGAGGCTCTCCGCGAGGCTGACGCGATCCTCCGCGATGAGTTCGCAAAGGCTGGCCTCGACAAGAAGGTATGGCAGTATTTCACTGTAGTTCCGGACTTCAAGTCGGTAGGAGTGCGCAACAATGCACGTTCATATGACTGGCCGGTGATCATCCGCGCCGTCAATACGATAGACGCGATGACAGCAAGCATCGAGCAGATCGAATGGCCGATCCTGATGAAGATCACAGACCGCATCCTCGCAGAAGTGCCGATGGTCAACCGAGTATGCTACGACCTCTCGCCGAAGCCATCCGCAACAATAGAATGGGAATAACAGAAAAAGCCACTCAATCGAGTGGCTTTATTTTTATTCCCATATCGACGATTATCTGACGCGGATCCTGCGGCCGATCTGAAGGACTGTCGTAGGCTTGATGCCATTGAGGCGGCAGAGTGCATTGACCGTAGTGCCGTTGTTTACGGCTATGCGGCTCAATGTATCGCCGGATTTGATTGTGTACCAGCGCATTGCCTCTCTTTCGGCGTCTTCTTTCTTATCTTCCTCATCATTCTTGATCTCGTCTTCGAAATCCTGCTCGTAGTTGCTGTATATACTGAAATATTTCTTCTTCAGTACGAACAGGCGATGACGGAGCTTTCCCTCCTTGAAGTCTATGAGCCACTGAGGATCGAAGGCGTAGCCTTTATATCTGGTCTCGAAGTGGAGATGCGGACCGGTCGAACGTCCGGTCGAGCCGCCATATCCTATGACGTCACCGGCATTGACCCAGTCGTTTTCCTCAACGAGTCTCTTTGACAGGTGTGCATAGAAAGTCTCTATTCCGTTCTCATGCCTTATCACGACGATATTGCCGTAAGCTCCCCAATATTTTGATATGCGGACCTTTCCGGTGAATGTGGCATACACCGGCTCTCCGGTCTTCAAAGGGATGTCGACGCCCTGATGGCGGCGGCCTCGGCGTATGCCGAACTTGCCGCGATAGTATACGTCGCCCTGATATGGGCAATGATACTGGTCAAGGCTGTCCACACACCATATGGTCCACTGGTCAGGCAGGTCGGCCTGCGCAATGTTGTACGGATCTGTCCCGGCATTGGTCCAGCATTCGTCATATACTCCGGTAACCTTCTGGAAATCAGGAGTCTTGTAATATTCCCACGTATTGTCTGCAAAGAGTATCACTTTGATGTACTCGTTAGCAGTGTCCAGTGTGTCGATAGGATCTGACGGAGACTTGTAACACGACAGGAGCGGCGACAGGCTCGGCGGCGTCAGCGTCAGTTTTACGGTATCTATCTTTATGGGCGTAGCAGCAGAAAGTTCATCTGCCGGCCTGAATGCAGCCAGGCAGATGAACATCAATGCTGATATGTACTTGATTGTCTTTCTATACATTATTTAGCGTCAAACTGGGTGGTAAGAATCTCGCGCACTTTTGCGACTTTTTCATCAAGGAGTTCCTTGGTCGTAGCCTCGCAGAGGAATCTGAGGTATGGTTCCGTGTTCGACGGTCTGATGTTGAACCACCAGTCAGGGAACTCGACACGATAGCCGTCAAAATCCATATATGCAGTGGACTTCTCTGTCTGCATGAAATAGTCACGCACAGCATCCATCGCGCCCTTCTTGTCCTCAAGACGGAAGTTGATCTCTCCTGAATTCTGATATTTCTCGATGCGTCCTATGAGCTGGCTCAAGGAAACTCCCTGAGCCTTCATCTTTGCAACAACATTGATGATCAGAATCGCCGCAAGAAGGCCGCTGTCGGAATAGAAGAAATCGCGGAAGTAATAGTGGCCTGCAAGCTCGCCTCCATATACTCCGTCGATCTCGCGGAGCTTGAGGGCCGCATACGCACGTCCCACTCTCCATGTGTTCATCACACCGCCCATAGGCGCGAGGTATTCGCCCACAGCCTTTGAGCTTCTGATGTCCTGATGGATGTATCCCTTCTCTCCCCTCTCCTCGAGGAAATAATGTCCAAGGACTGCAATCATAAGGTCAGGTGAAATGAACCTGCTGTTCTCGTCCACGAACATCACGCGGTCTGCATCTCCGTCAAAGATGACTCCGATGTCCGCCTTGGTCTGAGCGACGAGCTTCTTGAGGTCCTCCACATTCTTCTGGACAAGAGGATTCGGTTCGTGGTTAGGGAAGCTGCCGTCCATCTCTTCATATATGTATGCAGGCTGGTCGCCGAATATGTCACGAACGAAGAGCGACGCCATGCCGTTGGATACGTCCATCGCGATCTTGAGCGCCGACCAATCTTCCTTGTATTTGAGAAGGAATGCAAGATAGTCAGCCTTTATGTCCATAGGATGAACCTGGCCCTTGACCGCCGCAGGCACGCATTCGCGGCCGCTCTCGATCCAGTCACGGATCTGTCCGAGACCTGTGTCGAGACCGACAGGAAGTGCATTCTCCCTGGAAACCTTCATTCCGTTGTATTCTGCCGGATTGTGCGAAGCCGTGATCTGCACCGAAGCCTTGAAGCGATAGTTTGCAGTACCGAAATACACCATCGGGGTCGTGCTGAGACCTATGTCATATACATCTGCTCCGGCATCTGTGAGTCCTTTGAGAAGGTATTCGTGAATCTCCGGAGAAGAGACTCTTGCGTCTCTGCCGACAAGCACCTTGTCTGCAGAAAGAAGTTCAGGAAGGAAGAAACCCACCTTGTAGGCTGTCTCCTTGTTGAAATCCACGTTGTAGATTCCCCTGATGTCGTATGCGTGGAATGCGCCCATAACTTATCTTTTTGATTTATATCTGGTCTGTACCGCACCTTTCGAGATCGCCTGAAGCTTGCGGGAGATCATCTTGCGTCGGATCGGTGACACATTGTCAACAAAAAGATTGCCATCCAGGTGAGACAGCTCGTGCTGCACCATGCGGCATGCGAAACGGTCGAACTCCTCCACCACCTTCTCAAGATTTTCATTGTAGTACTCGACCTTGATCTTCGCCGGACGAGTCACTTCTGCATAGATGCCAGGCACGCTGAGGCAGCCCTCCGAATATTCGCAGGTCTCCTCGCTCTCCTCGAGGACCACAGGGTTTATCATCACGCGGAAGAAGTCCTTGAGATAGTCATATGTCTCGGTCAGCTCCCTGCCGTCAACGATGACAAGGCGCTTGTTCACGCCCACCTGCGGAGCCGCAAGGCCGCAGCCGTCAGCGACCGCAAGGGTCTCCTTCATGTCTTCGAGAAGCTTTGCAATGCCCTCCTTGTCTGTAAGGTCTACGTCTGTGTTCTCGTTCCTGAGAACCTCAGATCCATATAAATATATAGGTAATATCATCTTATTTGATTTTTTTGTCAAGGTAACTCTGAAGGATGATGGCGGCGCTTATCCTGTCCACCGATTCCTTTTTCATCCTGTCCTGCTTCTTCATTCCTCCGTCAATCATGGCTCTGTGCGCGAGGACCGAAGTGAAACGTTCGTCCTCAAGAGCCACGGGGATGTCCGGGAATGCCTTTGCAAGATGTTTCAGGAATATGTCGACATCCTTTGCGGCTTCTGAGGGTGCTCCGTCCATATTGATCGGATAACCGACAACGAAGAGCACTACCTTCTCATTTTCAGCGTATTTTTTGAGATATTCTATTATCTTTGCAGACTGTACTGTATCCAATGCAGACGCAAAGATTCCGAGCGGGTCGCTTACCGCAACACCCACACGCTTCCTGCCGTAGTCTATGCCTATTATTCTGTCCATCAGGATGCAAAGTTACGATAAAATTAATTATGAGCAACACGAACAAAGACAATAACAGGATAACGCATTTCCGTCTGTCGCTTCTTGACGCGAAGACGCACAAGCAGCTGTTTTCCGTACGCTTCAACAGGGTCGCATTCTTCGTCACGATAGTCAGCACACTAGTCGTGATGACGGCGCTGATATTCTCCGTCATAGCATTCACACCGGTCAGGACCTTTATCCCGGGATATCCTGACGCACACTCAAAGCGCGCCGCGATCCAGAACGCGATGAAGGTGGACTCGCTGGAGAGCGTGATCTTCAGATGGGAGCTTTATTCGGAAAACCTGCGCCGTGCAGTCGAAGGAGAGGAGCCGATAAACATAGACAGTCTCATTGCGGCAAACCAGAAGGCTGCCGAGCTGGCACAAGACCAGGACTACCTGAAGAAGCAGGACTCGCTGCTCCGCAAGGAAGTGAAGGAGGAGGAGATGTTCGACATCTCGAGCAGAAACGCCCGCAAGCTCCCTATCGAGGGAATGCTGTTCTTCACTCCTCTGAAGGGAGTCATCTCGCAGGGATATGACCCTGTAGTGCATCCTTTCGTGGACATCACCGCGCCGAAAGGCTCTGTCGTGAATGCCGTAGCTGACGGAACAGTAATATATGACGGTTGGAGCGAAGAGACAGGATATACCATACAGATCCAGCACGGAAACGACATCGTATCTATATACAAGCATAACGAAAAGCTGCTCAAGAAGACAGGCGACAAGGTAAAGGCCGGAACACCGATAGCGCTTATCGGAAGCACCGGCACGCTCTCGACAGGAGACCACCTGCACTTCGAGCTCTGGCACAACGGCGAAAGCCTCGACCCTACCCAATACATCAGCTTCTAGGAAATGGAGAAAAGACGCATAGCGATATTAGGCTCCACAGGTTCCATCGGAAGACAGGCCCTTGATGTCATCAGGCAGCACAGGGATCTCTTCGAAGTGGAACTCCTGACAGCCAACAACAGCACAGACCTTCTGATACAGCAGGCGATCGAATTCGACGCCAATGCCGTCGTCATCTGCAACGAAGACAGATACAGCGAAGTTGCAGACGCCCTGCAGCCTCATTATATAAAGGTATTCGCCGGCATGCAGTCGGTCTGCGATCTGGTGACAGGAGACAACATCGACATCGTGCTTACATCGATGGTCGGCTTCAGCGGCCTCGCCTCGACAGTGGCGGCCGTGAAGGCGGGCAAGACCATAGCACTCGCCAACAAGGAGACGCTCGTAGCGGCGGGTTCAATAGTCATGAACCTTGCAGCGCAGCACCGCTCGCGCATACTCCCGGTGGACTCAGAGCATTCTGCCATATTCCAGTGTCTTATGGGATCGGCTGGCGCTGACATCGAAAAGATACACCTGACGGCTTCCGGCGGTCCTTTCCGCACATGGACACGCGAGCAGATCGCGCAGGCGACCAGGGCTCAGGCCCTCAACCATCCGAACTGGAGCATGGGAAGCAAGATCACCATAGACTCAGCGACAATGATGAACAAGGGACTTGAGATCATCGAGGCAAGGTGGCTGTTCGGCACTCCTGGCGAGAAGATCGACGTGGTCATCCATCCCGAATCCATCATACATTCGATGGTGGAATACGCCGACGGCTCGGTCATAGCCCAGATGGGCCACCCGGACATGCGCGAAGCCATACAGTTCGCCTTCAGCTTCCCGCACAGGCTAACTCTGGACAACCGCAAGCTCAACTTCGCCGAGCTCGGCAGCCTGTCGTTCTTCGCCCCTAACAAGGAGAAGTTTCCGGCGCTAGGACTTGCATATGAGTCACTTGCCAAAGGCGGAAACATGGCATGCGTAATGAACGCGGCCAATGAAGCGGCCGTCGCGGCGTTCCTTCAGGAGAAGATCGGATTCTATGACATCACAGATGTTGTTGCGGAATGCATGGCTGGTGCAGATTTTGCAGCAGACCCTGACCTGGACTGCATTTTCGAGACCAATGAGGTCACTTTGGCAAAAGCCGGAGAAATCATCAGAAGAATACAGAAATGACAATAGTACTGATCAAGACACTGCAGGTAATACTTGCGCTTTCAATACTCATCCTCGTACACGAATTCGGACACTTCCTTTTCGCGAAGATATTCGGAATCAGAGTGGACAAGTTCTACTTGTTCTTCGATGCCGGCGACAAGAGGATATTCAGCACAAAATCGAAATGGTTCACAAAGATATGCCCCAAGGCAGCCCAGTGGGAGACAGAATACGGCATCGGCTGGCTTCCTCTCGGAGGATATTGCAAGATTGCGGGAATGGTGGACGAGTCGATGGACACCGAATATCTCCAGAACGAGCCGCAGCCATGGGAGTTCCGCACCAAGCCGGCATGGCAGAGGCTTCTGGTGATGGCCGGAGGCGTGCTGTTCAACTTCATCTTTGCCATTTTGATGTACACCTGCATCCTTACCAGATGGGGCGACAGTTACATCAGCAACGAAGGCAACAGCATCTATGTGAACGAGCTGGCCTATGACATGGGATTCCGCAACGGAGACCAGATACTTCTCTTCGATGACGAAAAGCCTGAGAACTTCGGAATGCTGCAGGCGGATCTGGCAAGGAACGGAGTCAAAAGAGTGACCGTCCTGCGTGACAACGATACCATTAATATATATATAGACCAGAACATGATCGGCGATGTCCTCCAGAGTCCCGGAATGTTCGGACTCGCCGTGCCTTTCGTCATAAGCGAAGTATCCGAAACATCACCCAACAGGGATTCAGACCTGAGGGCAGGCGACAAGGTCATCAGCATAGGGGGCGTCAATGTGGAGTTCCTCCAGGACGCAAGGCCTCTGCTCATGGACCTTGCCGGCGAGACCGCCGAAATAAGCCTCCTCAGAGGCGCTGACACCGTCAGGATGGATGTCCAGGTCGACACTGCAGGAACGATCGGCGTGATGCTGGAAAGACCGTACATCAAGACAAAGGAATACTCATTCCTCAGCGCTATCCCAGGAGGCTGCGTGAAGGCATATGAGACCATAGGAGGATATATCCAGGACCTGAAACTGGTATTCACGCCAAGCACAGAGGCATACAAGTCCGTGGGCAGTTTCATAGCCATAGGACAGGTATTCCCTTCGGCATGGGACTGGTACAGTTTCCTGAACATTCTGGCTTTGCTGTCGATCATGCTCGGAGTGATGAACCTCCTGCCTATTCCGGCGCTTGACGGAGGTCACATCGTATTCACGATCTATGAGATGATCACAGGTCGCAAGCCGAGCGACAAGTTCCTTTACATCATGCAGATCATCGGTATGATACTGGTATTCGGCCTCATGTTCCTGGCCTTCGGCAACGACATTGCAAGACTATTGAGATAAAACAAAACACACAAGACATATGAAACGCATTTTAACTTACATCGCAGTTGCGGCAGCGGCAGTACTGGCGCTGGCTTCATGCAGCGAAGAGCAGAAAAGGAAGGCCCTCCTTCCGAACATCAGCGGCAAGGCCGGCGAAGTGATCGTAGTCATCGGTCAGAACGACTGGGAAGGTGCAGTCGGCACCACACTCCGTGACAGTCTTTCATGCGACTTCCCTCAGCTTCCGCAGAAGGAGCCGATGTTCACTCTCGCCAATGTGCCCCATAACGCGTTCACAAACATGTTCCAGATCCACAGGAACATCATCGTGGTCAACATCAATGACGACGTGACCGAACCGGGCATCGTATACAGGAATGACGTATGGGCAGCGCCTCAGACAGTCATCAGAGTAAACGCTCCGGACAGCGAGACAGCCGTAAAGCTCCTGAAGGAGAACAACAGCACCATCGTCGGCATGCTCGAAGAAGCAGAAAGGGCAAGAATGATAAGGAATGCGAAGAAATACGAGCAGACAGGCATCGCTCCGGTGGTGACAGAGCTCGTAGGAGGTTCACCTCACTTCCCTTCCGGCTACAAGCTTAAGAAAAAGACCGGAGACTTCATCTGGGTGTCATATGATCCGGAGTATGTAAGCCAGGGCATACTTATATATAAATACCCTGTAGTCGAGGGAGAGGACATGATGGCTCCTGCAAACCTGCTTGAGGCAAACAGGAAGATCCTGATGGAGAATGTCCCTGGCATGTTCGAGAACACATACATGACAATGAGCAACTATGTGAAGCCGACCGTAAAGTACATGAAATACAAAGGTCTCGAGTTTGCAGAGATGCGCGGTTTGTGGGAAGTTCACAACGATTTCATGGGAGGTCCTTTCGTAGCTCATGTCTTCTATAGTCCTGACGGGAAATACATGATCGGCCTTGAGGGATTTGTATATGCTCCGAAATTCGACAAGAGACAGTATCTCAGACAGGTAGAGTCCATCATCTATTCGTTCGAGTGGGCAAAGAATGAAGAAGATGACAAGAAAGAATAAGAAATATTTTGTCAGTTAAAAAACTTTTCTTACCTTTGCACTCCATTTGAACAAAAATGGCAAGTTTGGTCGGTTCGTCTATCGGTTAGGACTCAAGATTTTCATTCTTGCAAGAGGGGTTCGATTCCCCTACCGACTACGAAAAAATATAAAAAAGAATAACAATGGCAAACCACGCTTCAGCAGACAAGCGCTATCGCCAGAGCGAGAGGCGCAGATTGCATAATAAGTATTATGCAAAGACAACAAGAAACGCAATCCGTGCGATTCGTACAACTACAGACAAGGCCGCAGCAGAGGCTAACGCACCAAAGGTCTATGCAATGATCGACAAGCTCGCAAAGATCGGCGTTATCCACAAGAACAAGGCAGCAAACCTTAAGAGCGGTATCGCAGTATACATCAACAAACTCTCTTAATAAGAATATATAGAGGTTTTCTTATAGCTGGAAAGCAGCAGTCTTCCCGACTGCTGCTTTTTCCTTAAAAATCGAGATGTAGCGCAGTTGGTAGCGCACTACGTTCGGGACGTAGGGGTCGCGTGTTCGAGTCACGTCATCTCGACTACATTACTAAAAAAAAGACAGCCGGGCGGTCCTTCACAGGTGCCGCCCGGCTTCGTCAATATTTATGTAGTTAACCAGAAGGTTCAGGAACTGACTTTATTCTACATCCGGAACATAACTGTCATAGTTATATCCGAGGTTACCGGCCGATACATAGTACTGTACGAAGATATACAGATATCCCTTTTCCGGTCCGTCAGTATAGTAGCAGGACTCATATCCGCCATCGGTCACATATGAAGCATCTCCCTGCCAATAACCGATGTCACGCACGCCGATGGCACCATAGTCTCCATATGTAAAACCTGTATCCTGCACTGGCACTCTGCAGTAGGTGTATGTGCCGTAGTCATCCGTATTTGTATAGTCAGGCAGTGCTACGACCTTGAGACTATAGCCAGGTTTGAACACATCCTTGAATCTGAACAGGTTAGGATCGGTCTCACACACCTGAAACTCTGTCTTTGCAGGCTCAAGGCCCATTGAGGAAAGAACAGAAAATGTATATGTACCTGTAGACAGGGTTTTCCAGGAGAGTCCATAGAACACGCTCTCTGAAAGCTCTTTTTTGGATCCTGCAATGGCAGCAGCGGTCACGGCATATGTACCTGCAAGTCCGGTGAGAGTATCGCTGTATGATGTTAAGGCATCTGAAGAGACCTCCACACCCTCTGAAATCACCTTGTCCGCATATGCCACCGATCCATTATTTGCCACAAAAGCTTCCTTGTCGGCGAGAAGCTCTACCAGATAGTAAAGTTTCTCTGCTTTGCCGTTTGTGACAAAGCGCAAAGCAACATCCTCGTCACTATTATATCCGTCTCCCGGAGAGTACTGATATATGGTGACTTTTGGACCCGGATCCGTTCCAGGATCTGTACCAAGTTGTTCAGTACACGCAGCCGAAAACATCAGTACAGCAGCTGCAAGAATGATATGTATAAACTTTCTCATATCTTCGTCGATTAAGTATTATGAATGATTACCATACATGTTCCGGAGAGTCTTCCGGAGTAACAGGGGTAGGATTATTCTCCTGGATTCCCTTGTTATATTCAGTTTCAGTCTCCACGATACACAGATTGGTCCAGGACGGAGCGGTCTCAGTGTTGAATCTCGCTCCAGGGTAATGATTAGTGCCGGCATAGCTGCGAATCACGCCCTTGTTGAGACGCTTGATGTCGAATGTGGCAAATCCTTCACCCCATAGCTCTACTCGGCGCTGCCACCATACATTGTCACGGAATGAGACAGTTGCATCATAAGCATACTGAGGGTTGCGAAGCTTTGCAAATGCTTCGAGAAGCTGCTTTCCGCGGCCTTCATCCTGCATTCCTGCCGCCTCTGCTTCGATAAGCATCATTTCCTCAACACGCATCAAAGGGACTGCTACACATGTGGCTGCAAAAGCGTTTCCATTACGTCCGTCGGCTCCGCCACCGGCTCTGAACTTAAGCTGAAGTCCTCCGACAGCACCACTGGTTGTGGCGCCAGCTGAAGCGATGATTCTTTCCGGGTAATCTGAATATTTGCTGATAGCCTCGACAGCTGACTCATAGTCCATATTGTCGATTGCAAAGTCTATATAACATTTCTTTCTATAGTCAGTGTCAGGAATTGTCGAATACAGATGAGCGTCGATTCTCTTCGGCTGGCCATAATTGCTTGCATATAGAACATCCTGGACTTCAAGGAACATCTGGGAGCCCCAGTTAGAGTCTGAGTCATTCAGAAGGATGTTCGGATCGTCAGACTTGAATGTCAAACCATATATCCATGCATGGTTAGGAGTGTTGAATGCTGTCATACGATCAAGATATTCGACTTCTGACAGAGGTGAGAATCCCTCCTGTGCCATCTTTGCATACTTTTCGGCATTAGGAAAATCTTCCATAGTAAGATATGCACGTGCCTTGAGTCCATACACAACCTTTACATCAGGAGTGTATATGTCCGCGCGGACATACTCGGCAAGATATTTCTCAGCACGGTCCAGGTCTTCGAGAATGAATGCCCAGATCTCAGTGTTTGTGGCGCGAGGGTTATTGGTGAAGTCAAGCGTCTTCTCGGTTACGATAGGGACAGTGATCTTATCCTCATTTCCCTTGTAAGTGTACTGGAACATTCTTGCAAGGTCCATATAGAACATGGCTCTCATCGCAAGAGCGATTCCTGCGCCCTGCACCATATCCTCCGAAGGGTTGTCTCCGGCCATATTGAGAACTGTATTACAGTTGTTGATCCATTTGTAGTAGTATGTCCAAGGAAGCTGGCATACTGCATATCTCGGACCGAGTCCTGTTCCTACGCCATACCAGGTGGTGTACCAATCCTGCTCATCAAGGACGATGTCCTGACCCATTACATCACGCTGCAGAAAAAAAGACGGATAGCCGTAATCCCAAGGATACATATTTGAGCCGCTGTAAGTGAACTGACCCACAAGTGATGATGTGCAAGTGTTCACGAATGTCTGGAACACTCCCGGAGAATTGGCCACCTGGTCGGATGTAGCGACATTCTGCTGCGGCATTGTCTCCTTTATGCAGCCGGTAAGTATCAAGCCCCCGGCTACTATCATTATTTTAAATAAAGTCTTCATTGTTACCTGTCTTTAGAATGTGAACTGAATACCGCCTGAAATTGTTCTGGCCGGAGAATAGCTGAGCACGCTTACATTTCCTTCATATGCATATCGAGGGTCAAGTCCCTTGCGAGCTGACCAGAACCAGAGATTCTCTCCTGCCGCATAAATACGCATCTTGCACTTGTTCTTGAAAAGTTTTTCAGGAAGCGTATATCCTACAGCGAACGACTGGAAGTTGAGATAGCTTGCACTGGTGAGGAAAAGATCACTTGATGCAGAACCATACATGTCTCCGTACTGCCAGCGAGGAAGGTTGCTTGAAGTGTTGGTCGGACTCCAGGCTTTCTTCCAGTCCTTATGGATGGCCATTCCGGCGCCCTGAGCATTCTCCGAACTTCCTATCACTCCCTGATAATACATGTCAAATACCTTTCCTCCAAGCTGATAATCGAACATGAGAGACAGATCAAAGCCACCGACGCGAAGTTCGGTACCGAAACCTCCGAACGCCTTAGGAAGAATGCTGCCATGTTCATATTTCGTTGCGGCGTTGAAGTCATATGTCTTGTCGCCTTTTTCGATTACAACCTCATTACCATTCTCATCTGTTGTAACGACGTCTACATAGAACATAGCCTGTCCAAGATCATCTACACCTGCGTAGCATGGTGCATAGTAATTGTTGAGTTCGCCGCCTTCCCTATAATAATAGGTGACATATCCGTTAGCGCTCTCCGAGAATCCCCCTGTAAGTATCTTTGATGGCGGGAGAGTCAGGATCTTGGTCTTGTTGTGCGAAATATTGCCGAACACCGACCAGTCCACCAGTCTTGTCCTGACCAGGGTCGCGTTGAGAGAAAGCTCTACACCATAGTTTCTGATGTCACCGATGTTGTCATACATTCCTCTTGAACCGGAAGATTCTGGGATTGATGTCCAGAAAAGAAGGTCCGATGTCTTCTTGTTATATACATCTAATGAACCGCTAAGACGGCCTCTCCACAAGCTGAACTCGAGGCCTGCGTTGAAGTTTGTTGTTGTCTCCCATGTTATGTTAGGATTACCTTTGCGGTAGAAGGCAGCACTCATACTTGTATCAGTAGCCTTTGAAAGACTATAGAGGTCAACATAATTGTAAGAGCCGATGTTGTCATTACCCTGTTGTCCGATGGATGCCTTCAGCTTCAGCTGGTCGACCCATCCTGCATTCTGCATGAAACTCTCCTTTGAGATGATCCAGGCAGCTCCTACAGACCAGAAATTACCCCAACGGTTCTCAGGAGCGAAGTATGATGTTGCATCGCGACGGAAGCTGACAGACGCATAATATCTGTTGGCATAGTCATACTGTGCGCTGAGGAAGTAACCTTCGACATTGTATTCTGTAGAATATGAGTCCGAGTCATCCTTGGTGGCGGCTGCTCCGATCTCCTGGATTTCAGGCGAGAACATTCCCTTTGCATGGGCATAGAGATATTTGGTCTTTGCGTTATAATACTCATGGCCGAGCATTGCTGTCACATTGTGATTGCCGAATGTATCGAAATATGTCAGAGTCTGAACATTATTCGTCCTGAAACCTTCGCTTGTTGTCTTAGAAATCTCTCCGCCGGACGCGGCTGATGATCCGTAGAACATATTTCCGAATGAAGAGGCCGTACTGTTGCCCCAGATGATGGTGCTGTTAACACTCAACTTAAGGAAATCCGTAAAGAGGATGTCTGCGTACGCATTGGCATTGAGCTGGTTTCCTCCGACATTATAGCTATTGTAATTGTTGGCTCCAAGAGGGTTACCGGTGCTCAAGTAAGGTCTAGTCACTCCATAGCCTGTCGCAGCCACACCATAGTCATATGCAGGATTGCCGTATTCGTCAGTCTTTATCGACACATTACCGTCAGCATCCACGGTCCTTACATAGATCGGGTAGATCGCACCTACCTGAGATGTGTAGGCAAACAGATTGGCGCTGTTTGCAGATGTTCCCCAGTTTGAATTCTGGTCCTGCTTCGAATGCACATATCCCACATTGGTACCGACCTTCAGCCATTTCTTCGCCTGATAGTCCGCCTTTACTCTTGCTGATATACGCTCATAGTTAGAATGTTCTACGATACCGTCCTCATTCAGATATCCGAGACTCATATAGTAGCTGGAACGATCTGTTCCGCCGTTGAGACTGAGATTGTACTCTTGACGGAGACTATTCCTGTAAGCAGCGTCTGTCCAGTCGTCAGGAGTCATCCAATAGTCCGTGCCGTTATGAGTAACCTTGCGTCCGAGAGTCGCATTAGGATTAAGTTTTCCGTTTACGATGAGATTCTCGTTCTCAGGATAGGTGAATACATTATACTGAAGATCAGAGAGCATCTGCGCATTAGCCAAAGCATCAGCTTCTTCGTGAAGCATGCCGTCTCCATAGTAATACTTGTTGTAGAGCTGTGTATAGTATGCCTCATAGTATTCCCCCGGATCAGTAACCAGATCATAATCCTGCAGTGCACGTGAGTTCACACCCATCTTCATATCGAAATTCACGACCGCGTCCTTGGACTTTCCTTTCTTTGTGGTTATGATGATGACACCGGCAGCTCCTCTTGCACCATAGAGGGCAGCTGAAGCCGCATCCTTGAGCACGGTTACTGATTCTATGTCTGACTGAGGAATGTTTGTCAGACTTGCTGTATATGGCGAACCGTCGACAATAACAAGAGGTTCAGTTCCTGCATACATCGAGCTAATACCGCGGATATTGATCGATCCGCTGGAAGATCCGGGCTGGCCACTGCTTCCCCTAAGCTGGAGTCCGGCCACCTTGCCCACAAGGGCATTAGTGACATCAGTTGTCTGACGCTTTGATAGTTCATCGGCCTTCACGACTGTAGCCGATCCTGTAAAAGCCTCCTTGGTTGTAGCGCCGAAAGCCACGACAATGGCATCATCAAGGTAGTTAGTGTCTTCCTTCATCACCACCCTGACAGGAGCCGACTGAACGGGAGCTGAGGCCGTACTATAACCGAGGAAGGTCACAATGATTTCCTTCGCGTCGGCCGGTACGTTTCTGATGCCGAATTCTCCGTTTTCGTTGGTAATGGTACCTAAAGTAGTACCATTAACAAGCACATAGGCTCCAGCGACCGGCTGACCATCCTTCTCAGCAACAACAGTTCCCGTCACCGTAAGGGTCTGGGCAGTCGCAAGACCTAAACTCGCAAAGAGCAAGGCCATCAACAGCAATAAACTTTTTTTCATAGTGTTGATCTTTAAATTAGTTAAACATAAATATTGATAGTAGCTACACTACACTATCTTTTGTCGTTTTAATGGAACGTTTAACGATTCGAATCAACACCACGTGCCCGTATTTCTCAAAAACACAGGCATTTACAAAGAAAATACAAATACTTTCAATTTATAATTAAATTAAAAACACCGGAGATCGACTTGCAATTTGAAACAAAAACCCGAACAAACAAACGAACGTTTAAATATTTTATAGCAAAAAATGTATTTCATGCGACATTTCGCACATTCTCAAAAGTTTGGAATTGTAAATTTGATTTGTTAAGTTTGCAATCACATGTCTTAATAAACGTTCCTTTAAAAAGACATCTGATGCGATAGTGTAGTGTAAGAACTATCGATATTTATGTTTAACAACTAAAATCAACACTATGAAAAGATCCCTAATGTTGATGTTTGCCTTGCTGGTAGCCAGCATAGGCATCGCTACGGCTCAGACCCTTACAGTTACGGGTACAGTCGTATCAGAAAGTGATGGTCAGCCGGTTGTTGGAGCTTATGTGCTCGTAAACGGAACAACACTCGGCACCATTACAAATGACAAAGGAGAATTCGGTATCAGGAATGTCCCTGCCGACGCGAAGGAAATCATCGTGACCTTCCTCGGAATGAGTACCGCATCTGCTCCTGTCCAGGCAGAACCAGTAAGGGTGGTCATGAAAGAAGACCAGAACTACCTGGACGAAACAATTGTAGTAGCATACGGTACTGCAACAAAGAGTTCATTTACGGGCTCTGCTACGATGGTCAAGTCAGAAACCATCGAGAACCGTATCGCAACAAACGTAACCACAGCTCTTGCTGGTACAGCACCTGGTGTTCAGGTTATTTCTGATTCCGGTGACCCTGCATCAAACGGTTCATCCATCGTGATTCGTGGTATCGGTTCAATGTCTGCAAGCAATACCCCTCTGTATATTGTGGATGGTATGCCATACGATGGCTCGATATCAGACATCAATCCTAGCGACGTGGAGTCAATCTCCGTCCTCAAGGATGCGGCTGCCAGTGCAATCTATGGTGCCCGTGGTGCGAATGGTGTGGTTCTCATTACTACCAAGAGAGCGACCAGTGGCGATGCTGTTGTCAAGGTGGATGCAAAGTGGGGTTCGAACTCACGCCTCATCCCTCAGTATGATGTCATCAGCGATCCTGCCCTCTACTATGAGACACATTATAAGATGATGTATAACCAGATGCTCTATGCCGGTTATTCAAGCGCAGATGCGTATGCGTATGCAGATGCAAACCTGTTCGATCAGCAGAACGGAGGTCTCGGTTATCAGGTGTATACGATTCCGGAAGGAGAGAAGTTTATCGGAACAAACTTCAAGCTCAACCCTAACGCAAAGCTTGGATATTCTGACGGCGAGTACTATTATACTCCAGATGACTGGTATAAGGAAGCATTCCACAACTCATTCCGCCACGAATACAACGTGTCTGTAAGCGGTTCCAAGGACAGGCTTTCTTACTACGGAAGCGTCGGATACCTTAATGACGGCGGTATCGTAAACAACTCTGGCTACAAGCGCTACTCTGCCCGCATCAATGCTGACTACCAGGCAAAGAAGTGGATGAAGTTCACTACAAGCATGAGTTACTCTCACTCTGATTCGCAGACACCTTCATATGATACAGGATATGGATCTTCAGGAAACATTTTCTTCATTACCAACAATATGGGTCCTATCTATCCTTTGTATGTACGTGATGCAGAAGGAAATGTGATGTATGAAAACGGAAGGGTCGTGTATGATGCAAACCAGACCAACTTCAAGCGTCCAAGCGTTGTAGGTAACGCAATCCGTGACAATGAAGTGAACATGAAGCAGAACTATGCTGACGTACTTACAGGAAAATGGGGTGTTGTTCTCACACCTGTAAAGGGTCTCAGCCTTACTGCCAATGTGGGCCTGATGAATGATAACACAAGATACAATGCTCTTTACAGCCAGTTCGGCTCATCTTCAGGAACTGATGGTCTTGCATATGTTTCGCACGACAGGTACTTTGCAGTAAACAACCAGTATCTTGCTGAATACAAGACAGACTTCGGCGGCTCAAAGCACAACTTCGATGTCCTTGCCGGATTCGAAATGTACAAGCTCAAGATTCAGAGCCTCTCGGGTCAGAATGACCATCTCTTCGATCCGTTCATCGGCGAACTCAACAATGCTGACGGAACAAACGGCAAGAAGACAAACTCAAGCACTACAAATTATATGACTCAGGGTATCCTCGCGAGAGCACAGTACAACTACGATGAGAGATACTTCATCAGCGGTTCATTCCGTCGCGATGCATCGTCTCGTTTCCACAAGGATCATCGTTGGGGTAACTTCGGCAGCGTCGGTGTTGCATGGCTCATCAGCAACGAAGGCTTTATGAGCGGGGCCGACTGGGTGGACATGTTGAAGTTCAAGGCAAGCTACGGTGTACAGGGTAATGATAATCTCAGATCATACTATCCGTATTCAGACCAGTACACTCACTCATATAACGAGGATACCGGCGAGTACTCACTTACTCTCAGCTACAAGGGTAATGAAGAGCTTACCTGGGAGTCATCGCATTCTTACAACGTAGGAGTTGACTTCGAACTCTTCAACGGATATCTCAACGGTACTGTCGAGTACTTCTCACGTGTGACTTCAGACCTCCTTTACAATAAGGACGTTCCGCTTTCAGCAGGCAATCCTACAGGTTATGTCCCTGTAAACGTAGGATCGATCAACAACAGCGGTGTCGAGATTTCGTTGGATGGCGACATCATCAGGACCAAGAATGTGAACTGGAGCTGGAATGTAAACCTCAGCCACTACAAGAACACAATCCTTTCGCTCGATGAGAGTGTTGCCAAGGACGGCATCAAGGGCAGTAACTACATCTATAGAGTAGGCGGATCTCTTTATAATGCTTATATGCGGGAGTATGCGGGAGTTGATCCGAACACAGGAAAGGCTCTTTATTATACAGATGTGACTGATGCAGACGGAAATGTGAGCAAGGTGACAACTGACGTGTTCGGTGACGCAAAGCAGTACGATCTCGGTTCTGTCCTTCCTAAACTCTATGGTGGTTTCGGTACTACACTGAGATTCTACGGATTTGACCTTTCTGCACAGTTCTCGTTCCAGCTCGGAGGTAAGTATTATGACGGTTCATACCAGTCATTGATGCACACTCAGGCATCTGCTGGCTCGGCTTGGCATACAGATGCACTCAAGGCTTGGACACCGGACAATAGAAATACAGACGTGCCACGTCTTGACGGTGATACAAGTGTAGGCCAGTCTGCAGTAGACCGCTTCCTCGTAAGCTCTAATTTCCTCAGTGTCAACAATGTGACACTTGGATATACCTTCCCTTCAAAGTGGATGTCCAAGATCAAGATCGCAGGTCTCCGCGTTTATGTGACAGGTGACAACCTTGGTGTTGTAACAGCACGTAAGGGTATCGACCCACGTTTCTCAATGGGTCTCGGTTCTTACACATCGGGATCAGGTCTTAACACTGGAGCATACGCAGCAATGCGTAACATCACAGGTGGAGTTACTCTTACATTCTAATCATTAAAGGAGATTTTACTATGAAACTCAACAGATATATAGCAATGACACTTGCAGGAGCAACGCTTTTTGCGTGCTCTGATATAGATGAGATGGTTCCACAGGGTGGTACTCTCCTTGCAACTCAGGTGCAGGAGACCAATAATGCCGCTCCTTCTCGCGTAGAGGCTCAGTTTTCAGGTATGTACAGCAAGCTCGGTGAACCGCTCGCAATTTTCGGCTCATCCGGACGTCCTGATGACTACGGCTTCATTATGATGGCATTCTCTAATGACCTTGAAGCTGCAGATATGGTGACTGCAAACAATGACTATAACTGGTTCAGCACCTGCATGGAACTTTCTTCAAGAAATCCGGACTATGCCAATCCGTATGTACGTTATGCTTCGCCTTACAATCAGATAGCAGCGGCCAACGATATCATCAAGGCGCTCCCTGCAGATTCTGAAGAGGCCGAAGTCCTTTACAAACTCGGCCAGGCAAGGGCTATGAGGGCATTTGCATATCTCAACCTCGCGCCTTATTTCCAGAGAAACTACCAAATTGCAGCGGATGAACCTTGTGTTCCTATTGTTACTGAGACTACGACTGATTTTACGAATAATCCTCGTGCATCAGTGAAAGATGTATACACCCTCATCGTAGACGACCTCACCTATGCGATTGAGAAACTTGAAGGATTCGTCCGCCCTGACAAGGCAAAGATCGACCAGCAGGTCGCTTATGGTCTACGTGCACGCGCATATCTTGATATGGGTATGTGGGCTGAGGCTGCATCAGATGCAGAAAAGGCTATGGAAGGATACACTCCGGCAACAATCGAAGAAGTATCCAAGCCGTTCCTTTATGACCTCACTGAGCATAACTGGCTTTGGGGATATGACATGACCATAGATATGGCTTCGGTATTTACATATGCCACTTCAAGTTCATGGGTACGTTCGTTCTCAGGTGACGGTTATGCTCCGGCAACTGCAACTTATTCAAAGATCAACAACCTTCTTTACAATAAGATTCCTGCAACTGACGTGCGCAAGGGTTGGTGGGTTGATGAGAACCTCCATTCTCCACTTCTTCAGAATGTTTCATGGAATGGCGCGACAGGTGATGACGTTGCAGCTCTGTTCATAGAGAATGTAAAGGAACCTTTCGAACCTCTCACGAATGTCAAGTTCGGTATGTATACTTATGGCAGCACGACAAATGAAGAGGACTGGCCGTTCATGCGTGTCGAGGAGATGATCCTGATACAGGCAGAAGGCTATGTAAGGGGCGGAAACGAACCTAAAGGAAAGCAGATTCTCGAGGACTTTGTCAAGACTTATCGTGACCCTTCATATTCTGCAGATGCAGGCGGACGCACACTTGTTGATGAGATCTGGTTCCAGCGCCGCGTCGAGCTCTGGGGCGAGGGATTCTCAAATGCGGACACAAGGCGTCTCAACAAGCCTTTCGTACGCTTCCACGACAGCAACAGCAATATGCCTGAAGCATTCCGTTTCAACTTGAAGGCTGATGATCCGCATCTCCTTATGCATTTCTGCAAGAGTGAGACAAACACTAACCTTGCCATTGTAGACAACCCTGCTGGAAATCAGCCGGAACCGGGCCAGAACGCTGACCTTAGAGATGGTGTTACAGACTAATTCAATTAATGATGGAAATTATGAAAAAGAACATTATACTCATTGCAGCTGCTCTTGTGGCTTTGGCGAGTTGCGAGAAGCCTGCACCGTATGAGCCAGGCGCTCCTATGGATGTGAATGGACCGAATGTCTATTTCAGCAATTATAATCTTTCTGCCGTGACTTTGGCTTCTGATGCTACTGAGTTTGAAGTAGCAGTGATCAGAGATGATGCATCATCTGCTCTCAGCGTTCCGTTGAAGGCGGACTGCGGATATGAAGGTCTCTTTGAGGTTCCTGCTACCGTAGAGTTTGCAAGCGGAGTGGACAGCGTCGGCGTTGTAGTCAAGATCACAGACAAGTTCGAGATGTTCAAGCCATATATGCTCACTCTAAGCGTTCCTGAAGAGTATTATCATAGCTATTCGGCACAGGAAGCATATCCTAATTATACTATGAATGTTCTTCAGGAGGACTATGTTCCGTATAAGGAGGGTATGTATTATGATATGTTCTTCACCGGAGAGGGATGGCCGGTTACACTTGAATATTCGGAGATTCAGAAGGTGTATCGTCTTTCCGATGTATGGGCTCCTCTCGGAGGAAGTTCCGAAGACCTCACTTTCACTTGGGAGGGTGGCGAGTCTCCTTTGACAATGGGTGCCGGATCATACCAGACCGGTCTCGCTATGGGCAACTACGGCCTTGTAACGGCTGTCGTGACTCCAAATGCTGAAGATGACTGGTATTGCTGGTATGGAGCAATCCCTGCAGAGGAACTCTATGAAGGATCGCCTGCAACTCAAGGATTTATCTTCTATTTCAAGTGGACTGTTTCAGCGGGATCATTCGGATACTATCCACAGTTCTTTGTTCCGAATGCTGAATAGAACCTTCTGGTTAACTACATAAATATTGACGAAGCCGGGCGGCACCTGTGAAGGACCGCCCGGCTGTCATTTTATATATAAGGTATTAAGGAAGGATTACATCATTCCTCCCATGCCTCCTGCTGGCATTGCAGGCGCCTGTGCAGGCTCAGGGATGTCTGCGATCGCACACTCTGTTGTGAGGAACATTCCTGCCACTGACGCTGCATTCTCAAGGGCTACGCGTGACACCTTTGTAGGGTCGATGACGCCTGCCTCGAACATGTGTACGTATTCTCCTGTGCGGGCGTTGTAGCCGAAGTCAGCCTCGCCTTCAGCGATCTTGTTGATGATCACGCTTCCTTCCACTCCTGCATTTGCCGCAATCTGACGGAGCGGCTCCTCGATGGCGCGCGCCACGATGTTAATACCTGTAGTCTCGTCGTCATTCTCGCCCTTGAGGCCCTTGAGAGCCTGTGCTGCACGGATATATGCTACTCCACCGCCAGGAACGATGCCTTCTTCCACAGCCGCGCGTGTTGCACTGAGAGCATCATCTACGCGGTCTTTCTTCTCCTTCATCTCGACTTCTGTCGCTGCGCCTACATAGAGGACTGCGACACCGCCTGCGAGCTTTCCAAGGCGCTCCTGGAGCTTCTCACGGTCGTAGTCTGAAGTTGTGGTCTCGATCTGCTTGCGGATGAGGTCTGCGCGCTCCTTGATGGCATCTGCAGAGCCTGCTCCGTTCACGACAGTTGTGTTGTCCTTGGTAACGACAACCTTCTCCGCCCTTCCGAGCATGTCGAGAGTTGTGTTCTCAAGGCTGAATCCCCTCTCTTCTGAGATGACCATTCCTCCTGTGAGGATTGCGATGTCCTGAAGCATTTCCTTGCGACGGTCGCCGAAACCCGGAGCCTTCACTGCAGCGATCTTGAGGGTGCCGCGAAGTTTGTTGACAACAAGAGTTGTGAGAGCTTCGCCGTCAACGTCCTCTGCAATGATGAGAAGGGACTTTCCTTCGCGAGCGATAGGCTCGAGAATAGGAAGGATGTCCTTCATGGTCGAAATCTTCTTGTCTGTTGCAAGGATGTAAGGAGTGTCAAGGACTGCCTCCATCTTGTCGCCGTTGGTCATGAAGTATGGAGAGATGTATCCTCTGTCAAACTGCATTCCCTCTACAACCTTTACTTCTGTCTCTGTGCCCTTTGCCTCTTCTACAGTGATGACACCGTCTTTCTTCACCTTTGACATAGCGTCAGCGATGAGCTTTCCGATGTAGCTGTCATTGTTGGCAGAGATTGTACCGACCTGCTCGATCTTGGCGTAGTCCTCGCCTACTTCCTGGCTCTGAGCGCGGAGGCTTTCCACCACCACTGCCACGGCCTTGTCGATACCTCTCTTGAGGTCCATAGGGTTTGCACCTGCTGTGACGTTCTTGAGACCTACATTGATGATTGCCTGTGCGAGAACAGTAGCTGTCGTAGTACCGTCACCGGCCTGCTCGTTGGTCTTTGAAGCGACTTCCTTGACCATCTGAGCGCCCATGTCGGCGAACTGATCCTCGAGGGAAATCTCCTTGGCTACGGTCACGCCGTCCTTTGTCACCTGTGGAGCGCCGAATTTCTTGGCGATCACCACGTTACGACCCTTTGGTCCAAGGGTCACCTTTACTGCATCTGCAAGCGCATCAACGCCTTCCTTCATCTTGGCGCGTGCGTCTATATTGAATTTAATGTCTTTTGCCATAATTGGAATTTTAGATCCCCGATCAGGTCGGGGATGACGTTAAAGTATTGCCAGGATGTCTGACTGTTTCATTATGAGGTAGTCCTTGCCGTCCACTGAGACTTCAGTGCCTGCATATTTGCCGTAGATCACTACGTCGCCTACCTTTACCTCCATAGGCTCGTCCTTCTTGCCAGGGCCGGCCGCTACGACTGTTCCCTGCTGTGGTTTTTCCTTTGCTGTGTCAGGAATGAAGAGTCCTGACGCTGTCTGAGTCTCTGCGGCCTTCGGCTCGATCACGACTCTGTCTGCTAATGGTCTTATCATATTAATGGTATTAAAATTTCGTTTTCAGATTGCCACGTCGCTACCGCTCCTCGCAATGACGTATTATTACGAGGCCACGAGGGGACGTGGTAATCTCCAATGGGCAAAGAAAATGCCAGTCGGGGAAGACTGACATTTTGTCATGTTATTTTACTGAGAACCTGTATACACAACTGTGCGTGTATGTCTCGCCAGGATTCAGAAGTGTTGACGGGAAGTTGCTGTGGTTTGGTGTGTCAGGGTATTTCTGAGTCTCCAATGCTATTGACTCACGATATCTGAGCGCCTTGCCGTATTTGCCTTCTGTCGTGCCGTCGAAGAAGTTTCCGCCATAGAACTGGAGGGCCGGCTGGTCAGTGTATACTTCCATGAATCTGCCTGATGCAGGTTCATATACAGACGCCGCAAGCTCCATCTGGTCAAGGGTCTGACGGTCAAGTATCCAGTTGTGATCATATCCGCCGCCGTTCGCAATCTGCTCATTCTCAACTTCGAGGTCCTGGCCGATGGCCTTTGCCTGACGGAAGTCGAACGGAGTGCCTGTAACATCGGCAATCTCGCCCGAAGGAATGAGGACTGCATTCACAGGAGTGGTGTTAGATGCATTTATATATAATATATGGTCATTGATTGTGCCGTTGCCTTCTCCCTTGAGGTTGAAGAATGAATGATGTGAGATGTTCACATGAGTTGTCTTGTCAGTCTCGGCGACATAGTCCACCTTGAACTCATTGTCAGAAGTGAGGGCGTATGTCATGACTATCTTGAGGTTGCCCGGCATGCCTTCTGCGCCGTCTTCATGGAGATATGACAGGACAAGAGTGCTGTCAGTCACATCTTCTACATCCCATACGACAAGGTCAAGACCTTTGAGACCGCCGTGCAGAGTCTGTCCGTTATTGTTCTGAGGGAATGTATATGTCTCTTCGCCGATCGTATAGGTTCCGTTTGCAATGCGGTTTGCGTAAGGTCCCACCACTGCACCGAGGAAACGCTCGCCAGGATTGTTGAGATATGTCTCTATGTTGTTGTAACCCAGGACTATGTCCTCATAGTTTCCATCCTTGTCCGGAGTCCATAGAGCCACGACTCTGCCACCGAAGTTTGTCACCTGCATTGTGAGGTCACCGGCTGCGAGAGTGTAGAGCGACACCTGCTTGCCGTCAATCTCCTTCTCAAAAGATGAGGTTGGAATGAGTTCCACTTCCTTTACTGATGTGCAAGCTGCTGCTGCAAGGCATAATGCCATAAAAAATATCTTCTTCATAGTGTCATTGATTATGCGAATAAACGAAAATGCCATAATATCACGCCGACTGTCACAGAGACATTCAGCGAATGCTTGGTGCCGAACTGAGGCACTTCAAGCGAGAAATCCGAAGCGTCTACGACATCCTGTCTGACGCCGGAGACCTCGTTGCCGAACACCAATGCATATTTCTCCCCTTTCTCGGGCTTGAACCCGTCAAGCATCACAGAATTTACGGTCTGCTCTATGCTGACTATCTTATAGCCCTGCTCCTTCAGCATGCGGACCGCCTCCATGGTGTCGTCGACATGCTCCCATGCCACACTGTCCTCGGCTCCGAGGGCGGATTTGTGTATCTCTGCCGAAGGCGGGACCGCGCAGATTCCGCAAAGCCAGACTTTGTCTGCCTTGAAGGAATCGGCCGTCCTGAAGGCAGAGCCCACATTATGCGCGCTGCGGACATTGTCGAGGACGACGACGATGCCCGACTCGGGCAGTTCCTTGTACTCCTGCGCCGACACTCGTCCCAGTTCTATATTGAGTAGTTTTCTGTTCTGCATCATTATTCGGATGTAATCAGAATACAAAGTTAAAAAACTTCTTTCATTTCTAAAAAATACCTATTTTTGCAGAATGTTAAACACAACCCTATGAAACAAGATCTACAAATTTTCAATCTCATCAAGAAAGAGGAAGACAGGCAGACATCAGGCATCGAGCTGATCGCTTCCGAGAACTATGTAAGTGACCAGGTGCTTGAAGCCCTCGGTTCGATCTGCACAAACAAATATGCAGAGGGATATCCGGGAGCAAGATATTATGGAGGATGCGAGATTGTTGACCAGATCGAGCAGCTTGCAATCGACCGTCTCAAAGAGCTTTTCGAGGCAGAGTATGCAAATGTGCAGCCGCACTCAGGAGCACAGGCAAACATGGCAGTCATGATGGCATGCCTCAAGCCGGGCGAGACTTTCATGGGACTTGACCTCGCACACGGAGGACACCTCACACATGGTTCTCCGGTCAACATGTCAGGCATACTGTATAATGCTGTATCATATGGTCTCAGCGAGACTACGGGCATGATCGACTACGAAGAGATGGAGCGCAGGGCTCTGGAGCACAAGCCGAAGCTCATCATAGGCGGAGCATCTGCATACTCGAGAGAGTGGGATTATGCAAGGATGCGTGAGATTGCAGACAAGGTAGGAGCAATTTTCTGGGTAGACATGGCACATACTGCCGGCCTCATCGCGGCAGGTCTTCTCAGCAACCCTGTAAAATATGCACACATCGTGACATCTACCACTCATAAGACTCTCCGTGGTCCACGTGGAGGTATCATTCTCATGGGCAAGGACTTCGACAACCCTTGGGGACTCACGACTCCAAAGGGCGTCGTGAAGAAGATGTCGCAGATTCTCAATTCAAGCGTGTTCCCAGGTGTTCAGGGCGGTCCTCTCGAGCACTGTATAGCAGCAAAGGCGGTTTCATTCTACGAGGCTCTCCAGCCTGAGTTCAAAGAATACCAGAAGCAGGTGATAAACAATGCGGCAGCAATGGCTGAAGCATTCAAGTCAAGAGGATACAAGATCGTGTCAGGCGGCACAGACAATCACCTCCTGCTCATCGACCTCCGCACCAAGTTCCCTGAGCTTTCAGGAAAGGTGGCAGAGAAGGAGCTCGGCAAGGCAGACATCACCCTCAACAAGAATATGGTGCCGTTCGATTCACGTTCACCGTTCCTTACTTCTGGAGTACGCGTAGGTACACCGGCAATTACTTCACGAGGTTTCGTGGAGAAGGACATGGAGTTCATCGTGAACCTCATCGACAAGGTCCTCACCAATGCAGCAGCAAACCTTGACCTGATCGCAGGCAAGACAGAGGAAGGCCGCGAGGCATACGAGGAAGTCCTCAGCGCTGTAAAGAAGCAGGTTCGCATGAAGACTAACGGCATGCCGCTCAACAGATACTAAAAATCACAGACATACCAACCCGAGGCGACTGAAACATCAGCCGCCTCTTTTATTTACAATAAGTGGTGACTGAGTAAGTTTGGCTTGGCTTCGTCGGAACAAGTTCCGACTTCGTCCCTCCCAACGCTTCGCGTCGGGCCCCTCCCGCTCATGAGGCCGCGGGCGGCCACACCATCCAAACTTACTCTGCCACCACATAAAAGCAGGCATCACAATATTTATAGCACATGCGTTATGAGTATGTGAAATCCGCCTGAGGTGTAACTTGTAATCCATGGAAAATCAACCAGTTACATATTTCAAGGTCGAAAGAAATTCCGATCCCAGATCACTTAAATCATTAGCATTCAATATCTTATATAATACACTAAATTTCCCTGATGGCTATGGCACAGAAAAGGCTGACTTTGCGGGTCAGCCTTTCGTGTGTTGTGAATCAGTTGTTTACTGGTCTGAGGACGAATCGGAAGGTGTATTCCTGAGGCACTACAAGATGCTCCAGGCGAGGCCATGCGCCCCATGAATCCACACATCCGAGACCCATCTGCTTGAGGTCGAAGTTGACCCATGTCTTGCCAAGAGAGCGGTCATCCTCGTGAGCGAGCTTCTTGAGTTCGAGAGAGTGAGCCTGTCTGTTGCCGATGAACTCGACATCCATCTCCTTCCAGTGGAACGGAAGAGCAGATGCTGAGAACTTCACGTCTGAAGTGATCTCGAATCCTGCTCCGTTATCGTCCAGAACCTTGATCCACTTGAGCTGTGTCTTTGTTCCGGACTCCTGCGGACGTACATATCCATAGTGATACTGATCCTGCACCCTCTGCACATAATGTCCCATGAGAGCAGAGCTGCTTCTGTCACAGTAATTCTCGAAAGGTCCGAGACCGAAGAACTCGAATGTAGAGTATTCTCCCGGCATGGCGAACTCCATTCCGATGCGTGCGATCAGCTTGCCGTTCTCAAGGTTTCCTGCATCCTTGAAGTCCTCTACGGCCTCAACGACACCGTCCGCATATATATTATATGTCATGCTTACCTTTGCGAAATCCTTGATCGGAGCGAATGCCACGCTTACTCTGTAGCAGCTGTCAGTCTCCTCTACTGAGAATGACTCAACATCGAAAGAAGCTTCTCTCCAGTGCTTCATCCTCTTTTCCTGGCCTGCACCGAAATCATTCTCGGTTGCAGCTCTTCCGAAGCAAGGTACAAGCGGAGACTCCATCATCTCCTTTCCGCCAAGCGTATAGCTTACAAGAGAGCCGTCAGACGCGTCGAAGACAGCCTTCCAAGGAGAGACCCTGACGCCTGTAGCACCTTCATAGAGCATTTCTCCTGAGAATACGTGACTGTCACCTTCCTGCTCGTATGCCGGGATTCCTGCATAGTCCGCGAACAGTTCAAGCGGAGCATCTGTTATGCAGAGCTGGTCATAAGCGACCTCGGAGCCTGCCGGCAGGATGCCGTCTGCACGACGGAGCACATATCTTACATTGAGATAGATGTCATGGTAATCAAGATCCTCAAGACCGCATGCGTCCATTATGTCAGCCTCATTGAAGCCGAGATCGATTGCCTGAGTCTGCTGAGGCGCGATTGCCGGAACATTCACACAACCTGTGAGCACCTGTCTGCCATCAACCTCGACTCCCCAATGGAGGATGTATCTTGAAAGGTCGATGAAGAAGTTCTCATTATATACGTTGACCTTTCCATTCTTTGCATCCACAGCAGTGGTATGGATAGAGCGGTACTGATATGCCACCTCATATGCGTGCGGATGATATGAGCGATCAGCAGCTATGATACCGTTGCAGCAGAATGAATTGTCTGAAGGATCATAGTCATTGAAGTCACCTCCGAACACGAACACATGGTCTGTACCATATTTCGATGCGTCTGCAGGCCACTTGAGAGCCTGGTCAACGAAATCCCAGATGAAGCCTCCCTGATATACAGGATATTTGCGGACAAGGTCCCAATATTCCTTGAGACCTCCCATGGAGTTACCCATGGCATGAGCATACTCGCACTGGATGAGAGGCTTGGACGGACGAGGATCGCGTGAGGCATATCTCTCGCAGCTGTCATAGTCATAATACATAGGGCAAGCGATGTCTGTACCCTCTCTTCCTTCTGCTCTTTCATAATGTACAGGACGAGATTGATCCATGTCCTTCACCATGTAATATCCCTTGATGAAGTTCTGGCCGTAACCCGCCTCGTTTCCAAGACTCCAGATGATTACTGAAGGATGGTTGAAGTCACGCTGAACCATTCTCCTGATCCTCTCGAGGTGAGCATACTCATAGTTCTGGTCATGGGCGAGAGACTCATCTCCATAACCCATTCCATGAGACTCGATATTGGCCTCGTCGACAACATAAAGACCATATTTGTCACAGAGCGAATACCAAAGCGGATCATTAGGATAATGACATGTTCTCACAGCATTGATATTGAGCTGCTTCATGATCTGGATATCCTGGATCATGTCTGCTTCGCTCACCACATATCCCTTATATGGGTTTATCTCGTGACGGTTCGCACCCTTGATCAGGACAGGCTGACCGTTAACGAGAAGCTGGCCGTTCTCTATAGCCACATCCCTGAAGCCTATGTCCATCTTGGATACTTCTGTCAGACCGTTCTTGTCATATGAGAACACCTTCAGGCCATAGAGCCATGGAGTCTCTGCTGTCCAAGCCTTCACTGCCGGGACATTGATCACGGCATTCACGAGAGGGAGACCTCTCTCCGACTTCGCCTTCGCGACCTTTACAGTCTCTTCGGCGACAGTCTTTCCGAGAGGATCGGTAACCACGAACCTGAGTTCAGTCACACCCTTGGTAACCTCTGCAGAAATCTCTGCAACACCAGATGCAGAAGCGAGCACCCTGATGTCATTGAGACGCTTCTTGTCGCGTGAATATACATATACTTCTCTCGCAATACCTGTCATGCGCCAGAAATCCTGGTCCTCGAGATATGTGCCGTCACACCAGCGGAAGATTTCCAGAGCGATGAGGTTCTCGCCTGTCTTGACATATTTTGTGATGTTGAACCGTGCCTCAAGCTTGCTGTCCTCGCTGTAGCCTACTTCCTTTCCATTGATCCATACTCTCACATTAGAGGTCGCTGAACCGATATGGAGGAAGATGTCCTCACCCTTCCAGTTCTCATCAAGATAGAATGTCCTTCTGTACTGACCGGCATAGTTGTGCTCGTCAGCCGGAATCGGAGGCATGGTGTCATAGTGACCGTGCCATGCGTAGCCTACATTCTTATAGACGGGGTCTCCATAGCCATTGAGCTCCCACATGCCGGGAACAGGCATTTCATCCCAGTCCGCGTCGGAAAAATCAGTCTTGTAGAAATCCATCGAACGAGACGGTATGGTCTCATACCAGCAGAATTTCCACATTCCGCTCAAGGAGAGCTTCAGGCCTCCTGTGCTGAAAGTTGCAGTCATCGGTTCCCTGTTCTCCTCCACAACCTGTGGGTCATGCCAGTCCGGCATCTTGCCGGCCCATGCATCGGCAGCCGTAGCGCATAGAGCACACGACACTGCAAGAATGGTCATCAGTTTTTTCATATGAAATATTATGTGTGTTAATTATATCAATTCCAGATCTGCCGCAGGAAGCCAGCCTTGGCGGCCGTCTGCAAGTTCTATGTTATTCCACGATCCGACAGTGTCAAGCACTTTCACTTTCGTTCCCTCGTGAAGGACAAAAAGATCCTTGGTGGACTCAGACGATGGCGAACTCTTGACAGAAGTCACCGGACGCATCACTATGGCCTTGTCAGCATTCATATACTCATTCTTCTGCGATACTGAGAATGAAAATGCAAACGCCATGAGCACGAGTGTCGCTATGCCGGTGAAGAAGCCCGTACGCCTTCCTGCGACCGTAGGGGCGAGAAGGAAGAGCAGGAAGAGTCCCAGAGTCAGAGCAAAGAGGACAACCGCAATGACAGCCCATGCATCTGAAGGCATGAGGTATGAGATGTCCTTGAACCACTTCGTGAGGAAGAACGGCGGTACCGGGTCTATCCTGTCCTGGATCATGCTGTTCATCAGTTCGAGGTTGGCTGCAGCATCTTCATAAGAAGGATCAAGTTTCAACGCCCTCTCATAGTTGAGGATTGCCTTCGGAAGATTTCCATACTTATAATATGCATTTCCTATGTTGCAATACAGAGGAGCCGACTCCAGCCCCATGTCCGATATCATTTCATATCCGTCTGCAGCATCTGCCCACAGTCCCTGCGCATATGCATCATTGGCCGATGTCCAGAGTGAATCCACATAGGCATCATTGCCGGCCTGCGCCGCGAACGGCGCCATCAACAGAAGCAGCACAAGTACTGCCTGTCTTCCGCCATTACGTCTTGATTTCATACTTGAATCTATAGATGATATGACATCCAGCGCTGATGTATAGTGCGCCTCCATCGCCTCGTGACCTGACGATGGGGAATATCTTGCGAACTCGCATGCATCGAGGATGCTGATGAATGTGTCTATATGCTCCTGCTGGACATTTTCTGACTTGAGTGTTTCAGATATTCTTTCTCGCGAGAGCTCTGCCACAGGCATGTTGAGCTTGTCCGAGATGAATCCGAGAAGAGCCTTGTGAAGTTCCTCATAGAATGCAGTATAAAGATTCTGCTTGAGGAATGTATTCGCCAGCTGGAGACGTTTGAGAGCCATCTTCGTGGCCTTTCTGTTCCTCGTGCCGGCCACATCGGCCCTTCTTGCCGCAAGCTTGCGGAATATGAGCCAGAAGGCGACAGCCGCCACTGTAATCAGCGCCATCAGTACCCAGAAAAGTCCCGAGCCGATGAAGAAGTCACCCTTGGCTGCAAGTTGTGGATCCTTCGTGTTTATATATCTGATATCGCTGTCAAGATTCTTGACGTCCTTTCTGTTCACACCCGGCACAACCACAGGAGAAGATGCATCTACTTCCTTGCCTTTACCGACCTTCAGCTCTATCGGAGCCGTTTCAAGAGTCACATACTTCTTCTGATTGACATCATAGTATGAATACTTGACGGGCTCTATGACAAAGTCGCCATAGCTTCTCGGGATGAACGGATATTCATACCTCTTGCTGCCGGAAAGTCCTCCTGCCGAGACATTGCTGACAACCTTTGTGTCATATACCTCCATGTCCGGCGGGAACGACACCTTCGGAGTCTCCAGGAGAGATACATTTCCCTTTCCTGAAACAGTGACGATCAAGGACGCCGCCTCATGAGTAAGAAGAGAATCCTTGCTCACTTTGGCAGATATGCTGAACTCTCCCACTCCGCCTCCGAATGACGCAGGAGCGCCCGACGGGAGCGGTGACACATTGACGGTCATAGGCTTAGTCACAACCTTCTTGCGGACTGTCCTGTAGTCATCGAAGAAACCGTCAAAAATGCTGTTTCCTCCGGAAGACACCCTGACACTCACAAGGCAGACGAGCTCTGCCGGATCTATCTTGAGCTGTCCCGTCTGCTGAGGGATGAGGACAAACTTGCGGAGAGTAGCGGCATTGTATATCTGTCCATTGTAGGTCTCACGAGAGAACTCGATGTTGGTCGGAGTCTCGATCTCCTGGCTCCAGAAGCCGTTGAAAGACGGAAACGAAGCGCTCTCGAAGCCCGATATGTTGACACGCTGATACAACTTCACAGTTGCAGTAATCGGTTCTCCCAGAACTACATTGGTCCTGCTCAGGCTGATATTCATGAAGATGTCATTGTCAGATATGACACCCTGCTGGGATGGCCTTGCCTGCGCAGACTGACTCTGTCCGGAAGAAGCGGACTGGCCTGACGAAGACGACGAGCCGGACGCCACGACTTCTATAGTCTGTTCCTGAGAGAAGATCTCATCGCCCTTCACCTTGGCGCTTGCCTTGGCAAGGGTAAACTTTCCGGCCTTCACAGGCTTCAGTATATATGAATATGTAGTCTGCGAGGACTCCGTCCTCTTTCCGTTGATTATCTGCACGCTGGTAGACCTGCCTTGCTGCGGTCCCCATACAAGCACAAAGTCCTCACCCGGCTCCCAGCTGAATGAGGATGGCTTGCTGCCTTCTATGATGAAGGTGACATTGAACTGCTCGTCCAGAGCCACCACATTGTGTGTCTGCACCTGAATGCTTGTCTGCGCGTGTGCAAGCACTGCAGACAAAGCCAACAACACTGAAATAAATAATTTTCTCATATCCGTCTCTCCTGTTACCAGTTCTTTTCCCTCTGTCTTGACTTCATGGCGGCAGCCTTTGCCTTGTTCACCTTGTCCTGCGTCTCCTTTTCCTTGGCCTGTATCGCCTGAAGCATCTGCTGGGCGGCCTGCGGAGTTATCTGCGGCTGCTGTCCCTGGGACTGCTGATTGTCTTTATTATCCTTGTTATCTTGCTGATCGTCGTTGTTCTGATCGTTCTGCTGATTGTCCTGGTTATCCTGATTCTGGTCCTGGTTGTTCTGATCCTGATTCTGATCCTGGTTCTGATTGTCCTGATTCTGATCCTGGTTCTGGTCCTGGTCGTTCTGATTCTGCTGCTGATCCTGCAGTTTCTTCTTTGCATAGATGTAGTTCTCCTTTGCGTCCAGATCTCCCGGATTTACCAGGAGAGACTGTGCAAAGGCCTGCACTGCAGTCTGCCAGTCCTGCTGAGCGATCGCGACAGAGCCAAGATTATAGAAGTAAGCGGCTGCATCCGGAGTCATCGGAGCCACATCCTTGATGCGCCCGAGGGCTTCCTTCGCCTTCTCATAGTCTTCCTGCCTATATAACGCATTGGCAAGGTTATAGTTCGCTGCAACGGACATAGAATCCTTCTGCAATGCCCTCATATATTCTATGCCGGCCTCGCCGAAGGCCCCGTCCTTGAACCTGCGGTTACCCTTGCGCACCTCACGCCTGTCCTCCTGCGCAGACAGGTCTGCAACAGAAACAGCCATAAGGCACATAGACAATATCACATACAGTATCTTTCTCATATACATTATCTTACAAACAAATGACGCTTCGACCTGCGGTCTCCGATCAGCATTTCAAGCACGAGGAAGAAGAATGCCACTGCAAGGAAATACATATACAGTTCATCATATTCCTCAAACACTATCGAGTTGTATTCCTCGTCGTCCATCCTTGAGATCTCCTCAATGACCGGATCGAGTCCGAATTCCCTGTTTCCAGCATGGACATAAAGTCCCTTTCCCGCTTCCGCAACTTCCTGGAGCACCTTTTCATCCAGCCTGGTCACGACAGGATTGCCTTCACGGTCTTCAAGATATTGACCGTCACCCATCGGAATCATGGTTCCCTGCGGAGACCCCACACCGATAGTAAACACGCGTACGCCGAGCTCTGCAGCCTGTCTTGCAGCAGCCACCGGATCATCCTCATGGTTTTCACCATCTGTGATCACGATTATCGCACGGCTCTTGTCGCTCTGCGCGCTGAAGCTCCTGAGTGCAGTGGATATCGCTTCTCCCATCGCTGTTCCCTGAATCGGAACAGACTCTGTCGAGATGCTGCTGAGGAACATCTTTGCAGACACATAATCAGTGGTGATGGGAAGCTGGACGAACGAATTTCCGGCAAAGACGATGAGTCCTATCCTGTCGTCGCGAAGTTTGTCGACCATTCTTGAGATCGCAAGCTTCGCACGCTCAAGCCTGTTCGGAGAATAGTCCTGGGCGAGCATGGAGTTCGACACATCAAGAACCACCATCACTTCCGCACCGCGAGTCTTGTGTTCCTTCAGGATGGCACCCATCTGAGGACGGGAAATACCCAGAATAAAGAACATGAACGCGATTGCGAACAAAGAAAGGCGAAGCCATACCTTTGCCTTCGAATAAGAAGGCATGAGCTTCTCGACCAGAGCCTGGTCACCGAAGCGTCTTATTCTCTTCGCACGAAACTTCAGCACCAGTGCCTGGATCACGAAGAACACAGGGATCAGCAGAAGAAGCATCAAATATTTCGGTTCAGCGAATATCATACTAACCTCCTTATTACAAACCAGTTAAGAAGAAGTTCAAGCATAAGCGCAAGCAATGCCCAAAGGACATATGTACCAAAGAGTTCCTTGTATACAGGGAAGCTCTCGACAGATGTCTTGGCCTTCTCCATCTTGTTGATCTCGCTGTAGATCTCAGCGAGTTTCGTATTGTCGGTCGCCCTGAAATAACGGCCGCCTGTCGACTCGGCTATCTCCTTGAGGAGAGCCTCGTCGATCTCCACCTTCATATTCTGCACCTGCACTCCCCACGGAGTCATCACAGGATACGGAGCCATGCCTTCCTTTCCTACACCTATCGTGTACACCCTTATGCCATAGGTCTTTGCGATCTCAGCCGCCATCTTCGGAGCGACCTCGCCACTGTTGTTCACACCGTCCGTAAGAAGTATGACGACACGGCTCTTCGCGTCAGAATCCTTCATGCGGGCAACAGCTGTCGCAAGACCGTTTCCAATGGCGGTTCCATCCTCTATTATATCTGTCTGGACTTCCTTCATCAGATTGATCAGGGTGGCCCTGTCAGTGGTCAGCGGACACTGTGTAAAGCTCTCGCCGGCAAAGACCACTATGCCCATCCTGTCAGAAGGACGCTGTGATATGAACTCTATCGCAATATCCTTCGATGCGCTGATGCGGTCCGGAGTCAGGTCCCTGGCCAGCATACTGGTGGACACGTCCATTGCAAGGACAATGTCGATTCCTTCCGTATCGACCTTCGAAAGCTCTTCAGAAGATCTCGGACGTGCCAGCGCCACGACAATCATCACGAGGGCGAAAGTCCTCAGGATGAAAGGTATGTGACGGAGTATGTTCATATATGACATACCTCCCTTCATCCAGGGTGTCGCCACCGACACTCTCAGGTGCGGATGACGTCCGGCCCTTTCCAGATATATGTAGTGCAGCACCAGCAGGGCAGGCACTGCAAGAAGCCATAACAATTTCGGATATTCAAAAAACATTATTCCTCCGTCTTTTCTTCTGTTTCAATCTCTGTCTGATAGGTCTGCGTGACAAAGCGCACAGCAACCGGGAGAGACGCGGCATTGTCTTCGTCGGAGGCCACATACTTGGCGAACTTCACGAAATCGGCGCGCTCGAAAAGCTCGCGCACCTCTCTGAGAAGTTCCTCAGGAGCATCAGTCTTCTTCATATCCTCAAAGATCTCGGAAGTCGTCATCTCCATCGCCCCGATACCATATCTTTCAGAAATATATTCCCTCAACGCATCTGTGATGCCGGAATAGAAGGCCTTCTGCTTCTCAGGCACCCACATGCCCTTTCCACGATATTTGTCCAGCTCGCGCAGAGCCACGATATGCGCAGGCTCCTTGCGCTTCACCTCACCGGACTCCTTCCTGCGGCGTATCATATAAAGACATACTGCAAGGATTATCAGCACAACAGCCCACTGTCCGGCCACAGCCCATGGAATGACCTCACGAGCTGTCACCGGATATCTGATCTGCCCCTTGATGTCATGAGGCACAAATGTCGCCGTATCGACAGGCATCGTCTTGACTTCCAGACGCATCGGCTCGAAATAAAGAGTGTCCACGACTCCTTCTTTCGACTGCCTCTGCAAGATTATCTGCGGAAGCTCGTATTGACCCTCGTCAAACGATGTTATCACGAGTCCTGCCCTGATGTCCATCAGTTTCGGCATGCCCTTCTTCTGCTTTGTCACCTTAACGGTGTCGACAAGCCAGGGCGACACTGCGATGATGCCCCCCCTCGGGTCATTCTTCCACTCCGGGAAGGCGAACTGAGTGCCTTCCTCAACAAGACGCAGTTCCACACCGTAGAGCAGCTGGTCGCCGATGAGGACGGAATCCCTCTGCTCCCTCGGAGCGAGGAAGGCACCCTTCATGGCGATTATGCCGCCTTGCGGACGGACCGTTGTGTCAGCCGGCTCCACGGCAGCCGTGTCCTTGACCGCTTCCTGAGCGTCAAGGGCGAGGCTGCAGAGCAGCAGGCCGATATATATAAATGCCTTACGCATATGCTTTACCTGTTTTTGAACAAGGTCATCAGTCCCTTGACGTAATCTTCGTCAAGCGATATGGCGACCTTGTCTACATTGTATTTCATGAACAGACGCGAAGAGGTCTGTTCAACGTTTCTGAACCACTCCTCATAAGCAGTCCTCATCTTTCTGCTTGAAGTGTCAACCCAAGCATACTCTCCTGTCTCTGAATCCTTTATATTCACAAGACCCACATCCGGAAGCGACCTTTCGCGAGGGTCATAAACCTCTATGACCGAGAGGTCGTGGCGGTTTACGGCGACCTTCAAGGCGTCCTCATAACGAGGATTGCCGTCCTGGTCGACATCCAGCATGTCCGACAGAAGGAATGCCGCGCATTTCTTCTTGATGGCATTGGTCAGATAACGCAATGCCTCGGATATGTCAGTGCCGTCGGAGGCGGGCTCGAACTCTATGATCTCCCTGATGATGTGGAGAAGATGCGTGCGTCCCTTCTTAGGCGGGATGAACTTCTCCACCTTGTCGCTGAAGAACAGGGCTCCGACCTTGTCGTTGTTGATTATCGCCGAGAACGAAAGGACGGCGGCGATCTCCGCCAGGATGTCCTTCCTGGTGCTGCCTGTTGTTCCGAAGAGTCTTGAGCGGCTGACATCCACCAGCAGAACGACCGTCAGTTCCCTCTCCTCCTCAAAGACCTTGACATACGGCGAACGAAGACGCGCGGTGACATTCCAGTCCATGTTGCGCACGTCGTCTCCGTACTGGTACTCACGCACCTCGCTGAAGGCCATACCGCGGCCCTTGAAGGCCGAGTGGTATTCGCCCGCAAAGATCTGGTGCGAAAGCGCCCTGGTCTTTATCTCTATCTTCCTGACCTTCTTCAAAAGGTCGTTTGCACTCATTTCGCTCATAATGATGGTTTATGGAACCTCAACAGCGTTGATGATTTCAGAAATGATCTGGTCTGTGGTCATGTTCTCTGCCTCAGCCTCATATGTAAGGCCGATCCTGTGGCGAAGCACTTCGTAGCATACCGCACGCACATCCTCAGGAATGACATATCCCCTTCTCTTGATGAACGCATATGCCTTGGAAGCCATCGCAAGCGAGATGCTTGCACGTGGCGAAGCTCCGTATGAGATGAAGTTCGCGATGTTTCCCAGACCATAGTCCTGAGGAGTTCTTGTCGCATATACGATGTCGACGATATACCTCTCGATCTTCTCATCCATGTACACATCCTTGACAACCTCGCGAGCCCTTACTATATCCTGCGGATTCACAACCGGCTGAGCCTTAGGGAACTGTCCGCTGTTGTTCATGCGGATGATCTGGCGTTCCTCCTCCTTCTTCGGATAAGTAACCACGACCTTGAGCATGAAACGGTCGAGCTGCGCTTCAGGGAGCGGATATGTTCCCTCCTGCTCTATCGGGTTCTGGGTCGCCATCACCAGGAACGGCTCCGGAAGCTTGAATGTCTCCTCGCCGATTGTCACCTGACGCTCCTGCATGGCCTCGAGAAGCGCCGACTGCACCTTTGCAGGCGAACGGTTGATCTCGTCGGCCAGGACGAAATTAGCGAAAACCGGGCCTTTCTTTATCTGGAACTGCTCAGTCTTCTGCGAGTAGATCAGAGTACCGAGAACGTCCGCTGGAAGAAGGTCCGGAGTAAACTGTATGCGGCTGAACTTTGAGTCGACAGCCTGCGAGAGGGTGTTGATCGCCAGGGTCTTCGCCAGGCCCGGAACTCCCTCGAGAAGGATGTGTCCGTTGGCGAGAAGGCCGATGAGGAGATTCTCCACCAGATGCTTCTGTCCGACGATGACCTTGTTCATCTCCATTGTCAGGATGTCCACGAAGGAGCTCTCCCTCTGGATGCGGTCATTCAATTCTTTGATGTTTATGCTCTCCATAAATATGATTTTTGATATTTTTGCACTTTAAACTACAAATTTACTCATTTTTTGCAATATGCGACACAAAATCAGGCTGTCATATGACGGCAGCGCGTTCTGCGGATGGCAGATACAGAACAACGCAAAGACCGTTCAGGGCGAAATAGAAAGCGCCCTGTCCACTCTGCTCGGCACCCAGGTTTCCGTAACCGGAGCCGGACGCACTGATACTGAGGTGAATGCGATAAATTACATCGCCCACTTCGAGACTCCTGACGAAGTCAGCATGAATGCGGAGCAACTTTGCTACAAATTAAATGCCATCCTGCCTCGCGAAATTGCGGTCCACGAAGTTTCGAGAGTCGGAGACGACTTTCATGCAAGATTCGATGCACGCTCCAGAGAATACTGCTATTTCATCCATTTCAGGAAAGACCCGTTCTGCGAGAAATTCTCATACAGGATGCGTTACCCATTGGACATCAACAAGATGAACGAGGCGGCCGAACATCTTCTCGGCGAACACGACTTCAGCTGTTTCGAGAAGACGGGAGGCAACAACACGACCTCGATCTGTACGATTACGGAGGCAGGCTGGAGCACTTACAGGCCGACTCATTGCGAGCTCATGGGAGCGGAATTCCAGGACGGTGACTACATAGTCTTCAGAGTTAAGGCCAACCGCTTTCTGCGCAACATGGTACGCGCCATCGTAGGCTCTCTCATCGAAGTCGGAAGGGGGAAAAAGGAGCCGGAGTGGATTGCGGAACTCATCGCCGGAGGCACACGTTCCGACGCAGGGACATCAGTTCCGGGAAAAGCACTGTTTTTCTGCGGTGCATCATACAAATAAATTTCCCTATTCGCGATTTTTTGACTATTTTTGCACGATTTAACAGACAACTATAATTATGCTTTTCAACATTATGCAGGCAGCCGTTGACACAACGGCACTTTCACAGGCTGCTGAGCCTGTAGTCAAGGAGGAGACACTCAGCCTCATCGACCTCGCGACAGCGGGCGGATGGCTCATGATCGTGCTTCTCATCCTCTCAGTGATGGCGATATACATCTTCGGCAACAAGTGGTGGATGATCCACAAGGCAGGACAGATCGACAAGCACTTCATGAAGGACATCCGCGACCTCATCCATGACGGCAAGATCAAGACTGCGACAGACCTCTGCCAGAAATATGATTCACCTATCGCAAGACTCGTCGAGAAGGGCATCGAGAGGATCGGAAGACCTCTCCAGGACATCCAGACTGCAGTCGAGAACATGGGCAATGTAGAGGTGGCGAGACTTGAGAAGGGTCTTCCAATGCTTGCAACCATAGCCGGAGGTGCTCCGATGATCGGATTCCTCGGCACCGTGACCGGTATGATCCAGGCGTTCTTCAGAATGTCCACCGCAGGCAACAACATCGACATCTCCCTCCTCTCAGGAGGCATCTACGAGGCGATGGTGACAACCGTAGGCGGACTTTTTGTAGGTATCATCGCATACTTCGGATACAACTATCTCACTTCGCAGATCTCGAACCTCGTGTTCAAGATGGAGAGCACGACAATCGAGTTCATCGACATGCTCCACGAGCCTGCGGGAGAATAAGGAACCGGGAAAACAGAGTAAGAAATGGCAATCAAGAGAACAACAAAGGTGGATTCAGGATTCTCGATGTCGTCGATGACCGACATCGTGTTCCTGCTTCTGATCTTCTTCCTTGTGACATCGACGCTCGTGAACCCGAACGCCCTCAAGCTCCTGCTCCCAAAGAGCACAGGACAGGTTTCGGCAAAGGCGACTGTGAGCGTATCGATCAAGCATTGGCAGGATACAGAGACCTTCACCTACCATATCAACGGAGAGAAGCAGCCGATAGACTTCAGCGAAGTCGAGGATGCGCTCGTAGGCCTTCTCCAGCAGGAGGAAGACCCTACCTTCTCGATCTATGCAGACGAGACGGTTCCGATCAAGGAAGTGGTGCAGGTGATGAACATAGCAAAGAGAAACCACTACAAGGTGATAATGGCGACTTCGCCGGAATAGGATTATGGAAAAGTACAGGCAGGAACGCGAAAAGCAGGAGAAACTGTCAAGGGTGTCAGGCGGCATCCTGACGGTTGCCGTGCATATTGTCCTGGTAGCCTGTTTCTTTGTCACAGGTTTCACATACCTTGACCCTCCGCCACCGGAAAGGACTCCGATAGTCATAGACTTCAGCGAGCCTGAGATAGAAAAGCCTCGACAGACATGGAACGGCTCGAGACCTCAGGTCGAGCAGCCGGACCCTTCAAAGCCTATAAACCTAGTGCAGCAGTCGGAGGCGCCGCTCGAGGGCAGCAAGGCAAACGAGGCGCCGGAGTCGACAGTTGATGATTTCGGAGATGTGGAGACACCGGAGCCGGTACGCGAGAAGCCGATAGACAGGAGAGCCTTGTTCTCGGCGGCAGACAACAACACGCAGAAGGACACCCTCGCTCCGCAGACTTCGCGAGAGCCGAGCGAAGCGCTCAAGGCAGGACACGCTTCGGGCAACACCAAGACCGGAGAGACTGCCGGTGAGCCGAACGCAAGACTCGTGGGCAGAAGCGTCAACGGAACTCTTCCTAGACCATCATACGGAGTGCAGGCTTCAGGTAAGGTTGTTGTAAAGATATGGGTGGACCAGTACGGAACCGTGACCAAGGCCCAGGCCGGAGTAGAAGGAACCACAGCCACTGACAAGTCACTTTGGCAGGCGGCATACAAGGCGGCGATGGGCGCCAATTTCAATATGGACGCCAATGCGCCGGCCCTGCAGGAAGGCACAATTACATACATATTCAGATTGAGATAAGCCGGTTTGACCGGATACAGATAAGCTGGCGTGAGCCAGGAATATATTAACACTTTAAAAATGCCGAGAGGCGAAATAAAAATGGAAGACAACAGAAGAGGCGGCAATGGCCGCAGAGATGGCCGTAGAGATTATGGCACAAGAAGAGATTCAGACAGAAGACCGTCAGGCGATCGTCCGAGAAGACCGCGCATCGGAGAAAGAAGCGCATCAGGAGACCGCACTGAAAGAAGGACTTATGGTGGTGACCGTCCGGAGAGACGCACCTACGGAGACCGTCCTGAAAGAAGGACATACGGAGGAGAGCGTCCGGAGAGACGTCCATATGGCGAGCGTTCAGAGAGAAGACCTCATGGTGAGCGCGCAGAAAGAAGGCCTTATGGCGAGCGCACTGAGCGCGGCGAAAGACGTTCATACGGTGACCGCACCGAGAGAAGACCATACGGCGAGCGTTCGGAGAGACGCCCTTACGGAGAGCGTTCAGAGAGACGTCCTTATGGTGACAGGACAGAAAGAAGAGGCAACGGAGCAAGAAGACCTGGCGCAAGAAAGGACTTCAACTACTTCCGCAACGAAGATGAGAGCGGCATCGGAAAGATGATCAGCAGAAGGCCTCAGGTAGACTCTGACGTACATTCAGACAACGATATGGTAATGGCTCCTATCAAGGAGGTGGTCCGTCTCAACAAGTTCATCGCCAACTCTGGCGTATGCTCTAGAAGAGAGGCCGACAACTTCATCCTTGCCGGAGTGGTTACTGTCAACGGAGAGGTAGTCACTGAGCTCGGAACCAAGATCAACATAGCTACTGACGACGTAAGGTTCAACGGCGAGAGACTCAAGGGCGAGGCAAAGGTATACATCGTGATGAACAAGCCTAAGGGATTTGTCACCACTGCAAGCGATCCTCACGCAGACAAGACCGTCATGGACCTCCTCAAGGGATGCCCTACAAGAGTGTTCCCTGTAGGTCGTCTTGACAAGAACACCACAGGTGTGCTCATGTTCACAAACGACGGTGAAATCGCAGAGAAGCTCACACATCCGTCATACGACAAGAAGAAGATATATCAGGTATCGCTCGACAGCAAGCTCAAGCAGGAGGACTTCGAGAAGATCCTCGCAGGAGTAGAGCTTTCAGACGGCGTCATCGCCGCTGACGAACTCGAGTACATCGAGGAGGACGACCACCGCAAGCTCGGCATCGAGATCCACTCGGGAAAGAACCGCATCGTAAGAAGGATCTTCGAATCCCTCGGATACGAGGTGAAGGCGCTCGACAGAGTATACTTCGCAGGTCTTACCAAGAAGGGTCTCAAGAGAGGCGAATGGAGATTCCTCTCCGAGGGCGAGATCAACCTTCTCAGGATGGGTGCATACTTATAATAGGTGATAATGGGAGAACAGACCAAAAGACATCGCGCCGGATTTGTCAACATCATCGGTAACCCGAATGTTGGCAAATCCACGCTTATGAATGCCCTCGTAGGAGAGAAGCTTTCCATCGTTACGGCAAAGGCCCAGACCACAAGGCACAGGATCATGGGCATCGTGAACGGAGACGACTATCAGATCGTATACTCCGACACTCCGGGCATCCTCAAGCCTAACTACAGACTGCAGCAGAGCATGATGAACTTCGTGGACACCGCGATAGGTGACGCCGACATCATTCTCTATGTGACTGACACCGTGGAGAAGGGCGACAAGAACGAGGAATACATCGCAAAGCTCCAGAAGATCGACTGCCCAGTCATTCTTGTGATCAACAAGATCGACATCAGCTCGCAGGATCAGGTGCTCGAGCTCATGGCATGGTGGAAGGAACAGCTTCCCAAGGCGATCATCTTCCCTGCATCTGCGCAGGAGAAGTTCAATCTTGAGAACATCTTCGACGCAATCGTGGAGAACCTGCCTGTCGCACCGGCATGGTATGACAAGGACGTGTTCACAGACAAGAACCTCCGCTTCTTCGCATCCGAGATCGTACGCGAAAAGATCTTCCTCAACTACAAGGAGGAGATTCCATACAGCTGCGAGGTGGTTGTGGAAGAGTTCAAGGAAGGCGCGGAGAGATATGACATCAGCGCCGTGATCTATGTGATGCGCGACACCCAGAAGGGCATCATCATAGGCAAGGGCGGACAGTCACTCAAGAAGGTCGGTACCCAGGCGCGTATCGACATGGAAGACTTCTTCCAGAAGAAGGTCTTCCTCAGCCTCTATGTCAAGGTGGATCCTGACTGGAGGGAAAGCAAGAAGGAACTTAGAAAGTTCGGTTACGAATATTAAAAGCTGTAAACAGATATGAGCATTGAGGACAAGGACCTTCCGATCGAGGATGTAGAGCTTCCTGAAGATGGTCAGAACGAGACAGAGGACGAGGCGGTGGTAGAGATGGCTCCGGGCAAGTTCGACAAGCTGCTTGGAGAGAACAGCCGTAAATTCAAGCTGTCGGGTATGTTCAAGGACTGGTTCCTGGACTACTCGTCTTATGTCATCCTGTATAGGGCCGTTCCGCACATCGTTGACGGAATGAAGCCTGTGCAGAGGCGTGTGCTCCACGCCATGTGGAGGATTGACGACGGCCGTTATACAAAGGTGGCGAACATCGTCGGACAGGCGATGCAGTACCACCCACACGGAGACCAGTCCATCCTTGGAGCTCTCGTGCAGCTGGGACAGAAGAACTATCTCATCGACTGCCAGGGTAACTGGGGTAACATCCTGACCGGCGACTCCAATGCGGCGCCACGATACATCGAGGCGCGCCTCACCAAGTTCGCCAAGGAGGTTGTGTTCAACCCTAAGACCACCAACTGGATGACTTCATATGACGGAAGAAACCAGGAGCCTATCGAGCTGCCTATCAAGTTCCCTCTGCTGCTTGCACAGGGTGCGGAAGGTATTGCCGTAGGTCTTGCATCAAAGATTCTTCCTCATAACTTCAATGAGATCATCGACGCAGCCGTAGCCCATCTGCAGGGCAAGCCTTTCGAGCTGTACCCAGACTTCCCTACCGGTGGCTACGCCGACTGCTCTAAATATATGAAGGGCCAGCGAGGCGGAGTGGTAAAGGTGCGTGCAAAGATCGAGAAAGTTGACAAGAACACACTGTCAATCAACGAGATACCATTCGGAAAGACGACTCATATCATCATCGAGTCCATTCTCAAGGCCAAGGAGAAGGGAAAGATCAAGATCAAGAAGATCGACGATCTCACAACTTCGACAGCCAAGATCGTGATACATCTTCCGAATGATGTGTCGCCGGACAAGACCATCGACGCACTCTACGCTTTCACAGACTGCGAGGTGTCGATCTCTCCGAATGCCTGCGTGATCGTGGATCACAAGCCGCAGTTCCTCTCTGTAGAGGATATCCTCAAATATAGCACAGACCACACAAAGAGCCTGCTCGGTCAGGAGCTTCAGATCCGTCTCGACGAACTCGAGAACGACTGGCACTACAGCTCTCTCGAGAAGATATTCTTCGAGAACAAGGTATATAAGATCCTTGAGGGTGACGCCAAGACATGGGAGGCACAGCTGCAGGAGGTGTTCGACGAGATGATGAAATACCAGGGGCTTCTCAAGAGGCCTATCACTTCCGAGGACATCGACAAGCTCGTGGAGAAGCCTGTGAGGAAGATCTCGAAGTTCGACACAAAGGCTGTGGACGAGAAGCTCCGCAGCATCGAGGACGAGATGGACGAGGTGCAGAACCATCTGGACCACCTTACAGAATACACCATCAATTACTTCAAGGGACTCAAGAAGAAGTATGGCAAGGCATATCCAAGGCTCACAGAGCTCACAGGATTCGAGTCTATCGCTGTTACAAAGGTGGTAAGCAACAATGCCAAGCTCTATGCAAACAAGGCAGAAGGCTTCGTTGGTATCGCGCTCAAGAAGGAGGACAATGCAGAGTTCATCTGCGAGTGTTCTGACCTTTCTGAGATCATCGTCATCCACAAGGACGGCAAGTACGTGGTGACAAAGGTGAGCGAGAAGGCGTTCTTCGGAAAGGACATCCTCTATGTGGGCATCTTCGACAGAAACGACCAGAGAACCATCTATAATGTCATCTATCGCGACGGAAAGTCATCTGTCAGCTATGCGAAGAGGTTTGCGATCACAAGTGTGACACGCGACAAGGAGTATGACATCACTCAGGGCACACCTGGATCTCAGATCCTCTGGTTCACCGTGAACCATAACGGTGAGGCCGAGACTGTCAAGATATATTACAGGCAGAGGGCCAAGCTCAAGAAGCTCATCGACGAGTATGACTTCTCACAGCTTCTGATCAAGGGACGCGCTTCGCGAGGCAACCTCGTGTCGAAGAATGCGATCCAGAAGATCCAGCTCAAGTCGAAGGGCATATCGACCATCGGCGGCAAGGACATCTGGTTTGACGAGGACATCCAGAGACTCAACGAGGACGGAAGAGGTCTGCATCTTGGTCAGTTCAACACTGGCGACCATATTCTTGCGATCTTCCGCGACGGTACATATTACACTACATCGTTCGACCTCAGCAACAGATACCAGGGCGATCTCCTCAAGATCGAGAAGCTGGATGTAAACAAGACATACACAGCGCTTTATTATGACAAGGCGGTTGCATCGTTCTATGTGAAGAGATTCTCGTTCGAGGTGAGCGACAACACTGCCGTAAGCTTCATTTCAGAGGCGAAGGGCTCATATCTCGTGGAGCTCAGCGACGACAAGCATCCTCAGTTCGAGATCACTTTCGGAGGAAAGCACGAGCACAGGGAGCCGGAGCTTGTGGATGCGGAGGAGTACATTGCAAAGAAGGGTATCCAGGCGAAGGGAAAGAAGGTGAGTGCGATGGATGTGAAGGCGGTGAAGTTTGTGGAGCCGCTGCATAAGCCGGAGGATGATGTTGTGCCGGAGGAGAGTGAGGCGGAGAATCAGGCCGGGGAAATTGACAATACCGGTGTCGAGGATCCGATCGACATCGATCTCCCGGATGATCCACAATTAACTCTGTTCTAATTAATATATTATTATGATAATGTTTTAAAAACTTAATCCCTCCCACCGCTTTGCGGCGGGCCCCTCCCATTCACGAGGCCATGGGCGGCCACGGTTTTTAAAACATCATCATAATAAAGAAGTAAACTATGATCATATCATTGACTGGATTTATGGGATGTGGCAAGAGCAGTGTCGGAAGGCGACTTTCGGAGCTGCTCTGCTGCTCTTTTATTGACCTTGATGATGTGATTGCAGAACGCGAGGGAAGAAGCATCCCGGAAATCTTCGCCACAGAAGGAGAAGCGGCGTTCCGACAGATGGAACTGGAAGCGTTGAAGGCAGTTTTGAAAGATGGTGGCATGGAGAGGGTTTGGAAACAATCCCTCCCATCGCGAATCGCGATGGGCCCCTCCCTCTGCGGCCAGAGGGGTAGCACGGTTTCCAAACCCTCTCCATGCCACCCTGAATCAGAAAGACACACCAACAATGACATCGTTTTAGCATTGGGAGGTGGGGCTGTGATGACTGAGGCTTGTGCTCTGATGGTCAGGGAGAAGACTTTGTGTGTCTATCTCAGGGCTTCCGTTGATACTCTTGTTGAGCATCTTGCCGGAGAGGCAGCCGGAAGGCCGATGCTCGCAGATGCGGACCTCCGGACCCGCATCGAGACGCTGATGGACCAGCGCGCAGCCACATATGAAAAGACCTCCCACGTCACGGTCGACACGGACGGCAGATCAATCGAAGCCATAGCTTCAGATATCATCTCCATCACAGCGAAGCTCTCCTGAAGAGGTTCTTATCCGCTTCGCCGTTCCCCAAACAGCGATAGACAAAGAATTCAAGTAGCGAAGCGCTTCTCAGAGCAGTACCATAGGCTTCGGGATTTAAAAGCACAAAAAGGGGCTTATTTGTGTTTTGGACCGGGGAAAACTAAGTTAAAAGCACAAAAACGTGGGTTTTTGTGCTTTTACTTTAAACATGTTGGTCAGATCATCTCGTCGCGCTCGCGGATGTCTTTGATGCGGAGCTGAGTGTTCGCTGTGCCTCTGTAATAATTCTCTACAATTGAATAGCAGACATCCACCGGATTGCCGGCCTTGATGTTCTCAAAGTAGTCCGCCATGTTGAAGGCTATTGCCGATATGTGGTGGTATGGCTGCGACTCCTGGATGAGTTCGAGCTTGAGGTGTCCACCCTCGGCTCCCACCTTGCGGATGCTGCCGTTGTCATAGACATTGTCAGTCCTGAAGATCGGCATGCTGTTGCCCGGGCCGAAAGGCTGGAACTGCTTGAGGATACGCAGGAATTTCGGCGTGATCTGCGAGAAATTCAGCATTGCATCTATCTCTACTACAGGTGTCTGCATTTCAGGAATGATCGCTTCTGATATGAACTTCTCTATCCTCTCGCAGAACTCCGGAAGATTCTCTTCTTTCAAAGTGAGACCTGCTGCGTAAAGATGGCCTCCGAAATTTTCAAGGAGGTCAGCGCAGCTTTCTATGGCGCCATAAAGGTCGAAGCAATGTACGCTTCGTGCAGATCCTGTCACGAGTCCTTCCTGAGACTTCGTGAAGACGATCGTCGGCTTGTAATATGCCTCTACAAGTCTTGAGGCGACGATTCCGACCACTCCCTTATGCCATTGCGGGTTATATACGATCGTAGCCTTACCGTATGAAAGACACTGCTGCGACTCCACCATCTCCAGGGCTTCCTGGGTGATGCGGCGGTCTATGTTCTTTCTTTCGTTATTATGCTCGTTGATCTCTGTTCCGATCCTGATTGCAGTCCTGGCGTCAGTTGCAGTCAGAAGCTCCACTGCGATGCGGCCTGTCTCCATACGGCCGGCCGCATTGATGCGCGGGCCGATCTTGAAGACGATGTCGTCAATAGTCAGATGGCCAGGCTCAAGGCCCGAAAGCTGGATCATGGCCATGAGTCCCTGGCGAGGGCTGACATTGAGCTGCTTGAGACCGAAATGAGCGAGGACCCTGTTCTCGTCTGTCACAGACACAAGGTCAGACGCTATGCTGACTACGAGAAGGTCAAGAAGCGGAATCAGTGTGTCGAAAGCGATGCCGAACTTCTGTGAATATGCCTGTACAAGCTTGAAGCCCACACCGCATCCGGAAAGGTCATCGAAAGGATAATGGCAGTCTTCCCTCTTCGGATCCAAAACTGCGACAGCCTTCGGAAGTTCGTTCTCAGGAAGATGGTGGTCACATATGATCATGTCTATGCCCTTCTCCCTTGCATACTCTACCTTTTCATTGGCCTTGATGCCACAGTCAAGAGTGATTATGAGGCCGAAACGGTTTTCGGACGCCCAGTCGATGCCCTTGTATGAGACGCCATAGCCTTCGTCATATCTCTCTGGAATATAGAAATCGACAGCCTTTGTCAGACGGCGGAGGAAGGAATATACGAGCGAGACCGCTGTGGTTCCGTCAACGTCATAGTCTCCGTATACAAGAATCCTCTCTCCTGTTGAAACGGCCTGATGCACTCTCTCCACAGCCTTGTCCATGTCCTTCATCAGGAACGGATCGTGGAGGTTTTCCAGGCTCGGGCGGAAGAATGAGCGGGCCTGTTCGAAGGTATGAACTCCCCTCTGGACCAGAAGTTCCGCAAGCACCGGATCCACTCCCAGCTCAGAAGCAAGCTGCCTGACATTATCAGGATCAGCCGTTTCCCTGAATTTCCATATCTTTTCTACCGCCATAGTATACAAAGATATGGATTTTTTTATTATTTATATTAAATTTGTGGGATTTTTGGAATAAACAGTTTAAAAGATATAATTATGAGCATTATGGACCTCAACGAGCAGGAGCTGTTCAGAAGAGAATCGCTCGCAAAGCTCAGAGAACTCGGAATCGAGCCTTATCCGGCACCACTCTACCCAATCAACACATCTGCTGCGCAGGTGAAGGCTGAGTATGACGAGGAGAAAGGCAACTTCCAGGATGTAGTCATCGCAGGCCGCATCATGTCAAGGCGCATCATGGGCGCCGCATCATTCGGCGAACTGCAGGACGAGACAGGCCGCATCCAGATCTATGTCAACCGCGACGAGATCTGCCCAGGTGAAGACAAGACCATGTATAACACAGTATGGAAGAAACTCCTCGACATCGGTGACATCATCGGCATCAAGGGATTCGCCTTCATCACCAAGACCGGCCAGCTTTCGATCCATGCCAAGGAGCTGACACTCCTCAGCAAGTCTCTCCGCGTCCTCCCTATCGTGAAAGAGAAGGACGGCGAGGTGTTCGACGCATTCTCTGATCCTGAGCTCAAATACAGACAGAGATATGTAGACCTGATCGTAAACCCTCAGGTACGTGATACATTCATCAAGAGAAGCCAGATCGTGGCTACAATGCGTGAGTATTTCAACGAGGCAGGCTGCCTTGAGGTGGAGACTCCTATCCTCCAGAGCATCCCTGGCGGTGCGACAGCACGTCCGTTCATCACTCACCACAACGCTCTCGACATTCCTCTCTACCTCCGCATCGCCAACGAGCTCTACCTCAAGAGACTCATTGTCGGCGGATACCATGGAGTATATGAGTTCGCAAAGGACTTCCGCAACGAGGGTATGGACAAGACCCACAACCCGGAGTTCACCTGCATGGAGATCTATGTGGCTTACAAGGACTATATCTGGATGATGGAGTTCGTAGAGAAGCTCCTTGAGAAGATCGCTCTCAAGCTCCACGGCAAGACAGAGGTTACTATCGGCGAGAACCAGGTTGACTTCAAGCCGCCGTTCCGCCGCCTCCCTATCCTCGAGGCCATCAAGGAATATGCAGGAGTTGATGTCGCAGGCATGTCTGAGGACGAGCTCCGCGAGACCTGCAAGAAACTCCATGTGGAGACTGACCCTTCATTCGGAAAGGGCAAGCTCATAGACGCAATCTTCGGAGAATACTGCGAGAAGCATCTCGTGCAGCCTACATTCATCACAGACTATCCTGTGGAGATGTCGCCGCTCACAAAGCGCCACCGCACAAATCCTGACCTCACAGAGCGTTTCGAGCTCTTCGTATGCGGAAAGGAGCTTGCGAACGCATACAGCGAGCTGAACGACCCGATCGACCAGTACGAGCGCTTCCAGGACCAACTCAAGCTGAAGGACAAGGGAGACGACGAGGCTATGTTCATCGACATGGACTTCGTACGCGCACTCGAGTACGGAATGCCTCCTACATCAGGCCTTGGAATGGGAATCGACCGTCTGACCATGTTCATGACCAATTCCCCTACCATCCAGGATGTTCTCTTCTTCCCTCAGATGAGGCCAAAGAATCAGTAGGATATTTCACTGCTAGCTGCAGCAACATTAAAAGCACAAAAACGGTCGTTTTTGTGCTTTTAATGTCATTTTCACTGGTCTAAAACACAAAACTGACCGATTTTGTGCTTTTAAGTGTTATCTTTGGAAAGTCAACACTTAAATAGCGCGCCATGAAAAGAACTTTCATCATTGCTGCACTGCTGATCTGCGCCGGCCTTAATGCCCGTGAGACATCTCAGGACACGACGAAGGTCAAGCGCCAATATCCTTATCAGCACGCCATAGAGATCACCACTGGCTATCCAAGCCTTGTATTTCTTGCTGAATATCCTTGGCTGGACAGGCAGATCGAAGCATCCAGGAACGGACAGACCATAAAGGAACATTATCAGCCGGGACTGAATGTCGGATACACATTCTCATGGGGAAAGCGATGGGAGGTTTCCGCCCTGGGAAACATACATCTCACCATATATGATGTCCTTCAATATCCGGAAATCCCTTCAACCGGAAGCAAGAAGGAATATGATAAGAATGCAGAGCCTTCTCTGGCCGACAGAAGCACCATGGTCTGGGGCTCGATCTCGGCAGATGTCCGCTTCAAATGGATCGTAAGAGAAAGCTTCAGCATGTACTCTGCATTAGGAATAGGCACAGCATTCGCGTTCCCGTTCCCGATGCCTTACATCGCCCCTGTCGGCATCAAATTCGGCAAAGGCAGGGTCTACGGTCTGGCCGAGGTGAACATATCCGCCGCCAACACCTTCGGCATGGCGGGAATAGGAATTAGATTATAGGACATGGCAATAATAAAGGAACTCAAGAGCGACAGGCCCGTCATTGGAGAGCGCGCGTTTCTGGCGGAGACGGCGACGATTATCGGAACGGTGGAGATCGGAGATGACTGCAGCGTGTGGTATGGCGCTGTGCTGCGCGGAGACGTCGGAGCGATACGCATCGGCGACAGGGTGAACATTCAGGACAATGCCGTGCTGCATGCGACCTATCAGCAGTCGGAATGCATCATAGGCAATGACGTCTCGATCGGGCATGGAGCCAACGTCCATGGTTGCATCATAGGCAATGACGTCATCATAGGCATGGGAGCCATTGTCATGGATAACACCATCATTCCAGATGGAACCATTATCGCGGCCGGAGCCGTAGTCCCGGCCAACCAGAAGCTTGAGCCGGGCATATGGGCTGGCATTCCTGCCCGCAAGATCAAGGACGGCTCGGAAACCATCCGGGCAAAAGCCAACGCAAACGCCGAACACTACCTCCTATACAAGACCTGGTATGAATAAATTAGTTATATTTGTACTATGAGAACCGAGAATATTACATCAGCGCAGAATGCCAAGATAAAGGAGCTGCTGACTCTTCAGGAAAAGTCGAAGGAGAGAAGGAAGAAAGGGCTTTTTGTCGTGGAAGGAAGACGAGAGATCATTCATTGTGTGGAGGCGGGCTATGAGCCGCATACCTTCTTCATATGCCGCGATATCATCACTGAGAAGGAGTTTGACAGCATCCTGGGAGCAGTGGAAGAGAATTTCTGCGGCATGATGTGCCAGATCATAGAGATACCGCAGCACCTTTATGACAAGGTGGCATATCGCGGCGGGACGGAAGGCGTGATTGCAGAGATGCATTGCAAGGAGATGACTCTTGACAGCCTGAAACTGAAGAAGAATCCTCTCGTTGTCGTGCTGGAATCCGTAGAGAAGCCAGGCAATCTGGGAGCTGTTCTCAGAAGCGCAGACGCGTCTGGCGTTGACGCCGTCATCGTCTGCGACCCGCTGACGGACATGTACAATCCGAATCTCATCCGCTCGAGCATAGGAGCCATATTCACCGTTCCCGTAGCGACAGCGACCTCAGAGGAGGCAATTGCATGGCTCAAGAACAATGGCATAAAGATATATACAGCCCAGCTGCAGGATTCCGAGTGGTATTATGAGACTGACATGAAAGGCGGAACCGCCATTGTCATGGGCACAGAGGCGACAGGACTCACAAATGTATGGAGAAAGGCCGCTGACGCCCACATCAAGATACCTATGCTCGGAAGGCTGGACTCGCTGAATGTCTCAGTATCAGCAGCCATCCTCATGTTTGAAGCAGTAAGACAAAGGAACTCATGAAATTCGGTCTGATCGGACATCCCATAGCGCATTCGCTTTCCCCTGCCCTTTTCAAGGCGGGGTATGCCGGCAGATATCCGTACGAACTGATTGAAACGCCGGATTTCGAAGAGGCGTATAAGATATTCCTGAATGAATATGACGGAATCAATGTGACCGCTCCGTTCAAGGAACTGGCGCTCAAGAAGGCAGACATCATCTCGGAGGAATGCAGCCTTGTCGGGGCAACTAATCTGCTGATCAAGACTCCGGAAGGCGTCAAAGCCCACAACTCCGACTATCTCGGAGTCCGTGAATGGCTATATGGTGTTGTTGCAGGTTTAGAAAGAACCCCTGTCGCCCCCTTCGGGGCGCTCCTTCCCCCTGCGGCCAGGGGGGTAGCACGCTTTCTAAACCTGCAACAACACCAGATGAGACATGTCCTTATAGTCGGCATTGGAGGGGCGGGTAAAGCGGCGGCAGCGGCAGCAAGAGCATTGGGGATGGAGACTGTCGTTCTCAACAGGACCATATATAGTGATGAGATAAAACCGCTGAGCTGCTTCCGAGAGGAGTTCAGGAAGGCTGACATCGTGATCTACAACCTTCCTGTGAGGATTCCGGAACTGGACACTCTCACATACGAAGATTTCGCGGCTGGCAGGCCAAAACATATACTTGAAGCCAATTATCGCAATCCGTCATTCGACAATGAGCTGATACAGAAGATGCTTCATGCAAATCCTGATGCAACATATACAGAAGGCCAGGTATGGCTCCTGCTTCAAGCCGTGACAGGATATGAAATATTCACCGGAGAGACTCCTGACGAAAGTTCTATGAAGGAGGTTATAAAATCGAAATAAGTGCTGATTATTTTAGATTTTATGACTAACTTGCAAAGTTTTTGGGACTGAAATAAAACAAACACAAAATATATGATAAACAAGGCAATACTCATCGGCAACGTAGGACAGGATCCTGAGATCCGCTACACTGGCGATGTAAACAACGGAGCGAAGGTTGCGACATTCAGACTTGCAACCACAGAGAGATATCGTGACAGAAACGGCAACCTGCAGGAGCACACCGAGTGGCACAACATCGTAGTGTGGAGAAACACAGCGGATGTTGTCGAGAAGTATGTCAAGAAGGGCACGCAGGTATATATAGAAGGTCGCATCCGCACAAGGTCATGGGACGATCAGACCGGCAACAAGAGATATGTGACCGAGATTGTCGCAGACACTCTCCAACTTCTCGGCAGAAGACCGGACGGACAGAACCCTCAGGGCGGATATCAGACACCTGGCCAGCCACAGGGTGGATACCAGCAGCCTGCGCCACAGCAGCAGCCGGTTCAGCAGGTCCAGCCTGCTGCGCAGCCTCAGGTAAAGCCTATAGAAGAGGATCCGGGCGACGACCTTCCATTTTAAAAGATAACCGAAACATAGCAATACAATAAAATGAAACTTGACGTTGTACTTGGCCTCCAGTGGGGCGACGAAGGAAAAGGCAAGATCGTAGATGTGCTTGCAAACAACTACCCTGTAGTAGCACGCTTCCAGGGCGGTCCTAACGCAGGACACTCACTTCATTTCGACGGAAAGAGCTTCGTGCTCAGGTCCATTCCGTCAGGAATCTTCAGAGAAGACGCTAAGAATATCGTAGGAAACGGCGTGGTGCTCGACCCTATAACATTCAAGGGCGAATGCGAGAACATTTCTGAAAAGACCGGCATTCCGGTTACAGAGCGCATTGTAATCGCCAAGAAAGCTCACCTGATCCTTCCCACTCACAGGCTTCTTGATGCAGCAAACGAGGCTGCCATGGGTAAAGGAAAGATCGGATCGACCCTCAAGGGCATCGGACCGACATACACCGACAAAATCAGCCGTCATGGCCTTCGCGTTGGTGACATCCTCGCACCTGACTTTGCCGAGAGATATGCAAAGCTCCAGAACCGTCACATCACCCTCCTCAAGCAGATGGGCTTCGAGTGCGATCCTCACGCAGAGGACGCAGAATTCATGAAGGCTGTAGACTTCCTCAAGAAGTTCGAACTTGTAGATTGCGAATACTATGTGAATGAACTCCTCAAGACCAAGGAGATTCTCGCAGAGGGAGCACAGGGTTCGATGCTTGACATTGACTATGGTTCATATCCGTTCGTAACTTCGTCAACCACTTCATGCGCCGGCGCATGTGTGGGACTCGGAGTGAACCCTCACCAGATAGGACACGTATACGGCATATTCAAGGCATACTGCACAAGAGTCGGCAGCGGTCCGTTCCCTACCGAGCTCTTTGACGAGACAGGAGAGGAGATCCGTCGCATCGGACACGAGTTCGGCGCCGTTACCGGACGCCCTCGCCGCTGCGGCTGGCTCGACCTCGTAGCCCTCAAGTATGCAGTGATGATCAGCGGTGTAACCGACCTCATCATGATGAAGTCAGACTGTCTGGACACATTCGAGACCATCAAGGTCTGCACGTCATACATCGTAGACGGCAAGCCGTCAGACCAGTGGCCGTTCGACACTTTCGCAGACATCCAGCCTGTATACACAGAGTTCAAGGGATGGCACACAGACCTCACACACTGCCGCACTGAAGCGGAATTACCACAGGAGTTCCGCAACTATATAGCATTCATGGAACAATATCTCGGAGTTCCGATCAAGATCATATCTGTCGGTCCTGACCGCGAAGCGACAATAATGCGATAACAAATAAAAAGGCTCCTCAGGGAGCCTTTTATTTGTGGTATCGCGTTATAATCAATTACTGCTTCTTGGTCATAGTAAGCGGCAAAGTAGGAGGGGCGAGGCTGATAGCGCCCGGACTTCCGCCGTTATAATATATGTAGCATATTGACTGGATAGGGAACTCCACGCCGTTTGTAATGAAGTTTCTTGACTCTATCCTTGCCTGAGAGTAGCTGACTGTTTCCGTAAATACGGCATCCGCCATCATATAGTTCAACATCTCATTGCCGAGTACATAGGTGGTACCATAGCCCACGAAAGTTCCAGAGAAATAGAAGTCGATGTTGTCCGACTCGGTTATCATTGTATTTACATACTCCGAAACAAATCCAAGCTTTCCCGACTCCTTGTCAAAGAAGAGCTCCGGCATGAGCATAGGATCGTATGTATCGAACGCATAGATATTGTCGCTCTCCCATCCTCCCATGTAATACCACATATTGTTCTCACTTGGGATAATGGTAATATCAAAAAGCTTTACGCCATCCTTGTCTGCAACCTCCCAATCACCAAGCCACCTTTGATATTCCTCGGTCGGCACCTCCTGCTCTATCGTCATGTCAAGCCTCTGATAGAGTCCCGAAAGTTCACCGTCAACATCGATTCCGACCATGAACACAACCCATTCTCCTGAGCGCAGCCTCTGCTCCTGCAGAGTCTGGTCGCCGGACTTCACGATATCCTTCCACTTGCTGTCGCCTTCAGAAAGGCTGTAGCTGGCATGGAAGTCTTCGAAAAGGGCCCTTATCTCATTATTGTAGTAATACTTGAAATCACTCACCTTGATAGGGAGCAGGACATAAGTCTCTTCATCTGAGCTCTTGCAGATGAAGTTATCATACTCCATCTTATCAACATAATTGATTGAGCGCTCTCCTCTGTTGACACTCCAGTTGTCATTGATTTCGAAAACTGACGGGTCTCGTCTCGTCCTGAACTGGATTGCCGCCGGTTCACCTGTAGTGCCTCCTGTGACAGGATCTACCACCTGACATATGAACCTGTAATAAGCCTTTGGAGCAAGATCCGACACCATAATGCTCTTGTTCTGCCCGGTAAAGACCACGATTTCTCCCGTAAGCTCGAGCTCTCTGGCGAGCTTGTCAGCGATGAGAGCGGCAGGGTCAGAATCCAGGTCATCGGTAAGAAGATATACCCAAAGGAGGTCGGCAGTGCCGTCATGCCTCACACGGATGGATGCAGACTCGAGGTTAAGTTTATCAACATCAAGTGTTATCGTCACCTGCTGATGCTCCTGCTCGGGAGTCACAGGCTCTGCTGTCTCACAAGATGCGGAAATAGCCATTGCAAGAGACAGGAAAAGGACTTTGATGATGTCTGTAAGTTTCATTGTTCGCGTCAGTATATATTAATCCTCAAATTTATATAATAGTCCCAACAAAAACAATTATTTATAACAAAAAGAGGTGGATTTATGACATCCACCTCTTCTTGAATATTTTATTATCTTTTAGAGATCTGCAAGATTCTTCTGAGTATCGGTTGCCGGAGCAACGAGAATCTCCTGGAACTCCTTCTGGCCTGTACCTGCAGGGATAGGGTGTCCGCAGATGACATTCTCCTTAAGACCCTCAAGAGTGTCGACGCGGCCCCTGATAGCGGCCTCGCTGAGCACCTTGGTAGTCTCCTGGAATGATGCTGCCGAGATGAAGCTGTTGGTCTTGAGGGCTGCCCTTGTGATACCCTGGAGCACCTGGCTCGCAGTAGCAGGCTTAGCCTCGCGGAGAACCATCATCTTCAGACCCTGACGCTCGAGTGACGAGTTCTCGCCCCTCATCTCGCGTGCAGTGATGATGTCACCTTCCTCATAGGTCTGTGAATCACCTGCATCCATCACATAGAACTTGCCATAGATAGCATCATTTGTATCCATGAATACCCACTTGTCGACAAGTTCCTCTGGCAGGAATTCTGTGTCGCCCGGATCGTTGATCTGCACCTTTCTCATCATCTGACGAACGATGATTTCGAAGTGCTTGTCGTTGATCTTCACACCCTGGAGACGGTATACCTCCTGGATCTCGTTGACGATGTACTCCTGAACCTTGATAGGACCGAGGATTGTAAGGATGTCTGTCGGAGATACTGCACCATCAGAGAGTCTTGTACCGGCCTTCACATAGTCGTTCTCCTGAACAAGGATCTGCTTGGTAAGAGGAACGAGGTAGTGCTTCTCGATGCCTGACTTGTTCTTGATGATGATCTCACGGTTACCTCTCTTGATCTTGCCCATGATGACCTCACCGTTGATCTCAGATACAATGGCAGGGTTTGATGGGTTACGTGCCTCAAAGAGCTCGGTAACTCGTGGGAGACCTCCTGTGATATCGCTTGACTTACCGATCGCACGCGGAATCTTGATGATGATGTCGCCGACCTTTACGTCGTCGCCGTCCTCTACCATTACGTGTGCTCCTACAGGGAGGTTGTAATGCTTGAGTTCCTCACCATGCTCATCTACGATGACGATAGTAGGGTTCTTCGATCTGTCACGAGACTCGATGATGACCTTGTCTCTGTTGAGAGAGTACTCGTCGGCCATCTCCTCACGGAATGTAACACCGTCGATCATGCTGTCGAAGCGTGCCTTACCGGCAGTCTCGATGATTGTGATGGCGTTATATGCATCCCACTCACAGATGAGGTCGCCCTTCTTCACTGTCGCTCCGTCCTTCTTGTAAAGGATCGAACCGTAAGGTACGTCATACTGTGAATATGTGATTCCTGTATTCTCGTCTACGATACGGACCTCAGTAGTACGGCTGACAACGACATCCTGTACACCCTCCTCTGTAATTCTCTCGATAGTCCTGAGTTCCTCGAACTCGAGCTTACCGTCATACTTGGAAGTGATGGCATTGTCTGCTGCTGTACTTGAAGCTGTACCACCGACGTGGAACGTACGGAGTGTAAGCTGTGTACCAGGCTCACCGATTGACTGTGCCGCGATCACGCCGACAACCTCTCCCTTCTCGACCATGCGGCCAGACGCGAGGTTGCGTCCGTAACATTTAGCGCAGACACCCTTGCGAGACTCACAAGTGAGAACCGAACGGATCTCCACCTGCTCGATAGGGAGCGACTCGATGAGGTTTGCGATGTCCTCCGTGATCTCCTCGCCAGCAGGAATGATAAGCTCGCCTGTAAGCGGGTTGAACACGTCGTGTACCGATGTACGGCCAAGGATACGCTCTCCGAGAGACTCTACGATCTCGTCCTTGCTCTTGATTGCAGTTGCGATAAGACCACGGAGTGTACCGCAATCCTCCTCGTTGATGATGACGTCATGTGAAACGTCAACAAGACGACGGGTGAGGTAACCTGCATCGGCAGTCTTCAACGCTGTATCGGCAAGACCCTTACGCGCACCGTGGGTAGAGATGAAGTACTCGAGCACTGACATTCCCTCCTTGAGGTTCGAGATGATAGGGTTCTCGATGATCTCTGCACCCTGACCGCCGGACTTCTGAGGCTTCGCCATAAGACCACGCATACCGCAAAGCTGCTTGATCTGTGCTGTCGAACCACGGGCTCCTGAGTCGAGCATCATATATACCGGATTGAATCCGTCCTGGTCGCTTGAAATCTGCTTCTCGACGATCTTGGTGATCTGGTTGTCGATAGAAGACCAGAGGTCGATGACCTTGTTGTAACGCTCGTTGTTGGTGATGAAACCCATTGAGAAGTTGGCCTTGATCGACTCTACGGTGTTGTAACCCTCGTCGATGAGTGACTTCTTCTGCTCTGGGATGATGACGTCACCGAGGTTGAATGAAAGACCTCCCTTGAACGCCATTGTATAACCGAGATCCTTGATGTCATCGAGGAACTGTGCTGTACGTGCAACACCTGTATACTTGATGACATTAGAGATGATCTTTCTCAATGACTTCTTACCGAGGACATCATTGATATATGGAACCTCCACCGGTACAAGCTGGTTGACGATGATTCTACCTGGAGTGGTCTTCACCATCTCTGTGCCTGCCTCCGGATTCTGCTTATCCTTTGGAAGTCTTACGCTGATACCTGCATGGATATCAACAGCCTTCTCGTTAAGTGCGATGATAACTTCCTCCGGACCATAGAAGTTAAGGCCTGTACCCTTTACGTTAGGTCTCTCCTTGGTAATGTAGTAAAGACCGAGCACCATGTCCTGTGAAGGGACGGTGATAGGAGTACCGTTTGCCGGGTTGAGGATGTTGTGCGAACCGAGCATGAGGAGCTGAGCCTCGAGGATCGCAGCATTTCCGAGTGGAAGGTGAACCGCCATCTGGTCACCGTCGAAGTCGGCGTTGAACGCCGTACAAGCGAGCGGATGGAGCTGGATTGCCTTACCCTCGATCATCTTTGGCTGGAATGCCTGAATACCGAGACGGTGAAGTGTAGGGGCACGGTTGAGAAGAACCGGATGACCCTTCATCACGTTCTCGAGGATATCCCAGATGACTGCGTCCTTTCTGTCGACGATCTTCTTCGCAGACTTCACTGTCTTGACGATTCCGCGCTCGATGAGCTTCCTGATGATGAACGGCTTGTAAAGCTCAGCCGCCATGAACTTAGGAAGACCGCACTCGTGCATCTTGAGCTCAGGACCTACGACGATGACCGAACGTGCTGAATAGTCGACACGCTTACCGAGGAGGTTCTGACGGAAACGTCCCTGCTTACCCTTGAGTGAGTCAGAGAGAGACTTGAGTGTCCTGTTTGCCTCGCTCTTCACTGCATTTGACTTCTTCGAGTTGTCGAAGAGTGAGTCAACAGCCTCCTGAAGCATACGCTTCTCGTTTCTGAGGATCACCTCCGGAGCCTTGATCTCGATGAGTCTCTTGAGACGGTTGTTACGGATGATAACCCTTCTGTAGAGGTCATTGAGGTCTGAAGTCGCGAAACGTCCACCATCGAGTGGAACGAGAGGGCGAAGATCAGGCGGAATGACAGGGATGACCTTGAGGATCATCCACTCAGGACGGTTGATGCCCTTTGAATCCTGGAACCACTTCACGATGCTGAGTCTCTTGAGAGCCTCAGCCTTTCTCTGCTGTGAAGTCTCCTTGATCATCTTATGACGAAGATCCTTTGCAAGAGCATCGATATCGATCTCCTTGAGAAGCTCGTAGATTGCCTCTGCACCCATTCCTGCAACGAACTTGTCAGGATCGTCTGCCGGCATGTTATACTGCTCCGGCATCTGTGCGTAGAGATCCAGATACTCATCCTCCGAAAGAAGGTCGAGCTTCTGATATCCCGATGTACCAGGCTTGATGACGATGTACTTCTCATAGTAGATCACAGACTCAAGCTTCTTGGCAGCGATGCCAAGGAGAGCAGCGATCTTGTTAGGAGCTGACTTGAAGTACCAGATGTGAGCCACTGGAACGGTGAGTTCGATATGACCCATCCTTTCCCTGCGGACCTTCTTCTCGGTAACTTCAACACCGCATCGGTCACATACGATACCACGGTAGCGGATTCTCTTGTACTTTCCGCAGTGGCACTCATAGTCCTTGGTAGGACCAAAGATCTTCTCGCAGAAAAGACCGTCTCTCTCAGGCTTGTATGTCCTGTAATTGACGGTTTCCGGCTTCAATACCTCTCCAGAAGACCTTTCCTTGATGTCTTCTGGAGAAGCAAGAGCTATGCTGATCCTGTCGAAATTGCTTTTAACCTTGTTTTCTTTATTAAAAGTCGGCATATTTCTAAAATTTCAATTGTCACTAATTAGTCCAAAGTCACCTTAAGTCCGAGACCTCTAAGCTCGTGGAGCAATACGTTGAGAGACTCAGGGATGCCTGGTGTAGGCATGAGGTCTCCCTTGACGATCGCCTCATATGCTTTGGATCTTCCTGTAACGTCATCTGACTTCACAGTCAGGATCTCCTGGAGAATGTTAGATGCACCGAATGCCTCGAGTGCCCAAACCTCCATCTCTCCGAAACGCTGTCCTCCGAACTGCGCCTTACCTCCGAGAGGCTGCTGAGTGATGAGAGAGTAAGGACCGATAGAACGTGCATGCATCTTGTCATCAACCATGTGACCGAGCTTGATCATATAGATGACGCCGACTGTTGCAGGCTGGTCGAACCAGTCACCTGTACCTCCGTCACGGAGATATGTCTTACCGTATCTTGGAAGGCCTGCCTCATCAGTGTATCTGCAGATATCCTCAAGCGAAGCACCGTCGAAGATAGGAGTGCTGAACTTGACACCAAGCTCTGCTCCAGCCCATCCGAGTACGGTCTCGTAGATCTGACCGAGGTTCATACGAGAAGGCACACCGAGAGGGTTGAGAACGATATCCACAGGAGTACCGTCTGCGAGGAATGGCATATCCTCGTCCCTTACAACCTTGGCAACAATACCCTTGTTACCGTGGCGACCTGCCATCTTGTCACCGACTCTGATCTTCCTCTTCTTAGCTACATATACCTTAGCGAGCTGCATTACGCCGTTAGGAAGCTCGTCGCCGACCTTGATCTTATCCTGGATCCTCTTGTTCCTTGCCGCCTCTTCCTTCTTGGCGATGCAGTAGTTGTTGATGAGTTCCCTGATAAGGAGGTTTGTATTCTTGTCAGTTGTCCACTTGCTTGAGTTGACATTCTCATAGCTGATCATTTCAAGGTCAGCCATAGTGATGTCCTTGCCCTTGGCAATGAGCTCGACGCCGTAAAGGTCGCTGATGCCAGCGCTCTTCTTGCCCTTGACAAGGACAGCAAGCTTCTCGAGGAATCTTGCCTTGAGGGCCTCGATCTTTGCCTGATACTCCTGCTCGGCCTTCTCGACCTTCGCCTTCTGATCACCCTTCACGCCCTTGCGGCCGCTTTCCTTGGCAACCTTAGAGTAGAGAGCAGTCTTGATCACGGTACCGCTGAGTGAAGGAGTAGCCTTGAGTGACGCATCCTTGACATCACCTGCCTTGTCGCCGAAGATGGCCCTGAGGAGCTTCTCCTCCGGTGACGGATCGCTCTCACCCTTAGGAGTGATCTTACCGATCATGATGTCACCTGGCTCGATGTGGGCTCCGACGCGGATGATACCGTTCTCGTCGAGGTCCTTTGTCGCGTCCTCGCTTACATTCGGAATATCCGAAGTGAGCTCCTCCATACCGCGCTTGGTGTCGCGAACCTCAGTGATATACTCATCAACGTGAACCGAAGTGAGGATATCCCAGCGGATCATGCGCTCAGAGATAACGATCGCGTCCTCATAGTTGTAACCCTTCCAAGGCATGAATGCCACCTTGAGGTTCCTACCGAGTGCGAGTTCTCCGTTCTGAGTTGCATAACCCTCGGTCATGATCTGACCTGGCTCAACGATGTCGCCCTTGCGGACGATAGGCTTGAGGAGGATTGTGGTGCTCTGGTTAGTCCTTCTATAAATAGGAAGCTGGTATACTGTCACGTCTGGTGAGAAGCTTACGAACCTCTCATCCTCTGTGCGCTCATACTTTACATGGATCTCCTTAGCGTCAACATACACGACCTCTCCCCTTCTCTCTGCTCTTACCTGGGTTCTTGAGTCGAGACATACTCTCTCCTCAAGACCGGTACCTACGATAGGAGACTCTGGGTTGAGGAGCGGAACTGCCTGACGCATCATGTTGGCACCCATCAATGCACGGTGGGCGTCATCATGCTCGAGGAACGGAATGAGTGAAGCAGCAACTGAAGCGATCTGGTTAGGAGCAACGTCCATATAGTTCACCTCCTCCTTGGTAACGACAGGGAAGTCAGCACCGAAACGGCACTGGATTCTGTCCTCAAGGATGTTGCCGTCCTTGTCCATCTTCACCTTGGCAAGAGATACCATCTGGTTCTCTTCCTCCTCGGCGCTCATGTAAGTCCAGCCCTGTGAGCTGAGGTCTACCTTTCCGCCTGCTACCTTACGGTATGGAGTCTCGATGAAACCGAGGTCATTGATTCTTGCATAAACGCAAAGAGATGAGATAAGACCGATGTTCGGTCCCTCCGGAGTCTCGATAGGACAGAGACGTCCGTAGTGAGTATAGTGTACGTCTCGAACCTCGAAGCCGGCACGGTCTCTTGAGAGACCTCCTGGACCGAGGGCTGAAAGACGACGCTTGTGAGTCATTTCAGACAGCGGGTTGGTCTGGTCCATGAACTGAGACAGCTGGCTGGTGCCGAAGAACGAGTTGATCACAGAAGACAGGGTCTTCGCGTTGATCAGATCGGTCGGAGCGAACTGCTCGCTGTCGCGTACGTTCATTCTCTCACGGATAGTGCGGGCCATACGTGAAAGACCTACGCTGAACTGGTTTGCGAGCTGCTCACCTACGGTCCTGATACGTCTGTTGCTCAAGTGGTCGATATCGTCGACAACGGCCTTTGAGTTGATCAGCTGGATGAGATACTTGATGATCTCGATCATATCAGTGTTTGTGAGCACTCTTGTGTTCTCGTCGATGGTAAGGTTCAGCTTCTTGTTGAGTCTGTAACGTCCTACGTCGCCGAGGTCATATCTCTTTTCCGAGAAGAAGAGCTTGTCGATGACATCTCTTGCAGTCGCTTCATCAGGTGGTTCTGAATTACGCAGCTGTTTGTAGATGTAGTTGACAGCTTCCATCTCTGTGTTTGTCGGGTCCTTCTGCAGAGTGTTGTAGATGATGGCGTACTCGTTTACGTTAGCCTCATCCTTCTGGAGAAGAATTGTCTTGACATCTGTATCTGAGAGTTTCTCGATAGTCTCTTCATTCAGGATCTCACCACGCTCTACGATAGGCTTGGTTCTCTCCACAGGGATGACCTCTCCTGTGTCCTCGTCCACGAAGTCCTCGATCCAAGTCTTGAGAACCTTTGCTGCAAGCTTTCTGCCCTCGTTTGCCTTGAGGTTCTCAGGTGTAGCCTCGATCTCGTCAGCGAGACCGAAAATGTCGATGATATCCTTGTCACCATTGAATCCGATCGCCCTGAGAAGGGTTGTTACCGGAAGCTTCTTCTTACGGTCGATGTATGCATACATGACATTGTTGATGTCAGTTGCAAACTCGATCCATGAGCCCTTGAACGGAATGATCCTGGCTGAATAGAGCTTTGTTCCGTTTGCATGGAGGCTCTGTCCGAAGAACACACCTGGTGACCTGTGGAGCTGCGAAACGATGATTCTTTCTGATCCGTTGATTACGAATGTACCGCCTGGGGTCATGTATGGGATGTTACCCAGATATACATCCTGGACTGTCGTATCGAAGTCCTCGTGCTCTGAATCACTGCACGAAAGGCGAAGTTTTGCCTTCAGAGGAACGTTATATGTCAGTCCTCTCTCAAGACACTCATCAATCGAATACTGCGGAGGGTCAATGAAATAGTCGATGAACTCGAGCTTGTAGTTGTTCCTTGTGTCTTCGATTGGGAATATCTCCTGGAACACCTGATACAGACCCTCATTACGCCTGTTCTCCGGCGTAGTATCGAGCTGGAAGAAATCCTGGAAGGACTTCAGCTGCACCTCGAGAAGGTCCGGGTACTCAAGGAGAATTTTTGATGATGCGAATGAAACTCGCTGTTTGTTAGTCTTTTTTGACATCTTTCTGCCTTTATATAGAGAAAAACTTTATTACGACAAAAAGGTTTAGAGCCGAATTTGGCCCTAAACCTGAGATTTTTTCCCTTTAGGGGAAGGTTATGAAGTTATTTAACCTCAACTTCAGCACCTGCCTCCTCGAGGGCAGCCTTAAGAGCTTCAGCCTCTGCCTTAGAAACTTTCTCCTTAACAGCTACCGGAGCCTTGTCAACGATCTCCTTAGACTCCTTAAGTCCGAGACCAGTTGCCTCCTTAACAGCCTTAACTACGCCGAGCTTAGCTGCGCCTGGAGAAACGAGGATAACGTCGAACTCAGTCTGCTCAGCCTCAGCTGCTGCTGCTGGTCCTGCTACAGCTACTACTGCTGCAGCTGCTGGCTCAATACCGTACTCCTCCTTGAGGATGTTTGCGAGCTCCTGTACATCTTTCACAGTAAGGTTTACCAACTCTTCTGCGAGTGCTTTAATGTCTGCCATAATTGTATTTATTTAAATTGTTTTTGTTTACTTGTTTGATTATTCTGCTGAAGCCTCAGCCTTGTCGTCGTCCTTGTGCTCGAGAGCTGACATTACGTTGCGGATTGGTGAGAGGAGGAGACCAACGATGTCGGCGATCATTTCCTCACGTGACTTGATAGCGAAGAGGTTATTAAGCTGATCAGCACCAATGAATGCCGGCCAATCCTGAACATATGCGCCCTTAAGTACAGGCTTCTCGTTTCCGTTCTCGTTGAACTTCTTGATTACCTTTGCAGGAGCGTTAGGAGCTACGGTGAACATGATTGCAGTCGGACCTGCAAGCACCTCTGTGAGCTTCTTCATCTCCTCGTTCTCAGAAGCCTCGAGAACCTTGGTGATGAGGGTGTTCTTTGCTACTACGAGCTTTACACCTGCCTCGAAGCAAGCCTTGCGGAGTTCGTGAGTCTTGCCAGCGTTGAGGCCTGCGATGTCAGTGATGTAGAAGTTTGGAGTCTCTTCCAACTGTGCTGAAATCGCGTTGATAATATCGAGTTTTTCTTCTTTTCTCATAACGTTTCTAGCACTTTTAGTCTACTGATTTAACATCTACACTGATACCTGGGCTCATTGTAGAGCATACAGATACAGCCTTCATATAAGTTCCCTTGAGAGTCTGTGGCTTAAGCTTGATGATAGCAGAAAGGAGCTCCTTAGCGTTCTCATAGATCTGAGTACCTGTGAAAGATACCTTTCCGATAGCAGCGTGAACGATACCAGTCTTGTCAACCTTGAAGTCGATCTTACCAGCCTTTACTTCCTTTACAGCCTTTCCTACTTCCATAGTCACTGTACCGGTCTTAGGGTTTGGCATGAGACCTCTTGGTCCGAGGATACGTCCGATAACGCCGACCTTAGCCATTACTGATGGTGTACAGATGATGACGTCAACGTCAGTCCATCCACCCTTGATCTTCTCGATGAACTCGTCGAGACCTACATAGTCAGCACCAGCCTCTTTTGCCTCTGCCTCCTTGTCTGGAGTACAAAGTACGAGGACGCGAGTCACCTTACCTGTTCCGTGAGGAAGAGTTACGACACCACGTACCATCTGGTTTGCCTTACGAGGGTCAACGCCGAGGTTTACGTGAAGCTCAACTGAAGCATCAAATTTAGTGTAAGTGATCTCCTTAACGAGTTCACAAGCCTCAGCAAGCTTATATTCCTTAGCTGCATCGTACTTAGCGATAACAGCCTTCTGATTCTTTGTAAGTTTACCCATTTTACTTGTGAATTTTAGAGTTCAGGAAATTCTCCTTCTACTTTGATACCCATGCTTCTTGCGGTACCTGCCACCATTGTCATCGCTGACTTGAGAGTGAAGCAGTTCATGTCCGGCATCTTGCTCTCTGCAATAGCCTTGACCTGATCCCAGGTCACTGTACCGACCTTCTTTCTGTTTGGCTCAGCAGATCCTGTAGAGATCTTTGCAGCTTCCTTGAGCTGAACTGCTACAGGCGGCTGCTTTACCTCGAATGAGAAAGACTTGTCGCTGTAAACAGTGATCACTACTGGCAATACCTTGCCTGCGCTTTCCTGCGTACGGGCATTGAACTGCTTGCAGAAATCCATGATGTTAAGTCCCTTCGAACCGAGGGCCGGTCCTACTGGAGGTGATGGATTTGCTGCGCCACCTTTAATCTGGAGTTTAATGAATCCAGCTACTTCTTTTGCCATAATTGAATGTTATTCTTTAGTTACTTGTGTAAAGTTGAGTTCCAAAAGTGTCTTTCTGCCGAAAATCATGACCATGACTTTGAGCTTGCTTCTGTCCTCTACAATCTCTTCTACCGTGCCCGCGAAATCTGCGAAAGGACCGTCTGTGATCTTGACAGCGTCTCCTACGTTGTAGTTGAACTCTGTCTCTGCCTCAGCCACTGTGTTTTCATCCTGCTCGCCAAGGATTCTCCTTGCCTCTTCGTCACGGATAGCTACCGGTACTCTCTCTCCCTGCTGACCACGGCCTTCTGTAAGGAAGCCTGAGATGTGAGGGACATCAGTACGGATCAGATGCTGAAGATCACCTGTCAGTTCTGCTTCAATCAGAACATAACTTGGGTAAAGCACACGCTCTGAAGCGACACGCTGTCCGTTGCGGATTTTGTAAACTGTTTCAGTTGGAACAAGAACCTGGGAAACCAGATCCTGGAGGCCACGTCTTTCGATCTCTTTCTCGAGATATTCTTTTGCTTTTCTCTCTTTGCCACCTGCTGCTCTCAGCACATACCATTTCTTATTGCTCTCGCTCATAATACGGTATATTTTAGAGTGTGTAGATGAAAGTCATCACGTGCTTGATGCAGAAGTCGATTGCAAGGATCAAGAGGGCAAGAATCACAGAAGCCACCATCACAACGACGGCAGAGTTCTGCAACTTGTCCCAAGAAGGCCAAGACACTTTCTTGGTCAGCTCAGCATAAGACTCTTTAAGATAGTTGATAAATTTTCTCATCTTTACATTTAATGGACAATGCAGGTTGGAAGCGGATTGCATTGTCTGTTAAACATTACCAAATCGTAACCTTTGATATTTTCTTGCAGGGGAACCAGGATTCGAACCCAGACTAACGGTTTTGGAGACCGCTGTACTACCCTTATACTATTCCCCTAAAAAAGTGGGTGAGCCTTGTTCAGGACACCCACCTGATATTGTTGACTGTAATTAGTCGATGAGCTTAGTTACCTGACCGGCACCTACTGTTCTACCACCCTCACGGATTGCGAACTGAAGACCCTCGTTGATAGCTACTGGGTAGATGAGATCTACAGTGATAGCTACGTTGTCACCAGGCATTACCATCTCTACACCCTCTGGAAGTGAGATCTCACCAGTGATATCGAGTGTACGGATGAAGAACTGTGGACGGTAGTGGTTGTGGAATGGAGTATGACGACCACCCTCATCCTTCTTAAGTACGTAGATAGAAGCCTCGAACTTCTGGTAAGGCTTGATCATACCTACCTT
>JAFQFD010000026.1 GCA_017415715.1 Bacteroidales bacterium | reverse complement strand
TGACTCCGGCCCGCTTCTGCAATGTCGTCAGGTTTCAGATCCACCACTTCTGTTTTACACAGAGATGTTTGCTAATGGAAAATTTTTCCTACCTTAGCAATCCAACCCCAAAACTGACACCTTATGAACCGCTTCATACTTCTGGCATCTGTCCTTCTGATTTCCATCAGTCCATACGCATCATCAATCGATATCGGCCGAACTGAAGATAATGTCGCCTACCAGGACAATCAGGTGAGGTTCACCGTGATTACAGACGGAGTGATCCGTCTCGAGTGGCAGCCGGAAGGCAGGTTCACCGATCTGGCATCATTCGTAGCGTCAGAGAGAGACTATCCTGAAGTTGCATATAAAGTCCGCAGCGCAGGCAGGAAGGTTGAGATCACCACATCCAAGATGGTTCTCACATATAAGAAAGGTACAGGAAAGTTCACAAAGGACAATCTTGAGATCAAGGCGACAGACGGATTCTTCACATGGAAGCCGGGCATGAAACAGAAGGAGAACCTCAAGGGAACCTTCCGTACGCTTGACGGCCTTGACGGAGATGTCCAGACACAGACCTGGGTGTCAGACATGAAGAAGGGCGAAATCCGTCAATTCGAGGATGGTATTCTGGCAAAGGACGGTTGGACACTGATCGACGAGTCTGAGAACTATCTTTTCGACGATTCTGAATGGGCTTGGGTAAAGGAAAGAGATGCCAAGAAGTGCCAGGACTGGTATTTCATGGCATATGGACATGACTATAAGGCAGCTCTCAAGGACTTTACCGTATTTGCCGGCAAGATGCCTCTGCCTCCACGCTTTACATTCGGATACTGGTGGTCACGCTACTGGGCATACACCGACAAGGAGATGCGCACGCTGGTGGACAAGTTCCACGCATACGACATTCCGCTTGATGTGCTCGTAGTGGACATGGACTGGCATTATACCGACGAAGGACGTGGCGGATGGACAGGATGGACATGGAACAAGAGTCTCTTTCCTAACCCTGAGAAGTTCATGGAATATCTCAGAAGCGAGGGCCTTAAGGTCACTCTCAACCTGCATCCGGCTGACGGATTTGATCATTGGGAAGCCTGCTACCCTACCCTGGCCAAAAGTCTCGGCAAGGATCCGGAAGGTACAAAGCGCATCGACTGGATCAACTCTGACAAGGAGTTCATGACCAGCATGTTCGAGCAGGTGATGCATCCTATGCAGAAGGAAGGCGTCGACTTCTGGTGGCTTGACTGGCAGCAGCATGTATATGACACAAAGCTCACAAGGCTTCATAACACATGGTGGATCAACTACTGCTACTTCACCGACATGGAGCGCCACGGCGACAAGCGCCCGCTGCTCTACCACCGCTGGGGCGGACTCGGAAACCACCGCTATCAGGTCGGCTTCTCAGGAGACGCGACCATCACATGGAAGTCTCTCGAGTTCCAGCCATATTTCACAGCAACAGCTTCCAATGTCCTATATGGATATTGGAGCCATGATATCGGAGGCCATCTTGGCAACAGCATCGATCCTGAGATGTATACAAGATGGCTGCAGTATGGCGGATTCAGCCCTGTGATGCGTACACACAGCTCAAAGAGCGGCGCTCTGAACAAGGAGCCGTGGGTTTTCGCAGAGGAGTATACCAACGTGATCCGCCAGACCGTACGTCAGCGCTATGAGATGGCACCGTACATCTATACAATGGCCCGCAAGGGATATGATGAGGGCATCGCGCTCTGCCGTCCTCTTTACTACGACTACCCTGAATGCCAGGAAGCTTATGACTTCCGCAGCCAGTATATGTTCGGAGACGACATGCTCATAGCGTCTGTCACAAAGCCTTCAGAGAACGGATTCGCATCAATGGATATCTGGTTTCCTGAAGGACACTGGTATGAACTTCACACAGGAGCGATGCTCGAAGGAGGAAAAGTCATCACAAGACACTTCGCTCTTGACGAGTATGGAATCTATGTAAAGGCCGGCGCCGTTCTTCCTTTCTATGGAGACGAGGTACAGAACCTCAACGGAAACGACGAGGACATCTATGCGAATATATTCCCTGGCGGAGACGGATGCTTCACCATGTATGAAGATGCCGGAAACGACAAGAATTACGCGACAGAGTATGCTACAACCCTGATCACAAGCAAATGGAGCGACAACACTCAAACTGTCACAATCGCACCACGCACAGGATCATATGAAGGCATGCCTGCCCAGAGAAACTTCAAGGTGAAGGTTATCGCTTCTGCCGCTCCTGCCTCTGTTACCGTTAATGGTCAGAGTGTTCCATACGAATATGACGGATATGACTTCGCCTTCACAGTTGACGTCCCTGTGACTGATTGCGCTACAGAGAAAGTCATCGTGATCACTTATGACGCTGATCCTGCCCTTGCTGACAGCATCAAGGGACTGTCAAGAAGAATGGCCCGCAGCATTGAGGCTCTGAAGTTCCGCACGAATGCAGACCCGATCGACGACCTGGCAATGCTCGGCACTGTCAACGAAGCACTCCTCTACTCTCCGGAAAAGGCCCATGAGCTCACAGAAGCGTTCATGAAGAACTACAGCAACCTTCCTGAAATCCTCAAGAAGCAGCCAAGAATCAGCGAAGAGGACATCGAATGGTTCCTTGCTCATTGCGGTTATGACCTATAGCCATTAAGGCGACAAAACAGACGCATTGCATAAACATTTAGCAATCAGCGCATTATCCATTCAAGGGTCGGTAAAAATACCGACCCTTGTTAATTTAAAACCCTGACATTCACCATTTTACAGAATACGCCCCGAAAGAGTAAAACGCGACATTAACCAGAAATTTTCAATTAAATTTGCAACAGACTGATCCGGCAGGCGTCTTATAGGTGAAAACGGACTTGACAGATGGAAGAAACTATGGACATAAGGCAGGTTTATGACCGACATTCCCGCAGGCTATACAATATGAGCCTGCGGATCGTCGGTGACCCCTCCGACGCCGAAGAAGTCATGCATGACACCCTCCTGAAGTATCATGACTTTGCACGCAAGAAGGAACTTCGGGAGCTGTCTGGCTGGCTTTCAAGTGTATGCATAAGGAAATCCATAGACAAACTTCGTGAAAGGCATCGATACAGGAACTTTCTGGAGAGATGCGCGAGAGAAGAACCTCCCGAAACAATATGCGACTCTGCAGAAGAAGCGGAATATGACATCGGCAGGATAAAGGAGGCAATGGCTTCATTGCCGGACCACTACAGACTGGTTCTGTCACTGCACCTCTTCGAAGGATATGATTATGAAGAGATTGCACAGATTACATCCGCCAAGGAAAGCACAATAAGAACACTTTACATGCGAGGCCGTCAGAAGCTCGCAGCCATGCTTAAGAAAACAGACAATGGACAATCTTGAGAAATACGTAAAGGATAACCGGGAGGCATTTGACATGGTCCCTGTACCCGAAGGCAGTCTTGACCGGCTGATGGCAAAGACAAGGAAAAGAACAATACAGATAAGACTGCGTTGGATTCTTCCTGCTGCTGCCGCTGCTGCCGTGCTGGTGCTTTTCGTGACAGGTTACTATAACAATGACGAAAAACTCCATCTGAACAGGATACTTGAAGGAATCGCCCGCTCGGAAGTCGAAATCATGAGCTTAGTGGAGAATTCATACCCACAGGACCTGGAGGCTGTAGGGAACACAATCCGGTCTATAACAGCGGAAGCCATCCCGATGTATTCGCTGCTGCCGGATGAACTGGCACCTAAAGAGCGGAGAAAGATCCTGGACGAATATTATGGGGCAAAGCTCCAGGCACTTGGCAGAGTCAAGGAATATTATGCACACGAAATGAATAACGAACTATAATAGATAACATCATGAGAAGAACATTGTTGACATTGGCAGCTGCGCTGACATTCATCGCGGCTGCATCAGCGGAAGAAAAGTCAAAGACTTACAGCTTCGGCAAAATAACAGGCATAGACGCGTCATTTACATATGAAATCCATGTGACCGCCGGTTCAGCTGACAAGGTGGAAATAATATATGACAGTGAATATGAACCATATATGAAAGTTTCATATTCTTCATACGATTTGAGCCTGTATCTTGGAATGGACGAACTTCCGCGCAAGATAAGAAACTCCAGCCACAAGCCGATCAAGGTCTTTCTCCAGATGACAGAAATAGATGAAATCGAACTTTCAGGGGCATCGTCAATTTCGTTTGAAGGGGAATTCAAGGCATCTGACCTTGAACTCGATCTTTCGGGCGCGGCAAATCTGGGCGGCCCGCTTCAGATCAGCGGCAGACGCCTTTCCATTGACGCAAGCGGCGCTGCCAATGTATCATTGGCCGGTAACTTCCAGAAAGTCGAGCTGGATATGAGCGGAGCTGCAAATGTGTCTTTCGCCGGAAATGGAACAGAGATGGAAGGAGAATTGAGCGGAGCTGCCAAATTAAGATTCAAGGGAGAATATGCCGACAGCTCCATCGAATGTTCAGGTGCGGCACACCTTGATATGGAAGGACAGGGCAACAATCTGGAGCTGGAAGGCTCGGGAGCATGCAATATAGACGCGAAGGACTATATGGTAAGGAAAGCATCTGTCGAGCTCAGCGGAGCCAGCAAAGCCAGAGTGAAGGCAACCGACGAGCTTCTTCTCGACGTGGACCGCACATGCAGGCTGACTTACTACGGCGATCCGGCAATCAGTCACATGTCTTCCGACATGAACATTGTCCGCGGAGGTCTATAGCAGATAAGGGTCGGAAATTTTCCGACCCTTATTCAGTTAAAGCGTTACACCTGACTTGAAGATTGCGATTTCGCTGTAGCCTGACTTTTCGTTGTTGGTGTGTTCTCCAGAAGCGACTCCGATAACGAAGTCTATGAATGCCTGATCGACCTCCTCGACCGGTGTTCCGTCTACGATTGCTCCTGCGTTGAAGTCTATCCACAATGGCTTGTTTGCCGCCAAAGTGCTGTTGGTAGATATCTTGGCTGTAGGCACGAATGTTCCGAACGGAGTGCCGCGTCCTGTCGTGAAGAGGACTATCTGGCAGCCTGATGCCGCGAGGGCCGTCGAGGCCACGAGGTCATTGCCAGGCGCGCTGAGCAGATTGAGTCCTCTGGTCTTGAGACGGTCTCCATAGAGGAGGACATCGCGAACGATGGAGTTTCCTGACTTCTGCGTACATCCGAGAGACTTTTCCTCAAGTGTTGATATACCACCTGCCTTGTTGCCTGGAGAAGGGTTCTCGTACACCGGCTGGTCGTTCTTCATGAAGTATGCCTTGAAGTCATTGATCAGATGCACTGTCTTGTCGAAGGTCGCTTCGTCCTGACAACGTGACATGAGAATAGTCTCCGCACCGAACATCTCCGGCACTTCAGTAAGAACTGTCGTACCTCCCTGAGCAACGATCCAGTCTGAGAAGCGACCGAGGAGCGGATTGGCAGTAATGCCGGAAAATCCGTCGGAGCCTCCGCACTTGAGGCCGACCCTCAGCTCGCTTACTGGAATATCCTCGCGAACATCGTTCTTGGCCGCCTCCGCGATCTCACGCAGAAGGCCCAGGCCGAACTCCACTTCATCGCCATGGATCTTCTGTGATTCCATGAACTTGACTCTGGTTTCATCGACCTCGCCGACAAGCTCACGGAATGCGCCAAGCTGGTTGTTTTCACAACCGAGAGCTACCACAAGCACACCTGCAGCATTCGGATGATGAACCATGTCTGCAAGGATCTTCCTTGTGTTCTCATGGTCTCCGCCGAGCTGCGAGCATCCATAGTTGTGAGGGAATGCAATCACCTTCTCTATGCCCGGATATGCAGCCATCTCAGCCTCGAACTGCTTCTGGATATTCTGCACGACTCCGTTCACACATCCCACTGTCGGTATGATCCAGAGCTCGTTGCGGATGCCGACACGGCCGTCCGCACGGCGATAGCCCTTGAACGTTGCCTTGGTCTGAGCCGGAGCTATCTCCATAAGATCAGGCTGATATGTATACTCAAGAAGTCCATCGAGATTGGTCTTCAGGACTGAATGGTCAATGAGCCCTCCCTGCGGAACAGCCTGAAGAAGGTGTCCTATAGGGAATCCGTACTTAACGACATCCTCGCCTTCTGCCAGATCCTTCAGGGCCACCTTATGGCCGGATGGAATCTTTGTCAGAGTCGTGATGGATACGCCATCGACGCCGAAGCCGACTCCGGCCTCGACATCGTTTATTGCCACGGCCACGTTGTCGGCCGGGTTTATCTTTATGAATTCTGCCATAGTATTAGATTACAGTCTTTACTGCTGCTCTCATTCCCTCATTCTGAATAAGCTCAAGGTCTGCGACCACGAGATCTGTGAGGCCTGGCACTTCATTGAGGTTCTCGCCCCAGATGAACTCTGCCGCAAGCACGCCTTCGGCCACCTTGCGTACATCTCCTGTCGCCCAGAGGTCCTTGAGAAGAGCCATGATCGCCGCATCATCGTTAGGAACGATCTCGACATCTCCCCTCTTTCCACCCTTATAATATGTAATGATGGCTGCCAGACCGAGAACGAGGCCCTTCGGAAGCTCACCCTTGCGCTCAAGGTAAGTCTTCAGACCCGGAAGGTCGCGTGTCTTGTATTTAGGGAATGAGTTCAGCATGATGCTGGTCACGAAATGTTTCACGTATGGGTTTACGAAACGCTCAACTACTGAATCCGCAAATGCCTCAAGCTCAGGCTTTGGAAGATTGAGAGTCTCGAGGAGCTCGCCATACATCACCTTCTTCACGAACTGACCGACTTCAGGATCCTCCACGCATTCCTTCACTGTGTCAAGACCTGAGAGGTATCCTACAGGAGAAAGAACTGTATGAGGTCCGTTGAGAAGGGTAACCTTTCTCTCGTGATATGGAGCCTCGCTTGGCACGAAGAGAACGTTCAGGCCAGCCTTGTCTGCAGGAAATTCCTTTGCTACAGACTCCGGAGCTTCGATCACCCAAAGATGGAAGATCTCGCCCTTGACCACGAGGTTGTCCTTATATCCTATGCGCTCGTGGATCTGGTCGATTGTATCCTTCGGATAACCAGGAACAATGCGGTCTACGAGCGTGCAGTATACTCCGCATGCATTTTCGAACCATGCCTTGAAGCCTTCTCCGAGTTCCCAGAGGTCGATATACTGATAGATGCACTTCTTGAGTTCCTTTCCGTTGAGGAAGATGAGCTCGCAAGGGAGAATGATAAGACCCTTTGACTGATCACCTGAGAAATGCTGATATCTGCGATACAGGAGCTGTGTGAGTTTGCCCGGATATGAAGAAGCAGGCTTGTCCTCAAGCTTGCATGAAGGATCGTATGCGATGCCTGCCTCAGTTGTATTGGAAATTACAAAACGGATGTTCGGGTCCTCTGCAAGAGCCATGAATTCCTCATTCTGGGTGTATGGATTGAGACCTTTGTTGATGACATCTATGAGCTGGATAGAGTCTACAGGCTCTCCCTTGTCAATGCCCTGGAGGTTCACATGGTAAAGTCCGTCCTGAGAGTTGAGCATATCCACCATTCCCCTGTCGATAGGCTGTACGACTACAACACCTGCGTTGAAGTCTGTCTTCTGGTTTGTGTTCCACACGATCCAGTCAACAAATGCCCTGAGGAAATTTCCCTCACCGAACTGTATGATCCTGGTCGGATACTGATTGACCTTGGCAGTCGTTCTGTTTAATGCTTCCATAATGTTATTGTTTTTACAGTTATTGTTTTACGCTGGTTGTCCAATTTATGACAAGAACAAAAATATATAAAAAATCTCGGTCCGTCGTGTGAATTTTATTATATTTATCGGTGATTGTCAATTTTTCATATTCTTTTGGTCAATTTTTATAAATTGCAAAGACTAATCTGACGATATTTGTAGAAGACAACACTAAATACAGAATAACATATGAAACCATTCATCAACGAAGACTTTATGCTCACCAACGACTTCGCGCGTGAGCTCTATCACGAGAGTGCAGAGAAGATGCCTATCATCGACTACCACTGCCACCTCGTGCCAAAGATGATTGCAGATAACCACCAGTTCAAGGACCTCACTGAAGTATGGCTCGGAGGAGACCACTACAAGTGGAGAGCGATGCGCGGAAACGGTGTACCGGAAGAGTTCATAACCGGCGGACGCGACAGCTATGAGAAATTCGAGAAATGGGCACAGACAGTGCCTTACACCATGAGGAATCCTCTCTATCACTGGACTCACCTCGAGCTCGCAAGAGTTTTCGGCATCTATGATCTCCTCAATCCTCAGACAGCTCGCGCGATCTATGACGAGTGTACTGCAAAGCTTCAGACAGAGGAATACAGAGGCCAGGAGCTGATGAAGAGATTCAATGTAAAGGTCGTATGCACAACAGACGATCCTGCAGATTCTCTCGAATATCACAAGCAGATCAATGAGAATCCGTTCGGAGTGAAGGTTCTTCCTGCATGGAGGCCGGACAAGGCTATGGTGATCGAGAAGCCTGAGCAGTATAAGGAATACATCCAGAAGCTGAGCGATGTGTCCGGAGTTGCCATCAACAGCTACCAGGACCTCCTCGACGCTCTCCAGAAGCGTCACGACTTCTTCCACGAGATGGGCAGCCGTCTTTCAGACCATGGTCTCGAGACATTCTACGCAGAAGACTTCGAGCTTGAGGAGATCGACAAGATATTCCGCAACACCCTCGCTGGCAAGCAGCCTACATGGGAAGAGGTGCTCAAGTTCCGCAGTGCGATCCTTCTCGACTTTGCCCGCATGGACCATGCAAAGGGCTGGGCTCAGCAGTTCCACATCGGAGCCATCCGCGACAACAACACCCGCATGTTCAACATTCTCGGACCTGACACAGGATACGACGCTATCCACGACGTTCAGTGCGCTGCCGCAGGACACAAGTTCCTCAACAAGCTCGCCCTCGAGAACAAGCTCACAAAGACCATCCTCTACAACCTCAATCCAAAGGACAACGAGGTGCTTGCCACAATGGCATATACATTCAACGACGGTACATGCCCTGGCAAGATCCAGCTCGGATCAGGATGGTGGTTCCTCGATCAGGAAGACGGCATGAAGAAGCAGATGAACGCTCTCTCGTCACTCGGTCTCCTCAGCCGCTTCGTCGGCATGCTGACCGACTCACGCAGCTTCCTGTCATATCCTCGCCATGAGTACTTCAGAAGAATCCTCTGCAACCTCATCGGTGAAGACATCCAGAACGGAAAGCTTCCTCAGAGCGAGATGGCATTCCTCCACCAGATGGTCAAGGACATAGCATACAACAACGCCGACAACTACTTCGGCTTCTAATTGAAAAGGGACGGTTATCAAAACCGTCCCTTTCAATTCCAGCAAGATTAAAAGTTATCTCAACCCCCAGTCACTTCGTGACAGCCCCCTGTCAGGGGGCATTTCGGTCCTATCCGGACCGGTCTGAAAAACTAAAAGTAATCTCAACCCCCAGTCACTTCGTGACAGCCCCCTGTCAGGGGGCATTTCGGTCCTATCCGGACCGGTCTGAAAAACTAAAAGTTTTTCAGACTAGAGGAATAGCCAGGCTATTCCTCTATCTTCTTATACTTTGGCACGAGGGTCTTCATTGTCGTCCATGCTATGAGGTATGCTACAGCACAGAAGCAGAAGACTATCATGTAGCCTGCTTCCTTGCCCTCAAAGCCGAGGAAGGTGAAAGCTGCGCCTGCATTCTCCGAGTATGTGAAGAGGACGCCGGCTCCCTTGTTGATAAGGAACGAGCTTATACCTCCTGCCATACCTCCGATACCCGTAATGGTTGCGATAGCCGATTTAGGGAACATGTCACCCACTGTCGAGAAGAGGTTTGCAGACCATGCCTGATGTCCGGCTCCAGCAAGACCGATGATGATTGCAGGCCACCACGCAGAGAACTGTCCCATCGGCTGTGCGAAGAGCGCGAAAAGCGGAAAGAATGCGAAGATGAGCATCGAGAGCATTCGACCGCTGTATGGGTGCATGCCCTTCTTCTCAACGAAGAACTTCGGCAGATATCCTCCGAAGATGGATATGATGGTCACGATTGCATAAAGCGTGATGATGAGCATCATGCCAGTGCCTGAAGATGCCTTGTATCCGAACTGGTCCTGGAAGTATGCCGGAGCCCAGAAAAGATAGAACCACCATACACCGTCAGTGAAGAACTTACCTGCGATGAAAGCCCATGTCTGACGGAATGTGAAGCACTTGAGGAACGGGATAGACTTTGTTTCCTCAGCCGTAGCTGCTGCCACCGGCTCGTCCTCGTCCTGCTGAATGTATGCAAGCTCAGCCTCGTTGACATATTTTGACTTCTGAGGCTTGTCATACATGAACACCCAGAATCCCATCCAGATGAATCCGAGGGCTCCGATGATGATGAATGCCATCTCCCATCCGAATGCCGCAGCGAGAGGCGGGATGGTTGCAGGAGCAACGAGAGCGCCTACTGATGCGCCGGCATTGAAGATCGATGTAGCGAAAGCACGGTCCTTCTTAGGGAAATACTCGGCTGTAGTCTTGATGGCTGCCGGGAAGTTTCCGGCCTCACCGAGAGCGAGGATGCTTCGTGCGGCAAGGAAAAGCCATACGCTGACAGAGGCGATCGCAAGCGCCGCACCTGTGCCGGCCTCTACAGCCTTCATGGCCTCGATAGACTCATATCCCTCAATGTGCATTGTCGCCCATCCGCAGAGAGCATGCACGCAGGCTCCGAAAGACCAGACGCCAATCGCCCAGAGATATCCTTTCTTTGTTCCCATCCAGTCCACGAACTTGCCTGCAAAGAGCATTGCAAATGCATAGAAGAGAGAAAATACGGCTGTGATCGTACCATAGTCACTGTCTGTCCAGTGGAACTCAGGTGCGATGAATTCCTTCCATGTAAGTGAAAGAACCTGGCGGTCCATGTAATTGACGGTCGTAGCCACAAAGAGCAGAACGACCATCCACCAGCGCCAGTTGGTCATCAGTTGTTGGTTAGTGTCCTTTTTCATTAGTTCTGTGTAAATTGATTATAAGCTTCTTATGATCTCAAGGGCATCCTTGCAGAGCTTTGTTATCGCTCCCCAGTCCTTGGCTGCAATCGCTTCCTTAGGGAAGAGGTTGCTGCCCATGCCGACGCATGTCACGCCAGCCTTGAACCATCCTTCGAGATTTTCCTTTGTTGGCTTGACGCCTCCTGTCACCATAATCTGGCTCCAAGGCATAGGAGCTTTAAGACCCTTGACAAATGCAGGTCCGAGGACATCGCCCGGGAAGACCTTGCAGAGGTCACATCCGAGTTCCTGAGCCTTTCCGACTTCGGAAACAGTGCCGCAGCCAGGGCAGTAAGGCACGAGGCGGCGGTTGCAGACAGGAGCGATCTCCGGATTGAAGAGAGGGCCCACCACGAAATTGGCTCCGAGCTGGAGATAAAGAGCGGCTGTCGGAGCGTCCACTACCGAGCCGATGCCGAGGATCATACCTGGAAGTTCTTTGTTAGCGAACTTAACAAGCTCACCAAAAACCTCGTGAGCGAAATCACCTCTGTTTGTGAACTCGAAGGCGCGTACTCCGCCCTCGTAACATGCCTTCACAACTGCCTTCGCAGTCTCAAGGTCTGAGTGATAGAACACCGGAACCATGCCGGTCTCCTTCATGGCAGCGATAACCTGCTGCTTATTGTATTTTGCCATAATTCTTTGTTTTATAGGAGATTCCCACGTCGTTACGTTCCTCGCAATGACGAACTAACGAGATACGCGTCCTGAACCGTCGCCCTTCATGAGGTTCTCGACTTCAGCTACTGTCACCTGGTTGTAGTCACCGTAGATTGTGTGCTTGAGGCATGAAGCCGCAACTGCGAAGTTGAGCGCCTTCTGGTCGTCATCTGTATAGGTAAGGAGACCATAGATGAGTCCTCCCATGAAAGAGTCGCCGCCACCGACACGATCAACGATGTGAGTGATGTCGTAACGTGGAGACTGATAGAGCTTGCCGTCGCTGTAGAGGACGCCGCCCCATGTGTTGTGGTTTGCATTGATCGATCCGCGAAGGGTGATGATGACCTTCTTTGCACGCGGGAACTTTGCCATGAGCTGAGTGCATACGCTCTCGAACTCCGCCGCGTTCACCTCGCCATGAGTTGCAGTCACATCAAATCCCTCAGGCTTGATGCCGAACACCTTCTCTGCATCCTCCTCGTTTCCAAGGATCACGTCGCAGCCGGCAACGAGCTCAGGCATCACCTCCGATGCTGTCTTGCCATATTTCCAAAGGTTCTTGCGGTAGTTAAGGTCGCATGAAACCTTTACGCCGAGCCTGTTTGCAGCCTGGATAGCCTCTAGGCATACATCTGCAGCGCCCTGGCTGATGGCAGGAGTGATGCCGGTCCAGTGGAACCAGTCAGCGCCTTCGAACACCTTCTCCCAGTCGATCATACCCTTTTCGATTGTAGCGATAGACGAATGTGCACGGTCGTATACGACCTTGCTCGGACGTGCCACAGCACCTGTCTCGAGGAAATATATGCCAAGGCGGTCACCGCCATAAACACAATGCTTCGTACCTACTCCATAGCTGTGGAGATCCTTGATGCAGCTCTGTGCAATATCGTTTTTTGGAAAGCGGGTAACGAACTCAGTCTCGATACCATAGTTTGCAAGCGATACCGCCACATTAGCCTCACCGCCACCGAAAGTGGCTTCAAACTGTTTTGCCTGAGAGAATCTCAGATAACCCGGGGTTGCAAGGCGGAGCATGATCTCGCCGAATGTAATTACTTTTGGCATGATTATATGGTTTTAAAAGTTATTTCAAATCACACAAATTTAATAAATTTTAACAAAAAAGAGCGACCGCCCGCGCGATTGCTCTTTTAATTGATTAAAATTCATATTTAAACGTGGATTTTTACATATCAGAAGACGAATCCGATGCGATATTGCACATGTGGCAATATGTAATATTCATCATTACAGATACCGACCCTCGGACCGAGGGTGAACTCCTGCACCCAGTGCTTGCCGATCGCACGTCTGAAACCATATGCCGGAGTGAAGCTGACATTCAAGCCGCCTGACGTGTCTGCGCGCAGTCTCATCGATATGAAATCAGAGGAATTATTGTATGTACTCCTTCCTTTGCGGACTCTTCTTGCTATGCTTGAATACCATCTTCCCTCAAAGGACACTCCAAGCCCCATTGTTCCATGAAAGCCAGCTCCTGCATACGATGACGAATAGATCGAAAAACCTGTAGGGACAAGGCCGGCACGGCCGATCAAGGTCCAACGGTCGGCAACTCTTCCCTCAAAGCTGTACTCAAGGCCAAGAATAGTTGTCGTTATCGAATGATTCGACTGCAATCTGTAATATCCTACCGGCTCCGAATAATCCCTTGCGGAAAGCAAGGAAGCGGTCATACAAAGTAATATGGTAATAAATGAACGTCTCATAGGGTTAGAAGTTAAGGGCCAGTCCTATTCCGTTGTTACATGCACCAAGGGTCAGAGAAGGCTGTCTTCTTACTGCATGATTTGCATTATAGTCTGCAGCAATCGACTTGAGCATCTTGTTTCCGCTGCAAAGGATAGGGATACCGGAGCCAAGTCCTCCCGCTCCGACAGCCATCAGGAGCACGGCACCTTCAATCTCGGGAACACAGAATGCAGAAGCAAATACTGCAGCTCCGAGCGAAATGAGGGTTATGCCTGTGGTGCGGCGTCTGTTCGCCTTGAAATATTCATCGCCATAAAGGTTGAATGCGATGTAATCCGCCTGCATTTCACCATAATACGACTGCGAACCAAGGTAAAGCTTTCCCTTGTAATACCTCATCGCATGGCCATCGACGGCAGCCATTTCCGGCAACACTGGCGACAGAAGCGGCGCTCCGAACAGCTGTTCATAGCCATTGTCATAAACGATTTTCGTAACATTATAGCGTGTGGTCGAATAAACAGGACCGTGCTGATTGCTGAACAGTCTGTAATAGATCAATTCATCCCCGACTTCGTCAACAACAGCATCAACTACACTTGAATCGACAAAATAGATCTTGTCCTGCGCAACTGCCGTAAAGACAGAACATACAGCAAGAATAAAAATGAAAAAAATCCGTCTCATAATCATTGGTTTTGACTATTAGACGGACTTTCTGGTTAAAAGTACTATGCTGTTGCGAAAAAATTATCTTTTTTTCCAGAGTTTCGACATGTCCTCCAGCGTCTTGCCCTTGGTTTCAGGGACAAGCTTCCACACGAAGACAGCAGCCAGGATACATATCACACCGTAAAGGCCGTATGTAAAGGCGTGTCCGAAGTTCTCCATCGAGCCAAGGCTCATGTTGTACATCGGAAGGAATGTAGATGAAACTATGAAGTTGAAGATCCACTGGAACGCCACTGCAATGGCTACTGCCGCGCCTCTGATGGTGTTAGGGAATATCTCAGAGATAAGCACCCAGCAGATAGGTCCCCAGCTGAACATGAATGATGCGCTGTATACCATGATGCTGATAACTGCCACTACCGGTGGAAGGGCAGATGAAACGCTGGTCACAGCCACACCTGCTGCTCCGAGAGCCATGCCGAGCGAACCCCAGATGAGGAGAGGCTTGCGGCCCCATTTCTCCACAGTAAAGATTGCCACGAGGGTGAATGTGATGTTCACTATACCCATGAGGACGGTCTGCATCATAGGGTTGCCCATGCCGAGCGACTCGAATATGCGAGGCGCGAAGTAAAGGACAGCATTGATGCCGACAGCCTGCTGGAACACGCTGAGCATTATGCCCACGAAGATCACAAGCCAGCCGTATGTAAACAGCTTTTCGGTCTTCTCTGCGACGGTCTCCTTGATCTCGGCAAGTATGGACTGAGCCTTGTCCTGACCATTGATCTTTGAAAGGATGCAGAGCGCCTGCTCGTCCTTTCCTGTCATCGCAAGATAGCGCGGAGTCTCAGGAACGAGGAAGAGAAGCACTGTGAAGAGTCCCGCAGGGACAGCCTCACTCACGAACATATATCTCCATCCCTTCTCGATGCACCACTGCGCATCTGCAGGATTCATGATCTGGTTGATGCCTTCCGCCATCTTCTGGATGACGGGAGCGATGTGGTCTCCAAGGATCATGAAGTTGACGAAGTAAACAACTAGCTGTCCGAAGATGATCGCGAACTGGTTCCAGGATACGAGAGTTCCTCTCATGTTGCTCGGAGCGACCTCCGCAATATACATCGGGCAGATTGCAGATGCCAGACCGACTCCCACACCGCCAAGTACGCGATAAAGGTTGAATGCTATCAGGAGAGAGAATGAAGGATTACCCTTCTCAAAGAACAGGAATTCAGGAGCATACGATCCCAATGCAGACAGGAAGAAGAAGACTCCCGCCATGATGAGGGACTTCTTTCTACCCATTCTTGAAGCGCATATTCCTGAAATCGCCGCACCGATCACGCATCCGATAAGAGCGCTGGACGATGTGATGCCGTGCATGAAGTCGGTGTAGACAAAGTCCTTTGCGCCCATGAAGAATGCCTGCAGGCCTTTCTCTGCACCCGAAATGACCGCTGTATCGTATCCGAACAGCAGACCTCCGATAACGGCGACAAGGACTATCGAAAAGAGATAGCCCTTGCTGCCTTTATTATTTGTATTTGTCATTGTCAATGGATTATAGATCCCCGGTCAAGCCGGGGATGACGTTGAGTCAAGCCGGGGATGACGACTAGCAGTACATGTTCAATATAGCCTCGTAGAGCTCCTGCTTGCCTGATGTCTGCTTAGGCTCGTTTACTCCCTTACCGTAAGCGTAAACGTCCTCAAGAGTAAGCTCGCCGTCCTCGAACTTCTTTCCGAGACCTGCATCGAAGCTTGCGTAACGCTCCTTCACCATCTGGCAGAGCGGAGACTCCTCGAGGAGAGCCGCTGCGTTCTCGAGAGCACGTGCCATTGCATCCATTGCTGCAATGTGAGCGATGAAGATGTCCTCAAGGTCAGTAGAGTTACGACGGGTCTTAGCGTCGAAGTTTGTACCGCCGTTTCCGAGACCGCCGTTGCGGATGATCTGCATCATCGCCTGAGTGAGGTCGAATGAGTCGATCGGGAACTGGTCAGTATCCCATCCGTTCTGGTAGTCACCGCGGTTTGCGTCGATAGAACCGAGCATTCCTGCGTCGACTGCGCATGCGAGCTCGTGCTCGAATGTGTGGCCTGCGAGAGTTGCGTGGTTCACCTCAATGTTCACCTTGAAGTCCTTGTCAAGACCATGAGCCTTGAGGAATCCGATTACAGTCTCTGTGTCAACATCATACTGATGCTTGGTAGGCTCCATTGGCTTAGGCTCGATGAGGAATGTTCCGGTAAAGCCCTTTGAACGTGCGTAGTCGCGTGCGAGGGTAAGCATCATTGCCAGGTGCTCTTTCTCACGCTTCTGGTCTGTATTGAGAAGGCTCATGTAACCCTCACGGCCACCCCAGAACACATAGTTTGTACCGCCGAGCTCGATTGTAGCGTCGATTGCGTTCTTGATCTGGACTGCTGCGCGTGCTACAACGTCAAAGTCAGGGTTTGTAGCGGCACCGTTCATATAACGCTTGTTGCCGAATACGTTTGCTGTTCCCCAAAGAAGCTTGATGCCTGTCTCAGCCTGCTTCTCCTTGAGGTATGCCACAACTTCCTTGAGACGAGCCTCATACTCCTCAACATCTGCACCCTCGTCTACGAGGTCTACATCGTGGAAGCAATAGTACTCGATGCCCATCTTCTGCATGAACTCGAATCCTGCATCCACCTTATCCTTTGCTGCCTGTACAGGACATGCAGCGCCGTTCCAAGGGAAAGTCTTTGTTCCGCCACCGAACTGGTCAGCACCCTCTGCGCAGAGTGTGTGCCACCATGCCATAGAGAACTTGAGCCACTCGGCCATAGTCTTGCCGAGGACTACCTTCTTTGCATCATAATAACGGAAAGCCATCGGGTTTCTGCTCTCCTTGCCTTCAAACTGGATCTTGCCGATTCCAGGGAAAAATTCTTTTGTTGCCATAGTTTTATGTTTTTGTTGAGTATTACATACGTGATTTCCAGAGTTCATATGCCTGAGTGTACTCGTCCTGACGTGCAGGTTCGATGACAGCAAGCTTTTCGAGGGTTGCGAACGCCTCGCTGTTGTCCTTGTAGATGCCCGCTCCGATGCCAGCGCCCTTTGCCGCTCCTACAGAACCGTCGGTATCATAGAGGTCGATGACCGCTCCAGTCACACCGGCGAGGGTCTCACGGAAGATAGGGCTGAGGAACATGTTTGCATGTCCGGCATGGATCTTATTGACATTCATGCCCATCTGCTCCATGACCTCGATTCCATACTTGAACGAGAATACGATGCCCTCCTGGTCTGCGCGAAGCAGATGCGCCTTATTGTGTACATTGAAATTCACTCCGTGAACAGAACTGCCCACTTCCCTGTTTTCCAGCATACGCTCCGCTCCGTTTCCGAACGGAAGGATGCTGACGCCGGCACTGCCTATAGGAGCAGTCGCCGCAAGGTCATTCATCTCAGCATATGAGATGCCTTCCGGAGCGACATTCCTCTTCATCCACGAGTTCAGGATACCTGTTCCGTTGATGCAGAGAAGGACGCCGAGTCGTGTCTGCTCAGGAGTATGGTTAACATGCGCGAATGTGTTTACACGTGACTTAGGGTCATAATTCACTTCTCCGAGGACACCGTATACCACACCGGAAGTACCTGCCGTAGAAGCAATCTCACCCGGATTAAACACATTGAGTGACAATGCATTGTTAGGCTGGTCACCAGCACGGTATGTCACAGGTATACCCTCTGCAAGACCGAGCTCGGCAGCTGCCGCAGCACTCACTCTGCCCTGCTCCGCAAATGTAGGGCGGATCTCAGGAATGAGAGACTCGTCAATGCCATAATAGTCGAGAAGCATCTTCGCTGTCCGCGACTCGGAGAAGTCCCACATCATTCCCTCCGAGAGGCCTGATATCGTTGTGCATATCTCACCTGTGAGCTTCATTGCTATGAAGTCTCCAGGGAGCATTATCTTATATATCTTTGAGTATAGATCCGGCTCGTTTTCCTTCACCCATGCAAGCTTTGACGCAGTGAAGTTGCCCGGAGAGTTGAGAAGATGCGACAGGCACTGCTCATGGCCAAGGACGTCGAACGCCTTCTGGCCGTAAGGCACGGCGCGTGAGTCACACCATATGATCGAAGGCCTGAGAGGATTCTTATCCTTGTCCACGCACACGAGTCCGTGCATCTGATATGAAATGCCTATTGCCTTTATGTCCTCAGGACAAACTGCAGAAGATGCCATTATGTCGGCTGTCGCAAGCTTGAGGTTTTCCCACCATGAAGCAGGCTCCTGCTCCGCCCAGCCCGGCTTTACGGCAATGATCGCCGCTTCCGACTTAGGATAGAATGCAGATGCTACACATTTGCCGCTCTGGGCATCCACGAGACTCGCCTTGACTGACGAACTTCCGATATCGTAACCTAAGAGATACATATTATTAGTTTTAGTGTTATTATCTATGCAAATTTAATAGAAGAATGCATTCATTCTATCAGTTTGTACCGAAAATACGCTAAGTATTATATCATAATAATGACACACAATTACTTACAAACACACAACCAGCAAGAAAAATTACTATAACTACAGCCATGAGGCCACAAAATTAAGCTTCGGTGCAAGCTCCTTGCGGCCGAATGCAGACTTGTTGAGCGTATAGAGACGGGCCGGCTTGTGATTGACATTACACTCCATTTCGTCAGTTTCCTGGAGAATGCCGGTGGTAAATATCTTCTTCCGGAAATTTCTGTTGTCTATCTCTATGCCGAAGACTGCTTCGAGCAGATTCTGCAACTGCCTGATGGTGAACTTCTTCGGAAGCATCTGAAAAGCGATCGGAGACCATAATATGTCTTTCTGCAAAGCTGACAGCGCATCGGACAGTATGTCCATATGATCCATTATCAGATTGTGGATCTCATCCACATTGACCCAGGTCGCGCCTTTGCGGCTGGTATAAAGCGACAGTCCCTTGTCAAGCTTTACAAGAGCATAGTACCCGACTGTCACGACACGGTCGGTATTGATGCCATGATACTGACATATCCATTTCAATTCATCGGCATCAACCCTGTCAGGGTCAGAAAAGATAGATGTCTGCTTGAGATATAGTCCAGTGAGTCCTGTTGCCCCTTCCAGCACTCTGGAAGCAGCTTCAGGCAGAGTCTCGTTCTCCCGGATCATGGCCCCGGGCAGTTTCTGCTCACCATCATCATAAAGAGGGTCAGCAGTCCTTCGCCTCACCAGCAGAGCCTTGAGGTTCTTCCCGTCGAAACCGAAAATCACGCAGTCGACCGAGATGGCTGAGTTTGTCTGGACATTGGTCATATATCTATCTCGCAACAAATGAAATGCTTTCCGAAGCAAGTCCGTCGGACTTTGCAGTAAGCCTGGTCTTGCCGGACTTGTCCGCCTGGAGCACTACAAGACATTTCCCATGGAAGACCTTCCTCTTGTTATCCTTGAAACGCTCCATAGATACGGGATTGCCGTTGTCGACTCCGGCAATGAACGCCGGTCCGTCCGCCTCGAAAGTCACCAGATTATCTGCATTCGGACAAAGGTTTCCATCGGCATCAACGATCTCGACGGTCACAAAGCATAAGGCATCATCCTCTGCGGATTTGCCATACTGCGCCCTGGACATACGTATCGCAGCTGGCTCTCCTGCTGTCTTTATCGTCTTTCTCCTGACCTCACTGCCATCTTTTCTGGCGATGACTTCAACAGTTCCCGGCTCAAAAACAGTTCTCCACACAGTGTGCAGGCAGTCTTCCGTCTTCGAACGGACTCCCTGTGACACCCCGTTCACGAAGAGTTCCACCTCATCTGCGTTGTTGTAATAGCACCACATGTCCACCTCCTGTCCTTTCTCCCAGTTCCAATGCGGGAAAAGGTGAAGGACATCCTTGTCGGTCCATTCCGACTGATAGAGATAATACACATCTTTAGGGAAACCTGCCAGATCGACAATACCGAAGAACGAGCTGCGTGCAGGCCATCCATATGGAGTAGGCTCGCCTATATAGTCAAAGCCGGTCCATATGTACTGTCCGCATACGAATTCATTGTCACGCACCAGTTTTATAGTCTCTTCGTGGGTGTTACCCCACGGCACGTGACAGTTTTCATATGAAGAGCAGGCAAAAGAGTCATCATGGAACGGTATGTCCCAGCGCTCCGGCCAGATGAACATCTGATCGCTCGGCATGCGATAATATCCGCGCGTCATCAAGGCCGAATTGCTTTCCGTGATTATGAAAGGCTTTCCCGGGAAGTTCTTCGGAACATCAGGGATATTATGATTGTGATAATTGAAACCTATGATGGCAAGCGCGCCGCTGCGGAAAAGATGATTGCCTGGAGCAGGCTCATTGCATCCGGCAGTGACAGGCCTTGTCTCATCATTCTGACGCACGATATCCGCAAGCTTTTCTGTCAGGAGCGAATTGACTGTCTTGTTTCCGTCATTCCTGGCAAGCATGTCTGCGGAATGCCCGAAATTGAGGATCAGATTGGCCTCCGCCAGACTCAATGTATCCGCATCTGCATGAGACCACTGCTCAAGCACTTCGTTTCCTATGCTCCACATGATGATTGACGGATGGTTCCTGTCTCTTTTGATGAAGTCTTCCAGGTCACGCTCGTGCCATTCGTTGAAATATCTCGAATAATCGTGAACGGTCTTCTTCTTCCTCCACATGTCGAAAGCCTCATCCTGGACGATGAAACCCATCTCGTCACATAAGTCCAGAAGTTCCGGAGCGGGAGGATTATGTGCAGTCCTGATGCCGTTGCATCCCATTCCCTTGAGGATTTCCAGCTGACGGCGGATCGCATGTCTGTTTACGGCAGCTCCAAGGCATCCCAGATCATGATGCATGCATACGCCATTGATGTCCAAAGGCTCGTTGTTCAGGGAAAAGCCCTCTTCCGGACTGAAGAAGAAATGTCTGAGACCTGTCCTGGTCTCTACCCTGTCAAGAAGTTCACCGTCAAGAGTTTCGAGCTCGGTAACCAAGGTATACAGATACGGATCATCCACACTCCACAGATGAGGCTCCGATATTCTCACCATCAACTCGGTTTCACCTATCTCCTTGACTCCGAGAACTTCCTCAACCATGCCCGCTTCCCTTCCGTTTCCGTCGATGGCTGTATGTCTCAGCCTCAATTCCTCAACATCATCAGCGATAACATCCGTCTGAACGAAGAAGAATCCTTCATGCAGCGAACCCATGCCACCGGTTTTCGGATCGGGAAGGTATGTCATCTTCGGGATGACGTACACACCGTAAGGCGCCACGCGAGTCCGGCCGGTCTTCTGCATCCATACGTTGCGATATATTCCGCATCCTGAATACCAGCGTGAATTCGGCTGTTCGGCATTGTCTACCCTGACAGCAACGACATTCTCCTCTCCCCAATGAAGATATTTGGAGATGTCATAGCCGAAGGATATATAGCCATACGGGCGCACGCCGAGCGACACACCGTTGACGAACACCTCGGAATTCATATATACTCCATCGAATTCCAGTCTCCACACCTTTGCAGAATCTGCTGCCGGAGCATTGAAAGTCTTCCTGTACCATCCGATCCCGCCAGGAAGTGCGCCACCGCCCGTCCCTGACGGATTCTCTATGCTGAAGTCACCCTCGACGGCCCAGTCATGAGGCAATTCGAGTTCACGCCATCCGCTGTCGTCAAATGCAGGGTCCTCCGCCCCGGCAATGTCTCCGAGACAGAATTTCCAGTCATCGTTGAAATCCTCTCTCACGCGCACATCACCTACCTTCCCACATCCGCATGACAATATTGCCAAAAGAGCCGTAAGGGCCCATCGGTACACCTTATTCATATACCCTTTACATTGCAAATGCGTTGAAGCCGCCGTCTACGACAGCGACAGTACCTGTCACAAACTTTGATGCGTCAGACATCAGATAATGGATTGTGCCGCAGAGCTCTTCCGGGTCACCCATGCGTCCGAACGGAGTCTGACGGATCACATCCTGACCGCGCTGGGTGTATGTGCCGTCAGGGTTGGTCAGGAGGGAACGGTTCTGCTCTGTAATGAAGAATCCAGGAGCTATGGCATTCACCCTGATGCCCTCACCGAACTTCTTCGCGCATTCTGTCGCCATGAATGCCGTGAAGTTGGAGATGCCGGCCTTCGCTGCCGCATAACCTGCCACGCGTGTCATAGGACGGAACGCCGCCATCGATGAGAAATTGATGATCGAGCCCTTGCCCTGACGCACCATAGGCTCAAGGAATACCTGAGTCGGTATCACAGTGCCTGTCAGATTGAGGTTCAGGACAGTCTGGAACTGATCCACATCAAGGTCGAAGATGTTCTTGTCAGGCGGAATGGTCGCGCCCGGCATATTGCCACCGGCCGCATTGAGAAGTGTGTCGATACGACCATATTTTGCCAATATGTCCTGACAATTCTTCTTCACGACCTCTGCATCCATCACATCTGTCTTCATGAATTCGCATGATCCCCCTGCCGCGCAGATATCCTCTGCTATCTTGTTTCCTACATCCTCCTTGCGGCCGAGAATAATGACCTTGGCTCCCTCAAGCGCCAGATATTTCGCAATTGTACGGCCAAGCACCCCTGTACCTCCGGTGATTACCGTCACGTTGCCTGTAATGTCAAAAAGCTTATTCATAGAATCCTGTGATTTTATATTTAATTCCTAATTCCTTGTCTACAGCGGCCATGATGCCCTGCACCTGGCCCATCGCGAACATTCTTCCGAGGAAGGAATATCCTGCATTATATCCCTTGGACGCATCGTCAAGCATGGTCATTCCATGGTCGACTCGCATCGGAAGATCAGGATTTGCCTGCTCGAATATGCGTACAAGCTCCACAATGTCTGCGCGGCCGCCAAGATGGCTCGCCTCAGTAAAGTCCCCATTCTCAAATATATGGCATGACCTCAAATGAACAAAATGTGTCCTTGAGGCATATTTGCGGGCCATTTCAACGACATCATTGTGGGCTCCGGCAGAAAGCGATCCGGCACAGAATGTCAGACCGTTGTGAGGATTGTCCACTGCTCCGAGGAACCACTCTATGTCCTCATCCGAGGTCACGATACGTGGAAGTCCGAGGACAGGGAACGGAGGGTCGTCCGGATGCACGCACATGTTCATGCCGCACTCTTCGCACACAGGCATTATCGCCGAGAGGAAATATCGCATGTTTTCTCTCAGCTGATCCTTCGTAATGCCGTCATAAAGCGACAGAAGCTGGCGGAACAGCTCTATCGGATGCTCGTCATCCTCACGGATGTTACCGCTTACGAAGCCCTGGGTCTTGACTATGATGTTCTCCACGAGCTTATGCTCTCCTTCCGGGGTCATCTTCTCACGAAGCGCGTCGACTTCCGCAAGGATATCCCTTTCTGCCGGGATTCCCGGAACCTTGAAAGACGCCCATTCCTCGCGGGCTCCCTCGCGTCCTACTATATATATGTCAAAATATGCGAACTCGCTGTATGAAAAATACAGGTTGGTCGTGCCGTTCGGATTGGGATGTTCAAGGTCTGTGCGGGCCCAGTCAAGCACCGGCATGAAATTGTAGCATATCGTATGTATGCCCTCTGCGGAAAGATTGCGAAGGCTCTGCTTATAATTCTCGATAAGAACATCGCGGTCAGGTCCGCCATATTTGATGCTTTCACATACAGGAAGACTCTCAACCACAGACCAGCGCATTCCATAACCCTCAATGTATTCGCGAAGGTCGCGTATCCTTTCACGGGTCCAAACTTCTCCGTTAGGCACGTCGTGAAGAGCTGTGACTATGCCCTCCACTCCGATCTGCCTCAACATGGAAAGAGTGATCTTATCATTCTTTCCGAACCATCTCCAGGTCTTTTCCATAGTAATGAAACAATTATACCTTTATGCCCGCAAAATTAAACAGAACTATTCTTTGCGAAGAGCAGTTTTGTTGCATTTATATGGACAATTTGATACAACCTTACTTAAACTTCAACGTATTAAGCACACAGATCGATGTATCCGGAATGTCAGACTCGAACTTCAGGAAGATTGCATGCTTGCCAGTAAGACCTGCCGCTTCAGGAATCTTGACGCTCAGTTCTGTCGGAACCTGTGGCATATCCGCCTTGATTTCAAGCTCTCCAAGCACAATACCGCCCTGTGATGTCCAAGGCCTGTCAGCCATGACAGTAATCTTGCCGTCCACACCCTCCGGAATAAGATCAAGAACAAGACGAAGATTCCTGCGCCCATGGGTCGAGGTGAAGTTGAAATACTTGTATCCCACGATCGAGCCGGAAGTGTTATTCACCACAGGATTGGTGTTGTTCCTTATCGCGTAAGGAGCCTCGAACTTATCCTCTGTACCATATCCGGATGCCACATATGACCCGAAGAATGTCTTGTTAGGCCATGCATGCTGCTGTGGCTTTGTGCCAGTGTACCAGCATGCGATACCTGCAGAATGCACTTCAAGAGGATTCAGACCGTCAACCGCAAATCCCTGAGAGTCATATTCTCCCTCGGAGATCAAGACTTTGCCTCCCTTTCCTTCCTGGACTTCAACTGTTATCGGAGCCACCATAGCCTGACGGGCAAACTCGTCAAGTCCGGTCTGTCTGTGATAGAACACATACCACTGACCACCTATCTCGCAGATGCTTCCATGAGTGTTTCCTGTTGCTGTCGCAGAAGGTATCACCTTTCCATCCTCATCAATTTCGCGAGCTCTTCCGTCTATGATGGTGCCACCGTAGGTCCATGGGCCGAGCGGATTGTCGCTGTAGGCATAAGCCAGAGTATAGTTTGTCACCGGAAGACCGAATTCGCCGTCATTAGTCCAGCGGCTGTATACAAAGACATACTTGTCCTTGATCTTGCGGATGGAAGAGGCTTCGAAGAAACGGAAAGTATCATCTTCCTGTCCTCCCGGAACCATGTCCTCTATGATCTGAGTGCCCGGCTTCACCGTACACATGGTCTCAGGATCAAGCTCCGCCGCATAAGAGCGCTGAAAGCCCCAATATCCATATACTCTTCCGTCGTCATCGACAAAGACAGCCGGATCAAATCCCAGCACGCCCTCCGTCATATCTGGATTGTCCTTGCTCCAGTTGCATACCTCGAAAGGGCCGTCCGGCCTCGGGCTCCTGGCAATCAGGTTCTGGCGTCCGCCCACCTGATCGTTAGGGTACAGATAATACATCCTGCTACCGTCCGGCTCTGTCTTCACAGCTACGTCCGGTGCGAAAAGGACATCTGAAAGTCCTTGAGCGTCAACCGGTTCGCCCTCTGCATTATGACTCACACGCAGGATCTCTCCGTCGTATCTCCATTCGTTCAGGTTGTCTACATCTGCAGACCACACAACCAGTTCACGTCCGCAGTAATCGGTAATGCGGGTGTCATGGGAACCATATATGTATACTCTGTATTTTCCCGGCTGGTCCGGATCCTCGAACACATAAGGCTCACCGTCAGGAATATGCTCCCATAAAGGAAGATACGGATTTCCGACAGTTGTCGGCATATCATCACCTGAAGCACATGATGTCATTGCAAGAAAGGCGCAGGCGCCTGCGATCAAATATCTTTTCATAGTCTTATCATTACAGTACAACCTTCATTGCCAGACCGTTGTACTTCACAGTCTTGGCCTTGCCGATTCCGTCCTTGGAAACCGGAATGACATTGAATGTCCTCTCCTCGAGCCTTCCAGGGAACTCTCCCTTGTATTCTCCGATAGAAAGCAGTCTCATGCTGTCGTCATAAGTGAAGTCGATCATTGCATATGCTCCCTTCTCATAGTTATAGTTGACATTCTCGTCCTCATAAAGGGTGAACGAACCGTCTGCTCCCTGATAAACATAGAGATCGATCACATCGGCAGGCTTCTCATCAGACCACTGCATGTCAGGACCGAACGGAACGATTGAACCGGCACGCACATATAGAGGCATCCTGCCGTATGGAGCAGCAACAGTCCTGCGCACGCCACCTTCCTGATACCCGCCTGTATAGAAGTCATACCATCCCTCGCATTCCGGGAAGTAGATGTCGCGTGTGCGGGCGCCGTATTCGTATACAGGAGCGGCCATGAATGCCGGACCGAACATGTAAGTATCGCTGACATTCAGGACATTGGCATCAGCCATGAAGTCCATCACGAGAGGACGCATGATCGTATAGTCCTTGAAGTATGTCATGCCTGCGAGAGAGTAGATATATGGCATCAGGCGGTAGCGGAGCTTTGTGTAGTATACTATAGACTCATATGCCGGATGTCCCTCAGGAGCGATTTCCCATGGCTCGCGGAACGGGAACTGGCCATGCGCGCGATACAGCGGGCAGAAGGCTCCGAACTGGAACCAACGGGTGTTGAGTTCACGCCACTCCTTGTAGTCGGCGTTCTCCTTGCCGGTCCTCTCCCACTCCTGCTGAGCTGCAACATAACGATTCTCCACGCAGAAGCCTCCGATGTCCATTGTCCAGTATGGAATGCCGCTGACAGCGAAGTTCAGACCTGCTGAAATCTGGGCCTTCATATCCTCCCAGCGTGTCGCGATGTCACCGCTCCAGGTTGCTGTAGAATATCTCTGAAGGCCTGCAAAACCGCTTCTGGTAAGCAGGAACACTCGCTTGTCAGGGTCAACGCCCCTCTGTCCGTTATAGATTGCATCAGCATTCACAAGCGCATATGCATTGAAGAACTCGGTCGACGATCCGAGGGCTGTCGGGCCGCAGAGGGCCTTGCGATATTCCATGTTTGTGCAGTCGCGGATGTTAGGCTCGGAAGCATCCATCCACCATGCGTCTATGCCGAGAGGATAATAATGCTCATACATCTGATTCCAGAAGAGTTCACGAGCCTCCGGAGCATAAGCATCATAGAAGCCATAGAGATATCCCTTGCCGATCCAGTCGCGGACTCCGTCCTCATATGCCTTTGTATACATCCATCCCTTTTCATCGAACTCCTTGTAGTGCTCTGTCTCCACATAGAACTTCGGCCATACTGAAATCATCATGCGGCCGTTCAGGTCATGGATGGAGTCTACCATTGCCTTCGGATCAGGGAAACGTGCAGGATCGAACTCGTGTCCGCCCCAGTCTTCCTCTCTCCAGTGGCTCCAGTCCATCACGATATTATCTATAGGAATATTCCTCTGACGGAAGCCCTCGAGAGCCTCGATCATCTCGGTCGATGTCTTGTATCGCTCACGGCTCTGCCAGTATCCCATCGCCCATTTAGGCATGATCGGCGCCTTTCCTGTCAGTGTCCTGTATCCGCTGATGACCTCGTCCATATCGTCACCGGCGATGAAATACCAGTCCATCTGCTTTGTCATCTCGCTCCACCACTGATGCTTCGCCTGCTGTACAGGATCCACCACATCATATACACGGAGTCCGCAGTATGACACCCACCCGTCAGGCTTCCACTCAACCTTTATCGGAGTCTTTACACCTGCCTCAAGATGGACAGTGAACTTGTATGCATTCGGATTCCACGCCGTACGCCACCTTTCAGGAACGACGGTCTCGCCGCCCACTTTGACTGTCGTATATCCGGCATAATAAAGAATAAACTGATAATCACCAGTCTGAGCAGCCTCAAGAGAGCCCTCATATGTGACATTCGAATTGAAGAACACGAAATCCTCCGGAAGGTTCACCACCTTCTCCATCTTCGGCTCGATGAGATACTCGAAATAGAGCTTAGGTTCGTCACGGACTATGGTCTGGCCGTTTTCAGGGACATATGTACCTGCGAGACAGCCTTCCTTGCCCTGCGCGTCATAGAGCTTGAACACATCTCCCAGCTGCTTGTAATCGGCAGGATTTCCGAAACGCATCATCGAATAGCTGTCCATCAGAACGCCATATCCCTTGTTGGAAACGATGAACGGCACAGATACCTTTGTATTGTACTGGAAGAGTTCCTCGTTCTTTCCCTTATAGTTGAACTCGTCTGCCTGATGCTGTCCGAGGCCGTAGAACGCCTCATCTTCAGGAGACTCGAACACCTGACGGAACGAATACCCCTTGGTTCCTTCCACTTCTATCGGCTCGAAAGTCTTTCCGCCACCGGCCTGCTCCGCCAGGATCGGATTGCCTTCAATATCAGTGAACCACACTTCTCCGGTGGCCACGTTCACACTTGCAACGATTGACTCCGTACTCACAGAAACCACGCCTTCATCTTCGCATACGGCAAACTCCGTTGCGCCGGTCTGCGGCACTATGATCAGACTCTGAGGGTCAGCGAACTTCCTGTCAGGGGTAGCTGACACATGGATGAGCTTGTCGCCAAGCACTTCAAGCCTGACAAGGCGTGGACCGCCTTCTGTCGGTTCCTGGACTTTCACGGTCACTCCGAACTCGTTCTGCCTGTAGGCGCCTGTACACGAAGCAAGCACGAAAGCGGCAAAAAGAAGAGAAAGGATTCTTGTCTTCATATAGGGTTTGGTTATCAGTTATCAATCTACAAATTTAATCATATTTTATTTCACTTTCGATACATTTGTCTATATTTACGAAACCAAAACACTAAAACTACAGACATGAAACGCGCAATCCTCACCGCCATTATGGCGCTGGCACTCTACCCGTTTGCCTCAGCACAGATGAAAGTTGAAGTCAAGATCGACACTGCACCGGAAAACGGGCAGGTAATTCCAAAGGAAATCTACGGACAGTTTGCCGAGCATCTGGGCTCATGCATCTACGGCGGTCTCTGGGTAGGTCCCGAGTCCGAGATCCCTAATGTAGACGGATACCGATGCGACGTGCTTCAGGCACTGAAGGAGCTGAAGGTGCCGGTAATGAGATGGCCGGGAGGATGCTTCGCTGACGAATATCACTGGAGAGACGGCATCGGTCCTCGCGAGGACAGGCCGAGGATGGTCAACAGCAACTGGGGAGGAACCGTTGAGGACAACTCATTCGGAACACACGAGTTCCTCAACCTCTGCGAGATGATCGGCTGCGAGCCTTACATCAGCGGAAACGTTGGTTCGGGCACCGTCGAGGAACTCGCCAAATGGGTCGAGTACATGACCGCAGCTGACGGCCCTATGGCAAGGCTCAGGGCAGAAAACGGCCGCAAGGAGCCGTGGAAGGTGAAGTTCCTGGGAGTCGGCAACGAAAGCTGGGGATGCGGAGGAAACATGGTTCCGGAGTATTATTCACATCTGTATAACCGCTACCAGACCTATTGCCGCGACTACAGCGGAAACAGGCTTTACAAGGTTGCCAGCGGCGCGTCTGACTATGACTATAACTGGACTGAAGTCCTGATGAAGAACATCGGAAGCAGGATGCACGGCGTTTCGCTGCACTACTATACCGTAAAGGGATGGAACGGCAGCAAGGGTTCGGCAACCGAGTTCAACGAAGAGGAATACTACAATACTCTCGGCAAGGCGGTCGAGGTCGAGCCTGTGATCGTGAAGCATATCGCGATCATGGACAAATATGATCCGGAAAAGAAGGTGGATCTCCTGCTTGACGAGTGGGGCACATGGTTCGATGTAGAGCCGGGCACCAATCCGGGACACCTCTACCAGCAGAACTCAATGCGCGACGCGATGGTTGCAGCGCTGAGCCTCAACATCTTCCACAAATACACCGAGAGGCTCAAGATGACAAACATCGCACAGATTGCAAACGTGCTTCAGTCTATGGTCCTCACACGTGGCGACAAGATGGTCCTGACCCCTACATACCACGTATTCAGGATGTATAATGTTCATCAGGATGCATTATATCTCCCATCTGCATGCGATGCGGAGAAGTTCACAGACGGAAACGGCCGTCAGTGCCCATACGTTGACGCGACAGCGTCACGCAATGCCGAAGGTGCAATCCATGTCACACTGACAAACGTTAGTCTTGACGAAGCCGCAACTGTCACCATCGACCTTGCCGGCAATGCCAAGCCTCGAATCACAGGAGAGATTCTGACAGCAGAGACCATCCAGGCTCATAACGACTTCGACAGACCTGACGAAGTCAAGCCTGTCGAATTCAAGGACTTCAAGGTCAAGGACGGAAAGATCGTCGTCAAGATGCCTGCGAAGTCGATTGTGGGTCTGTATATCCTATAGATTCAGTTCCTTGTCAATATCCTTCATCTTAAGTGAAAGGGCGCAGAGAAGGCCTCCGAACACGAGCAGGCCTATTCCTGCTATTACCACGACCGTCGTCACACCTGCTCCAAGAGGGTTGACAAGAACCAGGATCGAAAGCAGGAGAAGAAGGATTCCGCCGGCAATCACAAGACCGCTTCCGCCAAGCTTGAAGGTTTCCATGTCACCGCCGAATGCTATGATCATGAAACTGTGATACATCATCCATATTCCCATCATTATAGGAAGCACCATCAGGGTGACATAAGGATAGATGCAAAGGAAGATTCCGAGGATTAGGTCCAGTACTCCGCCGACAATCATATACCCCCTCATGGCGAGATAATTGCCGCTGGATGAGGCAATTATCAGTTGAGCTGCACCAACGGCGAGCATAAGCACACCGAAAAGGATTGCCAGAGTGACATAACTTTCAAGAGGAAATACGAATACCACGATGCCCATTGCGACGCACAGCAGACCTGCTAGCATCAGGAGCCACCAATGCTTTATCGCACGGCTGACCTTGTTTGTCAGGTTTTCAAAATGACGTTTCATAACACTAATAATTTAATCAGTGCTTCGAAATGTCAACTATCGTGCTAAAAGACTATCTGTATTCGTAGAGTTTGACGTGGAGTACCTTATAATCGCCGACCGAGATACGGACGTGACGTCCCTGATGGTCCTGGTCGCCGTTCAGACGACGGATGTAGCGGAAAGACCCGTCAGGAAGAACAGACACTTCATCTACTGAACCTATGCCGCAGCGGCTGTACGCATTCCGGGCTGCAGGCTTGGCTGCAGGCTGTCCGTTCCCAGATGCTCCGGAGGCGGCAAAACCATCCTCGCCAAGGGCTTGCGCCTGGTCTGAGTTCTGCATTTCTGAAGCTGTCTTGAACTCCACGACAATTCCATTGCCGGCCACTACATATTCATAGTCATTCAGGCGGATGATGATTCCACCTCCTTCCGGCCACTCGGATCCGTCCGTGGCACGAGGATCCCACGGAAGCGTGAAATTGTGACGGCATGTCATTACCAGATCCCCGTCCCTGATCACCCTTTCCTTATCCTGCTGATCGAAGAGCAGACCCCACATGCGGTCCTGGCCCTGCCACTTCGTAATGAGAGGCATCATCTCGCGGAGCTTTTCATATCCCTCGACAAAAGGTGTCCCCTGCTCCGCAGAACCGTCCTCTATGGCAAACGGGCTGATTCCTATCGCATCATGCTCACCAAGTACATAGAAAGCGCGCACGCCGTTATTCTGCATATGGCGGGTTTCAGGAATGAAGAGAGGATTATTATGGAGGTGATATTTTGCGACCCAATCCTTGAATCCGTTGTCGTAAATGTCAGGAGAGATGAAATCTATCGACGGAGCGCCTGCATGCCATATGTCTATCAGATGTGCAAGCGGACCGGCAGACGGATACTCGCCCGGCATGCGGCCGCGGCTGTTCATCGCCGCATTGACAAAAAGAGGGACGTCATAGATTTCACGTGCAGACTGAGCCATCTTCTCAACATACCTGGCATAGAACCATGCCATGAATATTTCATCGGTATAGATGTCGTCACCGAACACTTCCGTCCATGTGCCTTTGGCCTTGTTGCCGTTTGCCGCCCACCTCTCTGACATATATGGATGCAACGCATCCTTATGTGCTTGCAGATAGGACATAAGTTCCTCTGGCACAGGAGCTTTAAAATATCTGTCAGCCACCTTCGAATGGTCTCTCGCATCCTCCAGCATGCCGATTTCGTTCTCTATCTGGACCATGATCACAGTGCCATGATCCCTGTCGGTGTCAGCTATATGCCCAAGCCATGCCTTGAATGCAGCATTATCTGCATTGAAGACATTCTCCGAAAAGGCACTTGCAATCTCAAGAGGCTTTCCATCTGCCGTATAAGCACGTGGATACTTCTTGTAATCCTGCTTGAACCACAGAGGAGCATAACAGCTCATTGAGTTCTTCCACGCCCCGAACCACAGGAAAACCACCTTGAGGTCATTCTTTCTCGCCTCCTCCAGCACCTTGTCCGTGAGCGAAAAGTCAAACTGTCCCTCAACCGGCTCCAGAAGGTCCCAGTACGCCGGCACAAGAACAGTATTCAGTCCCATCTCGTGCAGTTTGGAGAAATTGGATTCGATATCTTCGGCACACGATGCCGAGGAGTTTCCCAGTTCACCTCCCAGCACAATGAAAGGATTGCCGTCCACCATAAGCTGGACGGCATCCCCATATGTCCTAAGCGAACTGTGCTGGGCGTCAAGCGACATCACCGCAAGCATCAGCAACGCTGACAGAACTGTTTTCTTCATATCGAGTTATTTACTATTCGCCCATCAGACCGTTGGCAAAACCGGCGTAAGCATATTTGCGGTTATAGTTGAGGTCCCACAGACCGACCGGCTCTCCGGCTCTCCAGAAACTGTTGTCCGGGCTGTCAAGCGGGCACCACTGAGTTATGCCATACTGCTGCTCCGGCGGCACGATCTCAAAATACTTCCTGACGATGAATTCATAGTAATCAGCCATTGACTTGTGCTGTCTTGCCGTCAGTTGAGCTGTCTTGAGAGTTTCACCAGCGTTGTTTACATATCCCATGTCAAGCTCAGAGATCTTTACAAGCTTGCCCGTATTTGCCATCAGCTGAAGCATCTTCACGACATGCTCCTTCTTCTTGGCCTGAGTTGTAGGGTTTTCATAATATGAAATATGCATCTGCGTGCCGATGCCGTCCACTTTCGTGACTCCGTCTGACTCCCAGATCCCGATCCAGTGTATGAGGCTCTTGAGCTTCTTGTTGTCGTCCCAGTCTGATTCGAGGTTGTAGTCGTTGATGAAGAGCTTCAACGGCTTGGTTCCGCCAAACTGCTCATAATATTTGCGTGCATGCGCAATCGCGATGCGGACATAATCCTCAGAACCGAGATAGTCCTGCCAGTAGAAGCAGTTCGCATCTCCCCACTGAGCGGACTGGAGGTCATAATATCCGTCACGGTCGTAATCAGAACCCGAAATAGCCTCATTGACTACATCCCATGCAGACACCTTTGTCGCAGTAACCTCCATCATTCCTGCAATCCATCTGCCCATTTCATCGGTCAGGACCTGCTTCTTTTCTTCAGGAGTCAGAGATATTATCTCATAGCTCACATCAGGCTGTATGAATGCAAAATCATCGATATAGATGTCTCCGGCAAATGCTCCATAGCTGAAAACAAGCCTTGTGGCTCCTGCAGCATTGCACTTGCATGTGATCTCGACATCCTTCCAGTCCGTACCGAACTGAACCTCAGGGAAGTCCCCCGCTGACTTATAGCCGTCAACGATCTGGAACCCTGCTCCCAGCTTTCCGCTGCCTGATCCCTTGATACGGAACTTCAACTTATATTCCTCTCCGCTGATGAACGCACGTGAAAAATCATGGGCGAACTGCACCTCCCACTGCTGCATCGCCGACGGATTCGTCGCCTTGAAGGCGCCGTCCGAAACGGTAAGGGCAGAACCGTTGCCCCAGCCGTTGAACGGATGTCTGCCATCATTGAAGTCAGCCTCAAGGAGCACGGCCTCGCCCGTTGACTCAGGAAGCTCGATCATCTTGTCCTGAATGAGACTGTTAAGGTATGTGTTCTGCTGCTGAGAGTGCCATGCGAGGGTGTGACCGTACACGGTTATTCCTCTTGCATGGGCGGCGGCCAGGAAATTGCGTACTCCGGTGAAATCCATAGTTCCGTTGCTCTTGACTACAGAAGAATGCTTCATGGCATTGCCTGCAGTCATCTCGTCGAAATTCTGTCCGGCAAGATCATACAGCTTGGAATCGCCCTCTATCGCAACTCCAAGGATGAATGACGGATATGCCTCACGGTCAACATATGACTTCAACGGTCCATAAATGCTCAAATCTGCATATGGATCTTCGGGCCTGGTGCCAGGAGTAGTTCCGGGGTCCGTTCCCGGTGTCACCGGCTTCTTGCCGCCTCCGGGCTGTTCCTCCGGCTCACATGACGTAAGCAAGAGAGATGCAGCCGCGAGGCAGGTCAGAAGAATGTTTCTTATTTTCATTGTCGTGCAGATATCGTGAAGACTATAGCATTGCCTTCACCTGATTGTATACATTCATGGCTGTGAAGCCAAGCTTCTCGTCAAGCACCTTATATGGAGCTGAGAAGCCGAAGCTCTCGAGTCCGAATACCTTGCCGTTGCAGCCCACAAGACCCTGAAGGTTTACAGGAAGGCCGGCTGTCAGACCGAAGATCTTCGCTCCTGCAGGAAGTATGCTTTCCTGATACTCTTTGCTCTGGCTGCGGAAGAGGCCCTCTGAAGGGCAGCTGACGATGCGGATCTTCACGCCGTCCTCACGGAGAAGCTTTGCTCCTGCAGCGAGTGTAGACACCTCAGAACCTGAAGCCACGAGGATCACGTCAGGATTCTCATCTGCTCCGCCTACGATGTATGCACCTTTCTCTGCCTCTGCATATTCTGTTCCATCCGGAAGCATCTCGATGTTCTGACGAGAGAAGATGAGACCTGTCGGAGAGTCTGTATTCTCCATTGCCATCTTCCAGCACACAGTAGTCTCCTCTGCGTCTGCAGGACGAAGAACAAGCATCGAGTTCTTTCCGCTGTGGTTCTTCAGCTTCTCCATCAGGCGGATCTGAGCCTCGTGTTCTACAGGCTCATGTGTAGGTCCGTCCTCGCCCACTCTGAACGCATCGTGTGTCCATATGAACTTAACAGGGAGTTCCATAAGGGCTGCCATGCGGACTGCAGGCTTCATATAGTCTGAGAATACGAAGAATGTTCCGCAAGCCGCGATCACACCGCCATGGAGAGTCATACCTATGCATATGCATGCCATGGTAAGCTCTGCAACACCTGCCTGGAAGAATGCACCACTGAAGTCACCCTTCACGAATGCCGTGGTCTTCTTGAGGAAGCCGTCAGTCTTGTCTGAGTTTGAAAGGTCTGCAGACGCGCAGATCATGTTCGGAACCTGCTCTGCGAGCTGTCCGAGAACCGCAGCTGATGCGTTTCTTGTCGCATCACCCGGCTTCTGCTGCACCTTGCTCCAGTCTACCTTCGGAGCCGCGCCGCTGAACCATGCAGCCTGCTGCGCTGCCTTCTCAGGATTGGCAGCTGCCCAGGCAGCCTCCTCCGCATGGCGCTCCGCCACGATGGCCTTGAGCTCTGCCTCGCGCTTTGCATAAAGCTCCTTGACCTCCGCACTGATGGCAAACGGCTCATCCGGATTTCCGCCGAGATTGATGATTGTATTTCTGAATGCATCACCTCCGAGAGGAGCTCCGTGAGTCTTGCAGTTGCGCTCATATGATGAATTATCCGCCTGTCTTGCGCCCTTTCCCATCACGCACTTTCCGATGATGAGCACAGGACGGTCAGTAATCGTCTTTGCCTCATCGAGAGCCTGTCGGATCTGGCAGCAGTCGTTTCCGTTGATGGTTATGACATGCCATCCCCAGGCACGGTACTTCATCGCTGTGTCCTCATCTATTACGTCTGAGCACTCTGTAGAGAGCTGTATGTCGTTCGAATCATAGAACATCACAAGGTTGCCGAGTCCGAGAGTTCCCGCCACGCGTCCTGCGCCCTGCGAGATCTCCTCCTGGATACCTCCGTCAGAGATATATGCATAGATTGTCTCTTTCGCGAATGTAGGGTTTCCTGTGCGCTCTGCAAGGAATTTTGCCGCAATCGCCGCTCCCACTGCAAAGACATGTCCCTGACCGAGAGGGCCTGAGGTGTTCTCGATGCCGCGCATCACGTCAACCTCCGGATGGCCAGGAGTCGGCGAACCCCACTGACGAAGCTGCTGAAGCTCCTCAAGAGTGAATTTTCCTGTCAGTGCGAGCTGAGCGTAAAGCATAGGCGCCATGTGTCCAGGATCAAGGAAGAAGCGGTCACGTCCCTCCCACTTAGGGTTTTCCGGATCGTACTGAAGATACTCCGAATAGAGGACATTGATGAAGTCTGCTCCACCCATTGCTCCGCCCGGGTGACCTGATTTCGCCTTTTCTACCATGGAAGCCGCCAGAATTCTGATGTTGTCGGCAGCAAGATTCATAACCTTAGTGTCATTCATAATTATAGAGTGTTGTTGATTTCTAAATTCTTGCGAATATAATAATTTCTCCGCTAATATAAACAATTAAACAACACGAAGAATAGTCAGAAAAGCTAATGTAACAAAATGCCATAAAACATGAAACATAACCCGATTAGGAAGAAACATAATAATTTATAACTTTGTAGTATGAAAAAAATTGCAATCATATCATTGCTTTCTCTTATGTGCGTTCAAGCTGCGGCAGCGGTCCGCCTGCCGGCCATCCTCTGCGACGGCATGGTGATACAGAGAAACGAGCCCATACGCATCTGGGGGTGGGCTGACAGCCATGAGAGATTCGGAGTATGCTGGAAGGAAGCATGCTATCCTGTCGCAGCAGACGAAGATGGAAGGTGGGAGATCACACTGCCTGCCTGTCAGGCCGGAGGTCCATACACAATGACTGTAGGAGACATCAAACTGAATGACATACTCATAGGAGACGTATTCCTGTGCTCCGGCCAGTCCAATATGGAACTGCCTGTCAGAAGGGTTCTGGACATGTTTGCAGACGAGATTGCGCAGTATGAAAACACTGACATCAGACACTACATTGTCCCGAAGGTCTTTGACTTCAACACCGAGATGGAAGACACTCCTGCTTCTGCATGGAAGCCATGCACGCAGGAGAATGTCATGGAGTTTTCCGCACTTGCATATTTCTTCGCAAAGGAAATCTACAGATCCACCGGAGTCCCTGTAGGACTTGTCAATGCCAGCTGGGGCGGCACCCCCGTGGAGGCATGGATGAGCGAGGACGCCCTGCAGCCGTTTCCAAAGCATATAAATGAAAAAAGGATATACGAAGACCGGGAATACTGCAAGCTGATCAAGGAGTTTGAAGGTCAGGCCTTCCATCGCTGGAACACCTCATTATATAATGGAGACCCGGGATACAGCGGAGAGGTCAAATGGTTCGACCCTGACTTTGACGACAGGGAATGGAAGAGCGTGGACATGTTCTCCAAGGACTGGGGAAATGACGGCCTCAATCCGACAGGAGGGTCGCACTGGCTCAGGAAGTCATTCAAGGCCGGAAAGGATGTTGCAGGCAAGGAAGCCGTTCTGAGACTGGGTTGCATAGTAGATGCTGACTCTGTCTATGTAAACGGTCAGTTTGTCGGAACGACAGGCTACCAATATCCGCCGCGCATATACAGGATTCCTGCGGGACTGCTCAAGGAAGGTGAGAACAATGTGACCGTCAGGGTCATAAGCAACGGCGGGCAGCCAAGTTTCGTCCAGGAGAAGCCTTACAAGATCGTATGCGGAAAAAAGGTGATCAAGCTTGAAGGCAAATGGAAATACCATCTCGGCGCTCCGATGCCACAGGCTCCATCAATGATGTTCTTCTGCTATAAGCCGGTATGCCTGTACAATGCAATGATCTCCCCTCTGAGAAACCTCAGGTTCCAGGCTGTGCTCTGGTATCAGGGAGAGTCGAATGTGGACAGGAGAAACGAATACTCAGACCTGCTGACAGGCATGATGAGGGACTGGAGGAGGACATTCGAAGACCAGGATCTTCCTTTCTACATCGTAGAACTGGCCGACTTCCTCCACAAGAAGGACGATGCGGGACGCGCTGCATGGCAGGAGATGAGAGAGCAGCAGGCAAAGGCGGCGAAGGCAGACCCTCACGCCTCCCTGATAAAGAACAGAGACCTTGGAGAATGGAATGACATCCATCCGCTCAACAAGAAGACTCTCGGACAGAGGGTGGCGAAGAGCGCATTGAAAGATTTAAACTAAAACAACTAACACTGATAACCAATGGCACAGACTAACAACGAAGCTAAAGGCTTCTACAAATTGTCGTGGATCCAACGCATCGGCTTCGGAGCCGGCGACATGGCCCAGAACCTCATCTATCAGACCGTCAGCATCTGGCTGCTGTTCTTCTACACCAATGTCTATGGCATCAGCCCGGCCGCTGCCGCGCTCATGTTCCTGATCGTAAGACTCGTAGATGTAATCTGGGACCCACTTGTAGGCGCCTTTGTCGACAAAGGCAATCCGAAGTGGGGAAAATACCGTTCATGGCTGATCCTCGGCGGAATCCCGCTTGCCGGACTGGCGATACTCTGCTTCTGGAACGGGTTCAGCGGATCGCTGGTATACGCCTACGTCACATATGTAGGTATGAGCATGTGCTACACATTGGTCAACGTGCCTTATGGAGCATTGAACTCATCCCTTACAAGAGACACCGAGGAAATTACAATCCTCACATCGACACGTATGTTCATGGCCAACCTCGGTGCCCTGATCGTTAAGTCGCTCCCTATGGTGATCGCGATCTTCGCCCCTATGGCCGCAGACGGAACAGCCATCATCGACAAGCCTGAGTCGGCTTCCGCATGGTTCATCACCATGACCATCTTCGCTCTGGCAGGTCTCGCCCTTCTGGTCTTCTCATTCTCTCAGTGCAAGGAAAGGGTAGTGATGGACAAGAAGGAATCAGAGAATGTGAAGGTCAGCGACCTTTGGATGGAGTTCCTCCGCAACCGTCCTCTCAGAGTGCTTGCATTCTTCTTCGTCACAGCATTCGCAATGATGAGCATCGGAAACGCTGCTGACGCGTATTTCATGACATACAATGTCGGAGCCACCCCTATGATGACAACAGCATTCATGTGGCTCGGCACCATCCCTGCCTTCATATTCATGCCATTGGTGCCTGCAATCAAGCGCAAGATCGGAAAGAAGGGAATGTTCTACCTCTTCCTCGGAACAGCAGTGGCAGGTATGGCCATGATGTACAATTTCGTGTCAATCGAAGCTCTCAAGCAGTTCTGGCTCCTCTGCATCGCACAGTTTGTAAAGAGCACAGGCATCATCGTGGCTACTGGATATATGTGGGCTCTTGTTCCTGAGGTTGTTTCATATGGAGAATACACTTCAGGCCGCCGCATCGCCGGCATCGTGAACGCCCTCACAGGCATATTCTTCAAGGCCGGAATGGCCCTCGGAGGCGTTGTGCCTGGCCTCGTACTCTCAATCGTAGGATTCGACGCTACGCTCTCACACCAGACACCTCTCGCAGAGCAGGGCATCCTCTGGCTAGTATGCGTGATTCCTTCAATCCTTCTCGTCCTCGCCATGTGGATCATATCGAAGTATGAGCTTGAGGACGACGTGATCGACAAGATCAACATGGAAATCGAAGAAAGAGCTAAAAACCAATAAATTATGAGAAACACGCTTATTATCGCAGCCGCACTGCTGGTTGCTTCTTGCGGCGCAGCCGAAGAAAAGGGGGTAAAGGACGCATTTGAAGGCAAGTTCTACATCGGAGCAGCCCTCAATGCATCGGAAATCGTCGGCGCAGACACTGCCGGCGTCGAAATCCTCAAGAAACATTTCAATTCCATCGTAGCAGAGAACTGCATGAAGTGCGAGGAGATCCATCCACAGGAGGATGTATACAACTTCACTCTTGCCGACAAATTTGTTGAGTTCGGTGAGGAGAATGACATGTTCATCATAGGTCACTGTCTCGTATGGCACTCACAGCTTGCAAGATGGTTTGCATATGACGAAGAAGGAAACTATGTGACCCCTGAGGTCCTCAAGCAGAGGATGAAAGACCATATCACCACAATCGTGACCCGCTACAAGGGACGCGTACACGGCTGGGATGTGGTAAATGAGGCAATCGTGGAGGACGGTTCATACAGAAAGAGCCCGTTCTATGAAATCCTCGGCGAGGAGTTCATTCCATGGGCATTCGAGTGTGCACACGCTGCAGACCCGGACGCAGAGCTTTATCTGAACGACTACGGAATGAATGTCCCTGGCAGACGTGACGCTTATGTCAAGCTGATCAATGACCTCAAGGCTCGCGGCCTGCGCATCGATGCAATCGGAATGCAGGGCCACATGGGCATGGACTACCCTACTGTCGAGGAGTTTGAGACAAGCCTCCTCGCCTATGCAGGCACAGGAGTGAACGTAATGATCACAGAGTGGGACATGTCAGCGCTTCCTACAGTGAACATGGGCGCGAACATCAGCGACATCGAAGAGTTCAAGGCCAGCCTCAACCCATATCCGGACGGTCTTCCTGAGGAAGTTGCAGCAGTATGGAACGAGAGAATGAAGGCATTCATGGACCTCTTCCTCAAGCATTCCGACAAGATCACAAGAGTTACAGCATGGGGTATCAGCGACGATGACTCATGGAAGAACGGATGGCCTGTAAGAGGCCGTACGGACTACCCTCTCCTGTTCGACCGCAACCTCGAGCCTAAGCCATTCCTTAACGAATACACTAAATAACAACCGATATGAAGACACCTAAGAGATATCTCGTTCCAGCCGACTATATGGCAGACCCTTCCGTTCATGTATGGGACGGTAAATTATACATCTACCCTTCACACGACTGGGAGTCCGGAATCGCAGAGAACGACAACGGAGACCACTTCAACATGAAGGACTACCATGTGTTCAGCCTCAACGGAAACGACCCTATGACATCGGAAGTGGTGGACCACGGAATGGTCATGGAAGTGGCAGACATTCCATGGGCGGGACGCCAGCTCTGGGACTGCGATGTAGCCAGGAAAGACGGAAAGTACTACATGTACTTCCCTCTCAAGGACAAGAACGACATCTTCCGTCTCGGCGTTGCCATAAGCGACTCGCCTGCAGGTCCTTTCGTTCCTCAGCCTGACCCGATCAAGGGCAGCTACAGCATCGACCCTGCAATCCTCGAGGAAGACGGAAAATATTATATGTATTTCGGCGGTCTCTGGGGAGGACAGATGCAGAGATACAAGGACAACAAGGCTCTCGAAAGCGCATATCTTCCTGAGGGCAAGGAGGTTTCAATCCCTGCGCGTGTGGTACGCCTCAGCGACGACATGCTCGAGTTCGCAGAAGAGCCGAAGCCTGTAGTCATCGTGGACGAAGAGGGCAAGCCTCTGACAGCAGACAACCCGTACCGCTTTTTCGAGGCATCATGGATGCACAAATACAACGGAAAATATTATTTCACATACTCTACAGGTGACACCCACTACCTCTGCTATGCGATCGGCGACAATCCGTACGGACCTTTCACATACAAGGGAGTGATCCTTACTCCGGTTGTGGGATGGACTACACACCACTCTATCGTGGAGTTCGGCGGCAAATGGTGGCTTTTCCATCACGACAGCGTCCCTTCAGGCGGAAAGACATGGCTCCGCAGCCTCAAGGTGTGCGAACTCAAGTACAACGAGGATGGAACAATCCAGACAATAGAAGGACTCGATGAATAAGTTTTTCATATCAATGGCAATCGCGGCTGCGGTTGCCATTGTAGGATGCAGCAAAAGCAATGATGACGGCACATGGTTGCCTGACGGAAGCCCGAAGGTAAATGCTGAAGTTGTTGTTGACGAAACACTGGATCTGGTCAATGACGGATTCATCATCAAGGACACTCCGGAAGGACGAAAGATTCTTGCCAAGACCGAGATCGGCGCCCTGTATGGCACATACGCACTCCAGAGGATGGAGCGTACAGGTCAGGCAGACGGCGTGCTTGACATCAAGGAGGAACCGTCCTTCGAAAGACGTATCCTGAACCATTGGGACAACCTGAACAACACCATCGAAAGAGGTTATGCAGGATGGTCCATCTGGCATTGGGGTGAACCTGTTCCGGTTGAACTGATAAAGGAATATGCAAGGCTGAATGCATCCATAGGTATCAATGGAAGCGTACTCAACAACGTTAACGCCACTCCGGAAATGCTTCGCAGGGACTACCTCGAGAGAGTGGCTGAGATTGCTGACGTGATGCGTCCATACGGAGTCAGAGTATACCTGTCGGTCAACTTCTCGTCTCCGGCCGCCCTTGGCGGTCTGCCGACTTCGGATCCTCTGGATCCTGCGGTTCAGCAGTGGTGGAAATCGAAGGCTGAAGAAATTTACAGTTTGATCCCGGATTTCGGAGGCTTCCTCGTAAAAGCCAATTCTGAGGGACTCCCCGGTCCGCAGGACTTCGGCCGCACCCACGCGGACGGAGCAAACATGCTTGCCGACGCCCTGGAGCCATATGCCGGAATTGTAATGTGGAGAGCATTCGTATACGCTCCGAACAGTCCGGACAGGGCTAACCAGGCATACGACGAGTTCATGCCTCTTGACGGAGAGTTTCGCGACAATGTGCTGATACAGATCAAGAACGGTCCGGTGGACTTCCAGCCGCGCGAGCCTTTCAGCCCGCTTTTCGGCGGAATGACAAAGACTGCGATGATGGTCGAGTTCCAGATCACTCAGGAATATATGGGAGGTTCCAACCATCTTGTATACCTTTCAACGCAGTTGGAGGAATGTCTGGACAGCGACACATACTGCGACAATGAATACTCGACCGTGGCCGGGATCACTTCAGGAAAAGCTTATCCCGAAGTATACAACACCACAGCCATTGCCGGAGTCGCAAACATAGGACGCGACAAGAACTGGTGCGGACACTATTTCGCCCAGTCTTCATGGTACGCCTTCGGCCGCCTCGCATGGAATGCGGAGCTTTCTTCTGAAGAAATCGCCCGCGAATGGCTGCAGCAGACCTTCTCTACCGAACCGGAATTCGTAGAGCCTGTGCTTGACATGATGATGACTTCCCGAGAAACGGCAGTAGACTATATGATGCCACTCGGACTTCACCACATATTTGCCGGCGAGCACCACTATGGCCCGGAGCCTTGGTATGAGCCTGAAGGGGCCCGCCTGGACTGGCTCCCGAAATATTACCATCAGGCCGGACCTGACGGCATAGGATTCGACAGGACTCGCAGCGGAAGCGGCAATGTGGACCAGTATCACGAACCGCTTGCTTCAATCTACAATAATCTTGAAACATGTCCGGAAGAACTTCTGCTCTGGTTCCACCATATACCGTGGAATCATAAGATGTCATCAGGAAGGACATTCTGGGATGAGATGTGCCACAGGTATGACAGAGGCGTGAAGAAAGTACGCGAATATCAGGCTGTCTGGGATGCAGCAAAGCCATATGTCGACAAGGAGCGATGGGAGGCCGTAAGGGCCAAGCTCGAGATTCAGGAGAGCGACGCCCGCTGGTGGCGCGACGCCTGCGTCCAGTATTTCGGAGAGTTCTCAGGCATGCCGGTTCCGGCAGATGTGGAACAGCCGGAGCGGCCGCTCGAAGAGCTGAAGAAAATCAAGCTCAACATGAAGCATCACAATTAGTCATAAATAACTGTTAAAAGCACAAAATCGCAGGATTTTGTGCTTTTAACCTATAAATTCTGCCTTAAAAACACAAATGCAGCCATTTTTGTGCTTTTAAAACGGACATGTGGTCTTGTGTTCCTTCAGAGGCAGTGATTAACTTTCACAACATACATTTATCTAGTCGGAAGATGATCTGCCGGATCCAACCAGAACATGAGTCTCCAGTTGAATCGTTTCGGAGGATTGCAGGTGCCGGCTGTTCCGAATGCCCTCCATACATACGGGATCGGAGTGACTATGCCATAATGAACATGGGCCGGCGTTGAAGCTGCATTGCCAGACTTGCCCAGAGTGCCGATCAGTTCTCCAGGCTTTACGAAGTCCATGACCGTACAATCGACAGTATGGAGGTGCAGATATTCATGTATCCTCCACTTTGGCCCGAGGACGAAAACGCTGTTTCCGGCTTTGCCGGGCATGTTCTTGGCATAGATCACAAGCCCTTCTGTCTGTGAGACGACAGGAGTCCCCACCTTGCCGAAGATGTCGACACCGGTGTGAGGATGTCCATTCACTCCCCTGGTCCAAGGCCAGTGCCAGAAACTGTTCTGGTTGTAATCAGCAGGAGTACCGCAAGGCATGGCCTTCCTCTCTGGAATTATATAACCTGCAATCAGTACCGCAGCAAGCGCTGCAAAGAAGACCTTTAAAGACTTTCTCATCAGTATACGTTATTATCAGTTGTTACATATAATAATGTCACAGATGAGAAAAGGTAACCGACCGGTTGTCAGAAAAATTTGATTATCTGGTGAAACCACTTTGAGGGCTCGGTCAATATCTCGACCGGATATTGCCAGAAGACCCTGGAGAGCGCATTCAGCACGCCACCTTTAGGAATGGCTAAAATCAGAGACAGCACAGCAAGATGGACGAATGAAATGAAGGCAACCGAGCGTGTCAGGCCACAACCCTGGATGTCTGATTGGGTAAATCTTGTCTGTCTGATGAAAGAATGCAAGTGGAATGCATAAGTGAACGCTATCAATACATCAAAGATTATCATATAACTGCTGTCGCCTGCAAATCGGAAAGGAAACAGCATGATGGTGTATATTGGAATACAATATGGAGACAGCGTAATAGGCACATATCCGACCGGACCCGCCTTGTAGCTCACGTAGCATTCTCTATCCTTGACCACAAACTCCCGGATCTTGGCAAAAAACAAAACAGCCACCAGGGCATGGGTCAGTTCGTGAGTGAACTTCATGAACCAGTCAAGATTATGTCTCACGCGTAGTATGACAAGAAGAATCACATACACGAAATAGGAGACAAAACCAGCAACGAGTCCCAGATAATTTCCGTTGGCACTCAACGACCAGCCCACTCTGACACACATATCAATAAGATTTCTGGCGACTGAAGTGACCAGGACAAGGACATACAATGCAGTCAGGAACATCAATATCCCTGTAGACAACACATATGTCAGTCTTTCAAGCTTATTTCTCATCATCTTCATCCTTGACATCAAGGGCCGCCTTTTCAATGCCGGTCTGCTCCATCATGACGCGTTCATCTTCGAGCAGCTCACGCAATGCCGCACGTTCTACAGCCGCACGAACAGCATCTTCTGCAAACTCCTCGTTCTCCAGGAGCATCTTTGCTATTTCCTTGAACTTATTCATACACCTGTTCTTTTTGGTCTTGGCGGTATCCGCATTCCTAAGTCCCAGCATGCTGGTGATTTCATCCATCGGCTTATGATCCCAATAGAACTTCTTGAGCAACATCCTGCAATCGTCCGGGATCGAGTCAAACACCCTGTCAAGGAACTCATCCTGAGCCTGTTGCTTTTCTGACACTTCGAGGCCCTCCTGCGCCAACTCCTGACAATCTTCCAGAACCGCCACTTCTATCGTCTTGCAGATCACACTGCCCCTCTTCCTCGCCACATTGAATGCCGTCAGTTTTCCGATCTGCACAAGATAGCTGAACAAGCCACCTTCACGTGAGACTGCCACCTGCCCGCTCTTCACCTTCCTCATAAGAGTCATGCATGCCTCCTGGAATATATCCTCGACATACGGTTTGACTGCCACACCATAAGAAGGGATCCCTACAATTATCGAAATGAAACCTGCCTTCATGTTCCTGCAGACATATTGCCATGCACGATTGTCATTCTGCATTATGCCCATCAAGATCTGCGCATCTGTCATAGCTGTCCGCCTTATAATGTCATATTACCAGAAAAGGTAACATGGATTTTTGAATGAATTTACTGAGAGCGGGTGACGGGGGTCGAACCCGCGGCCCTCGGCTTGGGAAGCCGATGCTCTACCACTGAGCTACACCCGCGATGTTGTATCTAGTCGAAGATTTCGTTCAACACATATGCCAGTCTGTATCCTGCGTGCAGGAGCTGCTCTTCAAGGAGCGGCGAGAAGTCATATACGAACTGGTATGAAAGTGACGGCACGATCTCTCCTGTGCTCTCGACATACTCATATATCTCTGCTGCAGCCGCAACTGTCGTGGTGAACCAATCCTCATAGGTTCCGGACATCACTTCCTTCTTATATTTCTTTGACGTCCTGTCAAGCTGGTCGGACCACTCTGTGTAACTCCACTTGCGGGCGGCATCGATCATCTTGCTGTCCCATACCGAATGCAGGTTGGTCTCTTGGCGGAACCACATCACCTTGGTACGGTTGCCACCGAGATCCGTAAATCTGCCGGCGTGCATAGGGCAATGAAGGTCACCTACCATATGGACAATCATCTTCAGATAATCGACTCTCATACTGTCAGTCAGATTGTCATAGTTGTTCATCATCTGGTCGGTCAGCATCGTGAGGCCTGCCACGACATCACCGTTCTCATTCTTCTTCATGGTTTCATATGTCAGTCCCTTGTCGACATTGGCATAATGCCATGTCTTGGTCTTATAGTACCCGTCCTCCCAGTATGGAGAGTTCTGGATATTGTCCATCCATGAAGAATAATATACTATCGATTTGCCATCAAGAAGCTCAGAAATGCGTTTCTTGGCCTTCTTTGTCAGATTCTGCTCTGCGATTGCGGCTACAACATCGTGTCCTTTCGGTCCCCATGCAAAGGCAGAAATGCCGTTCAGAAGCATCAGAATGCTTAAAATGTAAGTAATCTTGCGTTTCATTAATAATTCCTGTTTGAAGAATGCAAATATAGCAATTTTCGTAATAATTTGTAAATTAAATATTTTGCTTATCTTTGCAGCCGTAAATTCAAGTTAGTTATTTTAGTGTTCGGCGGATTTACCGCCGTGGTTAGTTACAATTTAAAACCGGATTAATTATTATGGAAATCAACAACATCGGTAACAACGCAGGCGTTGTATGGAATGCACTCAATGCAAATGGCAAGATGACTGAGACAAAGCTCAAGAAGGAGACTGGTCTCGGCAGCGCAGAGTTCTACACTGCACTCGGATGGCTCGCTCGCGAGGGCAAGCTCAACGTAGTGGTAGAGACTCGTTGCGGCAAGGAGTGCGAGTACTACACCCTCAACGCGTAATCATAATCGCGCAGTATTCGAAAGGGCGTGACCGTCATGGTCGCGCCCTTGTTTTATATCTCAACAAGCTCTTCCGACACTTCAGAGCCTTTCACTGTGATCACTCGGATCGAAGGCTTTGAATCGCCCAGCTGGTAAGCTGCTGATGTTGTTGTCAGCATCGGGATTCCCTTATATTCAGCCGCCCTGCTGTCATGAAGGTGTCCGGCAAATACCGCATCAACTCCCATTTCCACGAACATGTCAAAATAATCGTGTCTCTTGGCTTTCTGAACCTGGAAATATCCGTCTTCCTCCTCTATGTCTTCCCCAAAGAAAGGATGGTGTCCGAAGATCAGAGTCACATCGGATGCCTTGCTATCGCCAAGTACTGAGCACAGCCACTCTTTCTGCTCCTCTTCAGCAGGATCATTGTACTTTATCAAACTGGTATTTATACCGACAATGTTGACCCCGTCATTCCTGCTGACAAATCTATCCTCTCCGAAACGTTCCGAAAATGGAGTGACATCGATCTTTCCTTCGCCGACGACGATGTCATGATTGCCTGGCACATGGAACCTGCATACAGACTGGTCTATGCCGGCAATGATATCCTCAAAAGTATCCCACTGCTCCGCATCCCCCGAAAGATGCACCTGATCACCTGTGAAGATCACTGCATCAGGGCCTATTTCATTGATCTTCGCCACGGCTTTGCGGAGATATTCCACTTCGTATGTCAGGTCATTGACATACTCCGCACCTGGCTCCTGCGCCTTTACGGCGGCATCAAAGCCAAGCTGCGAATCAGCAATCTGTACTATCACATAAGACTTTTCGGCACATGAAACCAACGCAAACAGGGCAAACGCCAGAATTACAAGCTTCTTCATATTCATTTAATGTTATCAGATTCCTTTCCATGTAGAAGGCACCGGGGCCTCGATTGTCATTTCTTCCTTCTTCACAGGATGTACGAAAGTTATACGACGTGCATGAAGCGATATTCCTCCATCAGGATTCGAGCGCGGCGAGCCATATTTCAGGTCACCCTTGATCGGGCAGCCGAGGTTCGAGAGCTGGCAGCGGATCTGGTGGTGACGTCCTGTCAGAAGCTCCACCTCGACCAGCCAGTAACGGTCAGTCTTGCCGATCTGCCTGTAGTTGAGCTTTGCCAGCCTGGCATCCTTGCGCGCCGAGCCGGGACGGCATATATATGACTTGTTCTGCTTCTCGTTGCGCCACATCATATCTTCCAGACGGCCTTCCGCCGGCTTTGGCTCGGCGCAGACAAGCGCCCAATAGTACTTATGCACATCGGAGTCGCGGAACATGGCATTGAGGCGCTCCAGGGCCTTTGATGTCTTTGCCAATACAACTATTCCGCTGACCGGACGGTCCAGACGGTGCGGCAGGCCCATGAAGACCTGGCCTGGCTTGGCGTCACGCTGCGCGATGAATGCCTTGTAAGTTTCGGTCAGTGGTTCATCGGAAGTCTTGTCGCCCTGGACGATCTCCCCCACCTTCTTGTTCACCACAAGAAGATGATTGTCTTCATAAAGTATTCTTGACGCGAGGTCATCAAACTCCCCGCTTGGCAGTTGTCTATATATGTTCATATGACAAAAGTAGTAATTCTGTCATTAATTTCAGCATGCTGTCACATCAAAACTGCCATTTTGGCATATATTTTTTCGTCAGACGCATTGGCACAGGATTCGTTAATAGTGTGTCGTCCCGAGCAAAGTCGAGGATCGTCCACCGGATAACATCCCGAACGACGCCGAGGGATCTGATTGAATAATAAATTTAAAAATTATAGTAATTATGGGAAAAATCATTGGTATTGACCTTGGAACCACCAACTCTTGCGTGGCAGTGATGGAAGGCAACGAGCCTGCAGTCATCATCAACAACGAAGGACAGAGAACCACTCCTTCAGTAGTTGCATTCACCGAAGGCGGTGAGAGAAAGATCGGTAACCCTGCAAAGCGTCAGGCGATCACCAATCCTCACAAGACCGTATTCTCTATCAAGAGATTCATGGGTGAGAAATACAGCCAGGTTGGCGGCGACATCGCACGCGTTCCTTATAAGGTTGTAAAGGGTGACAACGACACTCCACGTGTCGACATCGACGGTCGTCTCTATTCACCACAGGAGATTTCAGCTATGATTCTCCAGAAGATGAAGAAGACTGCTGAGGAATATCTCGGACAGGAGGTTACAGAGGCTGTCATCACAGTTCCTGCATACTTCTCAGACTCACAGCGTCAGGCTACCAAGGAGGCAGGCCAGATCGCAGGCCTCGAGGTAAAGCGTATCATCAACGAGCCTACAGCTGCAGCTCTTGCATACGGACTTGACAAGATGCACAAGGACATGAAGATCGCAGTATACGACCTCGGTGGCGGTACATTCGATATCTCTATCATGGACCTCGGCGACGGTGTGTTCGAAGTACTTTCAACCAACGGTGACACTCACCTCGGCGGTGACGACTTCGACCAGGTGATCATCGACTGGCTCGCAGCAGAGTTCGCATCTGAGAACGGAGGCATCGACCTCAAGAAGGACCCTATGGCTCTCCAGAGACTCAAGGAAGCTGCAGAGAAGGCGAAGATCGAGCTCTCAAGCCAGACTTCCACTGAGATCAACCTCCCATACATCATGCCTGTTGACGGAGTTCCAAAGCACCTTGTGAAGACTCTCACAAGAGCAAAGTTCGAGCAGCTCGCTGACAGCCTCATCCAGAGGACAATCGAGCCATGCCGCAAGGCCCTTCAGGACGCAGGCCTCAGCGCATCAGACATCAGCGAGGTTCTCCTCGTAGGTGGTTCGACACGTATCCCTGCAATCCAGGCAGTTGTCGAGAAGTTCTTCGGAAAGGCTCCTAACAAGAGCGTGAACCCGGACGAGGTTGTGGCTATGGGTGCTGCGATCCAGGGTGGTGTCCTCGCAGGTGACGTGAAGGACGTGCTTCTCCTCGACGTGACTCCGCTTTCTCTCGGTATCGAGACTCTTGGCGGCGTGATGACAAAGCTCATCGAGGCCAACACAACAATCCCTACAAGGAAGTCACAGGTATTCTCTACAGCCGCTGACAACCAGCCTGCAGTAGACGTACACGTACTTCAGGGAGAGCGTCCTATGGCAAAGGACAACAAGCTCATCGGAAACTTCATCCTTGACGGCATCGCACCGGCACCAAGAGGTGTACCACAGATCGAGGTTACATTCGACATCGACGCAAACGGTATCCTCAACGTGTCTGCAAAGGACAAGGCTACTGGCAAGGAGCAGAACATCCGCATCGAGGCATCTTCAGGACTCTCTGACGCTGAGATCCAGAGAATGAGGGACGAGGCAAAGGCTAACGAAGAGGCTGACAGACTCGAGAAAGAGCGCATCGACAAGATCAACAACGCTGATGCTATGTGCTTCCAGACCGAAAAGAACCTCAAGGAGTATGGCGATAAGATTCCTGCAGAGAAGAAGACAGCTATCGAGACTGCAATGAACTCCCTCAAGGAGGCTGTGAAGTCACAGAACATCGCAGACATCGACAAGTATAACGCAGAGCTCGAGGCCGCATGGCACGCAGCATCTGAGGACATGGCGAAGGCCGCTCAGGCAGGCCCGCAGCCAGGTGCGCAGGGCCCGTTCGGCGGAGGCCAGGCAGGTCCTCAGCCAGGAGCTGACGACCAGGGAGTTGACGAGCAGTAATAAGGAAGAAGTCCAAGTGACATTTTGACCACCCCCCCCGAAAGTCTTTTGTCTGACTTTCGGGGGTTTGTTATGTATAGAAAGCAGAGAAAACATGAAGCATTCTTTCCGCCATGAAAGGCTACATCGAGAATCTCATCACCTTATTGATCAGAAGGATGGAACGGACAGCGTTTGCCGATGCACTGACTGTTGGATGACATATGACGGCAGACAATCTGCGGCTTCTGCATCCTGACTCCGGTGATTTCGTCGGCATAATCAATGGCTGTGAGTATAGACATATAGGAGTTACGCTTACAGCAACGTGGACCGCCGATTTCACCAAGTTTAGCCAAAGAACGTGAAGTCATAAGATTCGAATGTCCCCATGCCTCATTCATCAGAGGAGTCGATCCTGTAATGATCGAGATGAACATGCCTGTGCTGATAGCAGCACCGCACGCTCCCCAGAATCCGCAGGCCCCGCCTGGGACCTTGCTTCCTCTGCTTATCATCTCGCTGAGAGCCTTCGGAAGGTCAATCTCTCCCCCGGCATTATGATAGGCAGTCAAGAGAGCAGAGCCTACCATGATGTGATGTTCCGGTCCATGCATATGGCAGAATGACATATCCATCATCTTCCCGATGATCTCTATAGGGTCGCATGAAGTCTCGTTCAGGCATAGACCTACAATGGAGTCCACACCCTTGGAATGACATTCGTTGCAGACATAGTGTCCGCTGACACATCTGGTCTTGCTGGACTCACTCTTATGGCATATGCTGCATTCCATCAGGACATCCTCCTGAAGATACTCCAGAGGGGCCTTGCATATCAAGCATTCTTCCTTCATGGCCGGTGATTTTTATCCCGACAAAACTACATCTTCATTGTTTAATATATTTCAGAAGGAGCAGGTGGGCCGGTTCGGCCATGTCTCCGTGGTCGAAACCGTCGACTTCGTAGAAGGTCACGTTCTTGTGACCGTTGAGGCGGAGCATTCTTACGAAGTAGGCGTTCTCCTCATAGCGACCGAAGAGCTCCAGTTCCCTGTCTCCGGAAATCACAAGCATAGGAGCTGCGTTTCCACGGACATAGTAAAGAGGAGCGAGATGGTCAATGGTAGGAGTCAGGTCACCCAGACCCTGCTTGCGTCTCTGCGCAAAATGAGTGATCACCTGACCGCTGTATGGCACGAGTGCCTTTATCTGAGTATCAGGATCTATGTCATATTTTGCCAGGTATTCCTTATTGAGGCCGAGCATATTTACTATATACCCTCCCGCTGAATGGCCTGCAAGATAGATTTTTGACAGATCGCCGCCATATGACTCTATATTCTTCAGGACCCATGCAACTGACGCCGCGGCATCATCCAGAGTCTCAGGAATCGTGACTTCAGTCACGAAACGATATCCGACGCCTACGACTACGGCTCCATCGCGTAGAAGGGTTTCAGGAATATGCCTCCATCCGCTGGTGAGTCCTCCACCATGGAACCATACTATCACAGGACGTCCTTCAGCTCCCTTTTCGTATGCTACATCAAGCCTGCACATCTTTTCTGTGTATGCATCAGGTTTCCCTTTATAAAGGATTTCCTTGTCATATTCATAGTTGCGTGCAAAGGCAGAAAGGGAAATCAAGACTGCCGCAAAAAGTAAAGCGATTCTTTTCATGACTACTTGATCTTAGATACCTTTGATGGCTTCTTCACGGCCTTATGTGCTGCCTTCTGGGCAGTCTTGCACTCCTTTGCAGTCATTCCTTCCGGACAATATGTGTTACCGACAGGATTGACACCCAGCACAGCCTCAAGCCATGTGCAAGCCGCGACATATCGTCCTGCAGGACGGCTCAGGTGGTAACCGTCTCTTGTCATATCCGTTCCGAGGACAGATGTCCTGGCATTCTGGATAGCAGTTCCACAAGGGATTATAAGTTCGATTCCCACTTTCTCAGTCTCCTGATTCACAGTAGAGATTATGGCATTATACATCTTCATCTGGTCTCTGCCATAATTTGCATAGCCCCCGTGAGAAGAATCAGGTGAATACGCCCAGGTCTGGTGGAACATGACAACAGCATCCTCCGGCACCCTCTCGCGAATGAAACCGACCAGCTCCGGAAGGAGTTCATAGGTTTCAGGAAGGCCAGAATAATGGCTTGCCTGCTGGACACTGACATAATCCCACTCCTCTTCAGCAAGGACCTTTTCAAGCGTATATCCATATACCTCTGTCATCTTGCCGGACGGATCGATCTTGCGATATCTGTAATCGGCGACATTGCCTCTGAGATTGTTGACATGTCTCTCTATTGAGCAACCTCCTATATACATGTTGCATATAACCACGTCGAGGCCTTCCGCCCTTACAAGACCGGAGAGGTGCTCCTCGACAGCATCTTCTGAGAAGCTGTTTCCGATTGCAAGGATCTTTACTGGCTCTGCAGCCCATGAGCAGATTGCCGATACGAGCAATATGCTGAGAATCATTAAAGTACGTTTCATAATTCAGTATTTATCCGGTTATTTCTTTGATGGCATGAGATAAAGGTCACCAAGCGGAATGAGGACCATGAAGTCAAGGAATACAAGCATCATCACAGCTCCGAGCGCACCGATGGTGAGAGCCATCGCAAGCGCGAAGAAGAACGAGAATGCGTGGAGGAGTATCAGCGCTATCGCCACAGGGAGCCATATCCTGAGTGATGTGAGATGGTACAGGATCATTGCAAATGTTGCGAATGCAAGCGGGATGAGGAACATGAGATTCTCGCCCAGAGCGAGCACCAGCGCAAGGCTGAGGACAAACATCAGCGCAAGTGCTCCATAAAGATACTGATATGCATAATGCGAAGCTGCATTCACAGATGCGCTTGCACGCATCGAACCCGAAGCGGCGCGTACAGCCTTCTTTCTACCTGCAAGATAAACGAGCACGCAGCAGATGAAGAGAAGCGCTACCGATGCTATCATGGCCGCATTGTCAAACTGAACGCCCTGCACAATGCCGAAAAGCTTGAACTTGGCTCCTGCAATGGCTGCGCATACATATGCAATGCCCTCACCGAGGAGAAGCACGCCAAGTGCTACGCCAAGAATCACGACAGACACCTTGAAGACGCCCTTTGCGGCTTTGACTCTTCCGCGTACACTCTCAAGTCCGAAGACAATGAGGAACAGCAGGAAGATGATGATGTTGATGACAAGATATACCGTCTTGCTTACATTCAGAAGTCCGAGAGCAGGAACTGTAAAGTTTACGGTATCCTTCTCCGCTCTGAAGAAATCCTTGTCAGAATATTCTGCATTGGTGAGATATTCCATTGCCACAGGAAGGACCTGGGCACCATAATGCTGAATGGATTTCGCGCTTACATTTTCAAAGCAGTCCTTGTCTGTATGATAGTGATTCACATCAGTGATAGTCGAGAAATTCAGACCAGGGATCGCATCCTTCACGATTGTGAAGTCTGTGAAGTTCGGCATGAATGTATAGACGACGGTGGTCAGAGAATAGGTGTACTTATAATCCGCAGCCTTCGCATACAGATCCATGACCTTCTCATTTCCTGGACATGTCTCGAACAGAAGGGCAGGACCCCAAGGACCGCGTGCCTCTATGTTGATCATAAGACCGACATTGTCAAACACTTCCCTGTTATTCTCCCAGATGGCTGTCATGCCCATCATACCGACCTCTTCTGCGTCGGTGAAGAGCACCTTCACGCCCTGCTTCCAGTCTGGGCGCTGCTTCAGAGCCTGCGAAACTGTCTCGAGAATGACTCCGACACCATAGCCGTCATCTGCCGCACCATATGACCATACGGTATCCTGCTTCGGCATAGGCTGTGAATATCTTGAGTCATAATGAGCTACGAACATCAGATATGAAGCATCTTCCACATTCTTCTCCGGAGCGAACTCAGCCAAAATGTTGACTGCGTCGAATGTATATACGACATGCTTGTTCTTCGGTCCCACGAGAGAATCATACTGATAAAGCTTCACAGTGTCGGCACCGAGATCATGAAGTCTGCCGACAAGGTATTCACGCACATTGGCGCGCTCCTGCGGATGCGCTACAGAATGATGCTCCTTGGATATGACTTCAATATCCTCGACAACTCGTGCTGCTGAAAAGCCTTCGGCATCTGCCGGCTGAGCCTTTGGAAGAGTGAACATTCCGTAGGCAAGAAGCGCTGCTGCTACAACGGCAACAGCCAGAATGACTGGTCTTGTCTTATTCATATTACTGAGTATAATTTGTCAAAAGTAAGCATTTTTAACGAGAATACTGACTATCTTTGCCATAGATATGGAAGAAAACGAAAAATATATGAGGGAGGCCCTGCGTGAAGCAGGGTTTGCCGCCGCAGAGGACGAAGTACCCATCGGGGCTGTGATCGTATGCAGAGGAAGGATCATAGGAAAGGGACATAACATGACCGAAAAGCTCTGCGACCCGACAGCGCATGCAGAGATGATAGCCATCACGGCAGCCACCGAGGCCATGGGAGGCAAATATCTGAATGACTGTGCACTGTATGTGACCGTAGAGCCATGCCCCATGTGTGCAGGAGCTCTCGCATGGTCACAGATAGGCAAGGTGGTATATGGAGCATCAGACCCGAAGAGAGGCTTCTCCATGTTCTCCCCTTCTCTCATGCATCCAAAGACAGAGGTCGTTTCCGGAGTCCTCGCCGATGAGTGTGGAAACATGGTCACTGAATTCTTCAGAAACAAGAGGCAATAATGGAGTGGCTTGAAGGACTGGGGCTTTTCGGCCTCTTTATAGGCACATTTCTGGCCGCGACAATCTTCCCGTTCAGTTCGGACGCCCTGTACCTTGCAATACTTGCAGCCACGGCCAACCCCATTGGCTGTCTTTTGATCGGCACGTTGGGTAACTGGCTGGGCAGCGTCGTGACCTACTGGATAGGCTGGATCGGGAAATGGGAATGGATAGAGAAATGGTTCAAGGTAAAGCCTGAAACTCTCCAGAAGCAGAAAGAGAAAATCGACAGATGGGGCGTATGGCTGGCCCTGACAGCATGGATTCCGTTCATCGGCGACGTCATAGCCATCGCATTAGGATTCTACAAGACCCGTCCGGGGTGGACAATGGTCCTGCTGCTCATAGGCAAGTTCGCCCGCTTCCTCGTCTGGAACCTGATCTATGGATTGTTCTGATCATAAAGGAAAATGCCGGAATTGCTTCCGGCATTTTCCTTTGTTGATTTAATATACAGGGAATGTCGTCAGACGGAGCGTCGTACTTCCGTAAGGGACGAGGTCTATGTATGTGACCTCTTCTGACTCCGGAACAACTGTCTCAGGAAGAGCAGGAGTATAGCGGTCTTCGACCAGAGTCCATCCTTCCACACCTACTACTGGCACTGTAATCTTGACCGGAACATTCTCAAGATCAAACGGAAAGCCTGAAGCACCTGTAAAGCTGACCTTCAGATCGTCAAGTTTGTCTTCCACAAGCGCATAGTTCCATTTCCCTGCCGGAGTCATGTTCCAGCACTTGAAATCAGGATTTGCAGACACCTTGCCGGCAAGGTAGTCATATACTTCCGTATCCTCCTCACAGTCAGCAGGAATGGCATATGAATATACTACCGGACCACGCTGGATGCATATGCCTTCAACCGGGTTAGGCACCACCTCGACATCCATAGGAAGGGCTACGGTAAACACCTCGCCGCTGGTCCACTCCTTGGACACAGTATGGAAACCGCTGATGTCAGATGACTTGCACCAGCCCGGGATTCTATATGTAAAGTCCATCTGATGGGCATCTTTCGACTTGCGGCCATCCTTGTAGAATTCAAATACGAAATCAATCTGCTCCTCGAAAGGATAAGCGGTCTTCTCCTTGATCTTCACCACAAGACCGTCCCCAAGGTCGTAAGTAACCGACGAAGGTCCATAAAGTGCTGCCACAGGATGACCGTTTTCGTCCTTGAGCCACATGCGGGCTACATAGTTAGGGAAATATCTGTGGAGGTTTCCGATGCAGCATTCAGTCTCATGCACTGGACGATATGCCATCCATGTCAGACCCTTCTTGAAGTCATTGTGGTTTGAATTGCCCGTAGCTATGAACTGGTTAGGGCATGAGAAATACTGCATTGTGTGGAAATCCTTGGTGATTGCTCCAAAGCCGGCATTGAAAATGGCCTTCTCTATGCGGTCAGCCCACTGTCCGTCACCTGTTCCCATCAGATAATAGCCGATTGTCCAGGTATAGTCAGTAATGTCGCATGTCTCATGGCTGGCGAGAGGATCGTTGCCTGCAAGAGCCTCTGTGCTGGAGTTCACACCGTCAATCAGCATGTTCGGAGTCTCCATCTTATAATCAGCCTTGAGAGCGGCCTGGAGATATCTCTCCTCACCTGTATGCATATACAGGATCATAGGAATCTTCATGAGCTCGTTCATGGTCACGCCATGCATATGGAACTCGGAGTCATCCAGACAGCTTTCCTGAGTGAGGGCTGACATTCCAGCCGCCCATGCTTCCTCTGCCTTGGTGAGGAGTTCCTTGTTGCCTGTGAGGGAATATGTCCAGAGAAGTCCTTCGACATTCACCACGAAACGGTCCAGAGACAGAGCTCTTGCCGAATATGAAAGGTAATGCTTCTCGAGAGCCTCCGGGATGCGAGGATCTCCTGTCGCCTCATAGTAAGCCTGCACTGCGCGGAAGAACACAGCCCACGGCCACGCTCCGAACTCCGTCTCGCTTCCAAGACGTCCCGCAGAGCGCTCCTCGGAAGCGGCAGCAGCCCTGTTCTCGATCTGGGCCATCAGATTGGCAACTACGGCACGCGCCTTCGGGTCTTCTGAAACCTGAGCGCTGAAATCCACCCATTTGCTGTAATCCTTTATGAGTCCTTCAACCTCGGCCTGGAAATCTCCCTGTGGCCTATAAGGCTGAGGATGAGCAAGGACATACTCTATGTTCTCCATCCAGAGATCTATGAACTTCTGGTCCTCGAGCAGATAGCCGAGCCTTGTCAGACCGTCAAGATAATATGCCGTCTGCTCATAGCGCCACCAGTCTGAGCCACGTGACTCAGAGTCACGGCTCAGCTCGCCGGCCCAAAGGCATGAATTATAGGGATATGCCATGGCCTCCGGATGTCCTGTCAGTCCCTCCTTCTGACGGACAAGTATCTCCTCGAGCCACCCCTCCGGAGTAATGTTGGCAATCATGCCCTCATGAAACACGCCGTAAGGTGCGGAAGGTACATATTCCGGCACCGGTTGCGGAGCCCTTGAGCAGGACACCGCAAGAACCAACGCCAATGCTGCAAGTAAGTTTCTCATATGTTAAAGACTGTTGATTACAATTGTATTGATATGGCGGAGACGGTCGATGTCAAGCTTGACAACCTTTCTGTCATAAGTCATAAGGCCGTTCACCTCACCCTCTACATCTGTGATCTGGGTGTATATTGCTGATGAGAAGCCATAATCAGCAAGAGACTCGAGCTGGAGGCCGTATGTCTCGTATGTCTGAAGAACCTCTTCTGCGCTCTTATACTGGATGTAGCCCCAGTTCTGGTCATTCTGCCAGAGGTGGCCCTCAACTGGCCAGCCGATGCCGCCGTACTCTCCGAGAACGTTGACACGTGTCGGATCATAGAGATAGAGGACAGGGTCAGGATAGTTATGAAGATCGTGGATCTCTCCTACGCAGTCAGAATAGAAGTTTCCGCCTGATGCCGCGTTGATAAGACGGGTGTCATCAAGCGAACGGGTGAATGCCGCTACTTCCTTGGTGTCGAACTGGCCCCAGGCCTCGTTGAAAGGAACCCATGTCACGATGCAAGGGAATCCCATGTTCGCACGCACGATCTCTCCCCACTCATTATAGAAGTTGTCCTTTCCTTCCTGATCCATTACCTCAACCTCTGCAACGACGTCAATTCCATGATAGTTCCAAGGACGTCCCTCATTGTCAAATGTGTTAGGCATGTCCTGCCATACCAGCATTCCGAGACGGTCACAATGCCAGTACCAGCGTGCAGGCTCGACCTTCACATGCTTTCTGATCATGTTGAATCCCATGTTCTTTGTCATCTCGATATCAAAGAGAAGAGCCTCATCGGTCGGAGCTGTATAAAGTCCGTCAGGCCACCATCCCTGATCAAGTGTACCGAACTGGAATATAGGCTTGTTGTTGAGGTGAATGCGATAGAATCCCTTGTCATCCTTTCCGTATGACACCTTTCTCATTGCAGTATAGCCTTTCACCTGGTCTACTGTCTGGCCGTCACGTACGACAGAGATCTCAATGTCATAGAGATGCGGATCGGCCGGAGACCACAGTTTCATTTCAGGGACAGCCAGAACCACCTCCGAGCCTTCTCCAGACGCAACCACATTCCCATCATCCAGGAGGACAACGTTGCATATGTCACCGTCTTCAAGGGCAGCATCGACACTTACCTTGAGCTCACCTTTATCGATATCGGCATTTGCAAGATATGACTTGACGTGTGAAGCCGGAACAGGCTCCATCCATACAGTCTGCCAGATACCTGTGACTGCAGTGTACCATATGCCGTTAGGATTGAGGATCTGCTTTCCTCTCGGCTGCCATGACTTGTTGGTAGAGTCAAGGACCTTGAGCTTGAGGGTATGCTTGCGGCCCTTCTTGAGAAGGTCTGTAATGTCAAAGCTGAATGGCGCATAACCTCCCTTGTGCTCGCCGGCAAAAGAGCCGTCCACATACACCTGTGCATGCCAGTCAACAGCGCCGAAATGAAGAATGATCCTGTCACCCTTCCAGTCAGAAGGGACTGTGAAAGTCCTCTCATACCAGAGCGCATCTTCCTCTGTCACAGCACGTCCCACTCCGGAAAGAGCAGACTCCACTGCAAACGGAACAAGGATCTTTCCATCAGCGCACTCTGAATCTTCTGCATCGGCTGCTGTGATGGCATAGTTCCACATGCCGTTGAGGTTTGCCCAATCCTCACGGACCATCTGCGGACGAGGATATTCCTGAAGCACATTTTCAGGATCGAGATTCTCTCCCCATTCTGTCATGATGCGGTCGCCCACAGGCTTCCACTCGGTCTGGTTGCAGGAAACTGCAACGGCTGCAATTGTCAAAGCAGCAAAAGTCTTAGTGATATTCATATGTGTCAATATTTGATTATTCTACTTTTATCTCATCAAGGAACAGATATGCCGGTTTGCCCGGGCGTTCGCTCCACTGCGGCAGCGCCGGCACTGTCTTCACCACCACTTTCAGATACTTATACGGAGCCTCCGGGAATTCCACATCAAACAGTTTGATTCCATCAGGAACGGTCTCTTCCTCGATCGGATATTCTTCCGCACACAGTTCCGAGAAAGTCTCATTATCATCGGAAGCATATACTGCCAGTCCCAAAGGCGGATACATATCCTCCCACTTGGAGACGAATGTGCGTACAGAAACCTTTCCACATGTCTCACCCTTCATGTCGATCACGACCTCTACAGGCTCTCCATACCACGCCATCCACTCGCCTGCCGCAGCATCCTGACTTTCGTTGAGAACGCCATTGACCAGGCTTTCAGGCAGCCCCACAGCATATAACGGATGAGGTCTGGTATTCATGGATATCGGCTTGCCCATCGCCTTGTGAGACGAGAATGTCTGTGTAAACACCTTGGTTTCCATATCTTCACGGTCGACTATCGCCTTGAACACTTCTCCATCAGCCATGCACACCGGACCGGCATAAGGGGCTGACGATGTCGTCGGTGTCGTTCCGTCCAATGTATAATACATGGGGGCATCTCCCTGTGTCGTAAGTTCCACTCTCGGACATCCCTTTTCAGAATCGACTCCGATCACAGGCATGACCTCGAAGATGTGCTTTGCATAGTTGAAGTCCATCGCATGATAGATCTCGAGCATATGGCTCATCTTGTCAAGAAAATGATGATAATCCCTGTTTTCCTCAGTACACCACTGCACCTCACTTAGAGCGCTCATTCGAGGAAGGAGCATATACTCCAGATGTTCAGGAGTCTTGATGTATTCTGTCCAGAGGTTTGCCTGGACACCAAGGATGTGCTCACGCTGCTCCGGAGTCATGTCAGGCGTATATGGTTCGAAGGAATAGACCTTCTCCACGCTCACGAAGCCGCCGATCGCGAACGGCTCGTCCTGTATCTTTCTCGACTGATAATAATCAAAGTAGCAGTAGCTGTTCGGAGTCATTATGGCGTCATGGCCAGCCTTTGCAGCGGCGATTCCTCCATCGCTTCCTCTCCACGACATGATTGTCGCGCTTTGAGATATCTTTCCGTCAAGGATCTCATCCCATCCGATGATGCTCCGGCCATGCTCTGCAAGGAACGCCTCCACCCTGTTTGTGACATAGCCCTGCAGGTATGTCAATGCATTCTCGTCATTTTCATAGCCAAGTTCCCTTATCCTTGCCTGACATGCCGGGCACTCCGCCCATCTTTTCTTAGGACACTCGTCACCTCCTATATGTATGTACTTTCCCGGGAACAGGTCAATGATTTCAAGGAACACATCTTCCAGGAACTTGAAAGCCTCCTCCTTGCCGGCGCACATGATGTTCGGAGAGACTCCCCATCTGCCCCACACATCATACTGTTCGCCGGTGCAGCTCAGCTCAGGATATGCAGCGACTGCTGCAAGCATGTGGGCAGGTACATCAATCTCAGGTATGATAGTAATACCCAACGAGGCGGCATATCTTACAATTTCCCTTATCTCTTCCTGTGTATAGTATCCGCCATGAGGGATGCCGTCGTACTTCACGTCATACCATCCCTTGCCTATGGCGGTCTCTTTTCTCATCGAACCGACCTCTACAAGCTTCGGATATTTCTTTATCTCGACTCTCCATCCCTGATCATCGGTAAGATGCCAGTGAAATGTGTTCATTTTGTGGACGGCCATCATGTCAAGGTACTTCTTGACCTGATCCACACCATAGAAATGCCTTGCCACGTCAAGGTGCATTCCCCTGTAGGCAAATCTCGGCGAGTCTTCTATCCTGACACACGGAAGTTTCCAGTCTGCAGTTTCACCGGTATAGATCTCAGCAGGAAGGAGCTGCTTCAATGTTTCTATCGCATAGAGGAAACCATTGAATGACGAGGCTTCAACAGTTGCACGACGACGGCTGACATCAATCCTGTATGCCTCAGGCTCAAGTTTCGAATTCACCACAAATGACAGGACAGCATTTCTCCTTAAGGCTGTATAAGCACATGTGTCAGAGACAGCCTCCAAGAAAGAATCAATGGCGTCGCGTGACATCACATCAACATCATCGCTTACAAAGCAGGCTGCACCATTGATGTCAAGGTATCCTCCTGACACTTCCATCTTGGAAGGTTCAGGGATGATGCTTACCTGCGGCTTTTCCTGCCTTGAAGCGCAGGATACCGCAAGAAAAGCTACGAGCAATATGGTTATCTTCCTCATATTCATTTCTTTTTATTCTTGAACACGACCTTGTAGTCATTCCTGAGATTCAGATGAAGGTCGGTCATCTGTCTTTCGGCCGGAGTCACGATCAGTCTGTCTCCCTTCTGTTTCACGTCGCAATTGTAGCCGACTATCTTCCCGTCAGCACGCTCCACGACATATGCCTTGGTCAGAACAGCCTCCTCGATGAACTTGAACACCTCATGGACATCATTGTCCTGAGAGTTTATCGGCTGCCATGAGCTTATCATATCGACATATTGTTCACCGATCACGAAACTTCTTGAACCATGGAAATCCGGATGCGGATTACCTGTCGTCACATCGTCAAACGAGACTCCCTCTACCGGTGCTGCAATCTGTCTTACTGGCAGATATGGATCAAGGACAAACGCCCATCTCAATCTGCCTGTCTTTTGGTCTATGAGATTTGCGAAGGCTCCTGCCGCATTGAACGTTTCTATAAGATATTTCTCTTCGAGTGTGAGGAGATATGCATAATATGTCGCATACGCCCTCCACGCACTCCAGCCGTGAGGCGAATTGAACATATTCGGAACCATCAGGACATCATACTGTGCTTCCCAGAACCTCATCGTACCTCCCCTGCGGCGGGCGTCGTTGACGCGCAGCTGAGTCAGGCACGAATGTGTTTCCAGTATCTTCAGCATCTCGGTCTTGTAATGTTCACGCTGCTGAGGATCTTCCTGAAGCAGCGCGAAGCATCCCACCTGCAGAGCCGAACATGAGATCATTCCGTCCTCGAAAGTCATCTCTCCCTCCGTCTGGAAATCGCCCTGCGAGGCCACCAGCTCGTCTATAGCCCTCTTTATGGAATCGTAATGTCTGTCAGCAGCCTTCGCCCATGCCGCATCATGCATTCCAAGCTCCTTCTCAACGACATAAAGCTCCATCATGCTCTTGGCGACATATATGACGCTCGTATACTTGACATTGCCGTTCATATATGCTCCGTATGCGTCCTGATTGCACTCCACGAGCCAGTCTGCAAGAGCTGAGGCCTGCCTCAGGTCCTCGATCCTGCCGTAGGCCTGAAATCTGTCCACCAGCATGCCTATGGTAGATGAAGTATTCTGTATCCTGCTCTCATAGAGCTTCGGAAGAGCCTTTTCAGCGTCGAATGTCTTGTTGTAAATCAGATCGAAACGTTCATCTAGACTGCGGTCGATCTCTTTATCAGGGAAATGCCTTGCACATAAGAAGGCCGTATGGAATCCGTACCAGCTCTCGACATGGGATGACGGCTTCTGATGGTTGTCCCATGCTGCCTGTCGTGCGTTCCTCATAACATTTTCCCATGAGTCATTGGCCAGTATCACAGCCGTAGATGTGTATTCTCCGGAAACAACCTCAACATTATATTGTCCACGTGACGGGAGTTCCACAGATACATGCCGGCAGCTCCCGTTTTCCAGACCTTCCAGACCTGCGGTCACAGGCAGGCGGATGCCACTGTCCTCATGAGTAACCGTTATTCCATGGACTTGCGAGCCTTTCTGCCACACCTCGAACTCCGCAATTTCTCCAGGGCGATATGATGTCCTGGACATGGTTATCATAGGCAAGCCGGTCTTCTGCATCAGTTCCTTCTCCAACATTTCAAGAGAAGTGACGGGCACAAGAAAAATAGTCCAGCTTCTTTCTTCGCCTGGCTCAAGCTTCCACGATGTCTGCGGGTTATGCTCAGGCAGCGGAAGAGCATTGATCAGGTCAAGGTTGACGGATTCTATCCTATGTCCATAGAACCAGTATTCCGGTATGTCGTAGTAGCTCTTTCCATAGTCCACGCTCCATGAAGCTATCGGATCCGGGCTTATGATGCCGAGCACATCTCCTTTCGGAGACTGCATATACCCATAGAAATGGGTCTTCTCGTTCCTGAGCAATGTAGGGAAGAATTTTGACAGCCAGGAAGGATATTCCTCCATATAAGTATCAACGCCAAGGCGTATTCCTGCCTTCCTAGGCATGAAGACATCGCCGGACTTATTGGTCAACGTAACCGTATACGACAGGAAATCTCCTGACAGGTCATACTGCAAACGTGCTGAAATCCCTTTAAGAAGGCAATGAAATACACTTTCTGACTCTTTTATCCATTTGCCCTCATGCACTGATGTTCCGTCATCGATATAGAATGTGGGTCCGGCCTTCTGTTCAGATGAAAAGAAACTGACATCCACACTGCCATAAGTCAGTCCGGAAATCGTTCCATCTTCATTGATGATATACTCGTATGCAGGTTGCTGAGCACCGGCACAAAGCGTCACAAACGCAAATATGAATGTCAGCAGCTTCCTCATACCGTTTTATCTGTGTTATCAGAGGCCGCTGCATTCAGGGACTCCAATCTCTGCTGCATCAGTTCCTTCGGAGTCATTCCATATTTCTTGCGGAAGCATGTACTGAAATACTTGGCGTCATTGAAACCGACAGAGTATGCCACGTCCGATATCCTAAGTTTATCTTGTGCCGACATTATGGTGCTGTAGGCTGTCTTGAGCCTGATTTCCAGGATCAATGCATTAGGCGTAAAGCCTGTCAGTTTCTTGATCTTGTCAGTCAGCAGCGTCCTTGACATTCCCATCTCGCTGATGAAATCGGACTGACTGAAATCCGCGTTGCTCAGGTGTCTGGAGATCACGCCCATGGCCTTTTCCAGGAACTCCTGATCTGTGGATACGACATTTGTGGAATTGATTTCAAAGGCGATTACATCGTGTTCGTCCTTGCTTTCCTCCTCCTTCTGAACCGGCTTGCGGACATATAGCCTGTAGCTCAGATACAGGAGGCCAAGCACTATGGTCACCAAGAATATGACGGCATACTGCCAGTATGCCCTGGCCTTGATGACCAGCGTCTTGGTCTGGCCGGATGCCGGATGACAGATCTCGACCACATTCTTCACCTTGGACACCTTGAAAGCAAAGGCCTCTTGCGCAGTGGTCCATGTTGAATTGTCCCAAGTGCAGCGATATACCGGCGACAGACAGTAATTATAATCGGTCAAGGTATACCTTATCTCGATATTGTCACCATTCTTCACCCTGATCTCGCTGACATAGTTTATATCTTCTTCAAGGGTTTCCGAATCCCAATATGACTGGCCGTTGACGATGAAATCCGTGATCACGAGTTCGCTCTGCGGCTGTTCGACAGCCTGTCCGCCGCTCAAAGACATTGTGAATATTCCGTCAGTAGCTCCGAATGCAACGCTTTCACCGGAATGAAGCATTGAAGCGTCTGTAAATGTAATGTCAAGATCAGAGACATACCGGGTGACCTCCATGCCTGCCGCATCCTCGGTCTCTCGGAAGGACACGACATCATTGTCAGTAGTCAGCCAGATCTCACCATCCGGAAGCGCAACAAGATTATGTATGCTCTGCGACGAGAGTTCGCTTATAGGATTTCTGCTGACAAAAGCTCTGCTGTCTCTGCCAAGCCAGTAAAGTCCATGGTTTGCAGTACCGGCCCACAAGCCTCCGGATGGTCCAAGAAGGACATTCTGGAAGATTACACCTGAGTTATGTTCGTCAGTAAAATATCTCACCATGCCTGACTGAAGGTCTATCTCCGCAACTCCTTTCTCGGAAGCGGCGAAGAATATTCTGCCATCCTGAGCACATGAAATGTCTGTTACATTATCCGAAGCGCTTTCCTCCGGACATTGTTCCAGGAATTCACTGATAGGGAGCAGGACACCTCGCATGTCAAGCACATACATGCCTTGACTGGTTCCTATCCAGAGATTGCCATCCCTATCATTCTCCAAGGCAAGAATGCTGTCTGATCTGAGACATGAGGTCTTCGCCGAATAGACTTTTACTGTCTCTGTGTCAGGATCATAAACCAGAAGACCCTCACTGAAGGTTCCGATGCATATCTCACCTGTAAGGCTTCTTATTTCTATATCTACAGCCGTGCTTATTACATTGACATCTCTGAACGCAGGCAGGTCATCATACGTGACGACAGTGCGTCTTTCAGAATCATAGATCACAAACGCCTGATCGGGTACTCCAAGCCATAGCCTTCCGTCTCCATCGGAGCACATGCTGTTGACTGTTGCCGTTCCGAACTTATCCTTGATTGCCTGAAGTTCATCCAAGGCATAAGGAAGATCTTCCATATGCACAAGGCACATTCCGCCTCCATACAAGCCAAGATACACATTCTCATTTCCGGTCACAAGCACCGTGTTGACCTGATTGTATGGCAGTCCGTTGTCGACTGAGAACGAATGGAATTCTCCTGTGCTGCGGGAAAGGATGCTCAATCCTTTCTGACCTCCGACAAGGACATTGTCTCCGCAATCATTTATGACATATATGACATCGTCAAGCAGGGCGTTTCTATGGAACGGAACTGCATGGAAGGCTTCATATGCAGATGTCGACATGAAGTCCTCATCAAGTCTGAGCAGTCCCTTTCCCCAGGTTCCGACCCATATGATTCCCTGGGAATCCCTATGGAGAACATAGGAATAAGCCAGTTCACCGTCTCTGAATACGGTAGTACTCCCGTCTGCAGGATCGTACAGATACAATCCCTTGTGCCATGTAGTCATCAATATGCATCCGTCTTCGCCCTCGATCAGATCGATCAGGCCGACTACAGGCTCGTTACCGATAGTGAGAGCTATCTTGGAGAAAGCTTCTTCTCCGGCATGTCTGCAAAGAAGCCCGTCACCGCCACCTGCCCATATATTGCCATGACTGTCTCGGACGATTGCACTCACAGAGAAGTCATTGACCAGGACAGACATCTGCATGGACACCTTGTCCAGACTCACCAGACCCTTGTCAGTGGCAAGAAGCAGTGTGCCCGGGACGTCTTCGATGATCTCATAAATGAACGAATAGCCCTCAAGACGGTTGCCGTATGAGACCGTGTGACGGCCGTCATAACGCGCAAGCCCGTTGTTGGTGGCTATCCATACAAAGCCTTCGCTGTCCTGGTAAAGATATTTGACGAAATTCGAAGGCAGAGTCCTGCTGCTGAGAGGTTCAAAACTGATGTCAGCGCAATAGGCATGAGCCGCCCACATGTAAAATGCGAGCACCGAACACATCAGATTTGACAAAATCCTCCTCATTCAGCAATGTTGTATTACTCGAATGTAATGTCAGTAAAGTTTCCAGAACATACGAAATCATTTCCTTCCGACAGGACCTTCTCGCCACGGATATGGAAATCCTTCACTTCCATGCCCACGATATGATTCTCATTAGTCATGGCCTGGAAGACCGGATTCTTCACCCTGTTCCTGTCGTTGACCTGAATGTTCTCGAACTTCAGTCTACTAATATAGCTGTTTTCTGTCTGATTTGCCATCTGCCAGACAAAAATATATGTTCCGTCAGACTTGATGTCGTCAAAATAGAGGTTCCTGCATGCAATGTCGGAGATCTCGGTCGCATACCCCTCCTTGCCTACAGGATGACGCCATTGGCATATTGAAAGGGCCGCACGGACATTGTCACCCTCTGATGTTCCTCTATGCTCGAGGAACACACAGTCATGAATGTCCACCGTATGTATTCTACCAGGACTGAGATATGCATTTCCAGCCTCTGGTCCCACTACTATACCTCTTGCGATATCCTCCCATATAAGACAACCGTCGATCTCGATATTGCTGCAGTCAGGCTTGTTGCCGTGATTTACCTTAAGACTGATGCAGTCGTCATAGCAACGCAGCAGGCAGTCCCTGATAACAGCGTACTGGCAGCAGACCAGGTCGATTCCATCTCCGTTGAGGATCCAGTTGATGATATTGATGTTGTCTATCCTGATGCCACATACCATATTCATGCACAATGTCCAGCTAGGGCTGTCGATGATGGTGACATCCTCGATGGTGAAATTGTTCAGGAACGGCTTGCCGTCAGGAGCTATTTCGAAGAGTACGTCTCCACATGCATATTCATTATTGCCCCAGTGCTCCATCCTGCGTCCTGTGATGACGCCGTTTCCGGCAAAGCGGACATTGTCACCGTTTACGATGAAATTTCCGTACAGGATGCCTCCGAAATCGACATATACGGTCTGGTTGTCCCCGATGACAATTTCCCCCACTTCATGCTCTCCGGGACCGAAGTACATGACACCAGGGGCAGCAGGGTCAGGCTTATCCTCATCCGGACGGTTTCCGATGATGAAGAGGTTCTCCTGTCTGTTTCCGTCAAACTCGACAGAAACCTTGCGCATGTCGAATGCAGGAAGCGTGAGCTCCACCGTATTACGGTCGATCTTCTCTACCTCAATGGCATAATTCGAAGGTCTCACGACACACTTCGAGAACTTCTCCGAAGTGTGCACCCTGACTTTCACGGGCGCATCGAATGCATCCTCAAAAAGCGCGATGGACATGGTGTCCCTGAGCGCCTTTGAATTGTTCCAGTCATTCCACAGATCTTCGTGATGGCTGTAGTCGCTTACAAGAGCCTCCAGCACCCAGGCCTCCTGCCATTGTCCGTCCTGAAGGACTGAGACAGTGTATTCAGGAGCCTGTCGGCTTGAAAGGCTGCAGCCTGTCAGCGTCGTGCATAACAACGCAAATATCAAGGTCAATCTTCTCATATCATCTTTTACCATCCCTGATTCTGTACCAGGCCCTGATTCTTGAAGACTTCTGTACGTGGAATCGGATAATAATACATCTTGTCATCCCAATAGTTTGTGCGGATGAGCTTCTTTTCTACTGACTTGAGGTTGTATGAGACAACCGGATTCTCCTCGTCACCCTCGACAACCTTGTCGGCGTTGATGGTGAGACCGTAGATTTCACGGCACTTGTCAGCCTGCTTCCAGCGTCTGATGTCCCAGTATCTGTGGTCCTCGAATGCAAGTTCAACCCTTCTCTCCTTATGAACTCTTTCAAGGAAAGATGCAGCAGACTCCGTTGCAGGGATCTCACCTACACCGGCCCTCTGGCGAACGGCATTCACAGCCTCGAGCGGTGACATTGTAAAGTTCTCACCACCGAGAGAGCCCTTGAAGTCACGGTTGCCGGTAGCATTGTAAAGGGCTTCCGCATAGTTCAGATACACTTCCGCATATCTGAAGAGAGGCCAGCAGTGAGGGAAGACGGAACCGTTTGAAAGGAAGCTCGTCTCAATCTGAATGAACTTCCTCAGGTAGTATGAAGTCCTGGTCGCTCCCTCCAGAGGAAGACCGTTCGGACCTCCTATGTGAGAGTATATCCTGGTCTCCTTGAAATCCGCGCCATAGCAAAGCACTGTCTTTGCGAAACGAGGGTCTCTCATGCCCGCATCGAAGAGGTAATCCTTATGCTTGTCATAGTCGAACGGAGTTCCATCGATAAGGTCGAATGCTTCTGCAAGGTTCTGAGATGGGTTCACGCCCGAATTTCCGCCGAAATATCCCATAGGGAAATTAGCTGCCTCAAAGCTTGCGTCATCAGCATAACGGATGCCCATGATCATGTCCGCCGCATCAGGATTGTTGAAAATCTCTTCCTGGATAAGACTATAGACATTCAGATCCATTACATCTTTTGCAGCAACAGCTGCATCCTCCCACTTCGACTTGTCGGCAGTCGGATTGTTCAGCGGACTCGCCGCATAGAGAAGCACTCTGGCCTTGAGCGCAAGAGCTGCGCCCTTGGTTGCACGGCCGAGCTCCTTGTTGTATGTATCCGCATATGTGACAGGAAGCTTTGCAGCCGCAGCGTCACACTCTGACACGATCCATGCTGCAACCTCATCGAATGACGACTGCTTCACGGCATTCGCCTCATCCATGCCAAGGCTCTTCTCAACGATGACTATGTTTCCATAGCGTTTCAGAAGCTCAAAATGGAAATATGCCCTGAGGAATCTCACCTCATATGGAAAGAGATCAAGCTGCTTCTTGTTGTCATTGTACTCAGTGGTATAGATCGATTCCGGGAAGTCCTCCGGACAGTTCTCCAGAAAATAGTTGGCTGCCGCTATACCTGCATAGTAATGAGCCCACACGTCGTCGATCGGATATATCGAGTTCCATGTTCCGTCATAATAACGCTTGATGCCTCCTTTCTCCCATGCATAGTCCGCATCATCTGTGGCGCATTCCCTCATAGTTCCTTCCACGCCGGCAAAACCGCTCTGCAGGTAGCTGTACACATTTGTACATACCTGCTTTGTGGTCTCAAAATAAGCAAACTGGTATTCCTTTGTCGTATAGACAGACTCATCCAATGTCAGGAAATCACAAGCACTTGCGGAAACTCCCAGTATGGCAATTACAAATAATCTTATATACTTTTTCATTTCTCCTGTCATTAGAAAGTTAACTTAACACCAAGCTGCATGCTGCGGGTCGTAGGATATGCCAGGCTGACATGCTCCGGATCAAGGATTCGCACAGAATCCACTGAAAAGAGGTTGTGTCCTCTGAAGAACACCTTGAATGATTCGACCTTGTCGATCATATGACCGAAGTCATACCATACATAAAGGTTGCGCAGTTTCAGATAATCTCCCCTCTCCCACCACACAGGGCTGTCTGCATAATTGTGAGCATTACTCTCAGTTGTCAGACGAGGATAACGTCCTTCAGGAGAAGCTGCTGTCCAATAGCTCTCAAGATAATGCTTTGAGATGTTCTTGTCGTTGTTGTACAGCGGCTGATATACACTTGGAAGCATTGTGTTGACCATGAAGTCGCCTGCCCCTTGGAACATCATCTGGAATCCGAATCCCTTGTATTCCGCTCCGAGGTTGATGCCATAATACATTGAAGGCAGAGATGAAACTCCGTGATATTTCGCGTCATTCTCGTCAATCAGACCATCTGAATTAAGGTCCTCATACTTGATGTCGCCAGGACGGAGAGTCGAAACGAGGCCGCTTGCCACCACTCCATCCTTCAGGCTTCCGTCTGCATTGAAGTCCTCAGCCTGATAGAATCCGTCAGGAACATAGCCGTACATCTCACTGATCCTTGTACCTGAAATCTCCTGCCATTCATATGGAACAGGCTCCTGAGATGCCTCTATAATCCTGTTTCTGGCATAGCTGAAATTGGCTCCGATGTTATATGAGAAGTCTCCGATGGTCTGTCTCCATGTTGCTGAAACCTCTGCGCCATAGTTGATTGTCTCTCCGGTAAATATTACAGGCACTCCGATACCGATTACGTCAGAAACGGTTCCAGCGCCCTCACAGGCAATGTTCTTGCGGTTGTTGTAGAATCCGTCGACCTGGAACATGAGCCTGTTCTGAAGGAGTCCGACCTCTACGCCGAGATCAGCCTTATAGTCTGTCTCCGGCTCGATTCCAGTAGAAGGAAGCGCGCCCTGCGCAAGGCCTGTCAGATAGTCCTTGTTCTGGAAGATGTAGCTTCCGCCTGCCTGGTTGAACTGCTTGTCCATGTCGTAGGTAAGCCTTCCGTCATATCCCACGACACCATACGAGGCCCTGAGCTTCAAGTGAGACAGGACATCATTTCCCTTGAGCGCATCCTCTTCTGAAATGAGCCAGCCGAGGGACACTGCAGGATAAATCCTGAACTTCCTGCCAGGCTCAAGCTTGGCGCTTCCTGAACAGTTTGCGACCAATGTCGCGAAATACTTGCCTGCATAGCTGTAATCTCCCCTGAGAATATTGTCCATGAACAGGTATGTGTTGTTGGCACCCTTGTTCTTGGTCCTCGAAAGGTTATATATGAATGCTGCGTTTACGCTATGCTTGCCGAATGTCCGGCCATAATATACGCCGGCATTGATGTTGAACCTCATGAACTGCGCTCCGAGCCATCCGCCGTTGAACGAAAGGCTGGTGTCCTCGCCCCACGGAGTCGAAGTCGTTCCGATGATCGCGTTGGTCTCCGGATCTCTGTCATACTCCACCCTGTGAACCATGTACTGCTTGTTACGGGTGTCGGTCACCTCAGCTCCGTTGTCATATGCAGCTGTCAGACATACGTCGAGGCCTTCAGTTATGAATGAAAGATCCTGGGTGAGACCGACATTTGCATAAAGATATCTGTTGAAATTCACATTGTTTCCCTGAGCCACAGTCTCCGCGAGAGGGTTTGCAAACATGCTGTTTGCACACCACATGCCCTGAGGAGTCTGTACCGGAAAGGCAAGAGCCGGAGTCGAATACATCGTAGTGAGGTCATATCCGTAGTATGGGGTCTGAGTCTGGGTCAGCTTACCCATCACATTGACTCTCAGGAGGGTTGTAGGGGTTATGTCAGCCTCGATATTCGAACGGATCTTGAGGTTGTGCATCTCCATCTGTGACGAATACTGACTGTTCAGGTCTGTATTGTCGTACAGACCGAAATATCCGGTGTAGTTCGCATTGACGAAATATCTGACAAACTTCTCACCGCCCCTTGCCGAGAAGTTGAACTCGTGGTTATGAGCCAGGCTTCTGAGAACCTGATCCTGCCAGTTCACATTCGGGAAAATGTCGAGTTTCTGACCGTTCTTCATCGCGGTGATGTCCGCAGCTGAATATCTCGGATCATAACCGTCATTGACGAGAGCTTCGTTCAATGCTCCGGCATACTCATAGTTATTCGCCATTTCAGGGATTCTGAAAGGCATCTTGAGCGAATAGTTGTAGTCCGCGGAAATCTTCAGGCCCTCCTTCAGTCCCTTCTTTGTAGTGACGACGATCGCACCGTCAGCACCTCTGTTTCCATAAAGAGCAAGGGACGCTGCGTCCTTGAGGACCGTGATGCTTTCGATTTCGTCCACATTCAGCAGAGAAAGGTCTCTGCCCGGGATGCCGTCGATGACAATGAGTATATTGTTGCCGTTGAACGAGCCATAGCCTCTCACCGTAAGACCCGGGCCATCCTCCCAAGGGGCGCTGCCCTTCTGGAGCACGCTCAGTCCCGGAAGAAGTCCGTAAAGTGAGTTACCCGGATTGTATGTATGTGCAGCTTCCAGGTCCTCTGCAGTGATTGAATCTGCAGACAGAGAAGACTGCTCCTTTGACATTTCGATGTCATATCCCAACTGGATTTCCTGCGCATTGAGCACATTCAATGCGACAAGAGACATCATTATTGTAAATAATCTTTTCATACCGTCTTCTGTCTTTTACCAGCCTGGATTCTGAACAAGTCCATACGCCTTATTGATCTCCTTTGGAGGAAGGGCGCTGAAATACCACTTCGGAGAGAAGTTCTCAGCCCAGACGCGTGGCTGCATCTCTTCAGGGTCAGAATAGTTGAACTTCATGTTATCGTATGAGATCCACTCACCGTTAGGCGTAGACTGGCCTCCTGAGATATAATCGAAGTGAACCTTGTAGAGCTTCTTCCTGAATATGTCCTCTCTCTTCCAACGGATGATATCGAACCATCTCACCTCCTCGAAGCAGAACTCACGGGCTCTCTCGTCGAGGATCTCTTCACGGAGCTGCGCATTGCCCACAAGAGGCTCTGTATATGAAGGGAGTGTCTTATAGCCCTGGTTTGCCTCAAGAAGCGCAACTGTCATATCAGGAAGTCCCACTCTGCGACGGGTCATATTGAGCTGCTGGAGAGCCTCGTCGAATCTGCCTGTCTCATTGAGAGCTTCGGAATAGATAAGGTAAACCTCAGCCAGACGCATGTATGACCAGTTGCAAGGTCTGTAGTTGAATGTAGCATCGTCATGATCCCAGAGATACTTCCTCATGCAGAAGCCTGTCTTGTATCTGAACTCATAACTTGCCTCACGTCCGTAGCTTGCACCGGCCTTGAACATCTCGACGCATCTCTCACGGAATCTGTCTCCATTGATCATGACGCTTTCATAGAGTCTTGGATCCCTGTTTACGAAAGGATTGAAATCCCATGTCACCTCATGGCCGTACTTCTCTATCCACTCCTTGTAAAGGACCGGTTTTCCGTCCATGTCCTGGAACATGTCGACATAGTTAAGAGTAATGCAGCCTACGCCTTCGCCGGAGTTGTTGTTGACCTGGTTTCCGATCGCACTGTTTCCATATATATTATTATGGTATGTCAGACCGAAACGCTCAAGATTACGGGCTGACGAGATCAGAATCTCTCCGTTGTATCTGTCTGCATAGCAATGAGAGAATGAAGATCTCGGATCTCCGTCATTGTAAAGCTTGTATGGATTGCCGTTCCTGGCGTTCTCCTCGAAGAAATCCTCACATGCATCCACGACTTCCTGCCATCTTGCTGCCTGATAGTCTCCAAGCCATGTCATGTGCTGCGGGTTTGAGGTCATCTTCGCCTGATTTGCTGCTGTTGGTGTCTCAGGAGTAAGGAATGGAGAATCCGAGTTGACGAGCGGGCTGGCAAGGTAAAGGAGCACTCTGGTCTTCAAAGCCATTGCGGAGGCGGCTGTGAAACGACCGTCATCTGCGGCAGAGACAGTCCAAGGAAGCTCCTGAGCCGCCTGATCGCAGAGTTCGATGATATATCTCGCCGTCTCCTCATATGTCTTGCGCGAGTAGTCGATGCCACCGTCATTCTCTGTTGACACTGAAGACTTCAGAAGCGGAACTCCTCCGAAATGCCTGAGAAGCTCATGATACTGGCAGGCGATCACCATACGCGCCTCGCCCTTCCTCTGCTTCTTCTCGGCAGCCGTCATGTCAGGAACCCTGTCTACATTCTCGATATAGATCCAGCCTCGTCTTATGCCCTTCCACGCTGCACCTCCGTCAGGGTCGAAGCTCATCTTGGTACTTGTGCTGTTGTCCTCGTTGGATGCGCTGTAATTGGCATTGTAATATGTATCTATGGCACCTGCCCATGTGCAGTGAGTCTGGATGATGTCAGTAATGGCATCAAGGCAGTCCCAGCCGATCATGTCTGAAGACGACTGATACTCATATGGAGTGCCGTCATTGATCTTGTGGACAATGCTGCTTCGGAGTGTCGCATATGCCGCTACGAGAGCTCTGTCCGAATACTGCTTGGATGAGAACACGGTGTCGATGGTGATATCCACACCGGGAGCCTTCTCTAGAAAGGCGTCGCCGAACTTCAGGTCGCTGCATGAGAGCACAGACAAGAGGCCCAGTCCCCATATTATCATATGTGATGTTATCTTTCTCATCATTTAGAAAGTAATGTTGATACCAAAGTTGTAGATCTTGTTGTTCGGATAAGCATAGGCTGACGATCCCTCACCACCGGTATACTGCTCCGGATCGATGTCGATCTCAGCAAGATCCGAGAATAGTGTGAGGAGGTTATAACCGCTCACGAACAGCGTGAATGATGATATGCCGGCCTTCTTGAGGACTGGATTATCGGAGAATGTATATCCGAGTTCGGCAACCTTGAGCCTCAGATATGATCCGTCCATCATCCAGAGGTCTGAGTCAAGCCTGTAGTTGTGAGACTTGCTGCTGAATGTCAGACGAGGGAAACGTGCATTCTCAGCGTTCTCAGGAGTCCATCTTCCGTCAGCAAGATACTGAAGCATCGCACGGGAGTTGGTAGTACCGAAAGGCTCCCTGTACTCGCCCGAAAGCAGACGGCTGGCGTGGGTTGCGCCTGTCCACTGCATCGAGAAGCTGAGTCCCTTCCAGTTCAATCCGGCTGTGACACCGAAGACATACTCAGGACGTGTTCCCCAGCCGAAATATGTACAGTCGTCACCGTCGACCTTGCCATCATCGTTCAGGTCCTTGTAGAGGACGTCTCCAGGCTTCGGATTTCCGATTGCCATCGTCGGAAGTTCAGGGTTGATCGTTCCTGAAGCGTCGAAGTCAGACTCCTGGAGGAAGCGGTCGAACATATAGCCGTAGAAACGGCCTGTGCTGTTTCCTGTCTCTGCCATATACGGCTCATTCGGAATGACCTCGTCCTTATAGATGATCTTGTTCCTTGCAAATGACATGTTGGCGTTGATATTATATCCGAATTCGCCTACCTTGTCATTCCATCCGAGCTGAAGCTCATAACCCTTGTTGTTCACGATACCGAGATTCATCAGAGGAAGTTTCACCGATGTGATGCTTGGCAATGTGTTTCTGGTTGTGAGGATGTCCCAACGATGTTCGAAGAACACATCCAGCACCATGCTGAACCTGTAGTCGAACATCTTGAGTTCGAGACCGTAGTTCTGCTTTGAACACTTCTCCCAGGTCACGACAGGGTTTCCGTTTGAAAGCTCGTGAGCGTCAGTAAGCATGCCAGACGTATCTCCGATACCGAACTGATATGTTCCCCAGTTGATCGCACCGCTGTTTCCTGCCCATGAGTTAGGCATATAGAGGAAACGGTCACCGGCATACTTGTCGTTACCCACGATACCATATGAAGCCCTGACTTTCAGGAAGTTGATGAAACGAACCGGCTTCATGAACTTCTCAGAAGAGATGATCCAGCCTACAGAACCTGCAGGAAAGAATCCATAACGATGTCCCGGAGCGAAGTTCTCGGAGCCGTTATATCCGACGTTGAAGTCGAACAGATACTTCTTGTCATAATTGTATGTAAGACGACCGACATAGCCGACATATCCTGTCGGGATATCTGAATAAGCTCCTGGATAATATGTCCTTGACTGGTTGTAGAGAAGCAGCGCGGCCCAGTCGCTCTTTCCGAACGAACGCGACCAGTTGACAGCTCCTTCGAGATACCAGTTACGGCCCTGCCAGTAACCTTCGCCATAGGTCATAGGCTGATGAAGACCTGTGACACCGGTGGTTCTGTATACGATTTCATTCTTGAACAGAGGATTGGAAATGTCCATGCCCGGCTGGGTAAGAGTTCCCACATACACAGGAGTGTACGCGCTGTCACCTCCGACAACCTCTCTGTTTACGGAGGCGTTGTAGTTGGTGTTGTACGCACCCTTCAATGTGAGTGTGAGACCTTCTGTGAGCATTCCGAGATCCTGGTTCAGGATGAAGTCCAGGTTCATCACGTTCTCTGTATTCTTGTTATATCCCCAGTCATAGTACAGGTCAAGACCTGAGGTCTGGGCAGGAAGTATGATGAACGGGTTGTTAGGATTGTAGATACGCTTTCCATCAACAAATCCGGCACTTGCAAACGGAGTACACCACATGATGTTTCTCCATATGTCATAATTGTTCGGAGCCGACTGTACACCGATCCTGGTGCCGATGTTGGCAGAGAGGACGGTGGTCGGAGTGATGTTCACGTCGACGTTTGCACGAAGGTTATAACGATTGTATGTGAAGTTGGAGTTATAGCTCTCATTATACTGCTTCATCATACCGTCCTGATGCATGAATCCAGCTGAAATGAAGTATTTCGCATGCTTTCCACCGCCGGACATCGTCACATTGTGCTGAGTCTGCCAGGCCAGGTTCTTGAAGAGGTAGTCGTTCCACTCGACATTAGGGAACATTACCGGGTCTGCGCCTGTCCTGAACAGTTCTGTGACATACGGGCTGAAGGCAAGCTCTGAGTTCTTGATCTTCGGATTATCGTTCTTCTGCGCCTCTGTATATAATGTGGCATAGTCATATGAACTTACGCCATAGAGATTTCTAAGGGCCTGGGTAAGACCGAACGAGCTGTTGACTGCGATCTGGTTCCTACCTTCTTTTCCTCGTCTTGTGGTCACGAGGATCACACCGTTCGCACCACGCACACCGAACACCGCTGTAGATGCGGCATCCTTGAGCACCGTGATGCTCTCGATCTCATTCGGGTCCATCTGGAAGAAAGAGCGCTCCACGCCATCCACGAGAATGAGCGGCTGCGAAGCGGCGTCAGTCAACGATCCGGAACCACGGACATAGATTATCGGATCTTCCGCACCAGGCTGTCCCGAAGCCTGGACTGTAGACACTCCAGGCACGGCACCGGCAAGTGCTCCGGCCGCGCTTCCGCTTGGAGACTTCAAGAGTTCCTTGGTGTCGATAGAAGATATCGAACCGGTGATGGACATCTTGCTCTGCTTACCATACGCAATAACCTGCGCATCTTCAAGCATCTGTGCCTCCAGATGAAGACGAATTGTTATTTTTTTCGATCCTTCAAATGTGATTACCTGAGTCGTGTATCCCATAAGAGAGAATTCCACGTCTGCAGGAAGCAGGCTTGAAGGCAATTCAATGACAAAGAGACCGTCAAGGTCGGTCATTGCATAATATTGGGTGCCTGGCAAAGATGCCACGGCTCCGATAAGCGGTTCTCCCGTCGCCTCATCCAACATTACTCCCTCTATTCTGACAGGGCCGTCCGCCGAACCGGTTGCGGAGGGTGATGTATTTGCTAAAAGGCTTATCACTCCTCCGAAGAGGAATGATAAGCTTAAAAGCAAACTGATTGACAGTTTTCGCATGATGATAAAATTATCTTACGTCGTAACCAATGCAGTATGCAGCATTCTGTGCTGGGTCACCGATAACGGTCTGACCGTCAACGATGATTGTAGGGCGGAAGTTATCCTCGCCATACATAGCTGTTCCAATCTGGATCACATCCTTGAATCCAAACTTCTGGAGAAGCCATGCACCCTGGAATGTACCTACACCGTTGAAATCCTCCCATCCGAGTTCCTCGATGTAACCGAATGAACCCTGGAATGCAGCGAAACCGATACGGCCGTCCTCAGTAACACCAGCGAACATTCTTGCTCTGTTACCGTTCCAAGCATCACCGAATGATGGCTCCCAACCGCAGTCTGAGTACTGAAGCTCATCCTTTGTAAGTGCGTGTGAACCTCTTACAGGAGCTGGGCAAGTCCAAGCTACTGAAGTCACGTTAACAGTGCTTGAGAACTGATCTGTAGCGATTGGAAGTGAAGAATCTGTATAAATCTTATCCCACTTGTAGAAGTCACCCCATGCGTATGCGATAGTTGCTGTAGTAAAGTTACCCTCAGCGTCGAAAGCGATAGCGGTTCTTGGGAAGAGGTCGTTCTGGTAGTTTACATAAGTTGCAGAAGCATAGTCATCGTAGAACTTGCCGTCAGCGTAAAGACCAGCGTCGCCCTGTGCAAGTGAGTGACCTGTTACGGTTACCAATGATGAAACTGTACCTGCAGTCACACCACCGTCTGCGCAGAACATCTTACCGGCAACCTCTGTCTGATCGAGGAGAACTACAACAACCTCACATGGGTCGATGTTGACTGTTGTTCTGTCCTCAGTCCAGTCACCGAGAGCTACCCAAACTGTCTTGTCAGGGTCATTGTTCATGTAGATCCAACCGTCGTAAGGACCGTATGGAGTCTCCTGAACGAACTGGCTTCCGCCGTAGAATCTCTGACGCTCTGGAACGCCGTTGATAGCTGTAGCCTTGAAGATAGTCACACCCTCTGCATCAGTATAGTCAGCTGTGATGTCTGAGAAACCGAGAGTTGCAGGGTTTGGCATGAGAGAAGACTTGTCAAGCTTGAGAGTGTAAGTAACATCACCTGTTGAAGTCTTGATAACAAAAGGATTGCTGAGAGTCTCAGTGAAGTCGAATGCACTTCCCTCATAAGTTGCACCAGGGATAAGAGCGCCTTCCTCGAATACGAGCTCGATGGCAGCCTCGTTCATGGTCTCCTGGTTGTAGTAGATCTTGAGGGTCTTCTTTGCATTGTTTACCTCAACGACAGCAGCGTCGTCACCCTTCACCTTGATCTTCGATGGATCAGCGATAGGAAGAGAGTTTGAAGTGAAGCTGATGTAGTACTTCACGATAGCGTTCTTAGGTGAAGTGAACTGAAGAACGAGATTCTCGTCTACAGTAAGGTCAACGTTTGCAGGATCTGTTGGCCAAGTGCAAACCCAACCCTCGTTCACCTCAAAGTTGATAGAGCAAGCTGTGAAATCCTCAACAGCTGCAAAGCTGAATGTAACATTAGTTCCGCTGATGACGCCGTCAACAGTCTCATCACCTGCTGTGATAGAGATAGTCTCGAACGGAACCTCCGAATAAACAACCTCAGGTGTCTTTTCCTGGCAAGACATCAGAGTTGCAAAAACTGCGAAAATCGCAGCAATCGAAAGAATACGATGTTTCATGATTTAAAAAAGTTGGTTATTAAGGTTAATAAATTCAGTGCTGTTAATTTCATTAACAAATGTAATATGTCTTATATGATATGATGTTTAATTTTTACCAAAATAGGGAGAAAATTATCAATCCCTCTGAAGGAGGATGTCTATTATCTCCTCGTCAGGCTCGCCTGCCCAATCTCCTGCGCCGAAGTCACCGCCCCAGTTTTCCCATAAAGTATACGCAATATCACACTCATGGAAAGCCATTACAATATCCCTGAACCATTGGAGTCTTTCCTCTCTGATATTCTTTGTAGAGTATCCGAACTCTCCACAATGTATCTTCAATCCGAGAAGATTCGCATTATCTGCAACTGCCTTGAACTTGGAGTAAGTATAATCATAGTCATAAACCTTTCCGATATGACCTTCAGCTATCGCCTTCTCTGCATCCGACATGGCCTCCCATTCCTCATCAGAAAACAGGCACCCCGGATAGTGTGAGGGGCCGGTATAGCCCCATAGTTTCTTGTGGCTGGCCAGCATCGGCTCATAATAGTGGAAAGTCACCACCAGGTTAGGATCACCAGCATGAACAGAAAAAGCTGCCGCAGATGCCGCATTGTATCCCTGAGGCGAGATGAAGACGACTCTGGACGGTTCATAATGACGTATCAGATGCAGCATGTTTCTCTGCATGGCTTCCCATCCATACCCATGTGGCTCATTCAGAATTTCATACGCAACCCTTTCCACAGGATATTCTGAGAACTCGGCAATAAGCTTTTGCCAGTTATTTACAAGTTCATCAGCAGCGGCCTTCTCATAAAACAGGTTGCCGGCATTGAGCCAATGCATGTCAAGAATGACATTCAGCCCTACACTGATGCACTTCTGAACGACATTGTGCAACTCATCCATATGAGTCCTGATGACACTACCATCTGATTCAAATAAGGTTTTCGTATCAAATGGTAGCCTTACATGGTCAAAGCCATAATAACTTATCTCCTCTATCGTTGATTCGTCATACCACGGTATATATTCCTGAAACCAGTATGAAAGATTCACTCCACGTTTGAACTGAAAGGATGTACGCGGAGCTTCCTTAACTTCAAGATCCAGATACACTTCATACTCGACCGCGGCATCTCCATTTGAGAATGTGACTTTTGCCGGCTGATCTTCCGGTGTAAGGATCAGACGAATATACTCATATTCGGTTCCTTGCGTCACAAATCCATCCTTTAGCGTGAAAGTAACCGGGAGATATCTTAGATTGACCGGATCAGTTCCATAGACCTCCATATCAAAATCAACCCTCCTGTTCTCCACATCAACCTCGCCAACAATATCATAATAGGCAAATGTCAACACAGCTGATGAAATTACATCCGCATTTAACTGTTCCTCCTCTTCTTCACCACCAATGGTATCCTCAACAGTCGTATCTTCTATCGGCATCTGACGCTCGCACGCATAGATGACAGCAGCGGTCAGCACCAACAGAATACATCGACACTGTCTAAAAGATATTCTCATAAGATTTCAACCTATTATTTCGTTACTATTCCAACCGTTGTCATCACAGCCCTGTTGTTATTCGCAAACGACTGTCCGCCAAGATACAGTTTAGTCGAACCTCCACCATCAAAATTCAAAGCCTCAACACAACCTAAAGCCTTTAATATCCTTGCCACTTCGTCCAGATTTGCTCCACAACTCAAAGAAGGAGTACGGCCTTCGCAGGCAAAGAAGATCAGTTTCCCGTCCTCTGTGATGCCGACAGCACTTCTGTCACATCTCCAGTCATCACCTGTGGTGTCAGTGAACACATCATAAGTTATCATCTCCCAATTTGACAGGAAATATGTATTACCTTTAGACGTACGAGTAAAGTCAAACGGTATCTTTCCATCCTTGAGAAGGACAGGGCCAGCAGTCACCAGTTCTACAGGTTCCCAGTCCGAAGGAGCTGTCGGATTAGTTGCTGACGGAGCATTCTGCTTGGTCTCTCCTTTTATGGAAAGCAACGGCATATCATAATAATAATTCGTATTATGTGTTATGCAACCCATCCACTTGACTGCTGGAACACCTTGCGCATCTGCTCCAAAGACACCCCTGGTCACTTTATACTGCGTATTGGATTCTTCAGGTTCACTATCTGACAACGAGCCTGCAAACGAGAATATAAATCCATTCTGTATCCCATCCACTATCGAAGTTCCAATGTTTACAGCCTGATTACCTTCGTAATAAAAGTAACCGGAATTGATTAATATCTGACATTCTGGTCCTATAGACGCTGCCTGAGATGTAACCGTCTGCGCATTTGCCGGATGGTTCGCCTTGACTTTAAGATTGCCTTTATTCATATCTGCAATGGCGTACCATGCCTGAAAATTCCTTCCACTCAGTTTTGATGTGGTCGTATACGCTGTTATATCTGGGTGAAGTCCCGCAATATCCATCTTCTTCCACGAAAGATTTATCGGTTCATATTCATCTTCCAGCGAGCATTTGACCTCATTGCTGTAATATACAGTACCTTTCTGCTGCACATACAATCTAAAGTAATAGTCAGTATCATAGTCAAGGACAAGATTCGGAACGACTCCCATCATATCAGCTTTATTTGCACTTCTTGGCGGCAGTTTGAACGTATGGTCGTCAATCGTTGAACCTGGTTCCTTACTGAAACAGATATTGACGTTCTGATTGAACTCAGTCACCTTTTCGAATGAATAATCAACTCTCACACAAGCTCTTGTAGAGGTTAGCGCATTGATCTTCAACACAGGAGCCTTCGGATCAACCACCGGTTCATCTTCCTGAGGAGGATTCTGCCCCGAAGTATCATTATCCGGGACCTCCACATCAGGTTTTTCCTCTTCCTGTGAAACATCAGGCTTTGTGCACGACACATGGCAGATGACCACAGCCAAGGCGATCATAGGAATTAATCCATAATTATATTTCCACGTCTTCATCATTTAAGGATTTCAAGAAGTTCAACTCTGGCTTCACGGAATTTCTTCACATCAAGTTCATATGTATTAGGACCTTGAATCATTCTATCCACAATCTCATCTGTCTTTGCCTTGTTCTTCTTCTCAGCCATCTTGAGGAGAGCATAGTCATTTATACCATCTCTCATCGCACATGCCCTGTTTGAAAGATAAAGCTCATGATAGCCAGGGTAGATTACGTAAGGGTCTCCGCCAGGGAAATATGAGCCAGGTGTCGAGCAGTCACCAAGGATGCCGTTTTCACGTGTAAGAATGTCCGAAGGCCACCAGTGGAGTCCCCAATGGAGATAGCCGTTGGCCTTGAGCTTGTAGTTAAGCCAGTGGATATATCGAGGCATCAGCAGCGGCTGGACCACAAATCTGTTCGCAAAGCCTCCCTGAGGGAACATACAGGTGTAGATCCAGTCCCTCTTGCCTGAATTGTATCTTTCTTCAAACATTCCGGCATACTGATCGTCAAGTCTTACGTGAAGTACAGGACACATGATGTCGATATATGGAGATATCTTGTCCGCACAGCCCGCATCGACCGCATCCATGAGCTTGATCTCAGGAGCGGCCTTCTTGACCGCTGCCGCAAACTTCACCCATGACGGCCAGTTCTTCAGGCCTTTGTCCGGCTGCTCCGTCGGTTCGTCACCGATGTGCTGCACGTACATGTCAAGCCATCCTTTCTCCCTGAGATGCTCCTGGAGAGCCTGGAAGAAGTCCGTGATATGCTTTTCGGCCTTAGCCCATACCTCAGGATCTTCAAAGTCACTCCATGTGCCCATTCTTTCAAATGCGCCCTTTTCCTCATTGTACCAATAGAACATATTCAAGCCATAGTCACCACCATAGCCTGCTGCAGTACAGAGATGTGAGCCTTCAATGCATTTGAGGCCGCCCTCCTTGATCAGGAATTCGACGTTTTCATCAAAAGCGCTGAAGTCGAACTTATATTTACCGTTCTCATCTATTCCGCGCGGATACATCGCGTTCATAGGATGGTCCATGCGGTAAGTGTTCTGTCCCAGGTCGCGACAAGTGTTTGCAAACAGCTTATGGATCTTGTAGAATGTCTCCGGATCATTTGTCCGGCTGCAGTCTACCCCATTGTTTACATGCCTGTACCTGTCCTCGAACAGCCAGTTGGTAACAAGGAGGTCAGACTCCTCAAGCACCACGGGCCACACTTCCATCCTGACAATAAGGTCGGTTGAGAAAGGTTCTCCGTCACTTGAGCCTGAAAGGGTAAAGACAGACTCGTAAGTACCCGGGGATGTGCCACTTGGGACAAAGACATCATACCAATACGTACCGAATTCGCTTTCACTGATATTCCTTGAGTCAGACGGAATGATCACATCCGGATACATGTATCCACCATTAAGGTTAGTGCTCACATATTCACCATTATATATGGATTCGACGAATTCAACCCACCCTCCTTTTGGCTCAGGAAGTTTAGCGCCGGATTCATTTTCAAATGTCTTGATAGAGACTTTCACATCTGTCAGCGATGTGGATTTCGGCAATACGACAACCTGGACAGAAGCGGTTTCACCCTGTGCAACGTGAATCATTGACGGTTCCTCATAACTGCCATCAGAAAACTGTCCACGCAACACCTTCTTTAATGCATCGACCTGATAAAGCGTATGAGATGTGCCTATATTCTTGGTACCACCGCATATGACTTCTATTGAAGAGCTGGCTCCCTGGTATCCGTCCTCGTCATAGCTTGTCACTGTCACCTTGACTGGGTTTGCATCATCTGGCTGAACTCCTGAAAGTTTGAAAACCTTATCATCAACCCTTTGAGAGCCTTCAAAAGGATAATCACCCTCACGTTTCCATTCAACCTGAACATATGCGATACCTTTAGGCTGGCCCCATTTGAAAGTTGCTGTAGTCTGAGATACATTCGTTGCATTCAGGAAAGTCACAGCCGGGATGTCACGTGCCGGCATCACCACATTTGACTTCACCTTTGCCGAGCCTCCGGCAATGTCATCTGAATTGTAGCTGACTACCGTAAACTCATACGGAGAGTCTTTCACGTATGTCAGTCCCTCGACAGTATATGTCTCCTTTGTTATCTTTTCCTCAAGGGAAGTTTCCTGCTCACCGGCCCTTGAATAACTTACCAGGACATATTCGGTATTCTCGCCCATTGTCCATTTCAGGGTGACGGCATTAGAGGTAGAGTCGCTGACTTCAAGTCCCGTAACCGCCTGTGCCATAGGCACCTGCTGGATCTCCTCCTGGCATGCCACCAGACCAAGAAGAGCAAAAATGCTGATGATTATTGTTTTACGCATATTCATTACTCCTGTATATTTCCTGACAATCTTATCTTTTCATACTCCTGAATGCCCTGTATGAGCCTTTCAAACCTTATCGAACTTCTTCCTTCTGGGTAAACAAGAAATGTATCTCCAGAGGTGAACGAACGGAATCTCGAATCTGTGAGAGGCTCCAGAGGCCAGCTGTTATATGCCCACCTGAGGTAGCCGTCAGCCTTTCTTCTGGCCATTTCAAGGCCAAGGAACATGGCATCCGCAGGGTCCGAAACCGTGAAAAGGTTCGGAGCCATTTCTGTGCAGCATGTATAGTATGTGCTGACTTTGCCCTCAGCCTTGCGTCTTGCAAGAACATCCTCAGGGAATTCAAGTCCATAAGCAAGGCAATAGTCATATATTTCAGCCTCAACCGCAGGATGATAGTTGCCGGCGAGTGAAATCTTGAAGTCAGGGGACACGTTCCTGATCACCCTCACAACCTCCTTCATCACATCTACCGGGCGTTCATCCATGGCAATGGCACAGATGTCGAACCAGCCCTTCTCTTTCAGATGCTTCTCGAACTCCACAAGCATTCCCGACCAGAACTCTTCATACTCAGAGGTGCCGACTTCGGCATTCACATATGCATATTCTCCGGATGCCTCGTCAAAATAACGGAAGGCAGAATGCCAAGGCGCGATTGAGAAGCAGTTTATCTGCTCAGTCACACCGCACTCCATCATGAAGGAAACCCACTTGTCAAAGATGTCGAATCCGTATTCCCAGGTCCCGTCGGACTTCTTCACCCATTCCACCATGCTCTCGAAATGGTCCTGGGTCTGGCCTCCCCACGGCTTATGTATGAGTGTTGTCGTGATGACTTTCTGTCCGGCCTGCGCAAGCATGGTCATGACAGGCCTCATGGCCTCCATGTGCTCTTCGCTCCAAGGCTCCACCTGATGGTATCTTGCCACAGCATAAGGATTCTGCCACAGGTCAAGATGGAAATGCCAGTCCTCCGGTTGCGGAAGCACCTGTTCCTGTGCCTGGACTGTGAGACTCAGCTTGCCGACAACCTTGCCGTCAGCCTTGACCACCAGCTTTCCGGTGTATGTTCCAGGCTTCACTGACGCAGGTATAGGGCATGTCACCCATATGCCCTGGGTGTTCTGAGACTCCATCGCCACAGACGAAGCCAGATGATCGATGCAGTCAGCCACGACTACAGAATCACGCTCAGGCTCTTTAGCCCATTCGCCGCAACCTGTGCCGTTGCTGAAGAATCCGTCTCCGATCACATAAGTAACGAAACCGGCCATGATGGTTTCAGAAGGGATCTTGTCGAATCCCGGTCCCTTGAGATCTGAAATCTCGTATGTAAGTTTCTCCACCGGCTGCTCTGTCCACACTACCGCCTGGGCAAACACTCTTTCTCCACGCCAGCCGTTCAGCTCGAGCCTGTCTGTCGTCTGATGCACGGGCACAGAGGTCTGCGGATATCTCACATCGATATCTCCCCATGAGACCAGCACTCCCTCAACGCCGGCATTCTCCTGGCAAGAAGCTGCGCCAAGCAGAGCCAGAACGGCAATTATCAAGAATTTCTTATTCATATGATGTCTCATTATTCTACAACAAACGAAGCCTTGAGCAGATCCTCGTCCGCCGACGATGCTCCCACCATTACGACAAATTCTCCCGGCTCGACAATCGGTTTAAGATTCTTGTCCAGGAACATCAGTTTGTCTGGAGTGACCGTGAATTCCACAACCTTGCTTTCGCCCGGTTCAAGATCCACTCTTGCAAAATCCTTGAGTTCCTTGACTGGACGTGTGACCTGCGAATAACAATCACGCAGATACATCTGAACGATCTCGCAGCCTGCCACTGAGCCTGAATTGGTCACCTTCACGGACACCTTCAGCGAACCGTCCGAAACCATCTTGTCAGAAGACAGGACAAGGTCGGAATATTCATACTCCGTGTAACTGAGACCATATCCGAACGGATAGAGCGGAGTGCTCGGAGTCACTACATACGGATGGAAATACTGCGACGGCTTGTGGTTGTAGATCATCTGGATCTGTCCCGCCGTACGAGGCATTGTGATCGGGAGCTTTGCCGAAGGATTGACCTTGCCATAAAGGATCTCAGCCACAGCCTGTCCGCCATACATGCCTGGTTCCCATGCATTCAGAAGCGCTGGAACATGCTCCGCCACCCACTCTACGCCGAGAGGGCGGCCTGTGACGAGGACTACCATCACAGGCTTGCCTGTAGCGTATATTCTTTCAATCAGTTCCTGCTGAAGTCCCACCAGGTCAAGGGATGAACGGTCAGTATCCTCTCCACACGTCCTTCTGCTCCAGTTGTCACGGAACATGTGCTCACCTGCAACTATGATATTGAGGTCGCAGGTCTTTGCCTTGGCTACAGCCTCGTTGACCTTCGCCTGCGACATTGACTGCGGATCCCATCCCTGGTCCACAAACACGAAGTCTGTCTGAGGAGCCACCATCTTGAGGCCTTCAAGGATGGTCACGCAGTTCTCAGGCTTCTGCTTTGCCGTCCAGTCGCCGAGAATGTTGTGGTCGTCAGCGTTGATTCCGGTCACAAGCACTTTCTTATACTTGCGTGCATCGAGAGGAAGGATACCGTCATTCTTGAGAAGGACTATGCCCTGACGCGCCGCCTCGAGGGCAGTCTGACGATGCTCCGGACAGAGGCGCACGTCCATTGTTGTCGCAGGATCGGCAAAAGGCTGTTCGAAGAGTCCAAGACGGAACTTGATGCCGAGAATCCTTCTTACAGACTCGTCGATTCTTGATTCAGGAATACGTCCTTCGCGGACCAGTTCGCAAACAAGTTCATTCCAGTGCACTCCGTGCATATGAAGGTCCATACCAGCCATTATCGACTGATAGAAAGCCTCCTTGAGGTTTTCCGCAGTCGCATGGAGATCATGAATGTGCTCTATGTCCATCCAGTCACTCACGACAAAGCCCTCGAATCCCCATTCTCCACGAAGGACATCGGTCATCAGCCATTCGTTAGAATGACATGGAATGCCGTTGAGTTCATTGTGAGCAGTCATCAGAGACAGTGCTCCGGCATCGACTCCGGCCTGGAACGGAGGGAAGAAGACCTCTCGTATGGTACGCTCGGAAAGGTCTGTCGGAGCTCCGTTGGTTCCATTGACCGGCTGGCTGCCTCCCACAAAATGCTTGATGCAAGCCAGGACATCATCAGAGTTCATGTCGCCCTGATAGCCTTTCACGCTCTGCTCGCCCATGCGTGCAACCAGATATGGATCCTCTCCGAAGGTCTCGCCGCAGCGGCCCCAGCGTGCGTCACGCGCGACCTCTACATTAGGATTGAATGTCCAGTGCATGTTCATAGCCCTCATCTCGAGGGCAGTCTCACGTGCAATCTTATAAGCCATGTCCGGATTGAACGAAGAAGCGAGTCCTATGCTGGTAGGATATGCGGTATTCTCCGGGCAGTTGCAGTTGCCGTGGATTGCATCGATACCGAACATGATCGGAATCTGAAGACGGCTCTGCAGAGCCAGTTCCTGAAGATAGTTGGCTTCCTCGATAGTCAAGACATGAAGGAAGGATCCGATAATACCCTGCTTTGTCCATTTCTCGATGGTATCAGCCGGGAAGCCGGGATAATATGCCTGAGCCGTGTTGGTCTTGAGGTCTTCCTCCGTCAGGTGTGCTTCATTGGCCCTGATATGCTCGATTCCCACGAACTGGTTCATCTGGCCCACCTTTTCCTCCAGGGTCATTCTTGAAAGGAGGTCTTCTACTCTTTTCTCTATCGGCGCTGAAGCATCCTTATACAGAAGAGCCTCAGCATCATTTCCACAAGAAGTCATTCCTGTCATAACAATGGCTGCAGCAAGCAGCGGTTTAATACATTTCATATCTTATGTCCGTTAATTACTCATCACATGACGTAAGGGCCTTGAGAAGTTCCCTCCTTGTCTGCCTGTATGTTTCAGGGTTTCCTACATACACCCACCAGTTGGTAATCAGGCTGTTGACAAGGGCATCTGCTGTTCCCGGCTCCTTCTCGGCAAGCATCTGCAGAAGCGTCAGGTCTTCCAGACCGTCACGATGCTGCTCGAAGCGGATCGAGCGCAGCATCTTCCTGTATGCAGGATATATGATCCACGCATCACCACCCGGAAGCATTGTGCCTGTTCCCGGCATCACAGTCTCTCTGAACGGATCCTCCGACCAGCAGTTGAAGCCCCAGTGCAGATATCCGTCTGCCCTGTATTTATGAGCCATCCAGAACAGCATCCTGGTCTTCAGAAGAGGCTGTTCTATGAATCTGTTCGGATATTCATGATGAGGATAGCAGCATGTGTAGAACCACACTTCATCCCCTTTTGCCTGCCTGTCCTTGAAAAAGTCATAGTTTTCATGCCAATAGTTCATCTGCGGGCACCATGCATCTATGGCATCACGTGTCTTTGTCGTCTGACATGCCTCCAGCACCTTCATCTCCGGCCAGTATTTCCTGACAAGGTCCACAGTCTGGCAGTAGCTCTCGGCATTGACATCGATAGGCTCGTCACATATCTGCTGATAACACCTGTCCGCCCAGCCGGTCTCCTTGAGGTGATCTCTCAGAGCAGGTATGAAGCTGCTGTAGAAATCCTCCACTGCCGGATGATCCGGAGGGTATGTCTCTTTTGTAATCTTGCCGTCAATCTCCACCGGGACGAAAAGGCCCATAGGAGAGGTCCACAGAGGCACAAGCCTGTGGCCAAGTTCCTCAACCTGAAGCGAATGCAGTATGCCTGCCTCCTCGCAGATATTCACATACCAGTCAAAACGGGTGAAGTCGAATTCCCATGAGCCGTCAGACTTCTTCTGCATTCCGACGACATCCCATACAGGTATTCTTGTCATAGTCTGATGACCCTCTGCAAGCATTCCATACAACTGCCTGAGATATTCCTCATGCTCAGCAGAGTACTTCTCCACCTGCACTCCTCCGTTCCACTGCTTCATGCACCCGTCAAAGTCAAACGCCCAGTTCACATTCGGGAAATCAGGCGTACGCATAGTCACCGGCCATACTTTCACGTTGATGTCCTCACGGAACGAGAACTTCCTTCCGCCGGCCTCGCCCTTCATCCTGACCTCAGCAGTATATACTCCTTCCGGAGTTCCTTCGGGAACATATACCGTTATCCAAGGACTGAAGGTGGTAAATGGTGCAAAAGAATACGATTCCTGTTCAAGAATCGGGTCCGGGAACAGCCCGGTCGCGCTTCTGAGCACGTCATGAGCAGGCTCATCCATGCTGTCTCCGACTCCGACATATCCCACGACTCCGCAACGAGGCGCAGGCACTCTGGCCCCGCCCGGGCCGACAAGATCACCGCACTCTACAGTGAATTCCTCGACAGCAGCAGAACTGTGAATGGCGAACTGAAACTCCACATGCGTATTGACTGCTGCATCAAGAGTATCAGGAGCGTCCATGAACGCTGTATTTTCCGGGAAAACCTTCAGCAGAGGATCCACCTTGTAACATACAGTCGTAGGGGCACCTGCACAAGATGCGAGCACCCACGAAACGACGACAATCCATAATCTTGATTTACCTGCCATACTTCTCTACCCTCCAGTCGTTTATGACACCCGACCAGTTCAGGCCGAATGCGAAATCATATATATTGCCTTCCGAATCGACATAGCATTTCATGTCCATAGGCACATCTTCAAACTGCTCCTCAACGGTCTGCATGTCCGCCGGCATCTGCATAGGCAGAAGACCTGAAGGCTCTCCGGCTCCGGTCATGAACTCCATGATTATCTGATTCTGAGTATAGAACGTGAGGAAAATCGCATCCGCATATGGCTCTATCTCGCTCATTACGAATGGATTCAACACTGTGGCCACAACTATCACAGGCTTGTCGCCCATTGCTGCCCTGGTCTGCTGAACTGCAGTCATATCCGACACATTCAGTGTCTTTACAGACCTGCCCTTGTAGCTTCTGTCAGTGAAATCCTCGTAAGGATCGCCGCCAGCGATGCTGTGCTCCCTTGCATGCTCTGCAGTGTAGTCTGAATACTGAAGACTGATAGGCTCATACGGGAATTCACCCTTGTCGTAAGCCTCTCTGTTGTAGCCGAAACCGCCGTCCGGCGAATCAATGAACACTATCGCAATGTCCGCCTCCTGTGCAGACTCAGCACGGGAACCGAAATATTTCTCAATGAGAGCATCCTCTATCGGGTCATTGTTCACCTCTTCCTGCTTTGATTTCCAGAAATCCAGATATGCAGGACGATACTGATGAGGCACATAGACCTTGAGGTCAGAGAAATCCTTCAGAGGGAGTACTCCGCCCTTGTTCTTGACCATCACCACACTCTTCTTCTGGGCCTCGAATCCCTTGTTCATGTATTCAGGGTTTCCGACGACGGCTTCCGAAGCCTCGGCGTCGAGATATGGATTCTCGAACAGACCTACTCTGAAGATGTTGAGCAGCAGTCGGTAAGCAGACCTCTCCATCCTTGCCCTCATCCACTCCTCGCCGTGCTCCTCCACGCCCATGGCATAAGCATCAAGGATCGGCTGCTTCTCATTGTTGCCTCCGAACTGGTCGCATCCGGCCATTATCACCTTGTAATGGCGTTCCGCCTCTGTAAGATGCTCCACACCCCAAGGCTTTCCGAGATGCTCACTGGTATGAACATACTTCTGAGTGATCGCCCAGTCCGTACATACGACTCCGTCATATCCGGCCTGGTCGCGGAGCATCTCGCCGATGATCTCACGGTTGAAACCGTTTGCCACATTCTCGGAAGTCTGATTGTATGCAATTGTGTAATAAGGCATTACAGCAGCAGCCTTTTCTGTTCCTTCTCTGAGTTTGAACGCACCTTCGACAAACGGGATCTTATGCATCTCGAAATTGTCGCCAGGATATACGGCGAACTTGCCGAAGCCCAGATGGGCGTCACGGCCGGCCTCGCAAGGGCCGCCGCCCGGCCAGTGCTTCACCATGGCGTTCACACTGCCCTTTCCCCAGCCGCTCTCAGGCCTGCCCCAGAAGTTTCTTTCCAGGACGTCATCGCCATATGAAGTCTGGAATCCGTCACAATATGCCCTCGCCATGTCTGCGGCAAGGGTCGGGTCCTCGCTCATGGTAGCATGGAACCTGTTCCAGCGCGGTTCTGTCGCAAGGTCAACCTGCGGAGAAAGCGCAGTGGCAAGACCAAGGGCCCTGTATTCGCGTGCAGCTATCTTTCCGAACTCAAGCATGAGTGCAGGATCGAATGTCGCGGCCATACCCATCGATGTCGGCCACATGGAAATGTCGCCACCGGCGCCGGCATTGTACTCTGCATCTGCGTCAGCACCATTATGTCTTGGATCTGATGAATTGTTGCAAGGGATTCCGCTTCCGAGAGCCTCGACATAGGCCTGGACATTGTTGTTCCACTTCACAGCTACCTCGGTGCTCGGGAATCTTGTTATGAGCACATGGCGGAGATTGTCCTCCGCAAGAAACTTCTTCTGCTCGTCTGTAAGGTCCCACGGCTGCGCATCGCTGTCCTCGAACCACTTTCCGCCATACGATCCCCACCATGCCGGCATAGGGATGGCCTGATGGCCGCTGTATAGCATCAGTCCGGCAATCTCTTCGATGCTGAGTCGTGATGCAAGGTCACGCGCCCTGTCCTCGAAGCTGTTTCGCCAGTCTTCATAGGCATCGAGTGTCCCGTTCTTGTTCAAATCCTTGAAGGCATAGCCGTCATCTGTGAGTATTGTGACCCCGGAAGTTCCCGAATATCCCAGTTCAGGCCCCTTTGCCTGAGTCACGAGGATGCATCCGTCCTTCTCTTCCTGAGTCCATTTTTCCTGCTGCACGCAAGAGCTGATGCAGAGGCATACGGCGATGCCGCATAGAGCAGTCAGTTTCAGTGTCATGGTCATGTGGTATCTTTGAAACAAAGATAAAATTATGCAGGCCATAAGTCAACCCGCGAAGTGCCATGTTGAAAAATATCGGAGTTAAATTGGTAATTTCTCCACCTTTTTTCAGCGGAGCCTGTCAGCGGACACACCCTCGAAGGTCATCTTTACGGGAAGAATGTATCCGTTTTCATCAAAGCACATCTCATCAACGCAAGTCACTCTGTTATTGCCGTCTGTAGCTCCCAAAGGATGTCGGTGATAGAAAATATACCACTTGTCATTATGATGCAGAACGGAATGGTGCCCCGCTCCCGTACCGACCTCCAGGTCCTGCTCGAGGATCGTTGCGATCCTCCCGAAAGGACCGAGAGGGCTGTCGGCGATGGCATATGCAACCCGGTAGTCGTCGCGTGTCCATGTGCCCTCTGACCACATGAAGTAGTACTTTCCGTCCTTCTTGAACATGAACGGTCCTTCCACATATCCCTGCGGAGTCACTTCTTTGAATGTCTCTCCGTCCTCAAACGGCACGAAGCCTGTGAAATCGTCATTGAGCTTGCATACATTACAATGCTCCCAGCCTCCATAATACATATAATATGTACCGTCCGAATCTTCGAATATGTACTGGTCTATCGGCTGGGCTCCATTGATTATCTTATCCAGCAGTGGTCTGCCCAGAATGTCCTTATATGGTCCTTCCGGCTTGTCGGCACGGACATATCCGATGCCTCCGTCCCCGTCTGCATACATGTCGTTGCCACATATGAAGAGATAATAATACCCGTCCTTCTCTATTACTGCAGGAGACCACATCGCCTGCCATATCCATTTCACTTCAGTCGTGTCGACAATACGTTCATGCTTTGTCCAGTGCACAAGGTCCTTGGACGAGAAGGCGTCCATGTAGACCTGCTCCTCGAAAGGGCGCGACGCTGTCGGGAACACCCAATACTCGTCATCCCATATGACAGCCTCAGGGTCAGAATACCATCCCGGAAACAAAGGATTGCCGGACATCTTATTCTGTGACTTGCATGCAGTTATTCCGCCAAGCAGCACCAGCGAAACCAAGAAAATTGAAATTTGTCTCATATGTTTAAAATTTTGCATATCTTTGCAGCCGGAATTGAGGTATGGTGTAATGGTAGCACTAGGGATTTTGGTTCCCTCTGTCCAGGTTCGAATCCTGGTATCTCAACCGCACGACACGCCCTCGGCTTGGCCGGTGGCGTGTTTTTTATTTCTCCTGCCGGAGGATCGAGTCCAGCCTGAGCAGCGCCTTCGCTGACCACCATGAGCAGTTGAGCCAGAAATCTTCGGCATTCAGGTCACGTCCTCCTGTATATTGAAGCGATGTAGGGATCTGCCCGGTCACCGGATCCTGCGCACGAGTCAGGGCATTGAGAAGAGCTTTCGCCTTTGCAAGTGCAAGCGAGTCCTTCGAATATTCATACAGCGCCAGATATCCGTCACAGACATCTGCGCTGCTTGCATCTATCGGCACCTCAAACATATATTGCTCATTGACACATGGAGTGACCCTGTCCCTGAATCCCAGCGAATCAAGCGGGTAATCCCAATGCACGAACTGGTCCTCACTCAAACGGATAAGGTCCCTGGCATTCATGACATCCTCCTCCGTAGGCTCAGCCTTTGTCAGCAGATAGTCCGCATATGGCGAACCGGTGAAATTGGTAAGGTTGGAATACGGTTCCAGCACATCATAGAGGCTGTCTTCAAACTGTCCGGTAAGGTCAAAGGCCACCATGGCGACATCGCGGATATAGGCCTCAGCCTTATCAACAGTCATCTGCACATCTGCCATTCCATACTGCTCCACGCACCGTCTGAGGAAGCGGAGGATATGGCCCGGATAGGCGTCAGTCTGTCCGATGCGTTCTCCTGTGTACCTGTCTATTCTTGTAGGCCACGAGCCGTTCTCCCTCTGGATCAAGGCATAAGTCCCGGCAATCGTACGTGCGCGCTCCTTCCAGACTTCCTCCCCTGTCGCATCATACATGTCCAGATATGCCTCTCCCGGTACCGAGGCCTCCAGCACCATCATCTTGCCGGCATTGAGCCTCGCCACCTTGGCCGGATGGCTGTCAACATCGTCAGGAGCCACCCCATATGTAGGAGGCCATCCCTCAAGGACCGTCTTTTCACTTCCTGCCATCATGGCCAGATACCCGGCAGCATTACGGGCTATGGAGAGAGCCTCATCACGCATATGCGGGAGTTCCTTCGCCAGCAGACATTCAGTCCTGACCGTGGCTCCGATGATCTTGCACACGTACGCATTATAAGGATATGACATATCTGGCGTCTTCGACTCCTTCCAATGCTGCACAGCCGGCATATTATGCACATAGAGGCAGGCCTTCAAGGCAGCCTCCCTGTAGCTCCTCGCCGGAGCATCACCCTTTGCCACGAAAGGATAAGCCCTGAAGAACTTCCTTTCACCGGCACGACCAATAGTCTCCCCTGCGCCATTGACTCCTTCTACAGACAGCTTCACATTGCCAGGCTCCACGTCACTCCAGACGGCCGACAGATTGTCAGACGGACATTCCGACTCAAATACGAGTTCCTCACCATTTTCGTGCTTCAGGGTGTAACGGTACTTCTCAGCACCGTCCACAACATCGAAATCGAAGGCCGGCGCATAAAGAAAACGTGTCGAATGGATATTCCAGAAAGGAGACCCATCGACACCGCCTTGACGTACCGGAACAAGATATTCAGATTCTGCAATCCTTGTCAGTTCTTCATTATCAGCCAGATCATGAGAGCTGACGCAAGAAACAGCAGCCGCACATATGGACAGCAGGAACAATCTTTTCATATGCTTATACTTTCAATTCTTACAAAGATATGGAAATTTTCGTACTTTTGTTCCCGTAAAATTCAGCAACAAGCATGAAATCCATACTCATTTCCCTGTTTTCACTTACAATTCTGCTGATATCCTGCTCGAACCCGGACAGTTCACTTCCTCGTGCAGACCAGGCAGAGAGAGACAGATTCCAGGCAGCAGGTGACAAGGTGTTCACTGACGTGCTTACCGGACCGGACAATGTGGTGAACAGCCTCATGATCATTGATGATGGAAAGGTTGTCTACGAGAAATATGACATCGGATACTCTCCAGATCAGCTGCAGGTCATGTGGTCGGTCAGCAAGACCTTCACGGCCACCGCCGTCGGCTTTGCCGAGCAGGACGGTCTCCTGAAGACTTCCGACCGCGTAGTTGATTACTTTGACGCCGCAGACCTCCCTGCCGAGCCTCATCCATATCTGTCAGAGCTCACGCTTCATGACCTCCTGATAATGTCATCAGGACTGCCTGACCTCGCATACGGAGCCATTCAGGGACAGATTGAAGACTGGACAAAGGCGACTCTGGCATCTGATATCCATTTCAAGCCGGGTGACAGATTCGAATACAACAGCATCAACGGATACATCCTTTCTGTCATCGTCAGCAAGGTTACAGGCATGAAAATGGCCGACTACCTCAACGAGAAGATGTTCCTGCCCCTTGGAATTGAAAACTATCAGTGGCTTGAATCACCGCAGGGCTGCAATGCGGGCGGATGGGGGCTGTACCTTTCAACTGAGAGCCTCGCCAAAGCCGGCCTGTTCGTCCTTCAGAAAGGAAAATGGAACGGAAAGCAGCTCCTGAGCGAAGAATGGTGGGTAAAGGCCACTTATCCTCATATTCCTCAATACAAGAATGTAATCACAGATCCGATAGAAATAGAAAACCTCATCAGATCACGCGACCAGTGGAGTCAGGGATATGCCTACCAGATGTGGAACTGCCCTGACGGAGCTGTCCGCATGCACGGAGCCAACGGACAGCTGTGCGTGATATTCCCCGAACAGAACGCTGTCGTGACGCTTACCTCTCATGTTTCCAACGAGAAAAAGCTGCTGGACGCCATCTGGGAAAACATCTATCCGCTCCTTTAAACCGAAACAATCACTGACATCTATATGAAGACCAGAAATCTCATCATAACCTTGATTCTGATGCTCTCATCAGGAGCCATGCAGGCAAAGGACAACATTGCATATCAGGACAACCAGGTCAGATTCACCGTCATAACAGACGGAGTGATCCGCCTGGAATGGCAGCCTGAAGGCAGATTCACCGACGAACCGTCATTCGTAGCATCTGAAAGGGAATATCCTGAAACCGTCTATAAGGTAAAGAAGGCGAAAGGGATAATCCGCATCGAGACTGCAAAGATGATTCTTGAATACAGGAAAGGCAGCGGCAGATTCACAGCCGACAACCTTACGATCACTTCCACAGGCAATGTCTCCCCTGCATTCACATGGCATCCTGGAACTGAGCAGAAGGGCAACCTGAAAGGAACGCTCCGCACACTGGACTGGATGGAGGGAGAATATCACGCCGAAAGCATCAATCCTGAGCTCAAGCTCGGCGAGAAGCGCGAGCTCGAAGACGGCATCCTGGCACGCGACGGCTGGACACTCATCGACGAGTCCGCCAGTTTCCTGTTCGATGATTCTGAGTGGGCATGGGTGAAGGAGAGAGAAGCGAAGGAATGCCAGGACTGGTATTTCATGGCATATGGACATGACTACAAAGCGGCACTGAAGGACTTCACCATATTTGCCGGCAAGGCGCCGCTTCCGCCACGCTTCACATTCGGCTACTGGTGGTCAAGATACTGGGCATATTCAGACCGGGAGATGCGTACATTGACCGAGAGATTCAAAGCATACGGCATTCCTCTCGACGTACTCGTCGTAGACATGGACTGGCACTACACTGACAAGGGAAGAGGAGACTGGACCGGCTGGACATGGAACAGGTCTTTGTTCCCGGACCCTGCAGGATTCATGAAATACATGAAGGACAAAGGCCTGAAGCTCACCCTGAATCTGCACCCTGCAGACGGATTCCAGCCATACGAAGAGTGCTACAACGCTCTCGCTTCAGGAATGGGACTGGATCCGCAAGAGCAGAAGCACATCGAATGGACCAGCTCGGACAAGAATTTCATGGAGAACATGTTCGAGCATGTGATGCATCCGATGCAGGAGGAAGGCGTGGACTTCTGGTGGCTTGACTGGCAGCAGCACCTCTATGACAAGAAGGTGGACAAGCTGAACAACACATGGTGGATCAACTACTGCTACTTCTCAGATATGGAACGCAATGGTGACAAGCGCCCTATGCTGTATCACCGTTGGGGAGGGCTTGGAAACCACAGATATCAGATCGGTTTCTCCGGAGATGCGACCATCTCATGGAGATCTCTGGACTTCCAGCCTTATTTCACATCGACTGCATCAAATGTCCTTTATGGATACTGGAGCCACGACATCGGAGGGCATCTCGGAAACCACATCGACCCTGAAATGTATGTAAGATGGCTGCAGTTCGGAGGCTTCAGCCCTGTAATGCGTACTCACAGCACAAAAGACGGCAGACTCAATAAGGAGCCTTGGGTATTTGAAGCGGCATATTCAGACATCATAGCCAAGACAGTCCGCCAGCGCTATGACATGGTTCCATACATCTACACCATGGCCCGTAAGGCATATGATGAAGGCCTGTCGCTGTGCCGTCCTCTTTATTATGACTATCCGGAACAGCAGGAAGCATATGACTTCCGGAACGAATACATGTTCGGAGACGACATCCTCATCGCACCGGTCACCAAGCCGGCAGAAGGCAACTTTGCCTCTATGGAAGTATGGCTTCCTGAAGGTCAGTGGTACGAACTCCACACCGGAACCATGCTTGAAGGAGGCAAGACACACATGCGCCACTTCTCTCTCAGCGAGTATGGAGCCTATGTGAAGGCAGGCGCGGTGCTTCCGTTCTATGGCGATTCTGTGATGAATCTCGACAATGACAACGAAGACATCTTTGTCACCGTATTCCCTGGCGGGAACGGCAGCTTCACCATGTATGAAGACGCCGGAGACAACAAGGATTACGCTGAAAATTACGGACTTACGCACATCACCAACACCTGGAACGGCAACACCCAGACCATAACAATATCGCCTCGCACCGGCTCATACGAGGGAATGCCTGCAGAACGCAACTACAAAGTCAAAGTGGTTGCCAGCTATGCTCCGGAATCGGTCACCGCCTGCGGACAGAAGGTTGATTACACTTATCTCGCAGAAGACCTGGCATTTGTCATCGACATCCCATGCACGGACTGCAACGCAGAGAAGACCGTCAAGATAACCTACAGGAAAGAGAATCCTTTCATTGTCGACGGAATCATAGGAAAGGCCAACAGACTTGCCAAGACCGTAGATGCAATGAAATACCGCTACGGCTGCGACGCCATCGACGAACTGGCAAAGCTCGGGACATTGAATGAAGCGATGAGCTATAATCCCGAGAAAGCGGACGATATCCTCGATGAATTCAGGACATTATACAAGAATCTTCCTGAAAACATCAAGAAACAATGGTGGCTGCAGGAAAAGGACTGGTACTGGTTCTTGAATCATTGCGGCAGAGATCAATGAGTCTCATACCATTTCTTCATGACGTAGAAAGCCTTCTTCTTGCCGCCTTGATCTGAGATCAGGCCCTTCCTGTTGAAGTCATCCTGGATGCCCACGATCTGACGGCGCGGCGAGCGGAAGTCCTTCAATATCCATGGAGTGGTTCCGGCCAGTCCCTCTATCCTTTCGAGCATGTTCACGCTCCTCTGATAGAGGTCTTCCTGATATTCTTCTGTGAATCTTTCAGTGACATCGCCATGTCTGCCATACACTGCTCCGCCGCCGAACTCTGATATGAACACCGGTTTCTTTATGTTGAACACCCAGTTCATCCTGTCGCATTTCTCTGACGATCCGTCATACCATCCGACATATTGATTGAAGCTGATAAGATCCACATAATCAACGAGTTCATCCTTGACCGTGACAGTCACGGCATCAATATTATCTTTCTCCATAGCCGCACTCACCAGCCTGGTCGGATCCATCTCGCGTGTCTTGTCTATAAGCCTCTTGAGGAAATCCAGACGCGCAGCTCCACGAGGAGTCTCATTGGCGACAGACCATATGATAACATTCGCCCTGTTCCTGTCCCTGGTAATCATATCCACCAGCTGCGCCTCGGCATTTGCATATGTCTGAGGATTCTCAAACTGAATGGTCCAATAGACAGGGATCTCTGACCATACCATGAGCCCCATCTCCTCCGCTACACGGACCATATGCTCATTGTGCGGATAATGTGCAAGCCTTACGAAGTTGCAGCCCATCTCCTTCGCCCAGCCCAGCAGGATGCGGGCATGGTCTTCCGAATAGGCCCTTCCACTTCCGGAATAAGGCATCTCTTCATGAATGCTGACTCCCTTGCAGAACACCGGTTCGCCGTTAAGCAAGATCTCCGTTCCACGCGTCTTGACCGTCCTGAAGCCTATGCGGTCTGTGACCGAGTCAGTCTCCGACGCAATGTTCACATCATATAACTTTGGATTCTCCGGGCACCACAGTTCAGGCCGGGCCTTGATTTCAAAACGCGCAAATCCCTTACTGTCAGTCCGTATGGTCTGCTTCACATTCAGTTCTGCTATCGTGACCACGACATCCTGCCTCGCCTGCTTTCCATCAAGTTGCACCCAGCCCTCGATCTTTTCCACATCATCAGGATCGAGCTGCACGCTGTAGTCTCGGATGAAGGTCATCGGAGTCTCAACTATCATCACGCTCCTTGTCAGGCCCCCATAATTCCACCAATCAGAGTTCAATGTCGGCACGCCATCAGCATGCCTCTTGTTATCCACCTTGACAATCAGCGAGTTACCGGTCTCTTTCAACATTCCGGTCACCTCAACATTGAAAGGAGTATAACCTCCCACATGCCTGGCTATCTTCTTTCCGTCAAGGCCGATAATCGCCTCATAATTGGCTGCACCGAAATAAATGAAAGTGCGCCTGCCTGGCTTCGGCTGATAGTCAAAGATATTCCTATACCATACGGTTCCCTCATAATAATAGAGTTCATCGCGCTGCGTATTCCAGTCACCCGGCACCATCAGCGTCCTGTCAGTATTGAAGTTATATTCATACAAGACAGTACGGTCGGCATCGAAGTCCCTGTCAGCAAAATATGAAGACGCATCGCTATGCGGATCCATTCTATAGTTATAGTATCCGTTCTCATAAGGATCCACGATCGTCTTCCATAAACCGTCCAGCGAAACGGTCTCCCTGCCATATACATTCACAATCTGCGGAGCCGGAGCACCCTCGCCCGCATAGGCAAAAGCCAAGGCTGACAGAAGGACAGCCGCCGAGAGAAGAAATCTTTTCATAAGCCTTAAGTTAAAAAGAAATGATGTGCCAAGTTATTTATTTTTCTTGACACATCATTGTATATTACGAGATTATTTGAAAATCTCTTCTGATATTACAAGCCGAGCTTCTTGAAGAAGTCGTTACCCTTGTCGTCCACGAGGATGAATGCCGGGAAGTCCTCGACGTGGATCTTCCAGATCGCCTCCATGCCGAGCTCAGGGTATTCTACGCACTCGATGCTCTTGATGTTGTTCTGCGCAAGGATTGCTGCAGGACCTCCGATAGAGCCGAGGTAGAATCCGCCGTACTTCTGGCAGGCATCAGTAACCTGCTGGCTTCTGTTGCCCTTCGCAAGCATGATCATGCTTCCGCCGTGGCTCTGGAACAGGTCTACATATGAGTCCATACGGCCTGCAGTTGTAGGGCCCATAGAGCCGCAAGGCATTCCTGCAGGAGTCTTTGCAGGGCCGGCATAATAGATAGGGTGATCCTTGAGGTACTGAGGCATCTCCTCTCCCCTGTCAAGGCGCTCCTTGATCTTCGCGTGAGCGATGTCGCGGCCTACGATGATTGTTCCGTTAAGGCTCAGACGTGTCGATACAGGATACTTGGTGAGCTCCTTGAGGATGTCAGCCATAGGCTGGTCGAGGTTAATCTTTACTGCCTCGCCCTCTCCTGCCTGACGGAGTTCCTCAGGAATGAGGCGGGCAGGATTGTCGTCGAGCTTCTCGATCCAGATACCGTCCTTGTTGATCTTCGCCTTGATGTTGCGGTCAGCAGAGCAGCTTACTCCGAGACCTACAGGGCAGCTTGCGCCGTGGCGTGGAAGACGGATGATGCGCACATCGTGTGCGAAGTACTTTCCGCCGAACTGCGCGCCGAGACCGATCTTGTGAGCCTCCTCGAGAACGAGCTTCTCAAGCTCTATATCGCGGAATGCGCGTCCTGTCTCGTCACCTGTCGTAGGGAGCTCATCGTAGAACTTGGTTGAAGCGAGCTTCACTGTGAGGAGGTTCTTCTCTGCAGAAGTACCGCCGATCACGAATGCGACATGATATGGAGGGCAGGCTGCTGTTCCGAGTGTCTTCATCTTTGCAACGAGGAACGGAACGAGAGTCTGAGGATTGAGGATTGCCTTTGTCTCCTGATAGAGATATGTCTTGTTTGCCGATCCACCACCCTTTGTCACGCAAAGGAAGTGATACTCAGCGCCGTGAGTTGCCTCGATATCGATCTGTGCAGGGAGGTTGCACTTTGTGTTGACCTCCTCATACATTGTGAGAGGAGCATTCTGCGAATAACGGAGGTTCTCCTCAGTGTAAGTCTTATAGACTCCGAGAGAGAGGGCCTCCTCGTCGCAATAACCTGTCCACACCTGCTGGCCCTTCTCGCCATGGATGATGGCAGTACCGGTATCCTGGCAGAACGGAAGCTTGCCCTTGCAGGCAACCTCTGCATTGCGAAGGAATGTCAGCGCGACATACTTGTCATTCTCGGAAGCCTCAGGATCATGAAGGATCTTGGCAACCATCTCGTTATGTTCAGGACGAAGCATGAATGAAACATCACGGAAAGCCGTATTAGCCATCACAGTGAGACCTTCCTTCTCGATCTTCAGGATCTCATGACCCTCGAAATCGCCAGTGCTCACATACTGCTCCGAACCCGGAATCTTGTAATATTCAGTCTTGTCCTCGCCAAGCTGAAACATAGGTGCATACTTAAACATTGGTATAAAAATTAAATTTGATTTTCCTTTTTTGTCACCATTTCGATGACATCGTACAAATATAGCAAATATCCCGGACCTCGTCCACGAAAACGCCCCTTTTTATGGACAGAGTACTCATTTTTCCGTTCCCATCCACAAAAACGGCCATTTCTATGGACAACAAAAAGCCGGCAGCAAAATTAGAATTTACATTCAGAAACTGAACTTCACTCCAAAATTTAATAGGCCTTGATTACCCCAACCTGTTTCAAGGAAGCCACGTAATGCCTTTCCTCCGAACTCCATACATACAGATGACGCCTGAGCTGCAAGCATCGGAATCGGCTTGTCTTCATTCTTGCCGTCAAGAATCAGCATCATACCTAAAGAAAGTTTAGAGTACATTCCGAAATGCTCACGATTGAACCATATGAACTTTGACGTCGCCATTATTGCAGGATAACGCACAATGTAGTCACTTCCGTTATTCCATTCGCCCCAAGTGCTTTCATAGCAAACTGTTCCTCCCAGTTTTATTGTCCTGTTAAGAGAATAAAGATACTGGAAACTGAAACCACCGGTACCACCATTATCGATTCTTTTGGGAGACTCCTGATCTCCCGGAGCAATTACATCTACTATTCCTACTAATAATCCGCCCAGCACTGTTCCTCCACCTGCGCCAATGAGGTCAACAGCTTGAGGTAGAGTGATGTAGCCATAGCTTACAGAAATCTCATGTCTTGATTCATCAGTCTGGGCAAGACATACAAAGCTTGAAATGATCAGTAATGCAACTGAAGACAGCAGTCGTTTCATAGTCAAATCCCGATTTATGTGCGTAATGTTATGGTTTTCAGTGAACATATTGTCTTCTAATTGGATCTTACTCAAAAAATGCCAGTGCATAATCTATAAAATTGTCTGATATTATGTCAGGTTCCTCGTTGACTGGAAAATCAATCCTCACTCCGCAACGCTGAGACTGTCCTCCATCCGGATACTTAACCCCTATACCTCCAACTTGAAACACATAATCTCCGGGGAGAGATAGTTTGACGATATTACCGTCTGCTCCGGCTGTCGTGGTGCCGA
>JAFQFD010000025.1 GCA_017415715.1 Bacteroidales bacterium | reverse complement strand
GTTGCCTTCACCGTCAAAAGCTGTGTCAGGGTGGATAGTGCACTCACCGATGTTGCTTGCACCTGCTACAGGCATAGCAAAGCGACCTGTTGCATAAGCAAGCTCAGGAGTTCCCCAAAGACCTGCAACTCCGTCCTTCATGTTGACACGGATAACAGTGTTTCCGTCATTGAAATCGAAGAAATAAAGCTCACCAGACTGATATGTGCCTTTTACTGTGAACTTATCACCGACACGACGTACGCCTGAATCGATCACGAAATAGTCAGGATCTGCGTCGATACCGTTTGACCATACGTAAATAGTGAGCTTCTCAGTACCGTCACCGAGTGTAAGGTTAGAACCTACGAGGACATCCTTACCGCCGTTTACTGCAGGATCAGTGTTAGGAAGCATTCTTACGCAAGTTACTGCATGTGTACCATTGTCAAGTCCTTCCGGAGTATAAGTTTTTACCTTTACATCCTTTGTCTGTGAAGGATCAGCGATGCTGATTGCCTTTACAGCACCGTTTCCACCAGCTGCCTGAGCAACATACACATACTCGCTGTCCATGGTCATGTTTCTGTCCTGACCGCCGCCGAACGGAACTGCTGCATTCCATACGATCTCAGCAAAAGGCTTTGCAACAGCCTGAGCGATGGTTACTGACATGAGAACCTCCTCAGTACCCTGACGTACGAAATCCACCTTTGCAGAGCGCTCCTCGCCTTCATTCTTCTCAGCTGCGAAAGTAAGTTCGAATGCCGACTTGGTCACTACCTGAGTAAGCCATGCAGCCTCAGCAGGAATAACAACTTCGAAAGGAACATTTGAAACACCCTTAACAACTACCTGACCACCCTCTGCAGGGATCACATAGTCAACAGCCTCAACGCTGTAGTTCTCAGCTGAGAATACTACCTTCCTGATCGAAGTCTTGCCCTCGCCGTTGTCAGCGAAAACGAGCATCTGAGCGCCGGCAGCGATGTTTGAAACCTTGATCACCTCAGCCTCAACGACAGCCTCGCATGCTACTGCAAGAACGTCAACAGTTGTAGTTGCATTTGCACCCTTCACTGTATATGGAATCTCGACTGAAGTCTGCTCCTTTGCGAGACCTACGCTTTCAGCAATCTCGAGAGCGAACTTCTCGGCGAGCGGGAGATCGAATGAATCACCAGCCTCACCGTTTTCACCTACGAAGGTGAATGTTACTGTTCCTTCTTCCTCGTTGACAACAACTGACTTGAAGATAGACACACCTGTAAGAGCACCTACGAACTGAGGCTCTCCACCTGGATATGTTACATAGAGGTTGCCGTCCACGCTTGTGAAGACAGGAGCCTCCTCGTATACTGCAGGGCCCTGCTCACCGTTGATGAACCAATAGAGGACACCGTCAACTTCCTTTACGGCAACGGTAGGAGTCTTGCCGTCAACACCTGCTGCGCCTGTGTCACCCTTGTCTCCCTTGTCTCCAGTCTCACCCTTGTCACCCTTCTCACCGTTCTTTATAACGATTGTCGTATCGTCTGAGAAAGTGATGGTGTAGCCTGTACCGTCTTCGAGAGGTGTTACAGACTCGATATACTTGCCTGTCTTGAGAGCCTCTGCAAGAGTCTTCATGGCTGCAACATTGAGTTCAAGTGTAGCAAGATCCTCCTCTACCTTTGTGAGGCGGTCGTCGAGATTGTCGATCTGCTCCTTGATGGCAGTGTCGTCATACGCCTCCGGAGTACATGCGCAGATCGCAAGACCCATCATAAGCGCGAAAAATATCTTCTTCATAAATTTGAAAATTGGTTATTTATTGATTTTTACTATACTTTTCAGTTTAGTGTGGTGTGCTGTGGTGCAAATCACGCGGCAAATATAGCAATTAAAACAATACTCACTCCGTTTTTCGCAATAATTTTATTTCAAAAGCATTGATTTCTAAAGACCATATCTGGAAATGATCTCACGGGAAAGGGTGACAGGACATACCGGTTCATTATACACGACAGGGTCGTCTGAAACAGCCCATGACTTCTCAAACTCTGTAAGGCGCTCAAAAAATGCCGTCTGATCATATTCGCGGCCGTCCTCTATGCATGAAAGAATTTCAGCAATGTACATTTCCCAACGAGGAGCGCAATATGACTTCACCAGTCCGCTCCACAGTCTTGTCGCATAGTCCAGCAGAGTCTTCGAATCTCCCCATACGGTAATGATGGTCCGCGCATTGCGACGATAATACGCTGACTCCTCCGGGGTACTGCCCCAGGCTGAAGCATCGTCCAGCCAGCGCTTAAGACTGAGCTGATGGTCACACGCCGCCAAAGCATCAAGATCATCAAGAAGCTGCAGCATCTGATCGGCAACCGAGCGGGCAGCCTCCAGATCCGAAGCCCTGTAGGCTGCTGTAAACTGATCGCGAAGCAGGGCAAAGTGGTTACCCAACGCCTGAGTTCCGAGATTTACCACATCGGAATAATAGGCATAACGGTCGGAAGGCACCTCAAGCAGTTCCTTCCAAGCCCTGATCAAAGTAGCATTGTCATATCGCGTATTATGTATCGAAGTCCAGCTCCAATATCCTTCCAGGCAGGGACGTGCACAGGTCAGAGGAGTCTGGCTTGAGAATGAACCTGCTATATATATGCTGTCTGTCAATGTCTTCCAGACATTCTCGGCATGCGGATCGACCCGGCCTGTCCTGCGCGAAGCCAAAGTCCTTACCCAGTCCTCATCTGAAATCCCTGAAGACCACGCCTTGTCCAAGACGAATTCATACATGAACTGGTTGATGCCGAAGCCCTCAAGTGTCGACCCTATTCCACACATGTTGTCTCCACCATTCACAATAGCATCATCGATGCGCTCTGAAGCCTGATGGAAGTTACCCGCAAGCCTGACATTGCCTCCGAAATTGCCAAGATAGCAAAGGATATAAGGCTGTCCGTAGAACTTGTCGGTCAACGTCCATACAGGAGTATGCTCAAGATAATAATCCAGAATCACCACCTTACCTTGAGGGACGGCCTGGAGATAGGCCTTGACATTCTCCGGAGTCCAATGCTCACGATCGTAATAGAACATCCATCCCATCTGGAGCCACACAGCTTCCGGATCTACAGAAGCCATTGATTCATAAGCACATCGCGATATCTCAGCCAATGTCTCCGGATCCCATGAAGGGGCATCCACCTCATTGAAAAGATCCACTCCATAAATATGATCCGTTCCGAACATCTTCTCCTGCTCGGTCATGTACTCGCGTTGTATCTGCGCATAAAGCGGGTCCATAGGAGCAAGGAAATGACATAGATTTTCTGACTGAAAGCCGCCCCAGGACGGTATATCGGTAATCTGCGCTTCGGGATATATCTCCTTCAGCCGCTCAGGCACATGTCCACCGAAGGCCTGAAGCACCGGACGCATGCCCAGGCCACGCTCGCGCCTGAGGATCCGCTTCTGGAGCTTCGCCTGCGAGTCGATCCAAGTCTGTGGAAGCGGACCGTCATAATGGTCGATGTTGCACATGCGATGCCATGCCAGATGCGCCGGACCGGTAAAATATGAACGTATCTCGTCATCAGAAAGACCATGCATGCGCCATACCTTCTGCCAGACCGCCTCCTGACCTGTATTTGCCAGCGGCATATTGATTCCGTTCAGGGCCATCCAGTCTATGAACCTCTCCCAGTCCTCCCATTTCCACCAAGGCATCGTGTAGCCGAAAGTACAATAGTTCAGGAAGAATCTGTCCTTGACCCTCGCCTCAACGCGCACTGGAGTCTCCACAGCAGGCATCTTAGCAGGATACTGCACCGGCTCGAAAGCATACCATGACACGGTCACTCCGCAATAGTTCTTCAGGTAATGATTAAGACCGGCAGCCATGGAAATTGCATCATTTCCCTCAATGACAAGCTTAGATCCTTCAGAATAAATACTGAATATATCGATGGTGGTGTCATCGGTCTGCCTGAAATCTATCTTGTCGGCATATAACGGGACTATCCTTCGGGCCAGTCCCCTCGCCTGGCGCTCAGCCTCTGTTGCTGAGAAGAAGCCAAGACATAAAGCGAAAAGAACCGCAAACGACGCAATGACAGTAAATAATCTCCTGTATTTCATAGAAACAAACATAAAGTTCTTATCTTTGTAAACTGTGGTACACTGTGGTAACGACTTGCAAATATAAATAAGTTTATGAAAATAGGAGTAGACCTTGGCGGAACAAACGTAAGAGCCGCCCTTGTGGACGGCACGACCGTCATAAGAAAAGAAAAGACCCCATGCCCGGCGAAAGGCACGCAGGAGGAGGTCATAGAGGCAATTGCGGCACTCATAGAACCTCTTGTCTGTGAAGAAGTGACATCGGTCGGAATGGGCGTTCCATCGGTCGTGGACACAACCCGAGGCATCGTATACAATGTAGCCAACATACCTTCATGGCAGGAAGTGCACCTGAAGGACATCTTCGAGGAGAGATTCGGAATTCCTGTCCATATCAACAACGACGCAAACTGTTTCGCCCTCGGCGAAAGCCGCTTCGGCCAGGGCCGCGGCTATAAGGACATCGTGGGTGTGACCCTTGGAACAGGAGTGGGATCCGGCATCATGATCGGCGGACACCTCTACGAGGGCCGCAACGCAGGAGCCGGCGAAATCGGCTGCCTGAGCTACCTTGACAAGGATTATGAAAGCTACTGCAGCACTCCTTTCTTCGTATCACACAACACCTCAGGTGCAGAGCTCGCAGCCAAGGCACAGGCCGGTGATGCAGAGGCTCTGGCACTATGGGATGAGTTCGGACACCATATCGGCGAACTCGTGAAGGCCGTTCTCTTCGCTTATGATCCCGAAGCGATAATATTCGGAGGCGGCATCGCGGCAAGCCATCCATATTTTGAAAAGGCCATGCACGAGACCGTGCAGACCTTCCCTTATGAGACCGCAAAGGACGTAAATATCCTCTTCAGTGAAGACGGAGACATGGGACTTTACGGAGCATCGGTACTTGACGAAAAATAACACTGCCATATGAAATACTTTAGAATCTTAGCTATCGCCGCTGCCTTTGCGGCCATATCCGCATGCAGCACCCCTGCAGAGCCGCAGACAGAAGACATCCAGCTGAACGGAACCTGGGCCTGGAGGCTTATTCCGGCTTCATGGACAGAACTTGACGGGCTGGAATTGACCACCGATGGAGATCTTGGCCAACTAGGATACCTGGCAACCGTTCCATGCACGGTGATGGGGGCAATCGCTGATGACGAAGTGCTTGTCGGAATGAACTACAAGGATATAGACCGCACCCAGTTCGAGGAACCTTGGTGGTATATGACAACGTTCGAGCTGCCTCAGCTTAAAGACAATCAGCGCGCCGAGCTCGCATTCGACGGCATCAACTATCGTGCTGACGTATGGCTCAACGGCACACAGGTGGCTTCATCAGACGAACTCTATGGACCGTTCCGTCAGTTCTCATACGACGTTACTGACCTTCTCAAAGCAGAGAACAAGCTTGCTGTAAAGGTGTACAGATGGCAGCCTGGCGAGTTCAATATAGGTTTTGTGGACTGGAATCCGAGACCGGCAGACGAAAGCATGGGAATCTTCCGTCCTGTATGGATCCGTTACAGCGACGCAGTTTCCATGAAGAATCCTGTGATAACCTCCAAGGTAGACACCGTAGAGCTTGACGAGGCCTGGCTGACAGTAGAGGCAACCCTCTGCAACAGCTCCGACGCCGAGGTCAGCGGAAAACTTATCGGTAAGTTCGACGGAAAGAAATTCTCATATCCGGTGACCCTTGCAGCAGGAGAAACCAGGACCATAAAGGTGACTTCAGAAGATGCCAAGGCGCTCCACATGAAGAATCCGCGACTGTGGTGGTGCCACAACCTCGGTACTCCGGAGATGTATAACATGGATCTTTCGTTTGTTGTCAATAATAAGGTATCTGACTCACATTCAATCGATTTCGGAGTAAGACAGATAGACTCATACATCAATGAATCAAAGGGAAGGCAGTTCACCCTCAACGGAAAGAAGGTCCTCATCAAGGGGGCCGGCTGGACAGATGACATCTTCCTCCGCAATCCTGACGGAAGAAACATGATCGAGGTCATGTACGTCAAGCACATGAACCTCAACACCATCCGCTTCGAGAACGTATGGGGCACATCGCAGAACATATACGACACCTGCGACAAGCTCGGAGTGTTCGCACTCGTGGGCTGGAGCTGCCAATGGGAATGGGAAGTATATACAGGAAAGCCTAACGACAGATACGGCTGCGTTGCTACCGAAGAGGATATGGAACTCATAGCAGAGTCATTCGAGGACCAGGTGCTCTGGCTCCGCAACCACCCTTCGATCATCGGATGGTATGCAGCCAGCGACATGCTCCCACGTCCTGAACTCGAGCAGAAATACCTCGACATACTCGCTGAAACAGACACTACGAGACCATACATGGTGCATGCAGGCTCGGCTACGAGCCCGCTCAGCGGCCCTGCCGGCATGAAGATGTGGGGACCGTACGAGTGGCAGGCTCCATATTACTGGTACAGCGAAGAGGCAAAGGGTAATGCGACAGGATTCAACACGGAGATCGGTATCGGTGCGCAGTTCCCTGTAAAGGAGACTATCCTCAAGATGATCCCTGAAGACCAGCTCTGGCCGATCGGTGAAGCATATGATTTCCATTGTACAACATCACGAGATGCCCTGCATGACCTCAACGAACTCAAGACAGTAATTGAAAAACGCATGGGCGGTGCCGACAACCTTGATGAGTTCATCCGCAAGGCACATTTCATCGACTATGAGGGTACCAGGGCCATGATCGAGGCGCACCGCGTCAACGTTCCACGCTCTACAGGAGTGATCCAGTGGATGCTCAACTCCGCATGGCCTTCACTCTACTGGCAGATGTATGACTGGTATCTTGTTCCTACTTCCGGATTCTGGTCGGTAAGAAAGGGTTGTGCTCCTCAGCAGCTGATCTACAACTATGGGGACAACCATATTTATGCTGTGAACGACGAAAAGGAGGATGTCGAGCTGAAAGCGAACCTGAAGGCATATGGTCTTGACGGAAAGCTCCTTTGCGACGCTTCGGCAACCGCCGACATGCCTATGGGAAGCTCTGTAAAGCTGTTCGAGGTACTTCCGAAGGGCGAGGATATCAATGACGTGATGTTCCTCTTCCTCACTTTGACTGACAAGAAGGGCAATATAGTATCAAAGAATGAATATGTCATCGCTGAAGTGATGGACAAGCACGACTGGAACAAATACAGATGGTGGAGGACGCAGTTGGAGAGCTATGCAGACTTCTCTTCACTTGACGATCTTGCGCCTGCCGAAGTGGTTGTTTCAGTATCGAAAGAAAGCACGGAACGTGGCGCAATGCCATCTGTCACAATTGAGAACAAGTCAGATGTTGTGGCGTTCTTCGTAAGAATGGACATCAAGTATGGTAACGGCGAGATTTTCCCTGCACTGTGGAGCGACAACCTCGTGACACTGCAGCCTGGCGAAACATTGACTGTGAATACCGGTACGATGATTATCGACGGCATAGATGCAGAACTTGTCATTTCCGGCTGGAACGTTGCCGAGCAGGTGATTATTTTGTAATTTTGCATTAATAAATGCATAAAATCATGGCAGAAGAGAGATTTTCAGACCTCGGAAGAGTCGAGGCGATAGCAAGACTTTATGAAGGCACGCCTTACAGGCCGTATAAGACCAGCTGGTTCGAAACTTCAGGAAAGAGCATCATCAGCTCCCAGTCCAGGACCTTCCTTGAAGGCATAGACTTCGACCTGACATATTTCCCGCTCAAGCACCTGGGATACAAGTGCGTCACAGCAGTGACAGGAGAGCTTTATGCAGAGTTCTCACATCCTAAGGTAATGGATGTGCGCATAGGAATATCTGCAAAGCTTGATTTCGCGCAGATCGGAGAAGTGTGGTCAGGCATCGTGTCTGCTGCCAGGGAGCATGGATACAAGGAAGTCTCACTTGACCTTGTCCCATCACCTAACGGACTGTCAGTCAGCATCTCGTCAGTCGGCGAGACTTCGCTTCTGATGGCCAGACGCCGCCCTGCCGGAAAGAGCATGGACCTCATCTGCGTGACAGACAATCTCGGTGCGGCATACCTCGGATTCCAGGTACTGGAGAGAGAGAGAAGGAAGTTCGAGCAGAGCGCTGACGCACAGGCGCAGCCGGCCCTCGACACATACAAAAACCTCGTGGGAGCATACCTCAAGCCACAGATCAACCCGCAGATAATCGGTCAGATGGAAGACGCAGAGATAATGCCTTCATACGGCTACCTCGTGACCCGCGGACTTGCTGACGCCGTCCGCCGCCTCGTCCGCGACAGCGGTCTGGGAGCGAAGATATACGTCGACAAGCTCCCGTTCGCAGGAAAGACCTTCGATGTCAGCAAGGAACTTAATATAGACCCCATCTCGGCAGCCCTCAACGGCGGAGAAGACTACAGACTCCTTTTCACGATCCCTATCGGCAAGCACGACAAGTTCCGTCACGACTTCCAGACATTCGACGTGATCGGCCACCTCGCCAAACCAGACGTAGGAGCAGTGATCGTCACCCCTGACGGAGTGGAACTCCCGATAAAGGCTCAGGGCTGGATCAATGACTAAAAAAATAACGGACTCTTGTTGAAGAGTCCGTTATTTTTTGTCATGATATCAAGATTACTTCTTGAAGAGGTTCAGGATGTTTGTTACCGCACCTGCGATCTCTGTTGCGTTCTCTACTGCTGTAGTCGCCTTTCCTGACGCTGTAGTGAGCTTTTCAGTCAATGCAGTCTTTGCATCTTCTGTCTTTGCTGTGAGGCCTGAAAGATCTACGTTATTCACGAGGTTCTGGAGACCGCCCATGATTGAAGTAGAGTTGGTGTTGTTCACAAGGTTGTTAGAACCGAGAACAAGACCTGAAGCAAACTCCTTATAGAATGAAGACTTGTCAGTCTGACCCTTGAGACCCTGTACGTTTGTTGCGAGGGTAGCGAGGTTCATGAGGTTGGTGAGGTTGCCCATGTCGAGCTTGCCGTCAGCCTTGTACTGAGAGTAGAGAGCCTTGAGAGCGGCACCTGCAGCCTGACCGTTGGTAGTTGCTGCTGTAACAGCTGTCTCTGTGGTTGTGGTCTCAGTTGTAGCCTTCTTGAAAAGGTTCTTGAGGAACTGAGCGTCAGCATTAGACTCAGCTGCAAGGAAAGCAGCGAGAGTAACGAGGATTGTAAGAATTCTTTTCATAATAAAAGAGTTTTAATGGTTATTTCAGTTTCTTGAGGATGTTGCTGAGGTTTACTTCCTTAGCGATGATTGCGTGGAGATCCTCGATCTTTACGCGCTCCTGCTGCATCGAATCACGATGACGGATGGTCACGCAGCGGTCGTTGAGTGAATCGTGGTCGATGGTGACGCAGAACGGTGTTCCGATCGCGTCCTGACGGCGATATCTCTTGCCGATAGAGTCCTTCTCGTCATACTGGCAGTTGAAGTCATACTTGAGTTCGTCCATGATCTCTCTTGCGAGCTCTGGAAGACCGTCCTTCTTGATGAGCGGAAGCACTGCAACCTTGACAGGAGCCAGAGGTGCAGGAATGCTGAGGACTACGCGGCTTTCGCCGTTCTCAAGCTGCTCTTCCTTGTATGAGTGCGAAAGCACTGCAAGCACCATACGGTCAACTCCGATAGATGTCTCCACAACATATGGAACATAGTTCTCACCAAGCTCAGGATCGAAGTACTGGATCTTCTTTCCAGAGAACTTCTGGTGGTTGCCAAGGTCGAAATCGGTACGTGAGTGGATACCCTCAAGTTCCTTGAATCCGAATGGGAAGCGG
>JAFQFD010000024.1 GCA_017415715.1 Bacteroidales bacterium | reverse complement strand
TTCTCTGTGCTTGATGTTGTGGGAGTTCTCAATGCTCAGGATGACTATACGAAGAACAGGAACTACTGGAAGTATCTCAAGACCAAATTAAAGAAAGAAGGAAGTCAGTTGGTTAGTGCTACTAACCAACTCAAAATGACAGCTGCTGATGGGAAACGTTACCTTACCGATGTTCTTGACTATAATGGTGTCATATCGTTGGCAAAGAGTTTCCCTAACGCGCGGGCTTCGCGCTTCGTGGAATGGTTTACCAATAGCGATGAAACTATAGATGGAAGGAGTAAGTCGAAAGCATATGCCCTGTTTGAAAGCAGCCTTATAGACAATATTGAGGTCGGCACGGTGAAAGGACTTCAGCAGATTCACGGCTATCTTTTCGGCGGTCTTTACGATTTTGCCGGTCAGATCCGCACGAAGACCATCAGTAAAGGCGATTTTACATTCTGCCTTGCTGAATATCTTGGTCGTGAACTTCAGAAGATTGAGTCAATGCCGGAAGACACTTTCGATCAGATTGTGGCAAAGTATATTGAAATGAATGTCGCTCATCCATTCATGGAAGGTAACGGCCGTTCAACTCGTATCTGGCTTGATCTTATTCTCAAGAAGCGCCTCCGGAAATGCGTTGACTGGAGCCGGATCAATAAGAAGGAATATCTTCAGGCGATGCAGGAGAGCGTTGTCAATACCGCTCCGATTCACAGACTTCTGTCATCTGCCCTCACAGATAAGATCAATGATCGTGAGACATTCATGAAGGGTATCGACTACTCATATTATTATGAGCAGGAGGATTAGGCTCTTCAATGATATGCTGAATGTTGCCGAAAAGGTTGTATGCTTATAACCATTTTGGCAACATTTTGTTTTAAATATGCTTAGCGTGATGTAGCGTTTCAGCCGCCCGGGGGATCTTTCTAATCCTTTATGTCTGGTTGTTCTGCTGATTCGCATAGTTTGTCCGTAAATCAGGTGTTTTTACGGACGGGCTCCAGAAACGCCAATGTCCAGGCCCTTTTAGGACTGGACTGATGGTCAGAAACGAAAAAAACACAGCTGGAAAGACTTCTCCAACAACCTGAAGACATACAGCATCAGAGCCGAAATCAAGTTCAGAAGCGGCACTCACATCCCCCAAGGCATCTCCTTCACCCGAGACGGCACGACCTTCAAAGGCTCCTCCCTGGACCGCAGTCTCAGTTTCTCCAAGATTGACAATGTTCTCACAGGCGGCGTGAACATCGACGCTGGTGGCCAAGCCCAGAATCTTTCTGCCAATGAATCCCGTTCAAACGAACAGGATCACTCCCTGACTACCGATATCTCAATGCTCGCAGCCGACCTCGCCATCGGGCTCATAGCCTCCGGTCAGGAAAAGAAATCCGAAGAACAAGACCTTGCACCAAATAAGAAACGAGGCCCAAGGTTATAGAATCATAAGATTATAAACATATAAATCCCAGACAATTATGGCAAAGCAAAATAACTCACTCACAGAACTCCAAGCCCTCGAAGGCATTTACGAACAGATAGAAAAGATGAAGGAAATAGCCAAACGTCCTCCGCTACTTTCCCTCCATCTGAACCTGACTTCAAAAGTCTTCGTAATCATTATGGCACTGCTGTTTGTCCTTGGTATTGCTGGGCATGTATGGTTCATAAATACGCCGATGTATCTAGGACGTGAATTGTACGTGTCTTATGTGAATCGGCATCATCTATCTCTTCCGGTAATCGAAAAGGAGTTAAAGCCCTGATAAGAAACAGTAACTATTGGGAGAAAGACTACAGGACATATGCAGATACGTTACGCAACATCTTATCTGACAGCACGGACACAATCAAGTCTGCGCATTTCAGAAAAGATGGCTCTATCCGAATCACAGATGATCAAAGAATGCTCACTCTTGAGGATGCCGGAAACACAAAGATAAAATGGAGGAAAGTCAGATAATCTTACCGGCTTCCTGCCCTACAGCCATAGTTCAGTTCTTCAAGAAGCATACGGGAACAGTTCTCGCCTTAGGCTGCCAATTCCTTTGCGTCTGGCTTTGTTACAGGTATGGAGTGATAGATTACGATGCTGTACATGAATTCCAGTCAATCGTTTTCATCTGTTCCCTCTCAAATGAGGTGGTACATCGCTAAGGTACTCAAGTGTGTCCAGACGGGTATTCAAAAAAATGCAGATAAAACAGTTCTGTTTGCTGATTTTTGGGTAATTTTGTACCGAAATGGAATGGTAATATTCAGATGGGATACGAGAACTTCATACTTACGGTCAATTCGTCCAGCATCATCATTCTGATGGTAATGGCTGCCATATTACTTACTGCAACCCGTTTCCGCGGCGAGAGCGGATATGCTGCGGCCATCATTGTCGTGCCGAATGTGCCGGTCTATCTCTACAATATGAGCCGCATGTTGGGGTGGCATGACTTTTCGCTCTTCATGTTCCCTATAAGCAGTTCTGTAAATACCTTGCTGATGCCGCTGCTCTGGCTCTTTGCCAAAAAGAATTTCGAGCCGTCATTTAAGTTAAAGCCGATACATTTACTCCACTTATTGCCAGGATTGATATGTCTGGCACTCTGCCTGTCATTGTCACCTGAGCAGCGTCTTGCATCCATCAGACACGAAATGACAGGTGACGACACCCTGCTTGGCGATGTCAACACCATAATTATATTCTTGCAGATGGTGATTTACTTTGCCGTGATCTTCCGTTTCCTTCATAAGAAGAAAAAAGCCATCAGAGATACCGCTTCCGATGCTGAGTGGGTGCAGAAGGAGTGGATTCCGGTCTTTGAGTATCTCTTTGCTGCATTGTTTGTCATTGTGATGGTATGCTATGCCATTTGGCCAAGAACTGATGCGTGGCTCATCCAGATATTGAATGTCATTGCAATGTTTTACCTGGTATATAACACTATCGCTCACCCTGTCATGCCGATTGTACAAGTCGTGGAAGATGAGCCTGAGACTGCGGACACCAGTGAGGTGGAGACCTCTGCCGCCCCTGCTATGGATGAGCAGCAGATGAAGGAAGTATGCGAGAAGGCTTCCCAGTACATGGCAGAATCCAAGGCCTACCTACGTCCGGACATTTCATTGGCACTCTTTGCCAGAGAGATAAACATACCACAACGGACACTCTCCCGGGCGATCAATGGAAGTTTAGGATGCAACTTCTTCGAGTTTGTGAACAGAATGCGCATAGAAGAAGCCAAACGGCTTCTGTGCGACCTGAGGACTTCTGATTTCAATATAGACAGTATATATTCCGATTGCGGTTTCCGTTCGCGATCTACATTCTTCATGGTCTTCAAGAAAATGACAGGAATGTCCCCTGCAGCATGGCTTGAAGGTAGATAAACAAGTCCAAACATCCGATTCTTGTACTCAATTCAGTTGTAAATTCAATCTGAATTGGGTTTTGTTTTATTTCTTTGCATTAAGCAACGGTAAAAAAGAGTCGTAAACCTTCATTAATTTTTTGAATTAAATGTTATCTTTGTAGGTGCTGACCGCAAGGAAAGCATATTAAGTTTGAATGCGAAGTGTGATGCTTCATTCTCTGAAAGCGAATCTGGTAAATTTACAGGACGAGAATAAGCCGACTCTGCACGCTGATTGTTATATATCCACCATTCCTATCGTGGAGAGTGTGTCGTATATACCTGATGCGTGGACCGTTGCTTGTTTTAGTCCGAGGGTTTTACCAGAACCTGCTTTCATAAGGCAAGCTATGGGCCACGCTTTTTTGTTTTTGCAGGTTATGGACACATTTAAAATTTCTCGGATATGAAAAGACTGGTTATGATGTTGCTGGCACTCGTCGCAATCGGCGGGGCGACAGAGATTAATGCTCAGAGTTTTCTGGACCAATTAGGCAAGAAGGTCAAGGAAAAGGCTAAGGACAGGATCGAGCAGAGAGTCGAACAGAAGACAGACGAACTTATCGATAAAGCTTTCAATAAGGCTGAGGATGCGGTAACCGGCAAAGGCCGAAAGAACAAAGGCGTAAAGGAGGAAACAGCTGTAACGCAGCCGGTTGCAGAACAGCCAGCAGTCATTCCGGAGGAAGTTGTTGCCGGAAATGATGCACCTGCACAGAGCGGACAGCAGAAAGGTCAGTCTCTTGAAATGACCTATGCCAAGAGCGATTTCGTGGCAGGCGATGAAATAATCTTTGACGACCCGATGGATAATGAACAGATCGGGGAATTCCCAAGCCAATGGGAATTGATAGACGGTGTTGCCGAAGTTGTTTCGATCAATGGTAAAAAGGCAATGCTCATTTCGGAGTGGGGCACCAAGGTCTGTCCGCTTATGAAGGAACCGCTTAATTATCTCGGTGATGTGTTCACAGTCGAATATGACCTGATGTTTCCTGTAAAAGAAGGTGATTATACTTGGCTTCTCACTAAGTTCATGAAAGCGGACAACAAAAGCGAGGAAGATGAAATGATGTATTTTGAGCGGGCTGCATACGACGGTAGAGATGATGTTCATTGGTACTGGGAAACAAGTAGGGGGGACTCTAATGGAGAGTATGATATTGCACTTCCGGCAAACGAATGGAATCATGTCGCCATTTCATTCAATAAGCGAGCATGGAAGGTTTATTTTAACGGTATCCGCGTGGTAAATGTCCCG
>JAFQFD010000023.1 GCA_017415715.1 Bacteroidales bacterium | reverse complement strand
CCTCCCACAGAAGTGGACAATGAAGATCAAGATGCAGAAGCTCCGCGTATACGTAACAGGTACCAACCTCTTCTGCCTCACTAAATATTCAGGCTATGACCCGGAAGTCGACACAAGACGTAAGACTCCTCTTACTCCAGGTGTAGACTGCTCAGCATATCCAAAGAGCAGAGGTTATGTAGTCGGTGTCAACATCACTTTCTAATTCCTCCAATGTCATTCTGAACGAAGTGAAGAATCTAAAAATCAGAAATTTATGAAATTATTCAATAAAATATTCATTGGTGTAGGAATGCTTGCTGCAGCAGCCCTGACTTCATGCTCAGAGGACGGCCTCAAGACACCGACCCAGTCATCATTTGACGAGTCCGTGGTATATTCAAACTACACCCTTGCAGAATACAACGTATTCGGAATCTACGAGGTGTTCGGACACACGAACTGCCATCGTGGACGCTACCTTCCTTGGTATGGCTTCAATAATGATATCGAGCTCTACCTCAATACTACTGCTGACGAGAAGTCAAGCATCGCAAGATACTCGATGACTCCTACCAACGGTCAGCTCAACCTTGCAAACGGTCCGTACAATGAGCTCATGGGCGGTATCGAGAGAGCAAACCTTGCAATCAGAGGCATCCGCCAGTATGGCAACCCTGAAGGCAATGCGCAGATGGCCGAACTTCTCGGTGAGGCTCTTACAGCACGCGCGCTCCTTTATACCGAACTCCTCAAGGCTTACGGTGAGGTTCCTGCACGTTTCGCTCCTATCGATGCGAATACTATCTATCTTAACAAGACTGAGAAGGACGTCATCTACAAGCAGCTTCTCTCTGACCTTGAAGAGGCCTTCACATATATGAACTGGCCTGGCAAGAGCACTGTGACTGCTACAACTGACCGTCCTAGCCTTGCATTTGCAAAGGGTCTCTATGCACGCCTCTGCCTCATGGCTTCCGGCTACTCTCTCCGTCCAGACGAAGGACAGGTGGGAACCGGCAACCCTGGTTCAGTAAGACTTTCCAATGATCCTGACCTCCAGAAGGACGTCCTCTATCCGAAGGCTCTTGCAGCTCTTAAGGATGTGATCGCCAACGCAGGTCTCTCACTCATGGACTATGAACAGCTCTGGAGAGAGTTCAACAACATGGACATCACTGCAGGCAAGGAAGTCATCTATGTGATCCCTTCATCAGACACACGTGGCCGATGGAACTATACATTCGGTATCAGGACAGAAGGTAATCCTGACTGGAGCCAGGGTCCTACATCAAGCCGTGGCGGTACAGCCGGTCCTGCTCCTACCCTCTATTGGAAGTATGACAAGGAGGATGTACGCCGTGACATGAGCTGCGTGAACTGGAAATGGGTCCTCGGTCCTGACGGAAAGAACATTCCTGTTCTTGCAGGTCCTAATGACTGGTATTTCGGAAAGTTCCGTCTTGAATGGCAGACCAAGTCTCCATACAACGGAGGAAACGATGACGGTATCAAGCCTGTTTACATGAGATATGCAGACATCCTTCTCATGGCAGCGGAAATCGCAAACGACCCAGCATGCGGAAACCGCGACGAGAACTTCGCAAAGGAGTGCCTCCTTCAGGTTCGTCAGAGAGCATACAAGGGCAACGAGGGTCTTGCAACTGCTTATGTGAGCAGTCTCAGCGGACAGGACGCCATCTTCAACGCTATCGTTGATGAGCGTGCGCTCGAGTTCGTAGGTGAGATGCTCCGCAAGCAGGACCTTATACGCTGGAACCTCCTCAAGACCAAGATGGACGAGTCTAAGGCAGAGCTTAAGGCATGGATGGACAATGCGGGTACACAGTTCGGCCCTGCAGTATGGTTCAGATATGCATCTGACGGTTCTATCGAGACTTACGGTTACAATGAGCCTGCAACTACAGATGCTGCTCCTGCAGGAGACGGCTGGGAGTGCTATACCAACTCGAAGGGTGAGGTTTCTACATACTTCAAGTTCATGTCAGAGGAAACCGGTACATACAGTGAGTCGGCTCAGAAGAAGCTTGATTCATACTATGACAACGATCCTGACACAAGACAGTGGTGGCCTATCCCTGAGGCAACTCTCGTGAACAGCCAGGGAACACTCTTCAATGACTATGGTTTCTAAATCGATTACAATTATGAAAAGAATATTTTCAGCAATCATACTGGGAGTATCACTCATCGCCTTCGGAGCAGCCCTTTCAGGCTGCGCCGAGGAGATGGTGGACATCAACGACGAGGTTGCCCTCGGCCGATGCCTTACTCCTACTGAACTCTCTGCCAAGGTGATTAACGGCGAGTTCATTGAATTCTCTTGGACCAAGTCCAAGGGTGCTACCGAGTTCGTTCTCGAACTTTACTCTGACGAGCAGATGACAGAACTCGTGGAGTCTATCACTATTCCTGCTGCCGAACTTCCTTATACTGCAGACCTTGAGGCAGATATGACATATTATGCACGCGTAAAGGGTGTTAACGGCGAAGGTGCCATCGCAGATTCACACTGGGCAGTGTTCGACCGCGCTCTTCAGACATATGCGATCAAGTCTTCGCTCAATCCTGAGCTCGTAGACAGGTCAGAGTCTTCAATCACAATCAAGTGGACAAAAGACCCTGAAGTAGACCATATCCGCATTACTCCTGCCCTCAATGCTGAGGAAGAGTATACACGTTTCGACGTGACTGCAGACGCTCAGGCAGCTGCACAGGTTGAGGTTACCGGTCTTAACCCATCAGTGAACTATACACTTGCAGTACACTTCAAGAGTGCGCAGCGCGGTACAGTTTCAGCATGGACCCGTCCTGCAATCGACGGAGCGACTGAAGTCGCTACTTCAGAGGCTCTCATCCAGGCCATTACTGACAAGGCTGCCGTAATCAAGGTGGCTTATGCTGAGACTCCTTATGTAATCGGAAACGTAGTTCTCGGTGGTCCTGTGGCTATCTATGGCGATGCTACTGCTGCTGGTGTCCAGCCTACTATCCAGGGCGCCCTCAAGATCGGTGCAGACGTTACAAGCATCCATCTCGAAGCCCTCACATTCGACGGACTCAGCTCAGCTGACACTCCTCATAATCTTACTTTCGACGCAGCTGCTGCAGTTGAGAGCATCACAGTCGTGAACTGTAAGCTCAACAACTACCTCCGCGGTGTCCTCTATGAGAACTCAAAGGGGCCTCAGGTAGGTGCAATCAAGTATGACGGTGTTGAAGTGAACAATGTCGGTGGCGACGGTGGTGACTGCTTCGACTTCCGTGGCACTGCTACTGTAAACAGCATCGAGTTCATCAATTCTACGCTCAATACCGGCGCTCGTACATGGTTCCGTATCGATGCCAAGGCTACTCTCGAGTCAATAAAGATGACTCATTGTACATTCAATAACCTCTGCTTTGCAAACAACGGCAACAACAACGGTATCTTCAATATCCGTGCTGTCAATGTAGCAGGTGCCGCTCCGACATTCGTGCTGACACACAATGTGTTCCTCAACATGAACGACGAAAACAAGAGATGCTGTCTCATCGCGAAGAACTCAACTTCAGCATTCCCTACAGAGCTTTCAAACAACTTCTTCTACAACTGCTATGACAGATTCTTCGTTGCTCAGAAGGATGGTTCATCACTCTCAGGTGACGACCTCAAGGCTGCTGCAGATGAAGGACGTGCACGCATCCTCGTGAACGGCAGCGTTGAGCTTGACGCTGATCCTTGCGTAGACAGTGCACGTGACAAGTACAATGTTACAAGCAAGGAAGTCATCGAGGCCAATGCCGGTGACCCAAGATGGTATGCTGCATATGTGGAGATTCCTGAGGACCTTACTCAGGAGGTGACTGCAACAGGCAAGATCTGGGATCTTACTGACGGCCAGACATTCAAGAAGATGGCTGACAAGGACATGGTTCGCGACGGCATCCGCTTCTTCGTGAAGAATACTCCAATCAACTTCACCAAGGAAGGATTCGAGTTCTCAGGCGAGGCTGCAGTAGGTGCTGACGGCATCCCTACAGACGGCGCGATCGGAATCAAGGTAAATGAGCCAGGCTCTATGATCATCTCGGTTGCTGCTGCAACAGGACACTCTAACCTCACTGTAAGCCTTGACGGAAAGGTTTCGGCTTCAGTTCCTGCGGGTGCAGAATATCAGAAGGTGACATTTGCGAATGTATCAGGCGAGCAGATGGTATACATCTATGGCTGCCACCCTGCAACAATGACATTCCTCCAGTGGACTTCTGACGTTCAGGTTCTTGACAAGGTTCTCGCTACTCCTGTTGTGTCTATCGACAAGACAGTCGTTGACGAGCGTGCGGAGGGTCAGATCACCCTTACTTGGGAGCCGGTTGATTATGCTGCTTCATACAATGTAACTGTTGACGGCAAGAAGAAGAACATCACCGAGACTACATACTCATTCGCTACAGCAACATTTGCTGTTGAGGAAGAGGGTGGTGACTTCGCAATCCAGGTGACTGCGGTTCCAGCAGAAGACGACTACACTCGTGAGGAGTCAGCCGCTGCGGAGCTTTCATTCCATGTAAACGATGTTCCGATCGTTGACACAGGTGAGATCGTTGATCCTTCAGCAATCACCGAGACTTACTTCGCTGATCTCACTGAGGCAGGCGGATTCGCAACTCAGAAGTTTGAAGATGGTACAGGTTCAGTCACAATCGACAAGCTCACATTCGGTGACAAGGCAGAACTCGACGGCAAGCGTTACAAGCATGGCGGCGCTTCTGTTCTCGGCGAGGATGGCATCCCTACCAACAGATACGTGTCATTCAAGATCACTCGTGCTGGTACAATCTCTCACAAGGTGATTTCAGGCAGCTCGTCTGCAACCGACAGAGCATACGCTGTAGCTCTCGTGACAAATGTTGCGGGAACAAAGACAGTAAACGTCCTCTATCAGGAGTATTCACCTACATCAAGCGAAGCAGAGCCAGTGAAGACAGAGGTTACTGCTGACATGCTTGCCGGCATTACAGAGGCAGCTGTTGTATATATCTATACACTTGCCAACTGTAATACATATGCAGTAGGTTACGACCCGGTTCCTGCAGCGCCTGCAAAGGTTGACAAGGTATGGGACTTCTCTGCAACAGAGTGGGTTGATGCGATGACCGGCAGCGGTATTGCAGCAAACACCAATGACAGCAACTGGAATCTCGAGGTGGATGGTCTCAAGGTGGTTTCAGGCGGTGGTTCTATCAAGTGGAACTACTCTGGCGAGACTTACTTCTGGCAGCCAGGTGGCAAGAGCGACGGAACAACACGTTACTTCGAGTTCACTACAGATGTAGCTGGAAAGCTCACAGTATATGCTTCAAACACCGGCAGCTCAGAGGATCTTACCCGTATGGTTACAGTGAAGGTCGGCGATGCTGAGCCTGAATCTCTCCCGGGAGGTTACTCAAGCTCGGATTTAGGCCATGCTGTAGACTTTGACATCACAGCCGGAACAATTAAGATATATCCTACAGGTAACGGCTTGAGATTCTACAAGATCGAGTTCCACTCTCTCTAGTGAAACAACCATAACCAATTAAATATCACGTTTTCGGGGTGACTGTCGTGAGACAGCCACCCCGATTTATTGTGACATCAATCTTCTTGATAATCAGCGAGTTGATACTATTCGCGTGCTGCGCTTTGTCGGCACGCGGGTGTTGCTAAAAGACTGTGCAACAGTCTTTTAAGTGTCACGCGGGTTATTTGAAGAGGTTGCGGCGGGGGAGTTTGTCGCTGTAGAGGGAGCGGCATTCTCTGAATAGGGCATCTGTGTATTTAGGGAAGCGGGGACCGCGGTATGTGCTGGTGTTGGTCACCATGATCCAGCATTCTCCGTCCGGGAAGTATTTGACCAGGGCGCTTGTGCCCGCAAGCGTGCCGGTCCTGCTCCAGCCTGTCAGAGGGGAAGTGTCGTTCCAGCCGAGGGAGAATGTGTTCTCGTCAAAGTATTCTGTCATCTGGCGGAAACTTTCTTCAGAGATTATGTCCTTGACCTCAGGCCTGCCGTCGATGCTGGCTACGAAGCGGGCGATTTCGGCGGGGGAGGCGCACCATGCGCCGGCTCCCGAGAGGAGCGGCAGGTTGGTGCCGCCGTAGCAGCGCTCGACCATGCGGCCGCTGCCAGTGTATTCTTCGATGTATTTGCCGTCGCCTTCGTGAGTATAGTACCTGACTTCGTTCTCCCTTCTGTCTGCGTAATATGAGCCTCCTATGTGCATGTCGAAGCAGCCTGCGGGTTCCATGACCTCTTTCTGCATGAAATCCTCATATGGCATTCCCGAAACTCTCTCGATGATCTCAGACAGAAGCAGATAGCTGAAGTTCGAGTATTTCTGGCTTGTGCCCGGCACCCATCTGAGCTTCCGGCTCAGGACGAGTCCGAAATGGTCTTCCTTTGTCGGGGCGTGATCCAGACCGAGCTGGTTCTTGACATCTACAGATGAGAACAACGGATCTCTTCTGAATCCTGCCTGATGCCTGAGGAGATGCTCTACTGTTATTTTTCTGTAGTTCCTGTCACAGTCAACAAGTTCGTTGAAGAAAGGGTCGTCAAGTATGCCCCCGGGACCGAATACCGTATCCTTGATGCTGAGCGAATCCCTGTCCTGAAGGACCATGATGCCTGCAGCTGTAAGCAGCTTTGAAACCGAGGCCATTCTCAATATATGGCCAGGCTCCATTTCACGTTCCTTCTCCTTGTCCGCCCATCCGTATCCTTTGGCATAGAGCAGCGAGTCATTCCTCATGATGGCCAGTGAGGCTCCCTTTATGTCCCATCTTGTCATGAACTTCCTGATCTTCTTGTCCATGCCCTCCAGCTCAGGATACTCTGACAGTGCGTTTGTCAGAGTGTCGTTCAGGTGGAGCAGATCCTCTGCGCCATCCTCAGAGTGGCGAGGGCGTATAAATGCAAAAGCCGTCACTAGGGCGGCTATTATGATTCCAACAAGTATGATCAGGTGTCTTTTCTTCATTGTGACTGTTTAAATGAGACCTGCCTTTCTGGCAAAGTCGATGATGAAATCGGCAGTGCCCTCTATGTCGAGCACGGATGAGTCTATGCAGAGGTCATATGTGCCTGCGACGCCCCAGTCTCCGAATGTATAATAATTATAGTATTCTGCTCTCTTCCTGTCCATCTCCTCCACCAGCCTTGCCGACTCTTCCAGAGTCTTTCCGCTGCGCTCCGCAACGCGTGCCGCACGTACTTCCGCCGGCGAAGTGAGGAATACGTCCAAGGTGCCTTCCATGTCTCTCAGAATGTAGTCTGAACAGCGTCCTACGATGATGGCAGACCCCTGCTCCGCTATCTGCTTGATGGTCTGGCTCTGCATCTTGAAGATGCCTCTGTCGCTCATGTAGTTCTCAGTGTCTCCGAAGCCGTTCGAGAAGATGGAAGCGAGTGAGAAGAACCTTTTCTTCTCGTCGCTTTCTTCGAAGAACTCGGCGCTGAAACCGCTGTCCTGCGCTGCCTTCTTGAGGATTTCCTTGTCATAGACAGGGATGCCGAGCTTCTTGCCAAGTGCAATTGCCACTCCAAGACCTCCTGCTCCGAACTGTCTTCCTATGGTGATGATGATCTTCTTGTCCATAACAGAATCTCCTATAGCTGACTGCCCAATATCGACGGCTCGTCACCGTCATTGAGCTTGTTGAACTTCTTGAAAAGGCTGCCCAGCATGAATGCCGTCATGATCGTGGAGATGAGGTCCGCAATAGGGAAACTCATCCACACGCCCCTGGCTCCGAACCACTGCGGCAGAGCATAAAGCAGAGGGAGGAGGAAGAGGATCTGGCGCGAAAGCGACAGGATCACGGACTTCTTCACCATGCCGAGGCTCTGGAAGAAGTTGGTTGCAATCATCTGGAAACCGACGATAGGGAATACTATGGTCATGATTCTCATGCCCTCCACAGACAGATTCAGCAGTTCTTCGTCATGTGTGAAGATGCCTGCCGCCATCCTTGGGAAGAACATGCACATGATGAAGCAGAGTGTCGTCATGCACATCGCCAGCTTCGCGGTCTTCCAGAAAACTTCCTTTACGCGTGAATATTGCCTTGCACCATAGTTATATCCGGCGATAGGCTGCATGCCCTGGTTCAGTCCCATGCATATCATCATGAACATGAATATGAACCTGTTGCATATGCCGTAGGCTCCGATTCCCAGGTCACCGCTGTATTCGCGCAACTGCTGGTTTATGAAAAGCGTCACCAGACATGCTGCGGAATTCATGAGGAACGGTCCGAGACCTATCGCAAGAGAATCCTTGGCAACACGCATGTCCAGACGGACGATGCCTTTCTCGAAATGGAAGGCCCTTGTCCTGTCACTGAAGTGCTTCATCACCACAATCATTGCAACAGTCTGCGCGATGACCGTCGCCCATGCCGCTCCGGCTATGCCCATGTCGAGACCGAATATGAATATAGGGTCCAGAACAGCGTTGAAAAGCACTGTGAATATGGTGAGCGCCATGGCCTTCTTCGGGTGTCCCGAAGACCTCATGGCCGCGTTGAGTCCGAAATAAAGGTGGGTGATGATGTTGCCGATCAGGATGATCTGCATGTATTCCTTGGCATAGGGGAGAGTGTTCTCGCTGGCGCCGAAGAAGTACAGTATCGGGTCTATGAATGCCAGTGCGACAACCATGAATATCAATCCGATGATGATGTTCAGGCTGACTACATTTCCGAGAACCTTGTTGGCAGCCTTGTAGTTCTTCTGTCCCAGCAGGACGGACAGCATGGTCGCCGCTCCCGCTCCTACCAGTGTGCCGAAGGCGGTGGAAAGGTTCATCAGCGGGAATGTGACCGCAAGACCGGAAATGGCCAGCGGGCCTACGCCCTGGCCGATGAAGATGCTGTCCACCATGTTATACAGCGATGCCGCTGTCTGTGCTATGATGGCAGGCAATGCATACTGCTTGAGCAGTCTGCCTATCTTTTCTGTTCCGAGTTCTAAAGGGATTGACGCTTTGTTTTCAGCCATCTTATTCCTCCGGCTTTGCTACTATTTCGATCTCAAAGATGAGCGGAGCATATCCAGGGATGGTTGAACCGCTGCCTGAATATGTATATCCGTAATTTGAGTAGAATACTCCGACACCCTTCTCCATGGCTCTCATCTGCCAGAGTGTGAGGGCGAATCCGCCGATTATGTCAGTCTTTTCTGAGCCCATGGTGATCTCATCCCATTTTTCAGCCCAATTGATCTGAACCGGACCATAAGTTCTTGATGAAGAGTACAATCCGTTGTCCTTGGCAACTCTCTCTATAGATGTGTCGAACACCTGTCCGTTGAGGAGTTTTCCTGTGTAGTTGATGTAGATTGTCGTGTCGCTGGAGAATGCTGCCGTATCTGCAGGAGCCGTGAGCTGTCTGTAATAGAAACCTGTCGAAACTGAGTCTGCTGCAGTCATCCCTCCAAACGCCTCTTTTGCCGGCTTGCCGTCAATCTTCACGCTTTCGTTTGAGAAGAATCTGCCGATGGAGTCGATCTGCCACTTCTGGATGTCCTCGGTGAAGTCTACGACAGTGAACTCATAGATCGTGTTCGAGTAGGTAGTCGTGCTTTCCTCGTCCTCATAGTCGAGATAACCCTGCTCTGAGTCGAATTGCTTGGCTGTCATCAGCCAGCTCGGCACGAGAACCTTTCTGTAAGAACCTGTCTTGAGTCCGTAAAGGGCATTTCCAAGTCCGGCCTGTATCGTGGTCTTATATGTGGTCCAGAACTTCGGACCATAATAATTTGTCTCGCTGTAGTCGCCCAGCTGTTTTGCAGCCTCTGCGTCAGTATAGGATGAAATGTTGCCCTCAAGGTCTGTGATCCTGTAGTCTACGAGAACGAAGCCGTTGTCGTTGACCTCGACGCCGTCCCCGTCCTTGCCGTCAAGGACATAGATGCCAAGTCCCTGAGGCTGCTTGTCAGGATGGTTCAGCTGCATCCATGCCTCGAGATAACGCTTGTTGGCGTCGTTCGGGCCGGGAATTACGTTCTTTGCGCAGCCGGCAATGAGTACTGCGGCCGCGATATATAAGGCTGTAGAGAAAATATTCTTCATCTTGTGTTGTGATATTTTTGAATCTGCAAATATAATAAAAATACTTGGAGACCCTACTCGTTGGAGACTCCGACCACCCAAATTTTAAAGAGCAGAGCAGAATTAGCAGGAATTATGCCAAAGACTTCATTGCCGAAGCCGTATTTTCCGGAAAATACTATCTCGCACTCCTCTCCGGCTCTTACACCTATGAGACCGTTGCGGATGCCCTCGAGAAACTCCGTGTTCCTCATGTCAGCCTCAAATATCTCATAGTCGGGATCCGTCACCGTGAACTTGTCTTTTGTCGCAGTCTCTTCGTGATTTGTCGCAAAAAGTGTCGACGGGCTTGATGTGAATATGTATCCGGCATAATAGAACGATACGGCTCCGCTTTCGCCCAGGGGCTCACCTTCGCCCTCGACCTTGATAAGTCTTGCTGCGCCTTTGTTGTACTGAATGTCCAGCGTGTCCTTCCACTGGACGGTCTTCCTGGTCGTGTCGTTGACTTCCGGATTGTCCTTGTTCGGGGTGATCACCAGCTGGATGGAGTCACGTGTGACGACACGTGCTCTGGTCAGATATGTGTCTATCTGTGTCTCCTGCTTTGAATATATGGTCTCCAGCTTCTCCTTCACGCAGGCGCTGAGCGCCAGGCAGAGGACGAATGCCGCAATGATCTTACTTCTCATATTCTGTCATATAAATATGTGTATATTTCCTGATGTACTCCTCGACTTCTCCTATCGGAATGAGAAGCTTGCCTCCGGCAGCGTTCTCATGTCCGCCGCCGTCGAAGAAGAGTCTTGCGCACCTGTTGGCAGACGTGCCTTTCTTGGATCTGATGGATATCCTTATTTCTCCCTTGTCCTCCCTTGCATAGATGCTCATCCTTACATCAGCGATGCTCAGCGGCTCGTTTACAAATCCCTCAGTGTCACCTTCCTGCATGTTATAGCGAAGCTGCGCTTCCTTGTCGAGTATCATGAATGCGACGCCGTCGTCAGTGACCTTGAGGAGATCCTTCAGCATGAATCCCTTCAGCCTGAGCCTGTTCTCGGAATGTTCCTGGTTTATCTTCTGAAGTATGAAGTCGCGGTCCACGCCAGCTGCGAGCATCTGTGATGCCATGATCAGGGTAGTCGGGTATACTGAATTGTTGAAGTTGTTGGTGTCGGTCGTCATTCCGGTCATCAGCGCTGTCGCGCATTCCGACGGGAGATTTTCTGCCTTGGAATCAATCTGCGGTGTTGCCATCAGGATCCAGTACAGCAGTTCGCTTGCTGACGAAATGGCAGTCTCCGAAAACGATACCTCATAGAGGCTCCTGTCAGGGTCCAGATGGTGGTCGACGAGTATTTTAGCCGCCTTGGATGAAGCAAGCGCTGTCTCCAGGTTCCTGGTCCTGTGGAATGCGTGGAAATCCAGGCACAGGACGAGGTCTGCCTGTGCGATCGCATCTTCTGCGTCAGAAGGCGTATCGTTATGAATGACAAGGTCTTGTGCGGACATTGTCGCTTCGAGATAACGGAGATATCCCGGACATCTGTCGTTGAGGACTACCTTGCGTCTTTCCTTGCCGAGAAGTCCCAGGAAATGGTACATGGCCACAGTGCTGCCCATGGCGTCACCGTCAGGCTTGGCATGGGTTACGATGACCGGCCGTTCCGCTTTCTCTATCAGTTTGAGGAATGCCTCTATGTTGCTTCTGTTGATGTCGTTCATGTTTCCTGCTGACTTTACGAGGTGCAAAATTACAAAATTATATTGCATTTCATAAATGAATTTCCTAACTTTGTCCGGCATTTTGAAAAGAAAATAAAAACATCAAAAATAATGGGCACAATTATCAAAAAGGTTTTCACTTACCTTATTCTCCCTGTTTGTATCGCAGGACTTGTTTATCTTAACGTGAAGAGCATCAGCGAGCCGGTGCAGTTCAAGAAGCACAGAGAATATCGCGAAAGCATTGCTATCCAGAGACTTAAGGATATCCGTGAGCTTCAGGTGGCATTCAAGAACGTAAATGCTCGTTACGCTTCGACAATCGACTCACTCAAGATGTTCTACAACGAAGGAAAGATGCAGATCGTCCTTCAGGTGGGTTCAAAGGATGACTCTCTTGCAATGGCCAACACTGACAGGATCAAGAGAAGATATGCAGGCCTCAAGAAGGAGAAGCTCAACCAGAAGCTCTATGAACTCTATCAGGCTGGCGAGCAGAACCTTGTGTTCGAGGTGACCAGCGAGGTTCCTGTAAGGGATACTCTCTTCACTCACCGCACAGACTTCTGTGTAGACTCACTCGCATTCATCCCATTCAGCGGTGATTCAGTGATCATGGCTTCTACAATAAAGAAGGTGTCAGGTGTGAACGTTCCTCTGTTTGAGGCTTCAATGCCTTTCAAGTCTCTCCTCAAGGGTCTTGACAATCAGCTCAGGATCAACCTCGATGCTGAAAGAGAGGACCAGGGACGTTACAAGGGACTTCAGGTCGGCAGCATCGAACAGCCTAACAACAACGCCGGAAACTGGGAGTAGTCAGATGACTATGATAGATAAGAAAGACAGGATATCCATTCAAGTCGGCTTGAGTGGATATTCTTTTAAGATACATGCCGATGGTGCAGAGCATTCTTCAGGATGGATGAATGCAGAACGCATATTTACCACACCGGAGCTTCAGAAGAGATATGATGAAGTTTCGGTGTCTGTGTTCACTCCGAAGTTCACTCTGGTGCCGACGCATTTCCATTCTCCTGAAATGTCACGTCAGATCCTTTCTGAAGTGGTCCTTGTCGAAGAGGAAGATGTCGTGGACCATGTAGAGGTTCCTCAGTTTGCTGCTGTCCTTGTCTATTCTGCGTCGGTGGGAGGCACCTTGGCGAAGGTCATAGGCGAGACCGTCATACGAACGGATGGTACAAAGTCCAAGCCCCTCCCTGAGATGTATTTCATGCTGAACCAGCTGCAGGTGATGCAGGAATACAACAAGATTCTTGCGTCATATATGGACGGAAACCTCTATCTGGTGATAGCGCAGGGCAAGAGCCTGCTTCTGTGCAACACATTCCAGGCTCCCGATTTCACGACTGCAGAATATTTCATTTTCCTGGCGATGAAGAAGCTTCAGCTTAACCCTGAGATGTCATCCATCTGCTTCAGGACTCCGCTGACAGAAGACCAGGAACTTTCCCTGTATAGATATTTCAGAAGCGTAGAACGTTTGTAGTAATGAGGATCATCGGTGGGAAATATCGCGGCAAGAGCATAGTGCCGCCGCAGGGATATAAGGCACGTCCTACGACGGACTTTGCCAAGGAGGGCCTTTTCAACATTCTAAACAATGAGTATGAGATGGAGGGGCTGAAGGTGCTGGACCTTTTCGGAGGTACAGGAGGCATTTCATTCGAGTTCGCATCTCGCGGCGCTTCTATGGTGTACTGCGTGGAGATGGTGCCGCTTCATGCCAATTTCATCAAGTCGCAGGCGGCAAAGTTCGGAATGACCAACCTGACTGCGGTGAGACACAATGTCTTCGAGTTCCTTGAGATCTGCAGGGAGAAGTTCGACATAATCTTTGCCGATCCTCCATATGCCCTTGAGGACCTGGCGACAATACCGGACAAAGTGTTCTCGAAGGACATCCTTCATCCGGGAGCATATTTCATCCTGGAGCATCCGGAAGAGTACAATTTCGAGTCTCACCCATATTTCAAGAAGGAAAGAAAATACGGCAATGTGCATTTCTCATTCTTTGAGAAGCCGACAGAATAGTTTATATGAAAAAGATTCTAACCTTAATCGCAATATCGACATTTATGGCGCTGCAGGCAGGGGCACAGACGGCGAAGAGCCTCTTCTGGCGTGCAGACTCGCTCCAGGTGTCAGAAATCGTGTCGGAGACCGGCAACCAATATAATAAGGTAGGTCATCACGGACCGGCAGTAGAGAACAGCCACATGGCCCTGCGTATCTATTTCAACGACACAGGTGCAATAGATGTATATTCCAAGTCCGGAAGGGGAATGGAACTCATGAAGTATCTCTGGTATCCTTCAAAGGAGCAGCAGGACACGCTCTCATTGGGTGCTGACGGGTATATTGCCGGCAAGACTGTAGGAATGGGCGGCATCGCTCTGTGGGACGGTGAGAATGAGGTCAAGCTCGAGGCGACCAAGGGCCGCACGGCAAGGGTAGGTGACACCAAGAAGGGATCATATGCCGAGGTCATAGCCTATGGAGTGGCCTATATGGGCGATTATGTAGACATATCTATAAGAGTGGATGTCGAGGTCAAGACACGTATGGCAGTCGTGACTGCGACCGAACTTTCCGGCAAGAAGGTGCAGTTCCTGACCGGAATCAATTTCCATGAAGGTCAGAAGGTGACTTACGGAGAGGATTACATCAGCGTATGGGGACCTCACCCGGTCAAGAAGACCGAGACACCGTTCCCGATAGGAGCGGGAATGTTCTTTTCTGCAAAGACCTTCCCTGTCATGGAGAAGACAGAAAACATGGTAAGGATAATATCCAAGCCAGCATCCAAGGTGTCGACAAAAGTGGTGTCGACATCAGTGAAAGAAGCGGAACTCAACAGCGCAAAGCGCTTTGAGGCATATATGGTACGTTGACGTCATTCCCGACCTGAAGTTTACGTCATTCCCGACCTGATCGGGAATCTAAATAAAGTAGTGTATGAATTTTAACCTGAAAGAAGTGTTCCAGCCCAAACTGTTCGGGCTGTTCAAGAAAGGTCAGTACAACAGCAGGACATTTACCTCTGACCTCATCGCCGGCATTATCGTCGGCATCATAGCCCTGCCTTTGGCGATCGCCTTCGGTATCGCCAGCGGCGTGACCCCTCAGCAGGGTTTGATCACCGCAATCGTTGCAGGTTTCCTCATTTCGTTCTTCGGAGGCTCGAACTTCCTCATCGGAGGTCCGACCGGAGCCTTCATTGTAATCGTTGCGGGCATTGTCGGCCAGTATGGCATGCAGGGCCTCATCATAGCGACCATCATGGCCGGCGTCTTCCTCGTTGTCATGGGTGTATGCAAGATGGGTGCGATATTCAAGTTCATCCCATATCCTATCGTAGTGGGCTTCACCAGCGGTATCGCCCTTACGATCTTCTCTACCCAGATGAAGGACTTCTTCGGCCTTCCGCTTGACCTTCAGGTCCCTGCGGGATTCATTCCTCAGTGGGGATGCTACTTCCAGAACCTGGGCAGCATCAACTGGATAGAGTTTGCCATGAGCATGCTCTGCCTTGTGATCTGCTTCAGCTGGGGCAAGGTGACCAAGAAGGTGCCGGGATCGCTCATAGCTCTGATCTTCGGAACGGTTGCGTCAGTGCTTCTGAGCAAGTTTGCCGGAATAGAGTTCGCAACCATCGGCTCGAAGTTCCCTGAGCTTGCGAACGGACTTCCGATGCCGAAGCCTGTGGCTCCGGAGTTCGACTACGAGACCATCAAGGGACTGGTTTCGCCGGCTTTCACAATCGCCATCCTCTGCGCCATAGAGTCACTTCTGGCAGCCATGGTCGCTGACGGTGCGACAGGAAAGCAGCACAATGCAAATACAGAACTCATAGGACAGGGTATTGCAAACATAGTGACGCCTCTCTTCGGAGGTATTCCAGCGACAGGAGCCCTCGCCAGGACAATGGCCAGCATCAACAACGGCGGAAAGAGCCCTGTGACCGGTCTCATCCATGCGGCGGTACTTCTGCTCATATACCTGTTCCTGATGCCATATGCGGTATATATCCCGCTTTCATGCCTTGCGGCCATCCTTGTGCAGGTGGCATATAACATGAGTGAGTGGAGGACATTCAAATATCTGCTTCGCGGAGATAAGTCAGATGTGTCTGTCCTTCTGATCACATTCTTCCTCACAGTAATCGTGGACCTCACAGTTGCCATCGAGGTGGGAGTCGTGCTCGCAATCGTACTCTTCGTACGCCGCGTGATGCAGACTTCGCATATCAATGTCGTTGTTGACGGTCAGGTTGCTGCAACAGAGGATCCTGAGAAGGCTGCAATGGAGAATACAGACCGCCTTGACATCCCTGAGGGAGTGGAGGTGTACGAGATCGACGGACCTTTCTTCTTCGGTCTTGCAAGCCGCTTCGAGGAACTTGAGCAGGTGAAGAAGTCCGGAACAAAGGTGCGTATCATAAGAATGCGTCGCGTACCGTTCATCGACTCAACAGGTATCAACAACCTCCGCAACCTCTGCGAGCGCACTCGCAAGAGAGGAGTTACAGTAATCCTTTCCGGTGTCACAGAAAAGGTTCAGGCATCTCTCGAGAAGTTCGGCGTGGACAAGGAAATAGGTGCTGAAAACATATTCCCTCACATAATCCCGGCCCTCGACAAGGCTAAAACACTCGTTAAATAATATGTATACAAAAGACCAGGGCCTTTACGTAGCCCACGGCCCTAACGGCCCGATTTCAATATGCGGAAAAATGGCAAACCGCCACGGACTCATCGCCGGCGCGACAGGAACAGGTAAGACTGTGACCCTCCAGGTGCTGGCGGAGACTTTCAGCCAGGCTGGCGTGCCATGCTTCATGGCGGACATGAAAGGCGACCTCTCCGGCATCAGCCAGACAGGCGCCATGAGCGGATTCATAGAGAAGAGATGTGCCGAGTTCGGCATCACATCGCCGGAGTTCGGCAGCTGTCCGGTGCGTTTCTTTGACGTTTTCGGGGAGCAGGGACACCCGATGAGAACAACTGTCTCCAACATGGGACCACAGCTCCTGTCACGTCTTCTCCAGCTCAATGAGACGCAGGAGGGCATTCTTAACATAGTGTTCAGAATAGCAGATGACAAGGGCCTTCTCCTGATTGACATGAAGGACCTCCGCGCTATGCTGAACTATGTGGCGGAGAACGCAAAGATGTATACTGCGGCTTATGGTAATATCACAGCCCAGAGCGTAGGAGCAATCCAAAGGGCGCTCCTTACCCTTGAGAACCAGGGTGCTGACAAGTTCTTTGCAGAGCCTTCGTTCGACATATATGACCTTCTCCAGTGCGAGCAGGGCAAGGGAGTGATGAATGTGCTTGCGGCTGACAAGCTGATGCTTCAGCCTAAGCTGTATTCGACTTTCCTCCTCTGGCTCCTCTCGGAGCTCTATGCCCAGCTTCCTGAAGTCGGTGACATGGATCTTCCTAAACTCGTGTTCTTCTTCGACGAGGCTCACATGCTCTTTGACGAGACTTCCAAGGCACTTGTAGACAAGATCGAGCAGGTTGTCCGCCTGATCCGAAGCAAGGGTGTCGGCGTATACTTCGTCACACAGAGCCCGACAGACATTCCTGAGGAGATCCTCGGACAGCTCGGAAACCGTGTCCAGCACGCTCTTCGCGCGTTCACGCCGAAGGACCAGAAGGCTGTGAAGACAGCCGCAGAAACATTCAGGGAAAATCCGTCGTTCAAGACTGCGGACGCTATCATGGAACTTGGTACCGGTGAGGCTCTCGTGTCATTCCTTGACGAGAAGGGCGCGCCTTCGATGGTGGAGCGCGCAAAGATCCTCTTCCCTTTGAGCCAGATCGGTGCTGTTACAGAGGGACAGAGAGGACAGATCATCAACCAGTCACGCCTGTATGGCAAATATGACAAGGTGATAGACAGGGAAAGTGCATTCGAGGTGCTTCTGGCAGAAGCCGAGGCCGCTCAGAAGGCTGAGCAGGAGGCTGCAGAGGCAGCTGCCGCAGAAGAGGCTGCCGCAAAGGAAGCCAAGGCAAAGAAGTCAGGAAAGGGAGGCGGACTCCTGAAGGGCATTTTCGGTGCAGTCGTCGGAGCAGTCGTTTCCAGCGTTGCAAGCTCAGTCGGAAGCGAAGTTTCCAAGAAGGTGACAGGAAAGAAGTCAAAGACTACAGCCAAGGACATCGCCGGCAAGGCTGTCGGCTCAGCAGCGCGAACTGCCACAAGGCAGATCACCCGCAGCGTTCTCGGAAACCTGATAAAGTAATTACATAAGCCACTGCGAGGCGTCCTCGCCCGCAGCCAGGGCTTCGCGGATGATGGTCGACGAAATGTCGACCATTTCTGCTTTAAGGAGAGTTATGTCATATGAAGGATCTTCGGCCATGAGACTCTTCTTTATATGTTCGGGATCATGTCCTGTGCGCGGGAATACGGCGACTCCGTATTCCCTCAGAATGCGCTTGTAATCACGCCATTGACGGATTACGGCAAGGTTGTCGGCGCCCATTATCAGAGTGAAACGATTCTCGGGCTCCCGCTCTTTCAACGCATCCAGTGTGCGTATGGTGTAATGCGGAGCAGGCATGTGCAGCTCTATGTCGTCCACCCATACTTTCAGTTCCGGATGTCTGCAGACGGCCTTGACTGCCGCCTCGTAACGCTCGGGGCCTGTCTCGCCGCTGATGCCTTCCTTCAGCGGATTCTTAGGCGATACTATGAGGTATACATAATCAAATCCCGCTTCCTCGGTCATATGCTTCATGATCGCAAGATGCCCGATGTGAAGGGGATTGAAAGATCCGCTGTATACTGCAATATTCATAGTCTGCACGTCATTGCGAGGCCCGAAGGGCCGTGGCAATCTCTATTCTTTCAGAAAAGCGTCAATAAGCCCTTCGGCCTCAGCCTTGGCCTTCGCAAGGTCATCATTGATAAGCACATAGTCAAACTTGCCTGCAGCAAACTCCATCTCCGACGCTGCCTTCGCCACGCGTCTTTCTATGGCTTCCTCTGTGTCGGTTCCGCGTCCTACGAGTCTTTCGCGAAGTACATCCACTGAAGGTGCCTGGATGAATACGGAGAGGGCCTGATCTCCGAATATCCTCTTGAGGTTTACTCCTCCCTGGACATCGATGTCGAACACGATTGCATGTCCCTTTGCCCATATGCGCTCTACCTCAGACTTCAGAGTGCCGTAGAACGAACCTGCATAGACTTCCTCATATTCGACGAACTTGTCCTCGGCTATCATCTGCCTGAACTCGTCAGCGGAGAAGAAATAATATTCCACACCGTGCCGCTCAGTGCCGCGAGGCGCCCTCGAAGTCGCTGAAATGGAGAATTCAAGGTCTTCCCTGATACCGAGGAGGTGGTTTACTATCGTGCTTTTGCCGGCTCCTGAAGGAGCGGAGAATATGACAACCTTATTGTTCATCTCAGATAATTTTTCAATATTCAGCAAAAATAGTTAATTTTGCCAAGATTTTGTGATAACGAAACGATTTTTAAACAAATTATACGATTATGATTTCTTACAAGGAACTTGGTCTTGTGAACACAAGAGAGATGTTCGCAAAGGCAATCGAGGGTGGCTATGCTATCCCTGCATTCAACTTCAACAACATGGAGCAGCTCCAGGCTATCATTTCAGCAGCTGCTGAGACAAAGTCTCCGGTTATCCTCCAGGTATCAAAGGGCGCTCGTCAGTATGCAAACCAGACTCTTCTCCGCTACATGGCAGAGGGTGCTGTAGAGTATGCAAAGGAGCTTGGATGGGAGAATCCTCAGATCGTTCTTCACCTCGATCACGGTGATTCATTCGAGACTTGCAAGAGCTGCATCGACATGGGCTTCTCATCAGTAATGATCGACGGTTCACACCTTCCATACGAGGAGAACGTTGCCCTCACAAAGAAGGTTGTAGAGTATGCACACCAGTTCGACGTGACAGTTGAGGGTGAGCTCGGAGTCCTCGCAGGTGTTGAGGATGAGGTAAGCTCAGACCACCACACATATACTAAGCCTGAGGAGGTTGTGGACTTCGTTTCACGCACAGGCTGCGACTCTCTCGCTATCTCGATCGGAACATCACACGGTGCTTACAAGTTCACTCCAGAGCAGTGCACAGTAGATCCTGAGACTGGTCTCCTCGTACCTCCTATGCTCGCATTCGACGTTCTCGAGGGTGTTGAGAAGGAGCTTCCTGGATTCCCTATCGTTCTTCACGGTTCATCTTCAGTTCCACAGGACGAGGTTGCTACTATCAACAAGTATGGTGGAGCCCTCAAGGCAGCCATCGGTATTCCAGAGCCTTGGCTCCGCAAGGCAGCCGAGTCTGCAGTATGCAAGATCAACATCGACTCTGACTCACGTCTCGCAATGACAGCAGCTATCCGCGAGGTGTTCGCCAACAAGCCTGCAGAGTTCGACCCACGCAAGTACCTTGGTCCTGCACGTGACAACATGAAGAAGCTCTACATCCACAAGATCGTCAACGTTCTTGGTTCAAACGGAAAGGCAGAGTAATTTCTTGAAATATATTGATGAAGGGGAGCGTCACAAACGTTCCCCTTTATTTGTTTAAACAATAATAAAAGTTATATTTGCAAGATATTGGATCTAAATTGTAAATAATGAAAAAGTACATCGTTTCAGCAGCCGCGCTATGCGCGATCCTGGCATTGGCATCTTGCAGCAATAATGAATCAGAAGTCCTGGCTGTGCGCCTTGACAAGAACAGCATCGAGCTTACCAAAGGTGAAAGTGTCAGGCTCAATGCATCAGTTGTCCCTGATCAGGAAGCTGACTTTGAATGGTTCTCACAGGATTCGGAATATGTGACAGTTGATTCTGAAGGTCTGGTGACGGCTGTCGGTCTTAAGAAAGAGGACCCGGCATCTGATGAGGTTACTCCTGTCAAGGTATATGTGAAGTATGAGAACGGAGCAGACGAATGCGAGGTGACTGTGCTTCCTCTTCAGGCTCAGAAGGTTGAGATCCTCGGTGAGGAACTCGTGAAGATCAGACAGGGGGAGAGTGTCACTCTTGATGTTAAATATTATCCAGAGGATGCTGACATCAAAGTAGTGACATGGTCGACCGATTATGCTGTGGTGGCGAAGGTAAATAAGGTGACCGGAGTTGTCACCGGCATGGAGCCTGGTTTCGCGACCATAACTGCATCATACAATGACAAGGTGTATGATGTGGTCACTGTCCAGGTTGAGCCTAAGTAGATTAATCTAAACATAAGAACATGAAATCATTGCATCGAATTCTTTTTTCCTTGTTCCTGGCTGTTTCCGCTATTTCAGGATGTACTGACCCGGTTGAGGAAATACCGGTAACGATAAGTCTGAACAAGACCTTGATGTCTGCTCTGCCTGTTGGCTCTCAGCAGCAGCTTGAGGCTGTGGTGAAACCTGAAGGGGCGGATGTCACTGTTGTATGGGAGTCTGACAATGAAGCGGTTGCGACCGTCGATGCTGAAGGAACCGTGACCGGAGTGTCAGTGGGAACAGCGCTCATCACTGCGTCTGCAGGTGATGCGTCTGCCGAGTGCAAGGTCACAGTGGTGGCTTTGAAGCCGACAGCAATAAGTCTCTCTCCGACCAAGCTTCAGATGAAGCCGGGTGATACTCAGAAACTTGTTGTAGCATTTACGCCAGCTGAGGCTGTTGCTGAGGACCTTGTATGGGAGACCAGCGATGCTTCTGTTGCTGCAGTGAAGGACGGAGTCGTGACAGCCGCCGGTGTGGGCGAAGCGACCGTAACGGTAAAATGCAACGGAGGCAATCTTGCAGCGGTATGCCATGTGAACGTGGCGGAAGACTATGTTCCGGTATATGTGACTGAAATACAGCTTACTCCAGCCGAGATGTCTCTTGAGGCCGGACAGAAGAAGACCATAGAAGTCACCTACCTTCCTGCAGATGCGGAAGAAGTGACGGATCTGGAGTGGGAGACAAGCGATGCAGATGTCGCAAAGGTTGAAAACGGCACGGTTGAGGCTGTCAAGGCCGGAAAAGCTGTCATTACAGCAAAGTGCATGGATGGCACCGTAACTGCGACCTGTCAGGTGACAGTGTCTGAAAAAGAGGAACCGGAACCGGGACCCGGAGACAGTGGCCTGCAGTCAGTCGCTATCAATGCCGTAGGAGGGAAGGCTGACGTGCAGGTGGGCATGGAGCTTCAGCTTGAGCTTGCATGCACTCCTTCGACTGCTGTTCCTTCGTCTGTGACATGGTCTGTCGACACAGATATGTTTGCAACCATTGATGGCAGCGGACTTCTTAAGGGCAAATATGCAGAGAAGGATGCTTCAGGCTGGAAGTCTGTGGTAGTCACAGTCAATGCTGACGGTAAGGAGGCCAGCCTGGTTGTAAGGGTGATTCCAAGACAGGCGGAAGAGATACGCGTAGATGTTCCGGAAAAGAATCTGCTCAAGGTGGGTTCGGAATGGACATTCAATCCTGTCATATACCCTGAGGGACTTCCGTTCTCAGTCATGGCCATATCTAATCCATACTCTGCGCTTGATGGAGCGTGCTATATAAGACCGGAAACTCCAGGCAGATACAACTATACTTTCACTCTTGCAGGACACGAGGATCTTGTAAGCGAGTATAATGTGAAGACTGTCGTGGACATAGATGTCGAGCCTTACTGGGTGGAGACTATCGTCCTTCCATCGACATATGACATGGAGGCAGGTTCGACTGGCATGATCATACCTGAATTTACGTCAGATGTCGAAGGACATCAGCCGACATATAAAGCTGTAGCATGGTCTTCTTCGGATAATGAGGTAGCAACAGTGAATGAGAGGACTGGTGAGATCACTGCCCTCAAGGTCGGCACAGTCGAGATTACTGCGACCACATCCAGCAACTGGTCCGTCCCGTCGGGAACAGCGCACAAGTCTGCCACATGTGTAGTGACAGTAAAGGAACCGGCTCTTGCAATCAATATCGGTGACTATTATTATTCTGACGGAACATGGTCATCAGAGCTTGATGAGTCCAAGACAGTAATCGGCATCGTGTTCTCGAAGGCCAATGCCGTATCTTCGGATTCTCACCTTGCGGCTGACTATCCTGGCTGTACGCATGGTCTCGTGATAAGTACTGAGGAGTATCTGACCGCCTGTGCTACAGGACGCAACTGGTCTTGGGCGGATCTTGGCCAGTGGTGCTCAGACAATGGCTATGGCCAGTATTATGATCTTGATAAGCCTGTCGGATATTCAAATACAGAGGGATACGAGGCTGCAAATGCTGCTGCCGTCCAGTCGTACGGCTATACGATCGACTTCACAATGTTCAATTCATCATCAGTATTGAAGTCTCACAGGGATAGTGTGGCATCTCCGTCTTCGGCAAGCTGCTGGTATATCCCTTCTTACAAGGAGATGGCAATGCTTTATGAGAATGTGACCCTTGTAAATGAGAGACTTGAGGCTGTCGGTGGTGACGCCGTAACCGTGAAACGCGCATTCTATGATGACATCAGCTACCAATATTGGTGTTCGACCTTCGACCTTGGCAACAAGGTCATCCGAGCATTCTCAATGCTTAATGGAGATTGGCACGGTTCCAAGACAGAAGGTACTCAGCTGGGATGCAGGATTGTACTGGCGTTCTAGATTGCAAAATAAAGGGCTGTTCTCAGAGGACAGCCCTTTATTTTGCAATCTTTATTTTCATGTGCTATAGAGTCACTTCTTCTTTCCATGTGTGTCCGAAACGGTCCTTTATGACGACCGTAACCTTTTTCGCTCCCGCCGAAGGACGGGCGGCGAAATAGTGGTCGGACTCTTTTGTGAGCCTGTAATCTGACGGAGTCTTGCCTGTCTTCGCATATGCTGCATTCATCTCTGCGGTGTGCAGAGGAGAATATTCCTTCACCCTTTCCATCGCGCCCATAGGCTTTCCGTCCTCATACCATTCGATGCTCCACTGAGGGTCGTAGTCCCATACATTGACGACTACGCAGTCCGGGTGAAGGCGTGTCTCTCCCGGGCGGAAAAGCTCATGCTGGAAGCTCTTGTCCCTGCCGATCGACTTGTAGTACCATGTGAGGATGTCGTTGGTCTCGGTCAGCACCTTGTATCCTCTCGGAGTGCCGTCCGTGCAGTGATATACGTCCCACCATGTGCCGCAGATTGCAGCCACATTATGCTCGAAAACGCCCGGTGCATATTCGAAGTTACCGTTGGTGTGGTTGTGTCCCGACAGGAATGTAACCTGATGTCCTTCAAATGCTTCCAGCAGCTCCTGGTGACGTGTCACCATCTTCTTGTAGTGTCTTCCGTTGAGAGGGGAGTGCTGCGCCACATATATGTCTGCATCTTCCGGCACGTATTCCATCATGCCGTTGACCCACCTGATGATTTCTTCGGTGTATCCAAGCTCATATCCGCTGCGTGAGTGGTATATGATGTTGTCGAGTATGAATACTATGTCGTCTCCGATCATGAATGCATAATTCTCCGGACCGAATGCCGCCCTGTATGCCCCGATAGACTCCTTGTCGCCCTCGAAGTTCCTGTCATGGTCATGGTTTCCGACCACAGGATAGAAAGGAATGCCGGCGCGGACGATGTCCTGCTTCCATCTGTCCAGAAGCGGCAGGACGTCAAAGCAGATGTCTCCGAGCGCTATGCCGACCGCCTGTCCCTCCAGTTGCGCCGAAGTGGCGCTCAGGTCGTCAAGCGGTTTGCCTGCAAACTCGTCAGAATGCTTCTCCTTGCGTGGCTGAGGGTCCCCGACAGCTATGATGCTGTATGTGTCCTCCCTGTCAGATGTCTTCACCAGGTCGAATGGGAAAAAGTCCTGTCCTTCCGCCTTGAGATAGAACTGAGGACAGCCGGAAGACCAGTCCGCGCTGTAGCCTGCCGGTGTCACTATGTAGACAAAAGGAGCGTCGTCGTTGATCTCCATACGGAACTTTCCGTTCCTCCCGGTCTTTGCGAAATTCTCGCCGTCCGTGACCACGACTCCGGCCAGTTTCTCCTTTCCGCATGTCACCTTTCCCTTGACAGTCCTCGCTTCTGCGTCAAGGCAGATGCAGGACATTATTAAAATTGCTGTAAGGATGTTCTTCATAATTAGGTGTAATTTGTTACGCAAAGGTATTGAAAATGATTAAAAAATGTCTGATTATAATGAGGGCACTGAAAAAGTCCTCATAGAGGTCTGAAAAATTATCTGGGAAATGTTCACTAATTTGGATGTTTCCCAGATTTTTTGTAACTTAACCTTTGTAAATCAAAGGGTTATGTTACCAAGTCAAGGCAAAATACAATT
>JAFQFD010000022.1 GCA_017415715.1 Bacteroidales bacterium | reverse complement strand
ACTATCATGAATTGTATGACTACCTCGTTGTCAATAAGAAGCTTGCTGACAAATACGGAATGAAATGCTGGACAAATTTCGAGTCGTTTGACCGCGACATGCCGATCCGCTTCCTGCCTATCAAATGGGAGAAGCTCCTCCAGAAGATGGAGATGGCCCGCAAGGCCGGAATGGACGGTGCGATAACATTCGAGTTCTCGCACTTCATGTCACCGAACTCGGAATACTCCCAGGCCGGTCACCTCTACGACCGCTACTGCGAACACTTCGGCATAGAAAACAAATGGAAGGACCGTTAGGCCCTTCCATTTGTCTTTAACTCCTCCAGAAGAGTTTCTTCTTGGTAAAGAAGCATGTGACCGCTACCATCAGCAGAGTGATGAACAGGCCTCGGAACATGCCCCAGAACGGCGAACCGACGCTTATCCTGTCAAGCCATGGCAGGATGCCGCAGAGGGCAAGTATAGGTCCTGTGAGGAAGTTTGTCACCGTATAGGCGAGCATTGGGTTCTGGCCGCTGCCGCTCAGGCCGCGGCCCTTGATATGCCATCTGAATTCGAGAGCGAGGATGAATGCTCCGGTGAGGGCAGTCATTCCGCTTGTCGTGAGCATGTATGACAGATTGCAATGGTCCTTGGTGATGCCGCCGTCGATCGGGTCGAAGACAATGCCGACAAGCATGAGGGCAAAACCTATATATCCGATGTCGGTCATTACATTGCGGCGCTTGATGGTCAGGGCTACGAAGAACACTCCCAAGGCTCCTGAAATGATGAAATCCGTGAGTACGTTTCTTGTGAAGAGGCCCCAGAGCTGAACAAGTGCGGCGACCAGTGCTATGATGCCTGCTGCAATGTGGTTGTTGTCAATATCGACCGTTTCATTCTTTCTGCTCTGTGTCAAAAGCATGTCGCCAACAATAGAGCCGGCAAGTGCGATCACGAGGTACTGCAGGTAAGCCCAGTTGAAGAACCATCCGATGAAGCTCATCTGAGGGACCCATGCCAATGCTTCAGGAGCATATGAACTTACTGCCTTGATGCCGGCAATGAAGAACAATACGAGCCAGCGCAGCTTCAGACTGTCCTTGGTGAACATCCAGATCAGGCCGCCCCAGATGGCGATGTTGGCGAGAATCATGATTATGATGTCGCTGCTCCACCTGTTGAGGGGGACTCCGAAGAAGTCGATGCGGACATAAGCCATGACAATCAGGAGGAACATTCCGATATTGTTTACCAGCTTGCCTTTCTTCTCATCAGGAATCCTGACCAGAGACATGAACATCACGCCCCAGAGCAGGATGTTGAATATCTGGATCATCCATGCAGGTCTTGTGCTCATGCCGTTTGCGTATGCATTGCCGAGGACGATGGCGAAGATGGTCAGTGTCAGCCACCTTCTGAAAAGGCTGCCTGTGACCTCCCATCGGCTGACGCCGTTATCCAGTCTCTTGCGCATTGCAAGCGGGAATGCCGCTCCCATAGTGAAAAGGAAGAACGGGAACACGAGGTCCACCCAGGTGATGCCCGGAACATCCGGATTGAATGCGTATGTCGGCGGGGGAGTCTGGCAGTGGAACATCCATGCCGGAAGATCAGAATTGTATCCGATGTTTGCGCAGAGGATCATCGCGAAGATCGTGATGCCTCTGAGTATGTCTATGGTAGCAATTCTCTTGCTGGGAGTATGTGCTGTCATGTTATTTAGAGATTGTCTTTGTATATACTCTTCCGAAACGGTCTGTCACGCGCACTTCAAGGCACTTTGCTTCAGCGGAGATCGTGGCCTTGAACATGTTTTCTGTCGGTGCGGCATATACCCATGTCCTCTTGAGACTTGACGGATCCTTGTAAAGCTCTTTCGCAAGAGGGTCCTGGGCCTTGAACCTTTCCATGTCGCAGACCTTCACTCCGTCTTCGAAATATTCAACTTTCCACAATGGATCGAAATCCCAGATGTTTGCTACAACCTGTCCGGGATATTCTTCGAGACCGGTGTAGACCTTCATCTGATAGTCCAGAGGATGTCCGCATCCCTTGTATATCCATTTCATGTCGTTGCCGTCCATGTCGAATATCTTGTAGCCTGCCGGCGCTCCGTCTATGCAGACTTCGCCGCACCACCATGCTCCGCAGAATCCTGCCACGTTGATCTCGAAGATGTTCTCGCTGATCTGCTCGAAGTCGGCTGTGTGGCTATGGCCTGAGAGGATGACAGCCTTGTATGGCTCAAGCATGCTGTACAATGCAGGCTTGTTGCAGAGGTTGTCTCCTATGATTCCATACTGGAACGCGTCGCGGTCAGACTTGTCGTTTGTGGTCTGTATATGCATTGAAACGACCACTCTGCTGCCCTGAGGGACATATGAGAGGTCTCGCTCAAGCCATCTGAGCTGCCTCTCGTCCAGATATCCTATGTAGAAGTAATCGCGACCCACATAGAAATTGTCGTTCATCACGATATAGTGAACATTGCCGACGTTGAATGAATACCATGCCGGACCATACATGTCCTCATAGTTCTTCATCGATGTCTCGTATGAACGGCCCCAGTTGGTCATGTCATGGTTTCCTATTACATATCTGTAGTCGAAGCCAGGCTTCGCCATGATGCGGTTGTATTCCGGATAGATGGTGTGGTCCCATCCAACGATATCGCCAAGGCAGATGCCGAATGTGTAGTCTCCGTCCATTCCCTTTACGAACTCCGCCATATCGTCAGCCTGCTTGGCAAGGTCTGCAAGCTCGCTTCTCTCGCTGATCTGAGGGTCTGCGATCACGATGACATTGTGGTTGGTGTCATCCTTGGAGTTCTTCTCAACGACAAACTCATATTTCTTTACGTCTTCCTTGATCTCCTTGTAGAAAAGGGTCTTGCCGTCGAGCGTCGATGATACATATCCCGAAGGAGTGCTGATGAATACAAATCTGCTGTCTTCGTCAGCGGCCATCTTGAAACGGCCTTTCGCGTCGGTCTGCACGGTGTTCAGTCCGTCAGACACGACAACTCCGGCAACTCCCTTGCCTTCGGTGTCCTTTACTGTGCCCTTGATGTCCTTGGCGCAGAGGCCGGCTATGGCCGTCGCTGCCAGAATGACTGTCGTCAGTATTCTTCTTAACATGTTGTCTTACTTATATGCTTTTTCTTCCATCTTCCAACCGGTGAGTGTCGAGATGTATGGGATCATGCAGCTCGCCACCTTGATATGTCCCTGGTAGTTAGGATGCCAGCTTGCTCCGAGGTCGTCCTCGTAGTTGTGAGCCTGGTTAGACACTGCCATGTATGCCACATTTGTGAGGCCGCTTACAACTACGGCATTTCGGATGTAGTCATACAGGTATGGGTCGGCAGGAGATGCCATGCACAGAATAGGGGTGTCAGCGCCGTAGTTCTCCTTTATTTTCTTGAGGAGGGTGATGTAATTGTTCCTGAAGCTGAGTTCGCTAGGCTGCTGGCTTGTCGAAAAATCGTTTGTTCCGAGATAGATCACGACCATGTCAGGAGTGTATGCTGCCTTTGACGCATCCCACAGTGTCTCTTTATCAGTGTTGAATGTCTGGGTGTAGCGGTGCGGCATGTGATATCCTGGGCCGAAGTTGTCATAGTTTCTTGCGATGCCCTGGCCTGAGTGGCTTACGAGATTGAAGTCGGCACCGAAATAGCGTGCAGTGATGGCTGCGTATGTGAGGTTGCAGTTCTCGGTCTCTGCAAGGAACGGATCGTTCTTGTCTCCGCTCTCTGTGCCGTATCCGCAGGTGTATGAGTCGCCGATGAACTCGATGTGTCTCTCCTTGCGGCCCTGAGCCTGGAGCACTTCGCCCTCTGTGAGGAACTTGTGCACAGTGAAGCGGCCCTGCTCGCCCTCAGTCCTCTTCTGGAGGATCACTTCGTGCTCTCCCTTGCCGAGTCCCTCAGCAAGCACCACGAGGGTGTCGGTCGCACCGACCATGAACACCTTGTCGGCCTTTGGTGACATCTCCTTGTCCACCCAGAGGTTGAACCAGCAGTTCTTGGTGTCGGAACACTTCATTGCTAGGTATGGACCGTTGAACTTGACTCTGAAGTATACTCCGCTCCAGTCGTAGGCCACTTCATCTCCGCTCACAAGTGTGCGTCCGGTGTACTCGATGCGGCTGTCAGAAGCCGGTGTCTCAATGATTTCCTTTGCTTTCTTTGCTGAAAGGTCAGCGGAAGAGGCCAGTCCGAGGACGGCCATGAAAATGCAGAATGTCTTACGCATATTTAGATGATTTATATTGTCTTGTACTAAATAACAAAGGTACGTATAATTATTAAAATATTTTAATTTTATCGTCCGGAATAATGAAAAAATATCAATAACGACTAAGCAGCGCCGATCGGCGCTGCTTAGTCGTTGTCTATAATATCTTTGTCTTTAGTGATTAATGTGTATGTTATGCCAATTATGCCTATGACACACATCGCTATACCATAAACTATCATGACTTCTTTCCTTTATAGTGATATAGTAATAAACTCCATATTAAAAGTATGCCGGCTCCACCTGCCGATAATCCATATTTTACCCAACTGTTTCCTCCGATGTCTTCAAAAGCGGTAGTTATGAAAACTGCCGTCAGGACATACTTGGCAATATCCATCAGAAAGTCTGCGACCTTCTCCCAGACCAGAATCCTTTTCACGTTATCCTTCCCCATACAAATGTAGTCATTATTTCTTCATCGGCAAATTTGCAGTCTGTTTTTATCTTATCCAAATGTTACGGTGTTGTTTTTCCATGGCAGGCGAAAGACAACAGGCAGATTTTTCTGTTTTTTATAATTTTTTCTTTTTTTTAATGTTAAATTTACATGATTAAGCAATTATAACTAACAGAGATAATATTGTCAAAATGAAAAGAACTGCATTGTTGTTAATGTGCATCATGACGGCATTGACCTCATGCGTGGAGACAGAGCAGGTTGATGTGTTGATCATAGGCGGTGGAGCCAGCGGCATTTCCGCCGGCATCCAGTGTGCCAGGATGGGTGTTCCTGCAATGATAGTCGAAGAGACTCCGTGGGTCGGCGGAATGCTGACAGCGGCCGGAGTGAGCTGTGTTGACGGAAACTATAACCTCAGAAGCGGAATCTTCGGCGAGTTTGCAGACTCTCTTGCGCAGCGTTATGGAGGTTGGGAGGCGCTCAAGACCGGTTGGGTGAGCAATATAAACTTCGAGCCGCAGGTAGGTCAGGAAATCCTGACCAATATGGCTGCAGGTTGTGAGAAGCTTGAGATAAGGCGGGAGACAGTCATGCTTGATGTGGCAAAGCAAGAAGACAAGTGGATAGTCCTCTTCAAGCCTGCAGAAGGCAGGAAATTCAAGGTCGAAGCGAATGTGCTTATAGACGGAACCGAGCTTGGAGATGTGGCCAAGGCATGTGGTGTTGACTATAAGATCGGTATGGAGTCAGCTTCTGATACCGGCGAGTCAATCGCTCCAGCCGAGGCGAATGATGTTATTCAGGATCTCACCTTTGTGGCTATGCTCAAGGACTATGGTCCTGATGCCGATATGACCGTTGAGAAGCCTGAGAGATACGATCCTGCACCATTCTATAATTGCGCGATCAATGCCAATGCATCTCTTCGCGAAGATGGCAAGGCAGAGACCGGTCAGACTGTATGGAGTCCGGACATGATGATAACCTATGGCAAGACTCCTAATGGAAAGTATATGATCAACTGGCCGATCTATGGTAATGATTACTATGCCAATACCATAGAAATGACGCGAGAGGAAAGGCAGGCCGCATATCAGAAGGCCAAAGACTTCACCATGGGATTCGTTTATTTCATCCAGACCGAACTCGGAATGAAGAATCTCGGACTTGCTGATGATGTATTTCCGACCGAGGACAGGCTTGCATTCATCCCATATCACAGGGAGTCAAGACGTATCGTCGGAGAAGCTTTCTTTACACTGGATGCGGCAGCGAAGCCGTTTGATTATAAGCATCCTTACTACAAGACAGGCATAGCAGTCGGTGACTATGCGGTAGACCATCACCATTTCCGACATCCTGACTGGAAGAATCTTCCGGACCTTCATTTCTATCCTATCCCGTCATTTAATGTGCCGATGGGCGTCCTGATACCGAAGCAGCGTGATGTGGAGAATCTCATCGTTGCGGAGAAGTCTGTCTCAGTGTCAAATCTCATCAATGGTGCGACAAGACTGCAGCCGGTGGTCATGCAGCTCGGCCAGGCGGCCGGCGCTATCGCAGCACTGTCTCAGCTGGATGGCAGAACAGTAAGGAGAGTGCCTGTGCGTAAGGTGCAGCTTGCCCTTCTTAAGGCCGGATGCTATATAATGCCATATCTTGACCTCCCGAAGGACCATAGGCATTTTATCGCGCTCCAGAAGATAGGAGCGACGGGAATCCTTCGCGGCGAAGGCCGTAATGTCGGCTGGGCGAACCAGACATGGTTCCGGGCTGATGACCCTCTGATGATGGAAGATGTTCATCCTGAGGACTTTTACAACGGCCCTCTCGGACTTGGCAGCGGACCTGTAAAGGTGGGCCAGCTTCTCGGCATAATCAGAGGCCTCGGAGCTCCTATACCGTCAGCAGCTGAGGAATGGTGGAACAATATAGGCCTTACCGACTATAATGAGGACCGCGTGGTGACCAGGCTCGAAGCCGCCGTAGTCATGGACTCGTCGTTCGACCCGTTCTCGATGTTCAATGTAGACTTTAACGGAAATTTAAGATAATGCGGCTACTCTGCTATGCCTGCGTTGATCCAGGCCTGGCAGAGAGCTTCAGAATCCTTAAATGCCAGCTCCTTGTCGATCCCGTAGCGGTCGATGAGGAGCTGAGCCATTTCTTCGGCTGTGAACTCCTTGCCGACAACCTCCTGCCACAGGAATGCGGCAGATGAATTGAGGGTGATGAGCTTGTTGAAATTGATGTTTTCAAGACCTTCTCCGGTCACTATATGTTCTCCGCACATTTCGCGGAGTACGAATCCTTTCTTTATCTTCATATCCTTTTTGTCATCCCGAGCTTGTCGAGGGATCTATACAATTACAAATGTAGTCAAATTTTGCATATTTCCCCCACAATAATTATTTTTGTATGATTATGTCCAGAATGTATTAACTGATAACCGATATTCTATGAAATCACTCAAGACAATCATCGCTCTGGCTTCTGCGGCATTCGCGTTCTCCGCATGTTGCAACTGCAATTCAGTCGAGCCGGCAATCCCTCAGGACAAAGACATCGAGGCAAAGATCGAGAAGGTGCTCAAAGGCATGACTCTCGAGGAAAAGGCAGGTCAGATGACCCAGCTCAATGCTACAGCCGTTGCGCATGGCATCCAGATCACAGAGGCAGGGGAGACTGCACTCAGAGACTACAAGATAGGCTCGGTGCTCAATACTCCTGGTGACATCGCTCAGACACCTGAGAGATATAATGAATTCATTACAGAGATCAACCGCATCTCCATCGAGGCATGCGGAGTCCCTACGCTCTACGGACTTGACCACATCCACGGAGTGACATATGTTGCAGGCGGTACGCTCTTCCCACAGGAAGTCAATATCGCAGCTACATTCAACCGCGACCACGCTTACAACATGGGTAAGGTGACAGCATACGAGAGCCGTGCTGCAAACGTCCCTTGGACCTTCTCGCCAACAATGGACCTCGGCCGCAATCCTGAATGGCCACGCATGTGGGAAAGCTTCGGCGAGGATACCTATGTCAATGCGCAGATGGCTGTGGCTGAGGTCAAGGGTATGCAGGGTGATGACCCTAACCATGTGGGACCATACAACATCGCAGCCTGTGCAAAGCATTTCATGGGATATGGTGTCCCTGTCACAGGACAGGACCGCACTCCTTCTTCAATTGCTGCATCTGAGCTCCGCGAGAAGCATTTCGAGCCTTTCAAGGAGGCTATGCAGGCAGGAGCCCTTACAATCATGGTCAACTCGGGCAGCAACAACGGAATCCCATTCCATTGCAATACAGAGCTCCTCACAAAGTGGGTGAAGGAAGAGCTCAACTGGGACGGCATGATCGTTACAGACTGGGCTGACATCAACAATCTTTACACACGTGAGCGTGTCGCTTCATCAAAGAAGGAGGCTGTGAAGCTTGCCATCAATGCAGGTATCGACATGTCTATGGTTCCATATGACTGCGAGTTCACAGAAGACCTCATTGCTCTCGTAAAGGAAGGTGAAGTTCCTATGTCACGCGTTGATGACGCTGTGCGCCGCATCCTCCGCGTGAAGTTCCGCCTCGGTCTCTTCGACCAGCCTAACACCCTTCTTGCAGACTATCCTGAATTCGGCGGCGAGGCTCATGCAAAGCTTGCATACGAGGCGGCTGTAGAGTCAGAGGTGCTCCTCAAGAACAACGGAATCCTTCCTCTCAAGAAGGATGTCAAGATCCTCGTTACAGGTCCTAACGCAAACTCTATGCGTACCCTCAACGGCGGATGGTCATACACATGGCAGGGCCATGGAGCTTCGAGACCTGAGTTCACTGGCAAGTACAATACAATATATGAGGCCATCTCACAGAAGTTCGACAATGTGTCTTATGTACCAGGTGTAGAGTATGACCTTAACGGTACAAACTGGCAGTTCGATGAGGCTACAGGCATCAAAGAGGCTGTGGCTGCTGCACGCAAGGCCGAGGTGATCATCGCATGCATCGGTGAGAACACATACTGCGAGACTCCGGGAAATGATGTGGACCTCAACCTTTCAGATAATCAGAAGGACCTGGTTGCAGCTCTTGCAGCAACAGGCAGACCGCTCATCCTCATCCTCAATGAGGGTCGTCCACGCATCATCAACGACATCGAGCCTTATGCTTCAGCAGTTGTTGACGTGCTTCTTCCAGGTAACTACGGCGGCGACGCGCTTGCTGCCCTTCTCTGCGGAGAGGAGAACTTCAGCGCAAAGCTTCCATTCACATATCCTAAATACACAAACAAGTTCGGCGTTTATGACTACAAGCCGGCTGAAAACCAGGGCACAATGTCCGGAACGTACAACTACAATGCTGTAATGGATGTTCAGTGGCCGTTCGGACACGGACTCAGCTACACAAAGTTCGCATATTCGAACATGACAGTGTCAGCTGCGGAATTCACTGCTGACGACGTGCTCAAGGTTACAGTTGACGTGACCAACACAGGTGAGGTTGCAGGAAAGGAGAGCGTTCTTCTCTTCTCATCAGACCTTTATGCAAGCTCTACTCCTGACGTTCGCCGTCTGCGCGCATTCGACAAGATCGAGCTCGCTCCGGGCGAGACAAAGACCGTCGAGCTTGAAGTTTCAGGCAAGGACCTTGCATTTGTGAACTACTATGGCAAGTGGACCATCGAGGAAGGTGACTTCATCCTTTCAGTCGGTGACCTCAGCCAGCAGATCAAGTGCACGGAGACCATCGTCTGGGACGAGCCTAATATTGATTAACGATGCCAGGAATTTCACACAGAGGCGAGGAAATGCCCTCGTCACCTATCAGAAAACTTACTCCTCTTGCCAACGAAGCGAAGGCAAGGGGAGTGAAAGTCTATCAGTTGAACATCGGACAGCCGGATCTCCCTACTCCGCAGAAGGCGCTTGACGCCTTGCATAATGTGGGCAGGGAGGTCCTGGAATACAGTCCGAGCCAGGGCTTCCTCTCATTGAGAGAGAAGCTGGTGGACTATTACTCAAGATACAACATCAATCTCACTCCGGACGATGTGATCGTGACAAGCGGAGGCTCGGAAGCGGTGCTTTTCGCCTTCCTGGCCTGCCTTAATCCGGGGGATGAGATTATTGTACCCGAGCCGGCGTACGCCAATTATATGGCGTTTGCCGTGTCTGCCGGTGCGGTGATCAAAAGTGTCACATCTACGATAGAGACGGGTTTTGCCCTGCCGTCTGTGGAGAAATTCGAGGAACTTATAACAGAAAGGACCAAGGCGATCCTGATCTGCAACCCTAACAACCCGACCGGATACCTTTACACCCGTGCGGAGATGAACAGGATCAGGGACCTTGTCAAGAAATACGACCTCTATCTCTTTTCAGACGAAGTGTATAGGGAGTTCATATATACCGGTTCGCCATACATCTCGGCATGTCATCTCGAAGGCGTTGAAGAAAATGTAGTGCTTATTGATTCTGTATCAAAGAGATATTCTGAGTGTGGTATCAGGATCGGTGCTCTTGTCACCAAGAACACTGCGGTGCGCGATGCCGTGATGAAGTTCTGTCAGGCACGTCTGAGCCCGCCGCTTGTCGGCCAGATCGTTGCGGAAGCATCGATTGAAGGAACGGAAGAATATGCGGCAGAGGTCTATGAGGAGTATGTGGAGCGCAGAAAGTGCCTTGTTGATGGCCTCAACAGGATCCCGGGAGTATATTCTCCGATCCCTATGGGAGCGTTCTATACGGTTGCACGTCTCCCGGTGGATGACGCAGAGAAGTTCTGCGCATGGTGCCTGTCGGACTTCGACTATGAAGGCGAGACCGTGATGATGGCACCGGCATGCGGCTTCTATTCGACCCCGGGCATGGGTCGTGACGAAGTCCGCATCGCATATGTCCTCAAGAAGGAGGACCTGCAGAGGGCAATATTCATACTTGAAAAAGCATTGGAGGCTTACAACTCCAGAGGATGATATGAACACTCATGTAGTAATAATGGCCGGCGGCATCGGAAGCCGGTTCTGGCCGATGAGCACGGCAGAGCTGCCTAAGCAGTTCGTCGATGTGATGGGCTTGGGAAGAACAATGATACAGATGACAGTCGATCGTCTGCGTCCTTTGTGCCATATTGAAAACTTTTGGGTCGTTACCGGAGAAAAATATGCTTCTCTGGTCAGAGAGCAGCTTCCGGATCTGCCTTTAGATCACATCGTGGAAGAACCGGCGGCGAGGAATACTGCACCATGCATAGCATACGCTTGCTGGAAGATCCGAAACACGGATCCTGATGCTAATATCATAGTGACACCGTCTGATGCTCTTGTCATTGATGTTGAGGAGTACAGACGAGTCATATCAGCAGCGTTGGCATTCACTGCAGATAAATCAACTATTGTGACTGTAGGCATATGCCCGACAAGACCGGAAACCGGGTATGGATATATAAAGGAAGGACCTGTGGAAGACGGCGAAATCTGCAAGGTCGAGTCATTCCGCGAAAAGCCTTCCAAGGATGTTGCCCAACAATATCTGGACGAAGGTACATATCTGTGGAATGCCGGCATATTCGTATGGAATGTAGATACGATCCACGATGCGATTCGTCGTCATTCTCCGTCCCTTGCTGCTGTCATGGACGAGATGTCCAAGGCTTTCGGTACTTCAGATGAAAAGGCTGAGGTGGCCAGACTGTTCCCGACTTGCGAGAAGATATCCATTGACTATGCCGTGATGGAGAAGGCGGATAATATTTATACTTTGCCTGCAGAATTCGGATGGAGTGACCTCGGTACATGGGGTTCTCTCTGGACCTTGAAAGAAAAGTCTGACGATGGGAATGCAATAGTAGGAGGGGATGTCCGCATGATCGACAGCACTGACTGCATCGTACATGCTCCCGGCTTGTCCAAAGTCGTGATACAGGGTCTGGAAGGCTATATAGTGTCTCAGCATGGCGACAGACTGCTCATATGCCGAAAGGACCATGAACAGAAGATTACAGATTACATCAAATAATGGCGGATAACTACCTCGAGAAGAAAATGGAGGCGCTTCAGGCCCGTAAGGCCAAAGAGCAGCGCGCCAAACAGATTGCGTGGAAAAAGCGCATGGATGCCTACCGCAAGAAGCTTCAGGAGCAGAAAGCTAACGCAGCGGCTCCTGCGGATGCAGGCGGCGCCACAGTCCGAGAGGGTAGCGGCGGACAGGAGTAAGCATGTGCCACATCCATGAATAGAGACGCCATCTCAGGCTTGTGACCGGGATAGGGCGTCCTTTCTTTATCACAGCCGTCATCACTCCCACTATGTCTTTCACGTAAGCCGTCTCTTTGCGTTCAAGGTTTCCGTCTCCCATAAGAGTAAGTATATCCCCCTCTATATGTATTATCCTGTGCATGAGGTAGTTCCCTTTATCGTCCTTTATAAGCACTACGACGCCTTCTTTGATATCAGAATCCTCCCATGGACCTAATGTGACCTGATCTCGTAAATGTACAATGAAAGGGTTCATGCTATATCCCTTTGCTGTAATGGTTATAAAATGCCCTTCGGAAATCAGCTTCTTGACTTCCTCAATGAATATGTCCTGATTCTTAGTGATGGTACCCATATATTCTTATAGATAACCAAAGATAGCTATTTTTGATAAAAATAGCTATCTTTGGAAGACATATGGAGACTTTATATAAATATGCAGTAGCAGGACATGCCTTTGGCGTGCTCCTTCCAGATGGCTTTCCGGCACAGGAATACCTCAAACCATATGAACCTTTTGCCGCATCTTCTGATGTGGACACGCTTTTTACCCTGAGGCTTGCAACAGTCGGTTCCTTGAAGGAGACGACTCCCGGCAAAGTGCGTGAATGCCTCAATGACGAGGCACCTTATTTCTGGATATTTGAGGATGAGGACGGCAAGTTCAGCTTCGGTTTCTCATACACCAGGGAACGCCCGGACTGCATACTTAAGACATCTGCAGATTTCGTTGACAGCGTGGTGTATATTCCGGCTTCTTCGTCGGAACGCATAGCAGAATTTGCCATTAGCAATGCCATGATGCTGCTCTATACCTTCTGCACATCTCCATATCAGACCTTGATGGTACATGCATCGGTGATCAGACATGATGGTCTTGGCTACATGTTCCTCGGACGCAGCGGCACAGGAAAGAGTACGCACAGCCGTCTTTGGCTGAAGCATATACAAGGATCTGTGCTATTGAATGATGACAATCCTGTAATCAGAGTGATAGACGGACTTGCATATGTATATGGCACTCCGTGGAGCGGCAAGACGCCGTGCTACAAGAACGAATCCGTGCCTCTCAAGGCGGTGGTACGTCTGTCTCAGGCTCCATACAACAAGATCACACGTTTCGCTCCTCTCCAGTCCTTTGCTTCGCTTATGCCTGCCTGCTCATGCATGAGATGGGACAGTGCCTCCGTTTCAGCATTGCACAAGACTGTGGAGAAGGTCATTACCGTCGTCCCGGGATATGGACTGGAATGCCTGCCTGACGAGGCGGCCGCAGTACTCTGCCATTCGGAGATTTCTAAATGATTTAAATAAAAAAGCAGTCACTGTTGAAGTGACTGCTTTTATCTTGAGCTTTATCTTTCGATTAGAGCTTTGGACCAGCTGCTACGAGAGCCTTGCCGAGGTCGTTTCCAGTGAACTTGTTGAAGTTCTTGATGAAACGAGCTGCGAGATCCTTTGCCTTCTCCTCCCACTCGCATGCGCAAGCGTAAGTGTCGCGTGGGTCGAGGATAGCTGGATCAACACCAGGGAGTTCTGTAGGAACTGTGAAGTTGAAGTAAGGGATCTGCTTTGTAGGAGCCTTGTCGATAGAACCGTCGAGGATCGCGTCGATGATTCCTCTTGTATCCTTGATAGAGATACGCTTTCCTGTACCGTTCCATCCTGTGTTCACGAGGTATGCCTTAGCACCAACCTTCTCCATTCTCTTTACGAGCTCCTCGCCATACTTGGTTGGGTGGAGTGAAAGGAATGCTGCGCCGAAGCAAGCTGAGAATGTAGGAGTTGGCTCAGTGATGCCGCGCTCTGTACCAGCAAGCTTTGCAGTAAATCCTGAAAGGAAGTAGTACTGAGTCTGCTCTGGAGTGAGGATAGATACTGGAGGGAGAACTCCGAATGCGTCAGCTGAAAGGAAGATTACCTGCTGTGCGTGAGGACCCTTTGAAGGAACAGCGATGTTGTCGATGTGGTTGATAGGGTAAGAAACGCGAGTGTTCTCAGTCACGCTCTTGTCAGCGAAGTCGATCTTGCCGTTTGCGTCTACGGTTACGTTCTCGAGGAGAGCGTTGCGGCGGATAGCCTTGTAGATGTCTGGCTCAGAAACAGGGTCGAGGTTGATGACCTTGGCGTAGCATCCACCCTCATAGTTGAATACGCCCTCGTCATCCCAACCGTGCTCGTCGTCACCGATGAGGAGACGCTTAGGGTCAGTTGAAAGGGTGGTCTTACCTGTACCTGAAAGACCGAAGAAGATAGCTGTGCTTGTACCCTCCATGTTGGTGTTTGCAGAGCAGTGCATTGAAGCGATGCCCCTGAGCGGGTTGTAGTAGTTCATGAGTGAGAAGATACCCTTCTTCATCTCACCGCCATACCAAGTGTTGAGGATGACCTGCTCGCTGCTCTTGAGGTTGAATACTGTTGCAGTCTCTGAGTTGAGGCCGAGCTCCTTGTAGTTGTCAACCTTTGCCTTTGCTGCGTTGAAAGACACGAAGTCAGGCTCGCCGTAGTTTGCAAGTTCCTCAGCTGTAGGGCGGATGAACATGTTTGTAACGAAGTGTGCCTGCCATGCAACCTCCATGATGAAACGTACCTTAAGACGTGTAGCCTCGTTGGTACCGCAGAATGTGTCTACAACATAGAGCTTCTTTGCTGTGTTGAGCTGCTTGATGGCCTTTGCGCGGAGGTCAGCCCATGCTTCTTCAGAGCAAGGCTTGTTGTCGTTCTTGTACTCCTCTGATGTCCACCATACAGTGTCCTTGCTGGCCTCGTTCATTACGAAGAACTTATCCTTAGGAGAACGTCCTGTGTAGATACCTGTCATTACGTTGATGGTATCAAGCTCTGTAAGCTGGCCTTTCTCGTATCCCTCGAGGCTTGGATCGGTCTCCTCAGCGAAGAGAACCTCATAAGACGGGTTGTGAAGGATCTCCTTCACGTCGGTAATACCGTACTTGGTCAAATCAATTGTGCTCATAATTTTTGTAAAAATATTTAAGGTTTAACTAATTCGTTTATATCCGTGCAAAATTAAACTTTTTTTATCATTTGACAAGCAGTGTCGTTGATAAAATCATTACATTTGTTGCACAATACATGCCTTCTCTTTTGAGAAAGACAAAAAGGACAGGAAATGAGCGGAAAAGGCAACGACAGGGCCCTTGAAGTCCTGAAGGAATACTGGGGTTACGACTCCTTCCGGCCAAAGCAGGAGGACATCGTCCGGACTGCGTTGGAAGGGAGGGACGTGCTTGCCATTTTGCCCACCGGAGGCGGAAAATCCGTGTGTTTCCAGGTCCCGGCAATGATCCGTCACGGCATAGCCATAGTGGTGACACCTCTGATTGCTCTGATGAAGGATCAGGTGCAGAATCTTACGGACAGGGGCATAAGGGCCCTGTGCATCAATGCTGGCATGGGACGCAGGGAAGTGGATACGGCACTCAACAATGCCCTTTATGGTGATTTCAAGTTTCTGTATGTGTCGCCTGAGCGTCTGGGGACGAGACTTTTCCAGAGCTATGTGCAGGAGATGAATGTCAGTTATATCGTTGTGGACGAAGCGCATTGCATCTCTCAATGGGGATATGACTTCAGACCTGACTACCTGCAGATAGGCAATTTAAGGGACATCGTGGATGCCCCTGTCATAGCTCTTACGGCAACTGCGACCCCTAAGGTCGCAGAGGACATAATGGAGCGTCTTCGCTTCAAGGACGGATGTCTCATAAAGAGCGGTTTCGAACGTCCTAATCTCTCTTACATAGTCCGCAGGACCGAGGACAAGCTGGGACAGCTGCTGAATATCTGCAATTCAGTCCAAGGTACTGGAATAGTCTATGTGCGCAGCCGGAAGAAGACAGAAGAGCTTGCTGCTTTCCTGTCGTCAAACGGCGTATCGGCTTCTTTCTACCATGCCGGCCTTGGCGCGCTTTCGCGCTCTGACAGGCAGGCAGCATGGAAGGAAGACCGCATACGAGTGATGGTCTGCACGAATGCGTTCGGTATGGGTATCGACAAGCCTGATGTGCGATTTGTCGTTCATTTCGACGTGCCGGACAGTCCGGAAGCCTATTTCCAGGAGGCGGGAAGGGGAGGCCGAGACGGGAAGCGCAGCTTTGCGGCGATGCTGTGGAACAGCTCCGACACAAAGCGTCTGCGCCAGCTGGCGACCGTTTCGTTCCCGTCACTTGAATATGTTGAAGACATATATCACAAGGTCCATATATTCTATGACATCCCGTATGATTCCGGGATCGGCAGGCAGCTGAAGTTCGATCTTGACGAATTCTGTCGTCACTTCAAGCTCCAGCGTTCTTCCGCTTATTATGCAATCATGTATATCGACAGGACAGGGCATTGGACCATGTCTGAAGATGTCGACATATCAACGAAGATACAGATTGCAGTGGACCGTAATGATCTGTATGACATTGAGTTCCCTGACCGCAGGATGCCTCAGCTTCTTGAAATCCTGATGAGGAAATACACAGGTGTGTTCTCATATCCCGTTCCGATCGACGAGGACTATGTGGCCTCGCAGGTCGGCGTGCCGGTCCCTATGCTCCGTCAACTTCTATATAAGATGTCTCTTGAGCATACGATAAGATATGTGCCGGCAGACCATGCTACAGTGATATTCCTGCACCACGATCGTCTGCGTCCTAAGAATGTCAATCTTGATCCGAAGCGATATGAGATGCTCAAGGATTCATGTGTGGGAAGGATCCAGAAGATGATTGATTACATATCAGAGGAAGATACATGTCGAAGCGCATACTTGCTGGAGTACTTCGGCCAGTCTGAAAGCGAAGACTGCGGCACATGCGACATCTGCCGCGCAGCCAAAAGCAAAGCTGCCGGCCCTGTTGAGGCGGCAGCTCGGCTTTCCACTTTCATAAATCATGAGAAGTCAGGAGTATATGTGTTGGAAGATATTCCGATGGAGCTTATTCCTGTATTGCGTCGTCTGATTGACGAGGGCACAGTGCCTCCACCTCAGATTGCCTGATCATTCTGTCTCTTCCATGAACTTTTCCTGCCTGATGAAGGCTATGCTTTCTTCCACGAACTGATAGCCCTTGCTTCCCGGCTTGCCCAGTATGAGGTAGCGTCCGTAATATTCAAGCGCCTTGTCATACTCTTTCAGGCGTTCATAGCAGTATCCGATCGATGAAAGTGCGGATATGTTCTTGCTGTTGTATCTATAGCTTTGTTCGTAATATCTGATCGCTGTTCGGAAATCTTCCGCCCTATGGAATGACATTGCTCGGCTTCCATAGATGTTGTGCATCATCATGGGGTCAGGCTCAAGCATTTGCAAGGCCCTTTCATACAGATATTCCACCTCGGGGTCAGTACCATAGTACCTCCTGCTCTTGGTGTCGGCAAGCTGATATACCAGCCTTACGTCTGACGAGTCTATCTGATATGCTTTTTCGAATTCCCTCTCGGCCTGGAGAATATTGTCCATCATGTAGTGGTTCAGACCGAGATAGTAGTGAGTGCTGTATGTGCTGTCTCCGAGGTGATGGAGCTTTTCGAATGTCTCCAGGGATTGTCTGTATTTCTTGCCGAGATGAAGAGTCAGGCCGTGTATCGGCAGCACAGTCATGTTGTCCGGCTCGACTTCAAGGAATGCGCTGGTCATTTCCAATACCTCCGCATACTTTTTTGCAGCCAGCAGAATGTCGGCTTTCTTGCTGATGGTCCTTGCGTGAAACGGCTTGATCTTCAGAAACCTGTTGTAATATACCAATGCCGAGTCTGCCTTGCCGGCAAATCTGTATGCGTCTGCCGTCATTGCGAGGATGTTGGGGATGGTGTCTCTCGCAATGATCCTCCTGCATGTCTCCACGCATTCCTCGTAAGCCTTTTCGCGGTACATAAGCTGTGCGAGGGCTATCTGGTAATGAAGGTTTTCCGGATCCATGACCGAAAGCATCGTCCACCATGCCGCTGCTTCTTCTGTATTGCCGGCGGAAGTGTGACATTCGGCCAGCTCAGTCAACACCTCGATGTCCGAGGTGTTGTGCTGAAGTGCTGCCATAAGGGTGTCGATAGCCTCGTCCGTCTTATATAGTCTTCTGAGCTGTCTGGCGTTCTCGACAGACTGCCTCGTCCTTATGCCCGTGCTGTCTGTCTGGCCGTATCCGATGATGCAGCTGAGGAGGCAGGCTGCGGCTATGAGGATATGAGTCTTCATCAGAGGCTGAATATTACAGGGAATGTGTATTTTACAGGTACTGCCTTTCCGTCCTTCTGTCCCGGAGTCCAGTCAGGAGATGAGCTTACGACTCTCACCGCTTCCTTGTCCAGATCTTCATGAACTCCTCTGAGAACCTTCACGTCGGAAACCTTGCCGGTTTCGTTTACAATGAATGAGAGTGTCACTCTTCCTGCGATTCCTTCCTTCTTGCAGTTTTCAGGATAGACCACCTGTTGTGCGACCCATTTGTTGAATTCATTGGCATCACCGCCGTTGAATCCCGGCTTTGTATCCGCAAACTGGAATGGTACGGCTTCGGTCTTTTTGTCTGTGTCCCTTTGCAGGAATATCACAGGGAATACATATGTTACAGCTACAGGCTTGCCGTCCTTCATGCCCGGAGTCCAGTCAGGTGACATTTCAACCACTCTTACAGCCTCGTTGTCAAGAAGCGGATCGACTCCTCTGATCACTTTTACATCACATACCTTTCCAGTCGATGTGACTGTAAACGAAAGAGTTACCCTGCCCTGGACTCCCTTTTCCTCTGCTTCTGCAGGGTATGTCAGATTGCTGTTGACCCATTTCGAGAAGTTGTTTTCATCGCCTCCCTGAAATGTCGGTCTTACATCCGCAAGATGGAATGAAATTGCCTCAGTGATCTCTGGCTGTACGTCAGAGATTGGCTGTACCAGTGTCTGTGCCTCTTCTGCGATCCTCTCATTCTCGGTGTTCTGTCCGCAGCAGCACATCGCTCCGATGAGGACCGGAATACAAAGTAAATATGCCAGTCTCATCCATTTGTTCGTTTTGTTCCTGTGCATCATAGTGATTCGGTTTTTAAGTTTCGAGTGATTGAAGCCGTTGGCCAACTGGAAGCGTTTCGCTCCCACAGCTTTCTTCACCAGAAGCAGTTGATATTGGGTTGCATCGATGCCTTTTTTGATTGTATGCTCGTCTGCTTCATATTCATGCAGCATCTTGAGCTCGGTGCGTGATATCCATACAAGTGGATTGAACCACTGTAGGGTAGTCACTATCGTGTATGCCATAAGGTCGAACGAATGTCTGCACCTTACGTGCATCTGTTCATGTGTCATTATTGACGGATTTTCTTCCATATCCTTTCTTCCTATCACGATATGGCGTCCCCAGCTGAATGACGGGATTTCGGCGTCAACGATCCTGACCTCGGTGCCGTTCACTTCGACCGGTCTCACCGACCTGATCATTCTGCTCATCCTTATATATGATATGGTGGTGACGCAAAGAGATATGACGGCTCCGACAAGGAAGATGCTGAACATCACCAGACCGGTCCAGTTGGTCTGCACCTCATGCTCGATGGCTGCAGTAGTCTCGGCCGGAGAGTCTGATATGATTGCGGCTTCGATCATTTCCATAGGAGTGACGGTCATCGTTTCAGCCGGCATTTCTATGTTTATGAAAGGAAGGAACATGCACAGGAATGTGCCTGTGATGAAAACCACCCTGTTCAGACGGAAGAATGTCGTCTTTCTCATCACAAGCAGGTAGAAAGACTGGAATACAGCTGTGTACAGTGTACTCTTTATTATATATAGTATCAGGCCGTTCATGTTGCAGTCTATTTACGTCTGTTTTCAATTTCCGCTATCAGAGCCTTCAGTTCGTCCAGATCCATCTTCTCTTCCTCTACGAACTGAGAGACCACACTTGCGTATGAGTTGTTGTAGTACTGGGCGACCACATTTCCGATAGTCTGTCCGCTGTACTCCTTTTCAGTGATCGCCGGAACATAAAGGAAGGTGTTCGCAATCGGTTTGCGGGTCAGGAACCCCTTGTCTTCCAGGAACTTGATCTGTGTCGCTACCGTGTTATAGCTCGGCTTTGGTTCCGGGATGAAACTCAGTACATCCCTTATGAACATCTCGCCATGTTCCCAGAAAATCGTCATTATCTCTTCTTCTTTTACAGTGAGTTTCATTTCGGATTATTTTAAGGTCGGATTAATCTTCACAATGCAAATATAGTAATAAAAATCATAACTCCTAATTCTTTTCGGAGTCTTCCTAAAATTTTTCGGATATAGGTGAGATCTGGAAACGGTTCCCTGATTGGGGAGGGGTTTTCTGCGAGGATTGGTCTTTTCTACTGAAACTCCTATGGAAACGCATGTGCTGTCCATAGAAATGGCCGTTTTCATGGACAGAAGCACAAAAATGCATGGTTTGTCCACAAAAAGTGCCGTTTTCATGGACAGAAGCAAGAATGCATCAGCGCCACTGAGCCTATGCTTCGATGATCAGGCCGTCATATGCCGGAAGAATGCCGGCAGGAAGATCCGCGGCCAGTTCCGAGTGGCAAGGCAGCTGATGGGACAGGTGGGTCAGCCATGAATGCTTGGCTCCGACCTTCTGTGCGACTGCGACAGCTTCCTCCAGAGAGTAGTGGGAGATATGCTTGCCGTATTTCACGCAGTTTATTACGAAATGGTCGAGCCCCTGCAGCTTTTCGAACTCTGATTCCGGAATATGGTTCATGTCGGTACAGTAGGCTATGTTTCCGAAACGGAAGCCCAGGACGGGCAGTCTGTAATGCATGCCCCTGATGGGGACGATCTGCACGGATCTCACCGGTTCATCCTCACCGGCCATTGACCGGATATATCCTTTCCCGTGCTCCCATGTCAGGACCTCATAAGGCCCACCTGCACTTATGGTGAAAGAATTGCTGTCGATGTTATGCACATGCCATTCCGGTGCACCTGGATATTTCGTCTCTGCAAATGCATATCCGTATTCCATCCTGAGCGAATCCTCGACATATTTCTCGCAATAGATTTCCGAGGCCTTCTTTTCCAGATAGTTGAAGGCGCGGATGTCGTCCAGACCTCCGGTGTGGTCCTTATGGTTGTGGGTCAGGAGTATGGCATCCAGGTGTGACACTCCGGCACTCAGCATCTGCTGTCGGAAGTCCGGGCCGGCGTCGACCAGAATCATCAGACCCTCATGCTCTACGAGCACGCTGGACCTGAGCCTCTTGTCACGAGGGTCCGTGCTGCGGCATACTTCGCATCCGCAGCCTATCATCGGCACTCCCTGGGATGTGCCGGTGCCAAGAAATGTCAGTTTTGTCTTGCTCATCAGATGACTATGTCTACGATTTTGCCGATCAGTTCGGGGTCGTATGGCCTTGATACTCTTATGTAATTGCCTGTGTAACCTTCCATCATGCCGTTCTTGTCAGTACTTTCGAAGAGGACTTTCTCTGCTACTCCCTTGTTGGCATCCATGAACTCCTGATGCAGCGCGGCGCTCAGCTCTTCGAGCATTTGAACTCTATTGGTCTTGATGCTGTCCTGCACCTGATCCTTTCTTTCCGCTGCAGGAGTGCCTGCACGACGTGAGTAAGGGAATATGTGTATGAATGCAGGTTTCACAACGTCCTTCAGGAAGCTATATGTCTCCATGAAAAGCTCGTCTGTCTCTCCCGGGAATCCTACAATGACATCAATACCGAAGAACACCTTCGGACCTCCCGGCACTTCGGTCTTTTCTCTGATATACTGTATCTTGTGAGCAAAGGATGCTGTGTCGTATCTGCGTCCCATCTCCTTGAGGATGGTATCGCATCCTGACTGGAGAGGGATGTGATAGTGGGGGAGGAACTTTGTTCCGGTCACGATCCAGTCAATCATCTCTTCGGTCAGGAGGTTGGGCTCTATTGATGATATACGATATCTCTCGATGCCTTCCACATCATTGAGCTGCTTTATGAGCTCGAAGAATGTCTCTCCTGTGGACTTTCCGAAGTCTCCTGTGTTCACTCCGGTAAGAACGATCTCCTTGATTCCTTCTGCTGCAATAGCCTCCGCCTGCGTGATTATGTCTGCAATAGGAATGTTCCTGCTTTCTCCACGTGCGTAAGGCACTGTGCAGTAGTGACATTTGTAGTCGCATCCGTCCTGCACCTTGAGGAATGAACGTGTTCTTTCACCGCTTGAATATGCAGGAAAGAACATGCTGATGTCGTGTCCGCAACAGTCAGTCCCGGACGTGCTCTGTATGATATATGGTACGACCAGGCTCTTTTCTGTGGCTCCGAACACGCGTGCGACGCCTTCGATTGCTTCGTAGTCTTCTCGTCTTAGCTGTGCCGAACAGCCTGTCACGAATATTTTTGCATGAGGATTCTGCCTATGCAGTTTCCTTATTATGTTGCGGCTCTTCTTGTCGGAATGCTCGGTGACAGTGCATGTGTTCACAACGAAGACATCTGCTCCCTTGCTCCATGGCACAGCCTCAAACCCCGCTTTCGAAAGTTCTCTCTCGTAAGTGGAAGTCTCAGCATAATTCAGCTTGCACCCCAATGTAATATATGCTATCTTAATGCTCATGATACATAGTAATTCTGGACCATTGGACCACTCCGCTTACAGGTGGTCTCTTCTTCGACACCCTTACTGAAAACGAAATGAACTGAGGGAATTTCTCTTCCAACGCCTTCACGATTCTCCCCGTCACATGCTCAAGCAGATCCGAAGGCTTTGCCATCTCCTCCTTTATGACATCGTAGATTTCTGCATAATTCACAGCGTCGCGCAGGTCGTCGCTTTCTGCAGCTGCAGACATGTCCATCTCCCCGCGGAAGTCCACGACAAAGTCGTTTCCGACAACTTTCTCGCGCTCCAGGCATCCGTGGTATGCCTTGAACTCCATGCCTTCCAGTTCTATTGTTCCTATGTTTTTAGATTTCTCCATTCGCTTCGCTCAGTCGAAATGACAGTGTTCAAATATTTAGTCGAAATGACAGTGTTGACAGTTCGTTCAAATGACAGTCTTATGCCAATATCAGGAATACGCACGGCCTTTTGCCTATGGTCAGGCCTTCCTTCTTCCATTCGGATACCTTCTTTGTCTTGATGTATGCGTCAGGCATTGTGATGTTGGCCGCCACACATACCCTGGTGGAAGCGTTGCATACAGCAAGGATATCCGCGAACAGCGAATCGTTCCTGTATGGCGTTTCGATGAGGATCTGGGTCTGCTTCAACTGTCCGGACACCTTCTCAAGCGTGCGCAGCCTGCTGCGACGTTCTTCGGTCTTCGCCGGAATATATCCGCAGAACGCGAAAGACTGTCCGTTCAGGCCCGAGGCCATCAGCGCCAGCATCAGTGATGACGGTCCTACGGCCGGGACCACCTCGATGCCGTGCCTGTGCGCCAGAGCGACCAGTTGCGCTCCCGGATCGGCTACTGCCGGTAATCCCGCTTCCGAAATCAGCGCTACATCTCCTGCTTCGAACAGCTTCAGATATCCTTCGATAGTTGCCTGGTCGGTGTGCTCGTTGAGCTCGAAGAACCGGAGCTCTCCGATCTTGCCTTTCAGACCTGCGCGCGAGAGGTAGCGCCTTGCCGTCCTGACCTCCTCTACGACAAAGGTCTTGAAACCTTCAAGTGAAGCCAGCACCGGCGCGGGGATTACTTCCGCAGGATCATTTTCCCCGAGAGGGGACGGTATCAGATATAGTTTTCCCATGTCATTCTGTTATCTTAATGGTGACCTTCTCTCCATCGATCATGGCCTGTTCCTCAAGTCTCCTGGCTTCCTGCCTCTTCTTCTTGCTTGAGAATATGTTCTTGAAGAACTGTCCAAGACTGTTGAACTCGGTCTGGTAGGTCAGACCCACGCCGTTTCTCTGAGAGTTGTCAAGGTAATTCGTATATGTGTCAGCAGAGTGTGAGAACAGGTTAAGACGGAACGCTCCGGACCTGTCGAGCTTGATCTCTATGTCCAGGTCGCCGACCACGTCGGTCTGTCCTCCCGAGCTGTATTGCTTGTTGCCCACGCTTCCGTTCACCACGACCCTGTTGTTGAACATCTGGGTCGATACCGCCACGTCGAACACATCGTTGCCCTTCTCGTTAGGTTGATAGTTCAGTCCCAGGTCGACAGGTATGTTCAGTTTCTGCAGTATGTTGCTTAGCTGGTTGGACATGAGCTCGGCGACATTGGAGTAGAGCATTGTCGAGTTGTTGAAGATGCCGGACTGCTCGTCAGGAAGGAAGCTGTTTGACAGAAGTATCGAAAGGAACTGCTTCTGCACCTTGTCTTCAGTGCTGAGCGCACTCTCTACTCTTGACTTGATGGTAGGGTCAAGCTCTGGAATCTCGATAGAGAATCCCAGGCGAGGGTTGGCAAGCTTGTCGGTGATGCTGATTCCACATTCCACGGTTCTTCTGTTTGCGACGGATGTCGTGTCGGATATCAGTGTGGAGAGCGATGCCTTTGTCTTGTAAAGGGCGTCGATGTCGAGAGATGTCTCCATGAGGTCTCCGTTGAATGTCACAGAACTTCCGTCCTGGATCTCAAAATCCCTGTTTACGAGACCCAGAGCCACGAATTTGTAGTTTCCGCCAGTCAGCGTGTAGTCTCCGTTGATGGTGAACAGGTCTTCATTGGCTACGAGCTCAAGTGTTCCGTTTCCACGACCGGATATCATATGGCCGGACGCCTTGTCGATCTCCACGAATGCTGTCACGTCCGGATTGGCATTGATGTGGAGGTTTACGAGGAAGTCGTTTGCAGAAGTGCTCTTCGTATTCAACTTGCTGATCATCACCTCGTATGGGTCTATGAACACTTCCTGCTGGATTTCTGTGAACTTCAGCAGGTCGGAGCTTCCAGAAGTGGTGGCCGAGGCTATCGGGATATGCAACTCTCCTGTCTTCGCCGTAACTGCGTCGACATTGAGGACGAGAGAGTTTATCGGACCTGTTATTGATACATTTCCGGTTCCGAATATGTTTCCATAGAAGGATTCTCCCTGCTTTTCGTTCAGGTCTATTCCTTCTATTTCGTTGACTTTGATCCTTGTGTCGAAGTAGATGTCCTTGAAATTGTTCCAGTTGATGCTTCCACCGACTGTGCCCGCCCCGGTGTATCTGTCTCTGACTTTTATGTCATCGAAATAGACTCCGGTCTGGTCCAGGTGGAACGTTCCGTCAGCGTAATATGGGACATTGGTATATGCAATCCTCAGCATTCCATCATCCAGCCTTGTGCCGTTGCTGCTGATTTCGAATGCATTCAGAGGACCATCTATGCTGACTTCACCGGATATGTATCCTTCCATGTCGCTGAATATCTCCTTCAGGACAGGTTCCACATATCCTACGTCCAGTCTGTTCAACCTTGCAGTTGCCTCCAGCGACTTCGTCTTTGGAGTCAGCTTGCCGGTCGCTTCTATGTTGCTCGTGCCATTGAGCTCGTTCCTGACGTCAATGTCAAACCTGTCGAAATCCTCGTCCCATTTGCTTGCAAGCGTGACTGTGCCCAGCGGCTTGCCGGCAAGGTATGTAGAGTCGCACAGGATGTCGGCGAGCAGACCTTTCGTCTTCAGAGGCGAGGTCAGTTGCGCTCTTCCTGTCGCTGCTCCCTTGAGACCGAAATCGCTTCCGAGAAGCGGGTTGATGACAGATATGTCGAATCTGTTGAGGTTGAGCGTAAGCGTATCCTGTTTTGTCTTGGACACTCTTCCCGATATGTCTATGCTCTGTCCGTCGCTGATGAATTCGACTGACGTCACATCCACTCCGTCGCCGTTTACTCTCATGTGTGAAGGCTGTATGCGCCACTCCCTTGAGTTGAGGTAGATCATTGACGGGAGTATGTTCACGTCCAGATTAAGTCCGTCTGACTCTCTGGCAAGGTCTCCATGAACGAAGAATTCGCCTCTGTTTTCCAGCTCGCTCTGGTTGTCGTATGTATATCCAAGTCCGATATGGTTGTCGTTGGCAAGGATTCGCAGACTGTTGTCATACAGCTGCAACGATGCAATCTCCATAGCTTCACCACGCAGCTCTCCGTTGAAACTGTCGTCGTTATTGTTGAAGTCAAGCGTGAGGTCTTTGATGTACTGAGTGCCGAAGGCTATGCGCTGCGAAGTGAGGCTTCCTGTCAGTCTGCCTCTGTCGTTTATCCTGGTGCTCAAAGTCGTGTTCTGGGCTATGTACATTCCAGGCAAGGCAAAGTCCAGGACGCTTTGCATGTTGACGAAGTCGAAGTCCAGGTTATATCTGTTGCCGTTCCATTCATATGTGGCGTCCGTGAAGAGCGCCGGGATCTCCCTCTTGAGCGTGATGTTGCCGAGGTCTTTGATGAAATCGGTCACAGGAGCCGTTCCTGTGTATGTTCCATTGGCGAATTCTGACTTCAGCCACATCCTGTATGTGTCGTTCCTGTTGACGGAGGTGAGTTTCACTTCTCCTATGTCAGACTTGCCCTTGGCATTCTCAAGAATGATGTTTCCTATGCTGATGTCTCCATAGATGTCTCCCTTGCTGGTCCTCCTGAAGTCGGCGGATGTCCTGAGACTGATCTCCGACTTGCCCCTCTTGTCTATGTTCATTGCGTTGAGGTTCGCGTGGCCTACGATGGCATAGAACTTATATATCGTGTTGCTTGTCCTCGGGGAGAGGCCGAAACGTCCGTGGAACATGAAGTTCAGGTTAGGGTCGTTGCATGTTATCCTTCCGTCGAAACCGTCCTTCGACAGGTCTCCGTCACCGGAAATCTGAGTATAGTCATATCCGTAGATGTGCATTTTGTCGACATTGAGAGAGTCGATCACTGCACTCATAGGGATGCCGTCTTCCGGCAGCTTTACGTCTGCAATGGCTATAAGCGAGGTTTCTCCTAGGAGATCTGTTCCGATGACCTTGCCGACGTTCAGATTGTCGGTCCTTACGGTTCCCGATATTCCTGTCTGCTTGCCTTCTGTCAGGATGTCCTGCAGAGTTATGTCGCTTTGGAGGCTGCCGATGGCAGACCTGATGTCTGCATCGACATTCATGTTATTGAGCAGGCCGTGGGCATGCGCGGTCAGCTTGAAGGTCGTGCCGGGTGCAAACCTGGAAAGATCAAGCTCTCCCTCTTTCATCCATTCGCTGACAAATGTGCCAAGGCCTTTGCTCGTCAAGGAGAAGTTCCTGACCCTTGCGTCTATGACGGTGCTTTCGATCTCAGGGATGCCTGTCATCCTTCCGTTGATGATGCCGGCAAAGCCTCCTGCTTCCGATGAAACGTCCATGTTTTCCACAAAGAAATCATCAACGGTGCCGAAGAACTTGCCGGACTTTACGTTCACCCTGAGCCTGTTGCCCTCAAGCTGTGGCGCAAAGAATTCTATGGTCCTGAAGTCGACGATGCTCTGACGTAGCTCGGCGTCCATCCTTACCAGGGCGATGTAGTCCTTGAATGATTCGATGCCGTCATAGCTCATCATGTAGAGTGGAATGTCGATGTCGGACCATGGGTCCTTGAGCTTCAAGTCCTCGACTATGGTCTTTCCGTTGCCGACGGTAGCTCTTCCCGTGAGACTTTGGCAGACGAAGCCGGCCTTTTCGGTGAATGCCAGCTTGTCGACCTCTCCTGACATGACGCCTCCCTTGAACTGAAGCTCGCTGGCTCTGAGCTCGCTGATGTCAATGTCAAGGTCGTTCCAGCTTATGCCTCCATAGTATGGTGTCTTGTCGGACGAATAGTTCTTCATCCTGAAAGTGAAGTCGTCTATGGCGACCCGTTTCAAGTGGAACAGCTCTTTGTCGCTTTTCTTTTTCACTTCCGGCTTGGTCAGACGGAATATTCTTGAAAGATTGTCGGTCTTGCCGTCGTCGTCAGTCAGGCAGTCTTCCAATACGAGGTTCATCTCGGCATCAGTTATCTTTGCCTTGTCGAAATGCAGTCCCTCGTGGCCTGTCAGGCTCTTGAGGGTCATGTTTACGATTATGTATTGTGCTCGGAAGAAAGTGTCGACCTGTGCGGCTGTGGAGTCTGTCGGATCCTGGAACGGTTCCTTGTCGGTTATCACGACATTCTTGAGCACGAGAGTGGTGAACGGCTTGAAGTGGATCCTTTCGAATGTGATGTCGCCGTTGATCTTTTCGCTCAGCACCTTCACGGCCTTGTCTGCAATACGGGTCTGCACGGCCGGCGTCTGGACCGCAAGGACCAGAGCCAGTACGACAGATGTGACTGCGACCAGAATAAGCCAGATTATTTTCAGTGCCTGCTTGATAACTATAAAGGTTTTATTTCTCCAACTTGCAAAAATAGTAAAAATATCGGATAAAATCCGTATTTTTGCCCCCGGATATGCAAAGCATATAATATGCCTGATTGTCATCTCGAGCGACCGTAGGAAGCCGAGAGATCTGAATAACGAAAAATGAACCAAATATGGCAGACATAATACTTGGAATCGAATCATCATGCGACGACACCTCTGCGGCGGTCATCAAGGACGGCTATCTCCTGTCCAACGTTCTGGCCAGCCAGGATGTTCACAAAGCATATGGAGGAGTGATTCCGGAACTTGCTTCAAGAGCACATCAAGTGAATATAGTACCGGTTGTAAGTGAAGCGATTACACGTGCAGGCATCAAGCCGTCCGATATTACGGCTATCGCTTTTACACGCGGTCCCGGACTGCTCGGCTCCCTTTTGGTGGGAACATCTTTCGCAAAGGGCCTTGCCATGGCACTTGACAAGCCTCTGGTCGAGGTGAATCATCTTCAGGGCCATATCCTGGCCAACTTCATCAAGCAGTATGACGGTGAAAACCGTCAGCCGGAGTTCCCGTATCTGTGTCTGCTCGTGTCGGGAGGCAATTCTCAGATCGTACGTGTAAACAGTCCTCTTGAATATGAAATCCTGGGCCAGACCATCGATGATGCAGTCGGAGAAGCATTTGACAAATGCTCAAAGATGATGGGCCTCGGATATCCTGGCGGACCGATTGTAGACCGTCTTGCAAAGGAGGGAGATCCTTTGAAATACAAGTTCGCAAAGCCGCATATTCCTGGATTTGACTACAGTTTCAGCGGCATAAAGACCTCGCTTCTCTATTTTGTCCGTGACCAGATGGCAATTGATCCGGAATTCATGGAGAAGAACAAGGCAGACATATGCGCAAGCTTCCAGAAGGCGCTCATAGACATCCTCATGGACAAGCTGATAAAGGCGGCAAAGCATACAGGCATAAAGCAGATCACCATAGGAGGCGGTGTGTCGGCCAACAGCGGGTTGCGCGCCCGTATCGAAGAGGAGGGACGCAAGCGCGGCTGGACGACATTCCTGCCGGAGTTCAAGTTCACCACAGACAATGCTGCGATGATAGCAATTGCAGGATGGTTCCATTATCAGAACGGCGAGCGCGCCTCGCTTGATGTCGCACCGGTATCCCGCCTCGCCGAATTCTGATTCTGTCATTTCGAGCGAAGTCGAGAAATCTAAAATATCAACAATGAAAGAAATAGAAGTAACCTGCAAACTTGGCAAAGAGCTCACTGCAGACGAAATCCAGACAGCTGCTGTGAAGGCCCTTGGCGTCTCTCCGAAGATCAGGCAGCAGCTTAAATACAGGATCGTGCGTCGTTCCATAGATGCACGCAACGATATCCTATATCGATATAAAGTGGAGGTGTATAAGCCTGAAGAGGTTATGCCGGAATATGTCCTGGAGGAATACAAAGATGTGTCGTCTGCAGAGCCGGTAGTCATCATCGGAGCAGGTCCTGCCGGCATGTTCGCCGCTCTGCGACTCCTGATGAAAGGTCTCAAGCCTGTAATCCTTGAGCGTGGAAAGGATGTGCACCAGCGTAAGTTCGACATGGCAAAGCTCTCGACGGAGGGAGTTGTAGACCCTGATTCCAACTATTGCTTCGGTGAAGGAGGCGCAGGTACATTCTCAGACGGAAAGCTATATACGCGTTCATCAAAGAGGGGAGACATCCGTGAAGTCCTCCATCAGCTTGTGCGCTTCGGCGCTGACCCGTCCATCCTCATAGACGCGCATCCGCACATCGGCAGCGACAAGCTTCCGATTGTTGTTGAGAACATACGCAAATGCATAATCGAGCATGGAGGCGAATACCATTTCAATTCACGAGTTACCGACATTACCAGACGTCCGGACGGCCAGTTTGACGTTGAGGTCAACGGTGCTTCTGTCATTTACACATCACGCAAGGTGATCCTTGCCACAGGTCACTCCGCACGCGATATCTACGAGATGTTTGATCGCAAGGGCTGGGCCATCCAGGCGAAAGGATTTGCCCTCGGAGTTCGTGTCGAGCATCCTCAGTCGCTGATCAACAAGATCCAGTATCATGGCAAGTATCAGCCATACATGCCGACGGCAGAGTACTCTTTCGTGACCCAGGTCCTTGACAGGGGAGTTTTCTCATTCTGCATGTGTCCGGGCGGAATCCTTGTACCTGCGGCGACTGCTTCAGGAGAACTTGTCCTCAATGGTATGTCAAACTCACAGCGTAACTCCAAGTGGGCAAACTCTGGAGTTGTGGTACAGATCGAGCCGGAGGATTTTCCTGAATATGCCCAATATGGCCCTCTCGCCCTCCTTCAGTTCCAGAAGGATATCGAAAGGAAGATGTTCGAATATACGGGTTCATTGAAGGCACCTGCGCAGAGAATGATGGACTTCTGCCGCCGCATACCTTCAAGCGGCCTCCCGCAGACCTCATACCATCCGGGCGCTGTAAACGCTCCGCTTCACGAAATGCTCCCTGAGCATGTCTCGCTGAGACTCAAATATGCATTCCCGGAGATCGGAAACAAGAAGATGCACGGTTACTATACCAACGATGCGCTCCTCCTCGGGGTCGAGTCCCGCACATCGTCTCCGGTCCGCATACCGCGTGACCCTGAAACTTTTGAACACATCGAGATTGCCGGCCTCTACCCATGCGGCGAAGGTGCAGGCTACGCCGGAGGCATCGTGTCCTCGGCCCTCGACGGCATCAACTGTGCCTCTAAAATATAATTTTTATGCGTCAAACTATTCTGCTGACAGTATCATTATTTATGTACGTGTGCCTTTGTGCACAGGACAAGACTCTCAGAGTGGATTATATCTTTTCCGGGACTGACAAGTCTGTCGAGATTTCTCTCGACGAGATGTCGTGCTTTGACGGATGGGCAGGGCGCCGCGTCAATCTTGACGAGGTGCCGGTGCGCGGCAACGGGCAGATATCGTTGACGGATGAAGCGAGCGGGGATGTGCTCTATCGCCAGTCGTTCTCGACCCTTTTCCAGGAGTGGCAGACCACCGAAGAGGCGACCAGGGTGCGTAAGTCTTTTGAGAACGTCTTCCTTATGCCGATGCCTCAATCAAAGGCGAGGGTCAGGGTGGAACTGTATGATTTCTGGGGAAATACGGCCGCATCGCTTACCCATCTCGTGGAACCGGATGATATCCTGATAAGGAAAATCACTCCGCAGGTTCCGCAGCACGAATATCTCCTGAAGAGCGGATCGCCCGAAGACAAGATTGACGTGGCGATAGTTGCAGAAGGTTATACGGCAGAGGAGTCCGATATATTTTACAATGATGCCCGTATCGCTATGGACGCGATCCTGGCTCATCAGCCTTTCGGACAATATAAGGACATGTTCAATTTCGTGGCAGTGGCTCTGGAGTCGAATGACAGCGGTGTCAGCGTGCCGGGAGAAGGGAAGTGGAAGGATACTGCGTTGAAGGCACATTTCAATACCTTCTACATGGACCGTTACCTCACGACGCTGCGGCTGAAGAACATGCATGACAAGCTATGTGGCATACCATATGAGCATATTGTAATCCTCGCAAATACAGATACTTATGGCGGCGGAGGCATATATAATTCGTATACTTTGACAACTGCTCACCATCCTGCATTCAAGCCGGTAGTGGTGCACGAATTCGGACACAGTTTCGCCGGACTTGCTGATGAGTATTACTATGATGACCAGTATGTGGAGTATTACTATCCGGACTGCGAGCCATGGGAGCAGAACATAACAACCCTCTTTGACTTTGAGTCGAAGTGGAAGGACATGCTGAATGCCGGCCAGGCACAGCTTCTTGAAGGCGCCGGATATCAGTCAAAGGGCGTATATAGAGGCTCGGAGGACTGTCGCATGCATACAAACAGGGCCGAGACCTTCTGCCCTGTATGCCAGAGGGCCATCGGCCGCGTCATAGAGTTCTATACCCGATAGAGTTTGTCTGCCTTAAGGCTTCTCACTCCCTTTTCGAAGAATTCGACCTCACAATATTCGCCGTCGTCATAGATCCTGCGGATGATTCCGTTGCCGAAGACATGGTGCCCGACTTCGTCTCCCTCGTTGAATGACGCTTTCGGAGGCAATGCTACGAGTCCGCATTCAAGGTCCATAGACCTGCTGAATGTCGATGCCCTGTTCCACAGGCTTTCGTCCATATGACCTTCTGTCACGAACAGGTTCTGCTTTATCTCCCTGATGAATCGGGACGGAACCTTGTCGAATGATCCCTGCACTGAATATCCTTCTGACTCTGTAAGGAAAAGTCTCTTTTCTGCCCTTGTCACAGCGACATACATCAGTCTTCTCTCTTCCTCCATTGCCTTTTTCTTCCTTTCCCTGACGCTTCGCTTGTTGGGCATGATGCCCTCGCTCAGGCCAGATATGAATACATATGGGAACTCTAATCCCTTGCTCTGGTGGATTGTCATCACTTTGACATTGTTCTTGTCTTTGCCATAATCGGCATTGGTGTATAAAGCAATGTCCTGAAGGTAGCCTACAAGGCTGACTTCATCTTCTTTGTGATCCTGTTCGTATGTCTTGATGGACTGGATCAGTTCGTTGAGGTTTTCGAGTCTTTCTTCTTCCTCGTCATTGCGATATAGTTCATTCAGCCCGCTGTTGGCCAGAAGGTATTCCAGAAGATTGCTTATGGACATGTCATCTGCGAGACTCCTTGCAGTGTCAATGAGTTCGATGAATTTCAGCACGGGTTCCTTTGCAAAGGCTTTCGTGGTGCTGAGCGCCCTCAATGCCTCAAAAAGGCTGCATCCTTTCTCTCCTGCGACCTTGGATATCTGCTCGATGGATCTGGTTCCGATCTTTCTTGACGGCACATTGACAATCCTCTTGAATGACAAGTCGTCGTCAAACGCCACAAGACGAAGGTAGCTGAGTGCGTCCTTTATCTCCTTTCTCTCGAAGAACCGCACGCCTCCCCATATCACATAACTGATCTTGTTTCTGAGGAATGATTGCTCTATGGATCTGGTAAGGTATGCCGATCTCACCAGAACAGCAAAATCCGAAAGCGACGCTCCACGATTCTGCATCTTCAATATCCTTGATGATATCCAGTCAGCCTCCTGTCTGTCGTCCTTTCCGTGGAAATGAATGATCGTGTCTCCTGTCGCATTCCTTGTATAGAGATCCTTCTTTATCCTCATGTCGTTGTTCTCGATGATGGAGTTGGCGGCATCAAGGATGGTTGAAGTGGAACGGTAGTTCTGCGCCATGATTATGTCTGTACCAGGGGCGCAGTGCAGGAATTTCTCCAGATGCGCTCCTCTCCATTCGTAGATGGTCTGGTCAGGGTCTCCGACTAGGAACAGATTGCCATGATGCGCGCTGAGCGTCTCGTATATCTCCCAGTCACGCGAATTGCAGTCCTGAACCTCGTCCACCATCACATAATTCATCTTGCGTTGCCACTTTTCCCTTACCTCAGGGAAAGCATCGAGGATATACAAGGTGAATCCGATGAGGTCCTCGAAGTCAAGCGACAGATATTTTCTCTGCCTCACGAGCGTGCTTTTGAAGAGCTCGTATGTCTTCTCCGGATATGTATCAGTGATGTATTTGCGAGTGTCATCGTCAATTTCCAGAGAAGCCCCTGTCAGGAGAAACTCTGTGATATATGAATACCCGCTGAATGCCTTGATCTTGTAGAACGCTTTGAGGAATCTCTCTACGGTCGATTCTTTCCTGTCTACGCCATGCTCCTCGTGCGCTTCCTTGGCTATGGCCTTCATATCCTCCTCGTCAAGGATCTGGAAGGTCTTCGGATAGCCGAGCCTGAATATCTCCTCCCTCAGGAACTTGACGCAGAACGAATGTATCGTGCATATGAAGTCGCTGGCATGCTCGCCTCCGATGAGGTGGTTTATCCTGTTCCTCATCTCCTGGGCTGCCTTGTTGGTGAATGTCAGACACAATATGTTGCCCGGGTCTATGCCCAGTTCGTCCACAAGATATGCGTATCTGTATGCCAGGACACGCGTCTTTCCGGATCCCGCCCCGGCGATGATCCTCACGCGTCCTTCTGTCGCCTTTACAGCCTCGATCTGCTGCTCGTTAAGTCCTCTCAAGTCCATTCGCTCAATGTATATAGATTAGTATATTACAATGGTCAGTCTATTATGTTACAAAAATAAAACGACTATGTGCAAAATCATAGCACATAGCCGTTAAATATAAGAATTTTCTGCTGTTTATCGCAGACTGTTTATTGTCTTGGCCTTCTCTGTGAAATAGTTGTTGTCAGTTGACATCAGGTTGTAATCTCCCCAGCTTCCCCATCCTGCAGGCTGGTCTTTGATCTCCATGTCCTCACCTGTGTCATTCTTTATGTAGTCCTTGATCTTTGCCTGCCAGTCGAGAATCCTTGCTCTTGCAGACTCTGTGTCCATAAGTCCGTTTGCAGGATCTACAAGTCTCTTGAGCTCATCGCGGTAGATGTTTCTGAATTCCTCATATTCCATCATCCTTTCCATGAGGACGCCTCTGTCTCCCCAATTGTATGGATCCTGCTTTGCGGGGTCGTAGCAGTTGGCGGTGCCCAGAGTGTTGTCGTAGTCATATGGGATGAAGAAGACTTTATAGTCATACAGATCGCTGGTGGAGAAATAGAGATAGTAGTTGTTTCCGTTGTTCCACATGTCGTCCCACATGCCTACCGCAACGTTGACAGCATATGTCCTCATAAGCAATTCAACATCGCAGACCTGCTTGATCCATGTATAGAAACTATCACCATGCGTACCATGTGACTTTCCGTTGATCTTCTTTATGAAGTCCTGGAGCTGCGCCTTTGCTGAAGAGAAACTCTCTCCGTATTCCTTGAGCTCGTATGTGAAGTCATCCTTGTCGTTGTCCAACGCCATGTTTGCGTCCGGATTGCTCAGGTCTGCAGGACCATGTGAATCATAGCTGCACTTCCAGAGGTTTCCGTCATCAGTTCCGAACCACTGCTTGCGTTTCTGCACATATTTGTCATCGTATGGCTCGATCATTTCGTATACACCATAGTATGCAGGCTTCGAGTCGCCCTCAACATGGATCCATAGACGACAGTATACATCGAAAGCTGCAGTCCAGATACCTGCACGGCGGAAAAGGTCGTAGCAGAAGACCTCGCGGACGTAGCATGCATCATCCTTGAACCATTTGAGGTTGAACTTTCTGATGCCCTGGATTTCGTGATTGCTGTCCTTGTTGAACTTGCGCAGATTGATGCCGAAATGGCAGTGCTGCCAATCAGCTCCGTTGGTAACATGCTTGCCGTCATTGCGGTGCGCTTCAGGCCTGCGGCGTGAGGTGTTGCCTCTGAGTCGTATGCCGGCATCTGTTATATTGGTGACTTCGCTTCCTTTCTTATATGTGACGTCGCAATGGAAGTAGTCCTTGTTGTTTGGATTCTGGTCATATGCAGCGAGGAACTTATTCCATTCGTCAACAGACACTGTCACAGTGATTTCAGGAATGACGTTCTCGTCCCATATGTATGAAATTCCAGCATGTCCAAGAGTGGCTGTGGTGAATGGCTCATACATATCAGGGCTTGGCTCCGGTTCCGGCTCCGGCTCCGGATCTGTACCCGGCTCAGGTTCCGGGTCGGTTCCGGGTTCCTGTTCTGTTCCTTCTCCTGGAGCATATTCATCGGCTCCGGGATATCTGTCAATGTCTCCGCATCCTGCAATTGCAAGCGCACAAAGTATGGCTATGAATATCTTCTTCATGGTCTGTTCCTTATTTTTCAGAGCGCAAAAATAATAAAAAATCCCGAAAGTCTTTTTGTCTGACTTTCGGGATGTCGTTATGCATCCAGATGTCTTTACAGGATGCCAAGGGTCATATACCCGACAGAGGATGAAAGTGACATGGTCTTGCCGTTGTAGTTCTTCACGGTCCACTTTCCTGCAATCTCCGGCGTCTCGAATGATATGGTCTTATCGTCTGCCTCCCATCGTATGTCATTGGTCACCTTGAAGCCTCCGTTCTTCTTGAGAGTCACGGATCCTGCTCCGCCGTCGCCGAAGGTTATCTTTATGTCATAGACCTCCTTGGCCAGGTTGTTCTGGACCTTCTGGAAGGTTCCTTCCCACTGAGTGCCTGCAATGGCCTCCTCGTTGAAGCGGACCTCTTCGTCCGGTCCGCACGCAGCGATTGCTATCGCTGCAAAGATGATTGTCAATATTCGTTTCATATTTTATAAAGTTATATTTTACCACATGCCACGCCACATCGCGTTCTCGACGCGGCTGTTCTTTTTTGAATTCATCTTGCCGAAGTTGAATGATACTCCGAAGAGGAAATAGCGTCCCAGCACTCTTGAGTAGACATCTTCCATATATTCGGCAGTTGTCGTGCGCTGAAGGCTCTTGGTCTGATTGAGCAGGTCCGCAGCCTTCAGCGACAGAGTCACAGACTTTATGGTCTTGCTCACTCCAAGATTCCATCTCCATTCCGGGTCTCCATAGCCGGCAGTGTATCCGTTATAGAACAGATATCTGAAGTCAGTCTTGATCTCCCATTCCTTGCCTGGGGAGTATATCAGGTCGATTCCGACATTGCTTGCCCAGTTGTTCACATTTGCATCAGGGTCGAGTGAATACTTGCTGATGCGGTTGCCTGTCTGTGCAGACAGCGTCGCGTCAAGCTTGTCTATGGAGTATTTAAGCGATGCCTGAAGCCCCCAGTTGTATGTGTTGGTGCGGCTTTCGCTGAATCCGCTTTCGCCGCTGTAGAATCTGTTTCCTGAAGCATCTCCCCAGAAACCTTCCATGAATTTTCCGTAATCGAAATTCTGCAGGTCAAGTCCCTCAAGCCTTCCTTTGGCCTGATATCCTGCGCTTGTCTGGAAAGTGCCCCAGCCATATGTGCTGAATGTAAACTTCCTTTCTTTGCCTATTGGAATGTTGTATGACACATAAAGCGATGTCGTGCTGACCGGTTTCTTTGAATTGACCGGGATGGAATAGCGGACTCCTGTGTCATCAAACCATGTTGCGTCAACCCTGCTGTTTGTGCCGAGACTTCCATAGAGATTTACATTCAGGAACGAGAATGTCTCTCTGTCGTTCATCGAATATGTGGCGCTGAAGTGATTGTCAAACCCAGGCTTCAGGTAAATGTTTCCGGCCTTGATCTGTATCGGATCGGATATGTCCAGATTCGGAGTTATCGTGCTGCCGGTCACAGGATTTACATATCCGCTGTAATAGAATCTGAAGTTGTGGCTGTCCTTCTTGTATCTCAACGCCGCAAATGGCGACCAGTTCAGCAGCCACTCGTCTTTTCCTGTAACGGTTTCCACGCCACGTTGTCTTGCATGTACTTCATTATTGAATATGTCAACGTTGAGACCAGCCTGAACATTGAGTGTGTCGTTGTTGTATTGCAATAAGAGTGTTGCTCTTTCCTGCAGCATCCTGTTTGTGGCAGTCGATGTATAATAATCGTTAGCTGTCCCGTCAGGATTGAAGGCGTTCTTGATGTTGCTGTTTGTGTAGAAAGCGCTGGACAACATTGTCTGGAGCGCCCATTTTTCGCCGAAAGGTTCTACATATGCAATCGTACCTTCGATATTCTGCCTTCCGCTCGAATTCCGATACAGCAGGTCTTTCTGCGTAGGGTATCCTCCATAGATGATTTCAGACAGTTCTGTCCTGGTGCCGTTCCTGTCAGCGAATTCATAGCTCATGTCCATTGTGAGGCTTCTTCTCTTCTTTCCAAGATCCTTAATGCCTGCGTCCAGCCATCCTGAAGCTATAAGACCTTTGGAATGGCTTGAGACTGATGAAGTTGAACTGTTCAAGTCGCCTTCTTCAGAGTATGTCCTTGAGGTATTGGAACTGTTCACCCTGGAGTCGCTGTACTTGAAAGCCGGGACGAAATGCAGCATGAATTTCTTGGTGTCCTTCTTCTTGAGTTCCATGTTGATGCTCACGGAGTTTTCGTTTCCGAATCCGTCGTACGCGGCATCTGTATAAAGATCCTGCCCGTCGTTCTGATAAGATGTCCTGGCTGAGCGGGTGGCTGCATCCTTCGCGTTGTTCTTGTAGTTGGCGGAAAGCGTGGTTTCAAATCCCTTTATCCTTTCTGTGCTGTAGTTGGCGCCGGCCTGTGCCGAGCTGTTGATTCCGCGCATCGCGGCAAAGTCGCTGTCCATGTCACCCAATCCATATACCATGAAAGTCTGGGACCCGGGTTCTGTCGCATTGAATGCGTTTCCTATGAATACGACCTGGTCTTTTTCGGTATATCCGCTGACCATGGCATTGCCGTTATACAGCAAGCCTCGGTCGTCTATGAGCTTGTCGTCGGTCTTCGGAGTAAGCGTCGCGCCTCCTCCGAGCTTGGCGTTTCCGAACCAGCCCTTGCTGTACTCGTCCTTCAATTCGACATCCATTACCTTCTCCTTGTCATCCTGCGTCGCAACGCCGCTGAACTCCGCTGCCTCCTTGTTCTTGTCCACCACCTTGATCTTGTCTACGATCTTTGCCGGAAGATTCGAGAGAGCTGCAGTCGGGTCGTCGAAGAAGAATGTCTTGCCTCCGACGGTGATCTTGTCGACCTTCTCTCCGTTTACGGTCACGCTTCCGTCGTTTCCGACTTCCACTCCTGGCATCTTCTTCAGCAAGTCTGCGAGCATGTCATTCTCTCCGACTTTGAATGATGACGCATTATATATTATGGTGTCCTGTTTTACCATTATGGCGTTTCCCGCAGCAGATACGGTTGCTGCGTCAAGATATTCGGCATTTTCTTCCATCTTTATGATGCCCAGATCTTCCTGCCATTTCTTGAATGTGTATACTTTCTTGTGGGGAAGGTAGCCGATCATTTCGGCGTTGAGCTCGTACTTGCCGGTCGGAACATCTTTCAGCTCGACATCGCCCTTGTCGTCAGAGAGGGCGAAGTGGGTGATGGTCGTGTCTCCCTGGGGAATGAGATACACGGAGGCCCAGCTGATAGGCTCGGATGTCTTCGCATCCTTGAGCGTGAGTTTTACATTGATGTTCATGTTGCGCTGGATCATGTCATAGGATATGACTTGCGCATGTAGGGAAAGTGCCGATAATAAAATCAGGCACAACAGGAAGACGGTCCGTTTCATCAGTCTGTTTGTTAAGTGTAGCTGTTATAGTTTTATATATATGACGCGACAATGCAGGAAAAGTACTATCGTCATCATAACGGAAGTATATGGGAAATACTTCCGGTCGGGCATCTCTCAATGATTGTGCCAAAGGATGAATTTTGAGGTCCGAATGGGCCTTTGGAGATTATAAACGAAAAAAGGGTAAGCTGATTACATCGCACCGCTACGACCTCCTACCCTTGCTACGGTCAAGTCCTGGGGGAGTTTGGAGGGAGCTGGTCGTGTAAGACTTACCCAAGTGCAAAAGTAGTGATTTTTTCACACTACACAAAATTTTTTGAAAATACGTGATTATATACTATTTGCACCAAATATAATTTTTAAGTTTCATTTATCCAAATCAGTATTTATTCGATAAATTGCTATTGTTATAAAAATAACTACCTTTGCAGTAGTGAGGCTTAATGCCTCGATACATATCAGCCTAAACCGCTATCAGAATCACCACCTCAGATAAAAGGACTATGGCTTGAACTACTCACGAATGGGTGAAGTGTATCTACGATTATGTAGAATCACTCCACTTGTGAGTAAGGTTTGTGGTGAACCTTGATAGCGGTGTGGCAGTGGTTCTACATTTTTTTTATACCCGCCATTTTACAGACTCTAATGTCTAACTAAAATACGTAATTATACTACAAAGAAGTAAAATGACGCTTGACTATGGAAGAATTTATCACAAATCTGCATAAATTGACCGATCTGCAGATGTTCCTTGATGAAATCGACAGGGAATATTGCAATCGAGTCGCATACAGGTATTTTGTCAATGAGCTGATAGTTGACAAGACATATTCTGAACTTACGCGTGATGTCAAGGCTATTGCTTCATGGATGGTGAATAAGGGCTATTACGGCAAACACATAGCCATCGTTGGCTCAACCAGCTATCATTGGGTTACAACTTTCCTAGGTATTACATGCAGCGGAAACGTTGTTCTTCCAATCGACAAGATGCTTTCAAGACATGAGATTCTTAATATCTTTGACCTGGGTGACGTCGACATTGTGTTCAGTTCAAGTGAATTTGAAGATCTTTTGCAGGTTGTCGAACAAGATGAAATACGGAAGATCGAGGTAGTCCGATTAGATGGTAATGATTTTCTGGAAATACTTCAGACCCCATCAGTATCACTACCAAAGATCAATCCCGAAGAACTTTCTGAAATACTTTTCACGTCAGGAACGACAGGAGTCAGCAAGGGAGTGATGCTCACTCAAAAGAATATCACTGCCAATATGTCTGAATATTACACGATGAATATTCTTGAGAATATCACTTGCCCTCCTGTCGCATTGTCTGTGTTGCCTATCCATCATACTTATGAACTCACGATAGGACACCTAGGAATGCTGTGTCGTGGAATTACAATCTGTATCAACGATCGTCTTGAAAACATTGTCTCCAATATCAACACTTTCAAGCCTTCAATCATCCTTGTCGTCCCTACGATTGCTGAGGCATTCCACAAAAAGATCAGGGATGGATTAGAATCACCGGAAAACAGACGCAAGGTTGCAATCGCAGTAAAACTTCATAAAACGCTCAAGCGTTTCAATATTGATATCAGGAGAAAGCTGTACAAGAGCGTATTTGAAAAGTTCGGAGGAAATCTATCCAGCATCGTTGTTGGAGGAGCCGCTCTGCGTCTTGAAGTTGCGGAAACATTTGACATGCTTGGTGTACATATATATCAGGGTTATGGACTTACCGAGTGCGCTCCTTTAGTAGCGACTAACTATCCAAGAGCAAATCGCTTAGGGTCTGTAGGAAAGCCGATTTCACGCATGGAGGTAAAGATTGAAGATCAGGAAATCATCGTCAAAGGTGATTGTGTCATGTTGGGATATTACAAGAATCCTGAAGCCACATCAGAGGTGTTCATGGCTGACGGATGGTTTCGCACAGGCGATCTGGGACATCTGGATGAAGACGGATACCTGTATGTTACAGGCAGAAGAAAGAATCTCATCATTCTTGCAAACGGAAAGAACATATATCCGGAAGAACTTGAAATACATGTCATGACAATTGACGGAGTCAAGGATGTCATGGTATATGAAAGAAAAGGCAAGATATGCGCTGCAATCCAGCCTGTCGATATCAATGATTCAAGTGTTATCAATCATATCAAGAAGGGTCTGAATGAAGTCAATAAATATCTTCCTTCATATAAAAGGATCGTAAAATACGACTTCATTTCAAGGGAATTTCCTAAAACGACTACACTGAAGATCAGAAGAAAGGAAGCATTCGAGATGGTTGAGCAGTTGATTCAGAATAATTCGGCTGAATATACGCCACCTACTACACCGATGCAGATAAAGATCGTTGATGCGTTTGAGGAAATACTTGGACGTACGCATTTGAGCATAAAGGATGACTTCTTTGATGTTGGAGGTGACAGTCTTGCAGCTATGCAGGCAGCTCAGATTATAGGCGTGCAGGCGCAGGATATATATACGAATCCAACTGTTGAATTGCTGGAAATGCATCTTTCGTCACTTGAGCGTAAATCTATAGGCAATGATGAGGTAAATGTCAATGAACTGATGAGTCAAAATGCAAATCGCGATACGCATCATGATCCTAAATGCATTCTCCTGACTGGCGCAACAGGTTTCTTGGGCTCTCACATACTAAGAGAATTAAATGGCAAGGACGTAACGGTCATTTGCCTCGTAAGGGACAATCTGAAGCTGAACCGCATCATAGAGTATTATTTCCCTAAAGAGAAATACAGATTCAAACATATAGTTGTAGAGGGTGATATAGAGAAGCCGCGGTTCGGACTTGACGATGAGATGTACGCCAAGCTGGTCGGCAAAGTGGACATGGTCATTCATACTGCAGCGAGAGTAAATCATGCCGGACATTACGAGGATTTTGAACGTACCAATGTGTTGGGCACTAAAAATGTCATTGACTTCTGTAAGGATGCCAGAGCGATTCTTCATCACACATCGACGGCAAGTGTCAGCGGATCAGGAACAGTCGAGCAGACATCTCCAGATGCCAAGTTTGATGAATTCTGTCTGAATATCGGTCAGAAGTACATGCAGAATGTATATATCCATTCAAAATATAAGGCAGAAGAGCTTGTCCTCCAGGCAAGGGCTGAAGGACTTATGGCAAACATCTATCGTATCGGCAATCTGACATGGAGGACATATGATGGAAAATTCCAGATAAATGCACACACAAACGGCTTTGTACAGCGTTGCAAGGGACTTTTGAAAGTAGGTGTGTACGGAGAGCGGATAGCAGATTATACAATCGACTATACCCAGGTAGATGCCTGTGCCGAGGCGTTCGTCATATTGTGCTTCCACAAGAAGGTGAACAATGTGTATCACCTTTATAACCCGCGCACATGTACTATCAAGACATTGAGCAGGAAGTATGCTTTCAGAGTCAAGGAAGTATCGCAGTGTGATTTTGAAAGGAAACTTAAGGCTTGCAAAGACGACAGAGATGTTGCTGTGCTGGGATTCTACAATTCGATGGCAGCGGTGTCGAGGGATGTTCCTATAAACAACGACTTTACGGTCAATGAACTCAAGAAACTCGGGTTCAAGTGGCCAAGGGTAGGACTCCGTTATCTGTGTTACATGAATAAACTATGAAAGACAACTCGCGATGTTCCGGACTCGCCCAGCATTCTGCAGGTGGGTGTCTTAGGTCTTTCATCTGTATTCATGATGCGCTGACTATGGTTTTTACATGTCATTGATTCGCATTATAATGAATATCAGGTCCACTGTCTTGACCAGATTTGCGGTTACAAGATTGAGCAGACCGCATGATGACAGCGCCATGCATGCCATCAGCATGAGGGGAAGAAGTCTTTCATATTCATTTAGTTCTGATTTTTGCGGGCCCTTACAAATCTAATCAATTTTTCTGATATCAGAAATTAAGAGGCCAAACAATTCCGACTTTACGTGCGCCGCTGCAGTGTCACTGATATGACAAGTGTATAGCCAACGGCTATCCCTTGAGGACAACAAGTACGACACCCATTCGTTCCATTTCCAGGAGGACATGGACAATGTCTTCAATGAAATATCAGCTCTGACCGGTCTGGTCAGACGTGGCTAGCCGGATACAGTGATGCCATAAGCTTCAAGATGCCTGTAAGTTGCTTAAAAGATACTTTCATAAGTTCAAGATAGATTTATATATGTATATGAATAAGTCATCGGGCAGTCCAGAATCAGATCACTTGATTTAATTGATTTCTCGATTTCGGTAGTAATTTAAGATGGGATTAATCCATTAACTCCCTAATTGTCAATTCTATATCATGTGTAGGAATACTGCCGCCGTTGTGCTCAGCCTGCTGTCGATGGTGCTCCATTGATCTTAGAAATGACTCCAAGCGTTCTTCGGCGCGTCTTAGCTTGTCTTGGGCATGGTTTAAGGCCAATTGATCCTTGGCTGTTTCTTTTTCTGCCACGGCTTCAGCATAGGTGTTGAGCCACGACTTTGCACTTGCTGCGTATCCATCAAAGAACTTTCTATGTCTGCGGACTTCTGCTTCATTCACATAAGAAGATTCGCCACCGACGTCAGAATTATTGCTCCTGCTGTATGTAATACCGGCTGATTGGTCCTCACTATAGTGGTCTATGATTTCTGAAATGGAATATGAAAGATTCTCAATCTCACTGGCGATCGCTTCATATTGCCTTTTCTTGACTTCTTTCAGAGCCAGATTCCTGCCTTCCTTGGCGGCAGGTTCGCCGTTTCTTACTGCAGCCTCATACCACTTCAGTGACTCATCCCAATCAATCATGATTGTAGTGCCATATCCTTTGGCATACATTTCTCCCAAGGTCATCTGTGACACAGGGTAACCCATGCTGGCAGCCTGACCGATCAGATCTGCTGCCTTATTCATATCGGCCCACTGTCCGACTTTACCATATGTTCTGCGCATTAGATAGTATCCATGCTGGTGAAGGGCAGGAGCGTAGCCTGCATTAGAAGCTGGCAGGATTGTTTGGATAGCCGTAGGGATACCCTCGTATTTCAGGTGAAGATCGGCAAGATATTCATATGCAGGTATGAAGCCCATATAGCATGCACTTTCGAAATATGGGATCGCCTCTTTTGGCTTTGAGTCTATCATATACAATTTATATCCTGTCAGAAACGTCTCCCACGCTTCATCGGTGACGGTGTTGTGTTCCTTGCCGTTGAGATAGTACTCTATCGCATAGATGATCGGCCACCTCTGCTGATTGTGTACTGATTGTTCAAAATAGTCAAGAGCCAGCAGATAGTTGCTGCTTCCGATACAGAGACCATGCAGATACACTTCGCCCAATCCGTAGGCACCTCTTACATTGTCGTACTCATACGACTTGATGAAGTGTTCCAAGGCCCTCTCTTCGTCACGCTCACATCCTCGTCCGAGATAGTAGCTCCATGCAAGTCTGGAATGAGTCAGGGTACCGAAGAAATGATCGGTCGGTTTCAGCGATGCCTCGGCCTTTAGCAGCCAGATGAAATTCTCATCCCACTGCTTCAGATTCTCAGTCATTTCTGCCATGAACCAATTTGCCGCTGCCATTTCCTCCGGGACCTTAGCCATTACCGTTGCGTAGCGGGCTTTGGTCTCCTCCAAAGCGTACGTGTAGTTGTACTTCATTTGATACTGAGCCACAACTTTGCTGAAAGCTGTCCTCAGTTTTCTTGTAGGTGCTTTGAGTTTTGGAATTTCCGATTGCGCCTGAAGCTGAGCAGGCATCATTGCGATTGCCAATATGGCGACGAAGCATAATCTCCAAAGTTGTCTAGGTGTCTTCATATGGTCTTTCTGGTTTATGTTGTGATCTAAAATTTGAATGCTGTTTGTTTAAGTATCGAAAATTCAACTAATAAATGCAACGGAATTGTCGGTTTGAGATAATTTCAGTGAGCAGAGAGGAAAATTTCCTCCCTTGCTCTACTGAATGGGATAAAAGTGCTTACTTTACTCCGTCAAACCTCCTACCGAAATCAGTTGTAAAGATGAAACACTTAACCCGAGAGCAAAGATATGGAATTTCTTTGATGTTACAAGAAGGAAAGAGTAGAAAATATATAGCCAAGGCCATAGGTGTTAGCACAAGCACCATCAGTCGTGAGTTACGCAAGAACTGTGACATGAGAAATGGTACATATAACTATGACCTTGCCCAACGTAAATACGAGACACGCTTGAAGCTGCGTGGACGCAAACCTGTCTTCACGAAAGAAATGAAGGATACGGTTGTTTCCTTATTGGAAGAAGGTTATAGTCCTGAACAAATAAAGGGACGCAGCAATGTGGAAGGATTTGCCATGGTCTCCCATGAGACGATGTATCGTTGGATATGGGAAGACAAACGCAAGAAAGGTACTCTGTACCAGTACCTTCGTCGAAAAGGGAAGAAATACAACAAACGTGGGAATTCACTTGCAGGAAGAGGATATATCCCCAATCGTGTGGATATAGAAGAACGTCCTGCAATAGTTGACTTAAAGGAACGGTTTGGAGACTTGGAAATAGATACAGTTATAGGAAGCAACCATAAAGGAGCACTTGTTACCATCAACGACAGGCTTACCTCCAAGGTATGGATCCGCAAGCTTTCGGGGAAAGATGCCGCCCCACTAGCCTTGAAAACCATCGAAGCGTTGCAGCCTATAAAGGACTTGATACATACAATAACGGCAGACAATGGAAAAGAATTTGCAAAACATCAGGAAATAGCGGAGAAATTGGAAATTTCTTTCTATTTTTGTAAGCCATTCCATTCTTGGGAACGTGGAGCCAATGAGAATATGAACGGT
>JAFQFD010000021.1 GCA_017415715.1 Bacteroidales bacterium | reverse complement strand
CTCAGTCTTCTTGAGGGCCTCGGCTACCTCAGCCTTGAGAGCGTCGTTGTAACCGCCACCGAGCTCATAGTACTCAGTACAGCACTCGGTTGTGATAGTGAAACCTGCAGGTACAGGAATGTTGAGAGTACACATCTCAGCAAGGTTTGCACCCTTACCGCCGAGAAGCTCACGCATAGTGCCATTACCCTCAGCGGTCTTGCCGCCGAAGCAATACACTCTTTTCTTTGTAGATTCCATAAAACTGTAAGTATTTGATAATTAATAAATAAATTTTCTTCGTTGTGATTTACGCAAAATCCGGCGCGAATTTAGTGATTTTTCCTGAAAAAATGATAAAATATCTGTGCTTTTAATCCTCTCCTTCGGAAGCCTGCCCCAGAAGTGAGGCGAGAATGTCTCCGACGCCAGGTCTCGCCCCTTCTGCCGGCACCGCTCCCGACACTTTAGCGGACGGATGGCCGAGAGGGTAGTATGCTATGTCCTGTAGCAGGAACTGCGAGTCCACATAGTCATAGTTCTCGTCGCTGATCTGGATCAGCACTCCGGGGACTTCTCCGAAGAGGACCTTTGTCCTGTCCTCCTCCTGGTATGAGGCGAGGATGCCGCTGAGGTCCATTTTCAGACCCAGCTCTCCGCACATGCGTGAGGCTGCTGCGGCCAGCCCTCCGTCAGCCACGGTGCGTCCGGCCATGATGATGCCGTCCTCGGTCAGCTCACGCACGACCTCGTAGCAGTCGATGAAATAGTCCGGGTCCATGATCGAAGGAGCCGCGCCTCCGTTGTCATCGTTCAGCTGGGCCAGCAGAGAGCCTCCCATCTTGAACTGGCAGGTATCGAAAGGTATGTATATTATCCAGCTGTCGGGGTCGTTCACCATCGTGCGGGGGCATTTGCGCTTCTCGTCGATCCAAGGGTGAGTGCTTTCGTATGGAGATGACTTGAACAGGATGTCCTCATGCTCCTCGAAAGGTTCGTCCTCGGTCATCGGGGTCTCCGGCAGCCACGCAAAGAACTTTACGTTGCTTTCGCCGTCGCTTTCCATGAAGAGGTAGTCCTCGACCTTCACGCCGAGTCCGTACAGGTATTCGCTCGCGCTGTTGATGCTCTCATAGAAGGCGGCCATGTTGCCTATAGGTCTGGTGTTCCACTCCCACTGGGCCCATATGCGGAGGTCTCCGAGCTTGAAGTGGCCCTCGCTCCATAGCCTGGCCAGAAGGGCCTTGGCTACCTGGAGGCGGGTGAAATGGTCCGGATACAGCAGGCGGAACGGCCTTTCCTGCTTTGGCAGCTGAGACACTTGCGACACATATTCCTTGTATCTGGTCTTCCTGTATGTGAAGGATGACAACGGCGGTTCTGTGATCTCGTCGATTATGTCCTCGAAATGTCCTGCAGGTGCAGGCTCGTCGGAATCCATACACTCTTCCATCAGCTGTGCGGGAGTGCACGGGCAGCGCATGCCGTCGATGATGTAATGAGAGTATAAGGCTGATTCGTTTTCCTTCATGTTAAAATCTGGTTTTCATGCATAAAGTTTGTAAAAATAAGTAAATTTGTCCTTACAACAAGCGTTTTTATCAAGATATGAACGAGATTTTTTCGGAAGAAAGGTACGAGGAGATGATTCAAAAGCTCTTTGTGCGCTTTCCGTCTTTTCAGAAGACGGGAGCTGGAGCATATAAGCCGGGAATTGCAAATATGGAGTTCGCAGACCAGCTCATGGGTCACCCGCACAGGAAATACAAGGTAGTTCATGTGGCCGGGACAAACGGCAAGGGGTCGGTGTCTAATATGCTGGCCTCATGCCTCGCGGCATCGGGACTGAAGGTCGGACTGTATACGTCTCCTCACATATTGGACTTCAGAGAGAGGATACGTATCGTGACGGATAAATCATATCGGTTGATTCCTAAGGAAGATGTCTGGTCTTTTATCGGCCAGTGGCAGGATACATTCGATCATCTTGACATGTCGTTCTTCGAGATCACTACCATTCTTGCTTTGAACTGGTTTGCTGACCGTGAAGTCGACATCGTGGTTCTGGAGACCGGACTGGGCGGGCGTCTTGACAGCACAAATATCGTGTCTCCGGTGCTGAGTGTCATTACCAACATAGGTCTGGACCATTGCGACATGCTGGGAGGTACGCTTCCGGAAATCGCCTTCGAGAAGGCCGGGATCATCAAGCCAAAGGTCCCGGTTGTGGTGGGCGAGAGCCATCCGGAGACTGATGCGGTCTTTGAACGTAAAGTCTTGTATACCAATCTTCCTGAACCTGATTTCATGGGGAACCGTAATGCGATCATGTCACTGCTGACATTTGCGGACAAGATCGAGCCGTCTCTTTGGGCATGTCACGAAGATGTCCTTCAGAGAATGGATCTTCAGGGTGAGTATCAGAGGAAGAATCTCCGCACTGTGATGGCGGCTCTCGACGTGCTGTCTTGCTGTGGTCCGGCGATGCCGGCCGCCCTGGTGCGGACGGCTGCAAGGACCGGCTTCCGCGGCCGCTGGGAGAAGCTGTCAGATGATCCATATGTAATATGCGACATCGGACATAATGAACATGGTCTCAAATATAACTTCGCCCAGCTGGAGAAGATGAGGAAAGATGGGAGATGCACCCATATTATAATGGTTTACGGATCGGTGGCGGATAAAGATGTCGACGCTGTACTTCACCTGATGCCCGCGGATGCGGCATATGTATTCACGCAGGCCCATGGCAAAAGGGCCTTGCCGGCAGAGGAGGCAAGGGACAGATATCTCTCGTATTGTGCTGAAACAGGTCGCCCGACCGGTGATGTTCATTGCTGCGGCACGGTCATTGAGGCCGTAAGACATGCATGCAGACTTGCATCTTTGATAAAGGAGTCCGATCCGGATGCTCTGCCTCTCATTTATATAGGTGGCAGCACATATGTCGTATCGGAAGCCGTCACGTTCCCATTTACAGTTTGATATGAAACGGATTTACATTGTTCTGATGGCCCTGCTTTCGATGGCGGTTCTGTCATCATTCATTACCATGGAAAGAAAAAAGGAAGAAAAGTCCCTTGAGGCCCTGTGGGCTGAATATGACAAGGCTACTCAGCAGGATCGTGTCCAGAAGAGGGCCGAGCTGCTTGACATGATAAAGGTGAAGGCTCTTGAAGAGAGGGCGGGCTGGGATTACTATCGCGCCTGCCGTGATTATGTCTATGTCAGGTCACTCCGTGACTGGAAGCAGAGAGATACTCTGCAGAAGCAGATGAGAAACGAGATCCTGGCATATGATGATCCGTTGCTGATTTATCTGGTGGATAGGGAAACTGCCGGTCCTGAGGAACTTCTGGAGCCTGTGGCAGAAATGAAGGACAGGCTTGTGGAAAGGCGCAGTGAGGATGTCTATAAGTCGCGCGGGACCATCCTTAATCCTGCTGTCGTGCCATTGACAGGTGATGATTATGAATACGTTCTGTGGGATATGTTCAACCGATGCTGCTATAGTTATTGGAGTCGTGGTGTGAATGAGAATGTATATGCCATGTTGACAGAAGAATTGCAGGATTCGTCTGTCAAGACAGGTATTGCAGAGTATTTCTATGTGACGAAGATGGCCCCTGAGTCGGACAGGCGGCAGAAACTTGAATCTTTGGTCCGGAAGTATGATGGCCAGGCCCTCGCGCTGCTTCCGGAATATGCTCTGCTGGAAATGGAATTCAATGAGAAGCAGGGTAAAGGCACATCTGAGTATTTCATGGATCTGAAGAAGAGACTCGAGGAGTGTGAGCGCGAAAGGAAGTCGTATCGTAGCGGAGTTGACAGGCTGCTGGTGGGAGACTTTGCCGGATTTGAAACTATGCTGGATGTCCTACATGCGAAGTCTGTGCTTGTGTCGGTCAAAAACGGCGAAGTGAGGCTGGCCCTGAGAAATCTTGATAAAGTGAGGGTGAAGATAACCCGTAATGAAGATAAGGTATATGAAACGCTTCTGGAGAATCCTGTCGGAAGTTTTTATGCTCCAGATACGTTGACTCTTGATCTTCCTCCTCTTGATGATGGCGAGTACAGCATAATCTGCTATGACGGAAAGGATCAGATGGGACGTTGCTATTATCCGAAATACACTCTTTCCGTTGCTGCGAGGGTGAATGATGAGGGGACCGGTGTATATGTGGCTGATTATCTGTCCGGAAAGCCTCTGGATAAGGTGGATATGACGCTTTATAAAGGTGACAGGAAGGTCGCAGAAGCGTCGGGAGTCGTATTGGACGGATTTACGCCTCTGCCTCAGGAGATGGCGTCACGCCTGACGGAGAATGCGTCGGGCCACTATCTTGTCTGCAGTACTGTAGGGGAGGATGGAATGGCCCGAATAAGTCAGGATGTGTATCTTTCTGCGGAAAAGAGTTTTGATGTAAAGGTGGGTGCGGCTGTTCGTGCGGCAGTAATGCTTGACCGTGCGGCATTTGTTCCTGGAGAGACTGTGAAATTCAAAGCTGTGCTGTATGAGTGTCTGCCTGACGGAACTATGCAGGTGATGCCTGAAGGCGAAAAGGTCTCTGTGACGCTCCAGGATATTTCACTCAATGTGCTGGCTGAAAAGGAATTGAAGACAAATGAATTCGGTTCGGTTGCAGGAGAATTTGTGCTGGACGGGATCAGACGTAATGGCCGCCATTCCATATCTGTACACTCTGGGAATAAACGTATAGGACTTGCGGAACTGACTGTGGATGAATTTGTTCTGCCTACTTTTGATGTCGCATTTGAGACATCTGAAAAAGTTTTTCTGCCTGGTGATATCATCGAGGTTAAAGGAAAAGTCAATAGTTATTCGGGACATTCGTTGACCTCGGCGGCTATGGTGGCGAATGTCACTTTGGGAGGAAAACTGGTCAAGGAGGAGATCCTGATGATTGATCCGGACGGGTCGTTCAGGATAGAGTTTTCTGATACCTCTGATGAAAATGAAGCATATTCTCCATATGAGGTTGAGGTGAAAGTGACAGATCTTACAGGTGAGACGCTCTCTTTCTTCCATCGCCAGTATGTGTTGAGGCGACCTCGCATAAGTCTTGGACTGGAGAATGCCGCTGTCGGTTCTTTCCTTCTGGCAGGTCAGGACTATAGTGCCGGCAAGCTCCTGAGCGATCAATCCGCTCGTGTTTCCTTCGGAGTATCTTATCCCGGAGGAGGCGAGGGGGCGCTGTCTTCGATTCCTGTAAAGTATTCTCTGATGAAGGACGATTCTGCCGTCCTGAAAGGTGAAGTCATGTCGGGAGAGACTGCTGACATTGATTTCAGCGGCCTTGCGTCTGGCCTGTATAAACTGGTGGCGCAGGTCTCTCTTGCTGATGCCCGTGGGGAAAAGATTGAAGGGAAGAAGGAACTTGTGATCGTGAAGGTCAGGGATGATGACAAGAATGTGGATGGAGATTTTGAAAACATTTTCCGTGTAGCGGACGAGAATGCTCCGGCACTTCAGATAGGCGCAGGATGCGGTCCTGTATGGGCTGTAGTAGAACTTTATGGCGACAGAGGACAGAGGCTGAAAGCAGAAATGCTGCATCTGGATAAGGGGGAGATGAATACACTCCGTTATGATTATAAGGCAGAATATCCGGATGCACTGGTGATGAATGTGCTTTATTTCCGTGATTCGAAATGTCATACATATTCTCATACCTGGAGGCGTCAGCTCAAGGATAATGTGCTTCCGCTGGAATTTGTCAGGTTTGAAGACCTGTCGGCTCCTGGTGCTTCATGCTCTGTTCTTCTGAAGACCGGTCCTGGTTCTGAGGTGCTGGCTTCTGTGTTTGATGTGTCGACGGAGAAGATCCGGCAGAATTATTGGCCGAAAATCTACGGCAGACAGGCTTATGTTTCTTCTGTAAGGGTGAACGGCATCGCGGGTATGGACGGCGTTGAATATTCGGAATTGATGGGTGGAGTGTTCGGCAGCTCGATGCTTGATAAGAATGTTGTTGTTGCGTATGGTTCGAGGCGCAGCATGCGTGCTGCGCGTACGAAGGCTGATTTGACAGGAGCCGTGGATTTTGCAGATGTGGAGGCGGAATCGGCAGATGAAGCCATTCCGTTCCAGATAGTTGAGGATGCGTTCGATCTGGTCGTAAGGGATGATTTCTCTACATCACTTGCGTTCGAGCCTTTCCTGCACCCGTCGGAAGACGGTGCGGTGAAGCTGGATTTCACTGCCTCTGACAAGATATCTACATTTGTCGTTTCGGTGTTTGCTCATGATAAGTCTATGGCTAACAATGTGATACGCCGCGAGATGCTGGTGACTTTACCGATAAAGGTCTCTGTCGTGCAGCCGCAGTATCTGTATGAAGGTGACAGGTATGTGCTGAAGGCATCTTTGTCGAACAGCTCCGATGCGGATGTCAAGGGTGTGGTCAGATGCTCTGCCGGTGCGATGGAGCATGATGCTGAAGTGGTTGTTCTGGCCGGAGGCTCTGTCTCTGTGTCATTTGAGATCACGGTTCCGGAAGGTGTTGAAGATCTTGATGTCAAGGTGGTGTTTGCGGGAGATGGCATGTCGGACGGCGTTAAGATGAATGTTCCTGTCTATCCGGCATATCAGGAACTTGTTGAGGCCCATTCTGCCGTGCTGCGTCATGGTATGTCGGAGGATGAACTGATCCGTTCGTTGAGGGAGAAGTTTGTCAATGTGCCGTCGGTCGGGGCTGAGTATACCTCAATTTCAGTGATGGATATGCTTCGCGATGCCCTCCCTCTTATGGTCGAGGCCAAGGGAAAGGATGTCATATCGCAGTCAGAGGCCATGTACGTCAATCTTCTGGCTGCGGGACTTCGTGCTGCAGATGGCTCTCCGGTGAGGGAATACGTTGACGCTGCCATGACTTCTGTTTCAAAGATTATGGAATGTGCCAATGATGATGGCGGATTCGGCTGGTTTGAGGGCATGAAGTCTTCTCCGGTCGTTACTGCGGTGGTGCTGGAAAGATTCGCCGGATTGAGGGACAGGAAACTGTTGAACGTGGTTTCGGAAGAACTTGGAGAGGATGCTCTGGATGCATTTGATGAGGCCGTGACATCGGCTGTCAGATATATGGATACGGTATATTTCGGTGATCCGGACAGGCCGGTGTGGTATGGCTGCATCTCGTTATGGCAGTATCTTAATGTTCGTTCTATGTATGTGGGAGTCTCGTTTGATGAGCAGGCTGCCCGTAAGGCCATGGGAACCAAGGAATATAATGAATTCAGAAAGGCGGTAAGGTCATGTCTCGTTCCGAAGAAAGGCGAGCGCTGGTCTGAAGGAGCGATTTTGTCGAAGGTGCGTATGATACGTGTCATTGATGCCCTTGTCGGCTCGGAGCAGGGAATGGCTCTTGCAAAGGCATGGGGCGTATCTTCGGACAGGAAACTACGCAAGTCTATGAAGACGGAACTTGAGTCTCTGAAGGAGTATGCCGTAGAGCATCCTTCAGGAGGCATTTATTATCCGAATGCCGTGCTTCCTTGGAGAGGTCTTCTCGAGAGCGAGGCATATGCACATGCGATGATATGCGACCTTTTCCGTGATTTGTCTTCGTCTGCGGAAATATGGGGTGGCCTGGATGATCTTGCCGACCAGATACGCCTGTGGATCATGCTCCAGAAGGAGACCCAGCAATGGGATTCCGACCCGGGCTTTGTCGAGGCTCTTGCGTCCGTGTATGACGGGTCGGATGCTGTCAAGGATACCAAGGTGATTATACTGTCGAAACGTTACATCAAGCCGTTCGATGAAATAAAGGCTTCCGGAAACGGCTTCAAGGTGTCTGTGGCCTATTATGTCGAGTCGGCAGAGGAAGGAGAGAAGACCGGCCTGCATCCGGTTTCTGAAGGAGATACGCTGCATGTGGGAGACAAGATCATTGCGAAATACTCTGTATGGAGTGAGGAGAACCGCAGTTTTGTGCGTCTCTCCGTGCCGCGTCCTGCCTGCTTCCGTCCTGAAAATCAGCTTTCCGGATGGTCTGGTGGCTGGCTGCGCCCTCTTGCTTACAGACTTTACAGCATTTCTCCATATGCCTACAGGGAGGTCAAGACCGACAGGACCCTTTATTGGATCGATGTCTTCCCTGAAGAGAATTCAACTGTTACTGAGACGTTCTTTGTGACCCAGAAAGGAACATTCACTTCTCCGGTGGCTGAGATAGAATCACTCTATTCACCTCATTACAGAGCCAATGACCGTTCGTGCGGTCGCCGGATGAGCAAATAAAAAAAAGAGATCGTGAAACTTCACGATCTCTTTTTTAGTGGGAGCAGAGGGAGTCGAACCCCCGACCCTCTGCTTGTAAGGCAGATGCTCTAAACCAACTGAGCTATGCTCCCGAAAGTAAAAGAACTTGTCTTTTTGCGGTGCGGACGGGACTCGAACCCGCGACCCCCGGCGTGACAGGCCGGTATTCTAACCAGCTGAACTACCGCACCAATTGTTCAGTCTTAAAGCGTTTTTGTCTAACGCGGATGCAAAGGTACGCAAAAAATCGGAACCTCCAAATTTTTTGCGTACTTTTTTGTGAAAATTTTGTTATTTGACCTCAATCACCCTCTTTTCGTCCTCTGCCTTCGGCTTCTCCAGTTTAGGTATTGTAATCTTGAGGATTCCGTTAGCAACCTGAGCATCAATGTTTTCTCTGTCGGCGTTGTCGGGGAGGAGGAGAGTCTGACTGAATTTCGAGTATGAAAACTCTTTTCTCAGATATTTGCACTCTTTATTTTCCTTTTCTTTATCCTTGCAGCCGCAGTCGGTCTTCTCCATCTCAATGACGATGTTGCCGTCTTTGTTGATGTGGACCTTGAAGTCATCCTTGCACATACCCGGTGCTGCGATCTCGAGTCTGTATTCCTTGTCGTTTTCGGCAACATTGATTGCCGGAGTGTTTGCGACCCTTTCAAGACTCCTGTTCTCGAAAAAGTCATTGAAGAAATCTGTCAGGGCCAGCTGGCCGTTGAATCTTCTTGATGGTAACATATTGTAATCTCCTATCTGTTAAATTGTTTATATATCTGCATGGCCTGCACATGCAGGCATGCGGATGTTGATATTCCAATATCCAGACCATTTATCGTGTGGAAATGAGTGAAATTTGCTATATTTGTAAGCTTGCCTCTATGCGGCAGGCCTGAATGGATGAAAGAAGAAGGAAACATCATAGTAAGGAGAGCCAAGGTCAACAACCTCAAGGATGTCACAGTAGAGATACCGAGAGGAAAATTTGTGGTGATCACTGGCATCTCGGGTTCCGGAAAGTCGTCGCTGGCGTTCGACACTTTGTTTGCGGAGGGCCAGAGACGATTTGCGGAAAGCCTTTCGTCATATGCGCGTCAGTTCCTCGGAAGAATGTCAAAGCCTGACGTGGAACTGATAGAGGGCATACCTCCTGCGATAGCAATAGAGCAGAAGGTGAACACGAGGAACCCTCGATCGACTATCGCGACCAGCACGGAGATATATGACTATCTCCGTATGATATATGCAAGGATCGGCCGTACATATTCTCCGATAACAGGGGAAGAGGTGAAATGCCATACGACAAACGATGTCCTTGAATACATATCCCAGCAGGATAACTGTGCACTGTACATCCTTGCAGAACTTAACTGGAGCTCCAGGACCGACAAGGTCGAACTGATGCTTCAGCTCAAGGAGGAGGGATATTCCCGCTTCTTCACAGACAGGGCCATAAGGATCGAGGATATGATGCGACGCGCCGAGCAGGGTGACTATCCTGAAGAACTCTATCTTCTGGTGGACAGACTCAAGCTTCCAAGCTCCGATGAGGATCTCCAGACACGTCTTCATGCCTCAATCGACTCGGCATTTGACAAAGGGGACGGTACTTTATATATAAGAAAGGAGGTTCCGGGAGAGGAACCGGTGATGAAGCAGTTCATCAACAGGTTCGAGGCGGACGGAATGGAGTTCACCAGACCTGACGAATATCTTTTCAGCTTCAACAGTCCTCTGGGCGCCTGCCCTGTCTGCGGCGGACTGGGAAAGATCATAGGCATAAGCGAAGACCTTGTCGTTCCGGACAAGAGCAAGTCCATCTATGACGGAGCCATAGCATGTTGGAGGGGAGACAAGATGGGATGGTTCAAGGACCAGCTCATAAAGAATTCGGTAAAATATAACATACCGATCTTCGAGCCATACTGCAATCTGAGCCAGGAGGTCAAGGACATGATCTGGAAAGGCCGCAAGGCCGAGACGGAGGAAGAGTCCGTGATCGGACTCGACGAGTTCTTCAAGTGGGTTGAGGCGAACAGATACAAGATACAATATAAGTATATGCTCAACCGCTACTCCGGCAGGACTGTCTGCAGCGAGTGCGGAGGCAGCCGCCTGCGCAAGGAGGCGCTGTATGTGAAGGTCGGAGGAAAGAACATCCATGAGCTTCTGTGCATGAATGTGTCAGCTCTGCTGGACTTTCTTCGCAATATCAAGCTGGAACCGAACGAGCACAAGATTGCCGACAAGGCGATCGAGGAGATAATATCCCGCCTGGAATACATAGAGGATGTCGGACTCGGATACCTGACCTTGAACCGTACATCCAACACTCTCTCAGGCGGAGAAAGCCAGAGAATCAACCTCGTGACGGCGCTCGGAAGCTCTCTGGTGGGTTCGCTGTATATTCTGGACGAACCGAGCATCGGCCTGCATCCGAGAGATACGGAAAGGCTTATCGCGGTGCTCAAGAGGCTTCGTGATATAGGAAATACCGTTGTCGTCGTAGAGCATGACGAGGAGATCATGCGCGCCGCAGACCTTCTGATAGACATCGGTCCGAAAGCGGGTGTCAACGGAGGTGAGATCGTGTTCAGCGGCACGATCACCGACGGAGTCGAGAACGGGGATAATGAAAATTCACTGACATTGCAGTATCTGGGTGGCAAGAGGAAGAGATATGTAAGGAAGGAGCGTACATGGGACTATTCCATTGTGGTGGAAGGCGCCATGGAGCATAATCTCAAGGACATCAATGTCAGGTTCCCTCTTGGTGTCCTGACGGTGGTTACCGGAGTCAGCGGAAGCGGAAAGTCATCCCTTGTCGGTGACATATTATATCCGGCGCTGTATCGTCATATCAATCAGGCCGGAGCGCCTCCTGGCACATTCCGCGGACTTTCCGGCAATCTGGACCGCATCACTCAGGTGGAATATGTGGATCAGAACCCTATAGGCAAGAGTTCCCGCTCCAATGCTGTGACATATCTCAAGATATACGATGACATAAGGAAGCTGCTGTCAGACCAGCAGTACGCCAAGATGAACGGATTCACGCCTTCGCACTTCTCTTTCAACATGGACGGAGGACGCTGTCCGGAGTGCCAGGGAGAGGGATTCGTGAAGATAGGAATGCAGTTCATGGCCGATGTTTCCATGGTCTGCGAGTCCTGTGGCGGAAAGAGGTTCAAGCCGGAGATCCTTGAAGTGAAATACAAGGGCCTGAACATAGATGACATCCTGAACATGAGCGTTGAGGAAGCCATCGCGTTCTTCGGTGCACAGGAGGATGCCACGGCAAAGAGGATTGCCGAACGTCTCCAGCCTCTGGTCGATGTAGGTCTGTCATATATCAAGCTCGGACAGAGCAGCAGCACGCTTTCCGGAGGAGAAAGCCAGCGTATCAAGCTGGCGTACTTCCTGTCGATGACAGACACTTCGGCCAGGTCAAAGCCGCAGAGGATACTCTTCATCTTTGACGAGCCGACGACAGGACTTCATTTCTATGATGTAGAGAAGTTGCTGAAGTCATTCGACGCTCTGCTTGCCAAAGGACATTCGATAGTTGTCGTGGAGCACAATCTGGATGTGATCCGTTCAGCCGACTGGGTGATAGACCTAGGACCGGAGGCTGGCGACGAAGGTGGAAATCTTGTATACGCCGGCACTCCTGAAAAGCTTGACAAGTGTAAGGAATCGTATACTGCTAAATATATTTAGTCATAGAGGTCAGTCTCCCGGCAGATTGACCTCTATGATATATAATGCGCTCTCATCCACAGGCTTACCGGCTGACATGTATATCAATCCTCGGCCCGGTCCGGTCAGCGTCAGCGTCGCTCCGTGGCCGTCAGGATCTATCTCATAGTCATATATGCCGTTCGCCTTGTCATCCTTCATATACTCCTCGCCGACATCGAAAGGCGTGTCTTCAGGTGTGAATTCGCACCATATGTGGATCTTATCCCCAATGTCGCCTCTGATATAGCTTGACGGATAGCTGGTGAATGTAACAGGGACATTGTCCCTCAGTCCTTCCTTGTCCACCCTCCAGCCGTCATCCGACAGTCCGTCGTCTTCAGGGCAGACCAGGATCTTGTAGTGTGTATTCCTTTCTACATCATGATTTCCCATGCCGTCGCCAAGATAAAACCTGTATTTAAGTGGGTCTGCGGAATATTTCGTGTCTGAAATATAGTCCAGTTCCATTTCGATGTATGAGCATACGTTCGGGTCAGGCTCCTCTTCTCCCTGCATGTTCTCCAACATATATAAAGATACCTCGCCGCTCCTGCCGTCTCGACCGGATACGTTGAGAGAGGATGTTTCAAGGTCATTCCGATAGAAACCTACGTTGTGGCATTTGTCCCTGCCGGTCACTTTGTTAGGGATGAAGACATTCGTCACTTTGGGACAGTTGCATATCCTGGCGCTCCTGACATACATCTCCACGCCGTCCGAGAGACGGCTCCGGTCCATCCTGACCGTTATCTTGGCCATGAGTCTGTCAAAGGCCAGATGGACCCTTCCGTCCGCCCCGATGATGACATCGTCCGCGGATGCATACATGGGCATGCCCTCACGATACTCATCAGGATAAGCCATGTGGAAAGTCACCTCTTCCAGCTCGGAGATGTGATCTGCATATACCTGATAGCCGAAGTTGGCACAAGCTCTGAAATCATATGCCTTGCCCTTGACGAGAGTGAGCTCGGCAGAGCCGCCAGCCTTCGGAATCCATATGCATTCCTCAGCATCTCCCGCCTCGTCGAATACCATCAGGCTGATGTCTGTGATCTTCTGCTCGTCAGGGTCCAGTACTTTTGTAGTGTATCCGCTGCCGTCGAAGTATATGACGCATTTGATCTCCTCATCCTGCACAGCCGGACAGCAGGCATAAGCAATCGCTGCCAGGAGGCTCAGAAGACCTCCTCGTATTCGCCCTTTTCCTTCCATTCGTTTACCTCCATGATGAATTCTATACATCCGGTCTCTATTGCAGTGTCCGGGTCTGCCGACCCTTTTCTGGTGATGCGGATGTCGTAGATGTATTCCATATTTCTTCCAACTCCTTCCTGCGCAATGCCTTCTCCTCTGTTTATGTCTATGGGCCAGAACCAGGTCTGTCCCGCAATCTGTCCTTCTATGACAAGTCTGGTGAATGATGTCCCCGGCCCTTCAGAGTCAGGCTGGTTGGGATAGCAGATCATATTGATGTTACAATGCATGATGTCTTTCCCTATTGTTCCTAAGTTGTTGATGATCAATGATTCGTCCTTGAATCTTCTGATGTCGTTTTCAGACAGCATGCCTCTGTTCACATATCTTTCTGCATATCGGCATTCGCCCCAGATCGGGCATGTCGCGTTTATGTTGGTCAGGTATGCCCTGGCGTTCTTGATCTGCTCTCCTTCGTAAGCCCTTCCTGTGAAATCGCATGATATGCTACGCAGGATCACCTCGCTGTGGAGCCTTTCCAGCATTATGGATTCTCCTGAAGAACCGGCCTCGGTTCGCATGCTGCCGCTCATAACCGGTTTTCCACGAACTTCATTCTCCAGTTCGGACCTGATGTCTTCCAGTCCTGACAGGGATCTTATATGCATCCAGTCATGGCGGTCAAAATGCGAATTGGCGCATGCCATGATTATCTTTTCTCCGTTTTGCGAAGATATGTCCACTTTGTCCGACAACGGGCTTTCAAATCTTTGATAGCAGTCAAGTCTTTGAAGATTGTCGTCATTGAACGCGAGGATTTCAAGCGTTTCTACAGCATCTGAGGGATTGTTAAGGACTGCGAGCTTCACCGTCTGTGCTTGGACAGATGTCCCGGTGAAGCTGCCGTCCTGATGCAGGGATTCACATCCGTGCAGCATCGGGATCAGTGAAATCAATATGCCCGGAATGGGCTGACAGAATGTCAATATCCTGTGAATTGAATGTGAACGTGTGACAAAAGCAAGTGGTGTGAAATTGTCCCGATGTCTATTCATGTTTTCCAGTTCTTCTAAATGTATAGTTTAAGTATATTCTTATTCCTCCGGCCTCGAGACGCCCTGTCTTGAGAGTCTGTATGATGCCGGTCCTGTATTCTGCTCCGACAGATACTCCCTTCCAGATGTTCATCCGGTATCCGGCTCCGACGGTCCAGTCAAGTCCGTTCGCACTTCCATATCTCAGCCCTGATGAAAGGTAGGCGCCTCCTGAGGCTTCCCGTGTCCAGTATCTTACCTGTACATATTCTGTGAACATCTCTGCGGCCGTCATCATCGGGAACTCCTCGAAGATAAACTCGCTGTCATGCTCCTTTTCAAGTGTGCTGCGTCCTTTGAGCAGGCGTGAATACCCAAGACTGGTCTCTGCGGCGGCGGACCAATGTTTCCCGAATGCATATTCGACCTGCATCTCTGCACTGCCCCTTATGAATCCGCTGACGCATATGCCTGCGGTGCAGTGCCTGTCCTGACAGAATCCGCTCCAGGAGGCCGCCATAAGGCAGATCGCGGCTATCCATGCTCTCCTCATCTTTTTTCCGCAAATCTATGTGGAAGAGAGCATACGACGGAGCGATTCTAAAAAAGAAACTTCAGATTTTTCTCTTTTTTATAATTTTAAATTTATTTTAACCTGCTAAAAATTTATTTTATATGCTATAAAAAATCTTTTTAGGTAATTTTCCCGTCTCCGGGGCCTTCTGTTATATGAAGTCCGTAAAAAATAGTGTATCTTTGAAAGATTTTATATGGTTCGCATTGCATTCATACATAACAGCTTTCCTGCCGGTGGGGCGGAGAGGGTGACAGTCGACATAGCCAGGTATCTGAAACGTTTCGGCGGTTATCAGGTTTTTGTATATGCAAAGAGGATAACAGAGAGCCTGATGAGTGACGGACTCAAGGATATCCTGACTGTAAGGCCTCTTCCTTCCAAGGCCATGTCGGCCGGAAGAACGAAGGCCGTCGAGTCGTATGTGGTGGCAGACCATATTGATGTTCTTGTGCAGGTGGGGAAGTCGCTTCCGGGAATTGAGGGCGTGAAGGAGAGGACCGGATGTAAGACCGTGATGGCCTGTCATGGAGAGCCGTTCTGGCAGCGTCATGTCATCATGCATCGCAGGCAGAAGGGCTTTGTCCGCCGTCTTATGTGGCATCTGTGGAACAGACGCAGGTTCGAGGACGGGACCCTTGCCATGAAGATGGCAAAGGAGAGGACGTTGAGGGACTATGCACTCAATGATGCCTATACGGTGTTGTGTGAGTCATATCGCAATGAGGTTATAAAGGCTCTTGGCCTGGATGCCTCACGGGCGCATATCTATGCTATAGAGAACGCAGAGCGCGTGATCGGGGATGTGTGCTATGAAAAGGAGAAGACCGTCCTTTTCTGCGGAAGATTTGAAAACTGGTCCAAGCGCATAGACAGGCTTCTGCGCATATGGGCGAAGGTTGAACCGGTCCTTGACGGCTGGAGACTTGTCTTGGTCGGCGACGGACGTGACGGCAAGATGCTGAGAAGTCTGGCGGCGGAATTGAAACTTGAGAGAGTGTCATTTGAGGGAATGCAGAGGGATGTGGCCGGGTATTACCGTAAGGCGTCGATAGTATGCCTTGCATCGGAAACGGAAGGCTGGCCTCTGGCCCTGACCGAAGGGCAGGCGCAGGGATGCATCGGAGTGGCGTTTGATGCGACTTCGGGAATAAGGGAGATCCTGGACGGGGAATGCGGTTTTGCTGTTCCGGCGTTTGATGAGGCAAAGTTTGCGGAAACGCTCATCAAGGTGGCGTCTATGGATGCGGATGAACAGATGAAGATAAGGGTGAACGCCGTACGGAAACGTTCGGAGTATGCCCCGGAAGTAATAGCCGATAAATGGAAAAAACTGTTTGACATGCTTGTCATTCAATAATTTATGTAGATATGAGAGAGTATAATCCAGAAGGGTCTGCCCTCAGGAGGGACCAGAAGGAAATGCTGAAGGTGCTTGTCGCATTTGCTGAAATATGTGAGAAGCACGATATAAAATGGTGGCTGTGCTCGGGCACGCTGCTGGGAGCGGCCCGTCACAAAGGTTTCATTCCATGGGATGATGACATGGACGTCACCATGTATGAGGAGGATTACAGGAAACTGGAAAAGTTACTTGTGGATCTGGACAGCGAGGATTATTTCTATCAGTGTCTGAAGACTGATCCGGACCATGTGAACGTGTTCGGCAAGTTCCGCAAGAAGAAGGACCCGGTCGCTTCGACAGATCAGAGGTCTCAGTACTTCAAATATCAGGGAGTCGGTCTTGACGTGTTCTATATAGAGAAGTCTAACCGCTTTGCTTCTCATATGGCCAAGTTTTTCTATCTCAATATGATACGCCCGACTCAGTATATAAAGAAGGCTTCAGTGAGGCATTTTGCGAACAAGGTGGTTCAGTTCATCAACTTCAATCTGCTGATACCGTTCTGCAGGCTTGTCGGCATGATCAATCCCAAGGACCAGTACAGGATCAGCCTTGGAGCCGGCTTCTATAAGAGCTGCTTCTATGAAAAGGACATCTTCCCTCTGTCGAAGATGGAGTTCGAGGGGATAGAGTTCCCTGTGCCCGGCAATGTCGATTCGTATCTGACCAATATCTATGGAGACTGGCGGAAGCTCCCGTCTGAGGAGAAGATAAGGAAGTCGATGCACTATCCGTTGTATATAAAGGAAATATTTGGAGAATAACAGCGTATATGGATGCGGTGATTACATATGTGGACGGAAATGATCCTGTGTGGAAGCAGGATTATGAAAAGACGACGAATGTTCCGGTGATGCAGAAGAGGTTCCGCGACTGGGGAACTCTCAAATATCTGCTCAGGGGCATAGAATGCAGGATGCCTTTCATCAGGAATGTATATCTTGTGGTTTCGCACCCGTCTCAGGTCCCGGAGTGGGCCGATTGTGAAAATCTCAAGGTCGTTCTTCACAAGGACATCATACCGGCAGAGTTCCTGCCTACGTTCAACTGCAATCCTATAGAGATGCATCTGCACAGGATTCCGGGTCTGGATGAGGAATATCTGTATTTCAATGACGACATGTTTCCGGTAGGGGACTGCAAGCCGGAGGATTTCTTCCGTGACGGCAAGGCGGTCATAGGCTATTACAGACACTTCTTTGCGTCAGGAATGTATAAGAAGATATGTCGCAATTCGGACAGGCTGGCGCGCAAGGCCCTTGGCCTTAAGCCTTCCTGCTTCTTCACCCGTCCCCAGCACATCTGCTCGCCGATGCTCAAGAGTCAGTGCGAGGAACTGTATGCCATGGTCGAGGATGAGATCCGCAAGACATCGGCGACAAGGACGCGTACAGAGGAGAATCTCAATCAGTATCTCTTCCTGGACTATATGAACTACAAGGGACTGGTGTTGCACCACAAGATATCCAACAAGCACTTCTCTGTTGCTGTGGCTTCTGCGGAAAGCCTGCGTGCTTTCCTCCGCAAGCCGACGCGCAACCTCGTGTGCATCAATGATGTGCATCTCAGCGAGGAACGTTATGAGACTCTCCGCAGTGCCATCATAGATGCCTTCGAGTCAGTTTTCCCGGCCAAATCTAAATACGAGAAGTAAGATGGAAAAGCCAGCAGTGATATCCATGATCATTCCGGTGTACGGAGTCGAGCGATATATTTCAGAGTTCGCTGATTCCGTTTTCGGACAGTCATGTCCTGATGTACAGTATGTGTTCGTGAATGACGGCACCAGGGACAGGTCCATTGAAGTCCTCAATGAACTTGTAGACTCGAAATATCCGCATCTGAGAGAGCAGATCCTGATCGTGCATAAGGAGAATGCGGGGCTTCCGGCAGCAAGAAAGACCGGCCTGGAGCATGCAACCGGAGATTATGTCTATCATGTGGATCCTGATGACTGGCTTTCTCCCGGCTCGCTCGAAGCGATAGTGGCTAAATGCCGTGAAACCGATGCGGACATCGTCTGTTTCAACTATGTCAAGGAGTATTCAAACCGCTCTTCGGTCAAGAAGGAAAGGGAATATTCCATTGAGCAGAAGAACGAGTATATAAGGAATATGTATAATCACAGAGCTTTCGGGACCCTTTGCAACAAGTGCGTGAAGAGGAGTCTCTATGAGCATGTGCATCATCCTTTGTATTCATATGCTGAGGACTGTTTCCTGTCCGTACAGCTGGTGGGATATGCTCAAAGCATTGCATATCTGGATATGGATGTATACCATTACAGGAAGAACAATCCGTCTTCAATCACACGTCAGGGCAGGAAGAGAAGGAAGAACGAGTATGCCATGAACTTCCTGAACCTTTATGAACTGTATAAGGACCAGGCTCCGGAAACTAATCCGGTCGCTGTACTTTCGGACGATATACTCATGCAGGCGGGCTGGTATTCCATTGCCTATGGTCTGGGCCTGTTCGACAAGTATCCTTACCTTGCTGCAGGCATACGCAAGGCCAGGATAAAGACGGGTTCTGATGTCTGGGTTCCGTTCCAGGTCTTTGTTAAATGTTGTGCCTTTTTCTTAAATAGATAATTATGCAAGCAGTAATTCTTGCCGCAGGCATGGGTAAGCGTCTGAAGGAGCTTACCAAAGATAACACCAAATGCATGGTGCAGGTCAACGGAGTCGCTCTGATCGACAGGCTTCTGACTCAGTTGAGCCGCCTGGATCTGACGAGAGTCATAATCGTGGTAGGATACAAGGGTGAAAACCTTGTAGAGCATATCGGTGACCGTTATGCCGGCAGACTCAATATCGAGTATGTCGAAAACCCTATCTATGACAAGACCAACAACATCTATTCGCTTGCACTTACCAAGGACAAGCTGCTCGAAGATGATACTCTGCTGATAGAGTCTGACCTTATTCTGGATGACAGGATGTTCTCCCTCATAATGGAGAATCCGCATCCTAACATTGCGCTGGTAGCGAAATACCAGACTTGGATGGACGGAACGATGGTGAGGATAGACGATGAGCATAATGTCGTAAAT
>JAFQFD010000020.1 GCA_017415715.1 Bacteroidales bacterium | reverse complement strand
TATATTTGCAACACCTTTCATCAGTGAAAGATGCGGACAAAGTTAAGAAAATTAAAAAAGAGAGCAATATGGCGAAGATATTAGTCGCAAATGGCGAGAAGGTATTTCTCAAAAAATACTTCAACACGACCTATCCGACGGTGCGTGACGCTTTGAACGGAAAGACCAACAGCAGTCTGGCAAAGAAGATCCGCTATGTAGCCATCAAGCGCGGAGGAATGGAACAAATCATAAATACCAAATAATCATGAAATCAGAATTTTCAAAACACCTCAGATCAACCCTGATCGCAGCACTCGGATGGGTTGGCGTCCTCTTTCTCGCTGGCGAGCCGGTGAATGACCAGACCTGGATGCAGGATTTTCTCCTGTCAAAATTCATTGGCTTCGGGTTATGGGGGCTGTGCTACCTCCTTTATAAATACTGGTCGCGCAGGAGGCTGCTTCCGGATGAACTGATGGAGGAGGAAAAGGTATGAGACCAGGGCCGAGGCCATATATAATCATCGATGATCTTGACCTTGATACGCCTAAGGCTTCACAATTCTTTAATGACGTTCTTAATCTTAATAAACCAAAGTATATGAAGACAATTTTAACAGATCAGGAAGTAAAGGACATGTTCAGCAGTGCAAACCGCAATGCTCAGGTCATGCTCAGAGAGCTGTTCGGTGATGAGCAGCTTGGACTCAAGGGCAACGGTGTATGGTGTCTTGACTCAGAGGGCAATCTTGTTGACAGGAAAGAATGGGATAAACATTCCATGACACCTCATGGAGCCGTTGTCATCACAAAGGAATGTGCGTTCGTTGTGGCCCCGCACAACACCGTAGTGGCGCAGTTCAGCGCGCAGGGTAAGGGCAAGGGAACAGAGACGCTCGAAACGAACAAAGAAAGCCTGGACTGCCATTCCGCTACTAACAGAATCGTCAAGGAATACGAGGGAATCAAGCACACTGATAAGGATGGGGATTCTCAGTTTGACTTCATCGGTGCTCCGGCAGCAGAGTTCTGCGAGAACTACAGTGTGGATAGCAGTGATTCAAGGGCTTGGTGTCTTCCAACGGTCAAGCAGCTCCAGATCATGTCTGAGCACCTTAAGGAGATAAATGCCTGTTTCCTTGCGATGGGATGCCCTCCTGTCGTTCCTGGCTGCTACTGGTCAAGCATTGTTAAAGATGAGTGGTGTGCGTGGGGCGTCGGTATGAGCAATGGCCTCGCGTACGGCAGCAGTAGGCTCGTCGATACCTATGTGCGTGCGGTGTCCGCTTTTCGATATTAGGTTTTGAACCTTTCAAATTTACTCTTTCCTATGGCAAAGCATCACAAGCACCTGCTGCTCACCGCCTATAAGCAAGGAGCAGAATTCACCAAAGAGGAGATCCACAATTTGAGAATCAGGGCATGGAAAAGGTCGCTTGACCATGCTACAATCACCTCGACCGGGATAGATTGTTTCGGAAACTATGTTCTAAATGTCTTCGATTTCTACGAAGTCAAAGAGTTGGGCTTCCTCAAACGCATCCGCCACTCTCTGCGCGTGTTCTCTACAGCAGTAGCGAGTTATATACGCATGAGTCCCATTCAGATCATAGTCGGCGGAGAATAAGACTTTACGATGATGGACGGGACAGACCATCCGGGACTTGATGGCAGCTGCTTCTTTCTTGGCATAGGCGAGCCCGTCCTCACCGCCTGAAAAATCATATATCATAAATCGTGATTTGTAGTTAGCAGCGCAAAGATACGATTTCCCCGCGAACGCCAGGGCGTTGTTCGGAGCGATACCGACGCGGGACCAAAGTAACAAAGAGTTTAACATGGAGCTATATAACGGAAAATACTGCATATCGCACGCAGAACTGACCGCTGGTATCATATCGGCAGATATGATTAAGTGGTATAAGCGTTCTGGTAAGATAGACCAGGTACAGCTGGGCGGTAACGGACGCGAAGCTCTGTATGTTGTGGACAGTTTGCCGACCAAGTACCGCATTGAGGTTTACAAGCGCTATCCGGATCTGCAAGCCCAGGCTGAAAGCCGTGAGTTTATCGACAGAATAACATTGGATCCATACGCAGTCCAGTTCTACTCAGAGTATAGGATCGACGCGGTGCGTGGGCTATCCGATGATAAGCAGCTGGAATATGTGCATAATGCCTCAATCCTGGCAGCGTTCCGTGAGGTACTGAGCAGATCTGATTCGCAGCATCTGAAACTGAGCCGTCCGAAAGTCCGCAGAGGCGAGTTCTGGGCTCGCGCAGCCAAGGCGCTGCCGAGGATTGCCGACAGATTCCCGAACTCTCTGCCTGAGAATGCGCGTCGCCTACAGGAGAAGTATAATGAGTTTTTCAAGGGTGGCAAGGCCAATTATGAGGTGCTGGTTTCCGGCAAGTTCAGGAACTCAAACGCAGCCAAAGTGAGCAACGAGGAACAGGAGGCGCTGATGGTACGTCTCATGTCGGACTATCGCAACCTGGACAATGAGCAGATTGCAAGCCTCTATAATGTCGTGGCCGAAAAAAATGAACTGGCACAGCATTACATCCTCTGCGGTCAGATCGTGGAGAATCAAGTACGATCTTGAAGTGTCAGCCGGAAGACTGGGAGAAAGACAGTTCTATAGTCAGAGGTCAATGCAGGTCAAGAGAAGCGCGCCATCAGCACCGATGTATCTGTGGAGCTTGGACGGATGGGATGTCGAGCTGTACTATCAGGAGACCGTGACCCGCAAAGGCAAATCTGTCACCACCTATCACAACCGTCTCACTGTTGTTGTGGTGCTGGATGCCTACAAGAAATATCCTATCGGTTACGCCATCGGCAAACAGGAGAATGCGGAGCTCATCAAGGAAGCAATGAGGAACGCCGTGAATCATACTGCGGAACTGTTCGGCCAGCGATACAGATCAAATCAGATCCAAAGCGACCACTACGCCCTCAAAACGATGTTCCCTACATACGCCGTCGTCGGTGATAAGATAACGCCTGCAAAGGTCGGAAATGCCAAGGCTAAGCCGATTGAGAGATACTTCCGGCACCTTAACGACACATACTGTCATCTGATGCCTAACTGGTCCGGATTCGGTATCACCTCGGATAAGAACAGGCAGCCGAATTCAGATGCGTTGAACAGAATGAAACGAGGCTTTCCGGATGAAGCCGGATGCCGCGAGCAGATCCGCAGGATCATCGAGGTAGAACGCAAACAGAAACGGGCCGAGTTTGTGGCCGGATGGAGCAAGACGGCGGAAGACCGCAGGCTGCCACTGCCACAGCAGCAGTACCTGCTGACATTCGGAGCTGAGACCGGATATAAGAACGCGCTGGAGGGATCCGGACTGAACATCAGACTGCTCGGATCCAAACGAACATACGACTGCTTTGACATCAATTTCCGCAGGTATTCTCATATCAGATGGAATGTCAAATATGATCCTGACAATCTCGACACTGTCCTTGCTGTCAATGACGACGGATCGCTCCAGTTCCTGCTCGAATCGAAATACATTCAGCCGATGGCGCTTGCCGACAGGCAGCCGGGCGATGCGGAGCAGCTTGCCAGGATAGAATACTTCAATCGTCAGCAGCTGGAGCCGGAAGTCAAGGCGATAGTCTGCGGGGCTGAGCAGAAAGTGATCGAGATGTTCGACAGGCACCCGATGCTTGGAAACACACTGACCAAGGCATTGATCGCCGACTCATCAGGACAGCATAAGGATCAGAGGAATGCAAAGAGGCTGGCTGCACCGGACGAAACAATCGATGACCAAGGGGTTCAAGAGACGCAGCCAGCAAAGGAGCAGAAAAGAAAGAGAAGCACATTCGACTTATACTAAATTTCAAATACAGATAATCATGAAAAGGACAGAAAAACAATCAATCGCTGACAGAGTCAAGGAGTATGTCGGCAACAAGGAGAGCCAAAGACAGGCTGCTGCCACCCTCAGGGGCGTCAGTTCTGCAACCCTCAGCCAGATCATCAATGGCAAATGGGAACTTATCTCTGATGAGATGTGGCGCACTGTCGCTGCACAGGTCGGATATGACGCAGACAGATGGGTGCTGGTGGAGACCGAGGGATATATCCGCATGTATAACCTCATGAAAGATGCGCAGCTCAATCACCTGTGCATGGCAGTGACCGGCGATGCTGGATGCGGAAAGTCGCAGGCCATAAGATCCTATGCGGACAGGAACCGCAATGTCCTGGTTCTTTCCTGCTCCGAGTATTGGAACAGAAAGTATTTCCTTACGGAGCTGCTTAAGGCCATGGGAGTAGAGAGCGCCGGCAGCACTGTTGTCGATATGATGTCAGACGCCGTGTATCACCTTAAGCGTCGCGACGGGGTTCTCCTGGTTCTCGATGAGGCAGACAAACTCAGTGATCAGGTGCTTTACTTCTTCATCACCCTGTACAATCAGCTGGAGGATCACGTGGGTATTCTCCTCTGTGCGACAGAGTACCTGAAAAAGAGGATAGATTGTGGTGTCAAGAATAACCGCAAGGGATATAGAGAAATATACAGTCGCGTAGGACGTAAGTTCATCCCTATGCCTGTGGTGTGTGATGGTGACATTGAATCAGTATGCCGGGCAAACGGCGTGACGCACCCTGAGGACATCGAGGACATTGTGGAGGAATGCGACTGCGACCTCCGCAGGGTCAAGAGACTTGTTCACGCTATTAAACAGGATTCAAACGCTGATTAAACGGTATTCAGATGAGACGTGCGATAAGCAACAGGAATGTATGTGACGCCACTTTCAAGGTGGCCGAGTTTCAGGGGGAATGGCTTGCCTCCATCGGCAAGCCTGAATTCCGTGGGGCTTGGACGATCTTCGGTGAAAGCGGAAGCGGAAAGACGCATCTTGCCCTTTCCCTGCTTAAGTATCTGACCGGATTTGTCAAGAGGTGCGCATACAATACGCTGGAGCAGGGACTGTCAAAGTCATTCCAAACAGCTTGGAATGATGCAGACATGCAGAGTGTGGGAACAAAGGTGATTGTCTATGACAAAATGCCGATTGAGGAGATGAAAGAGCATCTGCGCAGGCGCAAGTCCCCGGATGTGATTGTGATTGATTCCGTTTCCGCACTGGTGGGGTTCACACGCCCGGCTTTCGCAAAGCTTATCAATGAGTTTCCTGACAAACTTTTCATATTCATCGCCCATGAGGAGAATAACAAGCCCCATCCCGCGATAGCGCAGTTCGTCCGCAAGATGTCTGAGGTCAAGATCAGATGTGTCGGGTATAAGGCAAATGTAACGACGCGATTCAAGACCGCTGACGGTGGCGGAGAAGACCTGATAATATGGCAGGAGGGTGCGGATGAGTACTGGGCTGAAAACTTATAAGACTATGGCAACAATAATGGATCAGCAGCAGAAGTGGCTGCTAAAGAAATTTCACACACTGTGCACGAAGCTCGGAATGAAGGACTTTGAGAAAAGGGCTTTGATAGAGAGTTTCGGGGTTGAGAGCAGCAAGGATCTGGACAATCACCAACTTATTGACCTTGTGCATACCCTTGAAATGAAAGCGAACCCCAAGGCCAGCGAGGGCGACCAGCTCCGCAAGAGGGTCATCGCTGCTATCGGAGGATGGCTTCGTGTCTCAGGACGGGAGGAAAGCCTGGATCTGATAAAGGGCATAGCCTGTCGTGCCACCGGGTATGACAGTTTCAACAAGATCCCGAATGAAAGGCTGCGTAACATTTACTGCGCATTCTCAAAGAAGACTCAGGATCAGAAAAAGATAAACGAGATCACTGACAACTTTTTCGTCCAGATGATGGCAGGAGATCTTCCGAAACCAAACAGTAAAACACTCAACTAAACTATAAGTATTATGAGAAAGAACAATGTACCACTAACCAAATGGGAGGTCAGGAACCTCTGCATTTATGTAGGCTATGCACTTGTTGTGCTCGTGCCTGTAATTCTTAAGCTCGCAAAATTGATTTCATGGCCTTGGATTGGGGTTCTTGCCCCTCTGTGGGTTCCGGCGCTGGCTGCCGTGATCTTTTTCCTGGGAGCAGTGATATATGTCGGGATCCAGTGCAAGGCTGAGGACTTCAAGGACATCGATGATATTGAGGAATAACAACAGGAAAGGGACTATGACAAAGACATTAGTAGGACGCGGATATATACCCAAGGGGTGTATCGCGATGGATGCCAAAACTGGCCAAGATGTGGATTTAGGAGAAAGGGCGTACCACATCGTCAAGGACATTTACAAAAAGGCGCTGACTTGCAAGAGCGACAAAGGCAGGGAGTATAAGCTGGACCGCGAGGTGATCGATGTGGTTGACATGCTTTCCGGACGCAAGTACACTGTGGAATTCAAGCCAGGCAATCTTGTAGATGATCCGGAAGTGGTCAAAGTTTATGAGACCGGATCTGACTTTATGGCCGAGGCGGAGGAGTTCATGGCGAAGATAAAAGACAGGGTCCCTAAAGGTTGTGGCTTTTCTCTCATGATGGTTGCATCTCAGGATAAGGGACCAGAAAGGAGAACCACAGGTCTTCTGTTGGGATATCCGGGACAAATAGCCGATTCCGTAAGCAAGCATCTCGCAGAGAACCCTAACATAGCCGGGCTCATAGGAGCAGCTGCACTGGCGGCGAGATTCAGTAAGAAATAACCAACTAAACACACAAGACAATGGCAAGAAAAAAGAAAGTCCTGATCGCAGGAGTGACCAGGGAACAGATGGAGGAGGCATTCGCACAGTATTGCCTCGCAGATGCTGAGACCAACAGCATCGTGGCACAGATGGAGAAGCAGTTCGTGACTATCCGTGAGAAACACGCTGACAGGCTCGCAGAGCTGGAGGAAACCAGGACCGAGGCGTTCGAGATCATACAGGCGTATGCTACCGAGAACAAAGAGGTGCTTTTCAGCAAGAGAAAGAGCCTGGAGACCGTACATGGAATAATCGGATTCCGTACAGGCACGCCGAAGCTGGCCACAAAGAAAGGTTTCACATGGGCTGCCGTGCTGGAACTGCTCAAGAGCTTCGGGAAGGACTATATCCGAACTGTGGAGGAGCCGGCCAAGGATAAGCTGCTGGCCAATCGTGAGGACGATGCCTGCAAGGAGGTCATGGAGAAGTGCGGCGTAATCGTAAAGCAGGATGAGTCTTTCTACATCGAACCGAAAAAGGAAAAGGAGGACTGATGCTGAATGGAGAAGCAGAAAGACTTTTGCTATGATACAGTAGAGATCTGCCGGAACTGTCAAGGCAGGGGCACCGTGGAAATAAACCCTGTGTTCGGGAAAAAGAAGACCGAGATTTGCCCGATCTGCGAGGGCACCGGCAGAGTCCTTAAGCATGTGGAGGGAAACATAACGGTTGTGCCGTATGTAACTCCGAAGATTTAGGGTAAGAAAAAAGCCCGTCGCCGAAAACGGAACAACGAGCAAGTGCGCCAACACTCTGCAAAGATATGTAAAGTTTTCGGAATAGATGGCAAAGCATCACAAAAATACACTTCTGCGTATTAAGCACGTCTGCGAAATTACCCAGCTTCACTATGAAGAGGGTAATTTGCAGAAGTGTTATAAAGAGATCTGGCGGAAGTACGTCTATCCGATTTATCCGATGTGCTATCACACATATCTCTCATATATCAGGACTCCGATGAGCGAACTGAGGGAACGGGATGAGGAAGATGACCCGATGCAGCTCAGCCTGTTCTAACGACAGCGCCACGCTTGAATGCGTGGCGTTTGTCGTTTATACATACTCCTCTGAGAAGATGAACGAGAAGATCTCCCCGGTGTTGAGTGTCACCTTGTGCGGCGTTTCTACTGTTCCGTCGTTGATTGCAGCAGATGCGTCGATGCACAATGTCTGCCATGTCTCTATATCCTCGCAGATTTCCCCGTGATTATGGTCTGTTTCGGACTGTATGTGCATGAATGACCCGAACATAAGCCCGTCGCTATCCATTGGCCCTGTAAGCCCCGTAAATGCGGCCTGTATAGCCTTTGTGAGCCTGAGCCTGTAGAGTGCCTGGTCTTTGTACTGTGATGACACTGTGGCAAGGGTTGCAGAAACAATGTGCATCCGGATCTGAACCTCTGCGCGCTGCGTCCCTCTGCCGAGCTTGCTCCAGATGATCGGCTGGAACTCCACGAAGACAGCCGGGGTCAGGAACGGCTGCTGCTGGGTAAGCTGGTCAACTTGTGCATTCCATAGGTCAAGCATCTTTATCGCCTTTGGAGGCAAATCAGCCTCATTTTCGCCGTCTTTCGGTTTCAGATAGACTGGTAGTCCATCCACGATGCGAACGCGTCCTAAACGGCTCGCAATGTCGTCAAATAGTCGTATTCTCATTTCTTCATGGTTTTACGGGCAAGATTCTCACTAAACCGTTGCAGTTCCTGGTTCACGATGTCGCCAAGAGCCTGCTGGACCTTTGCGTGGTCACCGATGAACTGTCTCTGAGGCATTGACATCTGTTTGGTGTGGCTGCGGACATTAAAAGTCTTACCCTTGCGTGTCTTTTTATGCTGGCGCACCTTGACAGAGAAGTTTCCACCCTCGTTATGCAGCGCCGTATATGGCAGGTCGCTGGCGAAGACAACCGCCTTGCCCTTGATGTATGACCGGATGCTGCGCCTCATTCTTCCGGACACAATCAGGATGGACCCTTTCTTTCCGGCCTTGTTTATCTTAGGGTCTTTAGTCGGGGGCCATTTCTGGTCGAAAAAGCCCTGACGATTGAAGTTCGCGTCGAACATTTCCGTCAGTTTCACACGGGCCTTTCGGAGTATTTCCACTTCAATGTTAGCCATTTGTCATTGTTGTTTGAAAAAATGTTATTACATTTGTTGCATCATGGCAAAGATTCCGCAAATAGTTAAAGACGCCGCGCGAGATTTAATTGACAGATTCGGCGATAATTTCAACTACCTCGGTAAGTTCGAGGGAGCGGATGCTTACACCCTACAGGTTCCTGATGATCTCTGCATTGGCTATCCACATGTATATCTTGTTAAGGATGGCAAAGTGGATGATATCACAGATTCCCCAGCTTTATTCATCATTGAATCACTTGTTGAAGATCTCGATGAAGTCGAGACTGAATAACTTGTTATCAATTCTCATAATGCCTCGGCTGTCATGTATTCGCGATGCAGACTTGACGCCTTTTTCTGCCAAATAGTCGAGATCCTTGAATTCGTACCCTGACCCCGCTGAATTATCATGTTGCGGTTCTATGTATTTCAGTGTTCCGTCCGGGAATCTCTGTAATATGGTTGCATGTCCTGAGCCGGATTGCCATCCGATTGACAACTCGTAAACACCAACCTCCTTACAGGTTTCATCAAAGAATTCCAAATAACGTTTTGGGGTCATGTTTTTATACCCTTTTTTAGCCCTCCAGCTGTTTAGGCTTGTATGCTGGGCTGGGGTGCCATCAGGATTCCTCCATACCTCGAATGGGCGTCCACGACTCAAATAATCCAACTTGGAGCCACTTGTATTAGGCTTTGCAGTTACATCAAAACCCATTAGTCGCAAGGCATAAGCAGGGGCGCATGTTTGGCAGTTTATACTGTTTGGTTCGTCGCGTTTCTTGACATAGTCCGGGTTTAGCCGATAATGTGCATAGTTGTCATAGTATGGGCCTGCTGGGTCTATCAGAAACTTAGGGACATGTGCAGGGTTTGCGCTCTGCTTATCTGCTTCCTCTACTGTCATCGGCTTTCCGGCCTTGATACCCATAGCCTGCTCCAGTTCATAGTTATGCGCTGCGATAGCATCCTTTTCTGCGTCTGTCAGGTTATCCGGCAACTGAGCCCTAAGTGCTTTGATTCTTTGCTCTTTCGATTCCTCGGCAGCCATAGTCTCGACGATCTTCTTGACTGGCTTAGGCACCTTATTGTATGGGTGCTTCTCAGGGAACAGATTGAGGGTCATTCCAGGATTGAATCGGAAGATCTTAAGCTTCGGATCGTCGGTGCACATGTCGCCCCACTTGACTGCCTCATCGCTATCGCTTACGCGGTAGTCTTCTTTGAGAACCTGGACAACCTGGCACCTGCATCGCCACCCGTTCGGCGGCAGATACTGCTTCCAGAACTTATCGCTCGGCGGAAGTGTCACCCCGTCCAGCTGGGCGTGCTCGGCCCTTACCCTTTCATCACCGGCTGTGCGGTACTGGAGGTTGAAGTCGTCCCCGTCCTTTTCAAAGTCTTTCCACTTGACGGCCATCTGTGATGAGTGGACCGCATGATCATATTCTGCCTGGAGATACCGGATGTTATACTTGGCATTGATAGCCTTGACATCCTCAGCAAACTTATGGAACGGCTTTGCTGTGCCGGTCTCATCGGTGAGCTGCAATCCAAGTTCCGACAGTGTGTGGTATGTCTTGAATCCGGAGAAGATAAAGGCGTTATTCCGGAGGGCGTTTGTCAGTTCCTCCGGAGTCTCCTGCGTGATGGATGCGCTGATGGCCCCATCGAGGATCCTGTAAGTCTCCCTGATATGGCGCATGACTTTCGGACTGAGGAGCATTTCGTCGGTGAACCGTCCCTGCTTATGCAGGAACTTCACGACATCGTTGAAGACGCGAGGATTGAAACGGATTCGTTTATCCTCGCCCTCCGCAAGTTCCAGCTGTGCTCCGTCATACAGGAAGTTCATAGCCCTGTTGAAGATCCTGTAAAGGTCTGTCTTTGCCTTTTTCTCGGCCTTTTCCTTATCTTGGGGGCTCTGCTTCTTATCCTCGCCCCCTACTCGAAAAAACCGTCCGACGAATCCCTTTCCCCGATGATGTCGATGTTATATTTCTCCTGGAAATACTTTGGATCGATCCTGTAGTATTGCAACAGCATTCTTTCCTGTTCCCTCTGTTCTGATGGGGAATATGTTGCTGCATCGTCCCAGTCAAACGATCTTCCTTTGAGGTCGAACCCGTGACGGATCATCCTTGGAATGAGCCTGTCATTTATGATATTCTTTATGAGCTTGTGGTCAGCAGCGCACACGTTCTCGAACACTTCAAGGTGCGTCTCTGACTGTGACAGAGAGGAACCGCTGTCGATGGTCATTGTCTGGTTAAGGATTCCCTTTGAGATCTCGGAATTACACCTGTCTATGCGTTTGTCATAGACATTGTATGCGTCCCCTCGGGTGGACTCCTTGATGTCGATTTCGGTTCCGTCCGGAAAGAGGCCCCATGCAGCTGCTCCCATCTCGGCCAGCATCGCCTCGATCTGCTTTCTGTCTGATGGGTTCTGCGATGTGGTCTTTGCTATACGCATAGGCATTCCGAAGATTTCGCCGAAGACATCCCAGTATGCAGCCATGTTCTTCTTTGACAGCGAATGGGGCGAACATTTCAAGAGTAGGCCAAGATCCGTGCTGTCACCGACCTCTACGCACCAGTCTGCAATCGGCCCGGTTCTGTAGTCGATACCTTTCTTTGGGTCATCGCCCAACTGCTGGAGCAGTACGCCGAACTCAGGCACTACGTGCTTTCTTGGTACCAGCGTAACATCCGCAAATCTGCGGACCCCATTCTCATCGGTAACAATATCGCCAAGCTGGATAAGAGAATGACCCCAGTACCGGCTTTCGAGCGCATGATGCACGAAGTCATAGAACCACTGGCTTTCAAATATCTTCTTTGCGTCCTCATCCTCCTTGCCGTCAGCCTTGCGGATGACAAAGGATTTGAGAAGCGTCTTTCCCTCTCTCTGAGAGATACATCCTGTAAGGTGCAGATCAATGAGGGCGTCGGTATAAATGTCGTACAGGGCCGAGCGGTTGGGATTGTCAATGCTGATTGCCTGTTGCCAAGCTCTGCGCCATTTTGCGATATCCTGCTTTGTCAGGTACTGTGTCTTCTGAGTGAGCATTGCGAGCAGGTTCTTTCGCTGCTCGGCGCTGCCGTTCCTTGCGTTCAGTTCCCTGGCAGCGAGCCGTAGCGATTCGATGGTAACCTGCGGCTCAGTATGGTTTTTCTTTGCCATTTAATCAGTGTTTGAACGGTGTTTAATAATCGTAATTCTGTCGCTTCATGGACCCGAATCTCATAGGCTGTCCTGCGTCTTCACCCTCGATGTCCTCTGCTGTGTATTGTGGAAGATCCGGGGTAAACGCCCCTTTCTGAATGTCTTTCAGACGGGCGATCGCATTCTCATACAGAATTTCGCGATTGTCGCTGGCCATGAAATGAGGCAGCCACATTCCGAGGTAATAGAGAGCTATACTGACGGTAAGCTGAACGAGCAGAGGGTTCCTGTCTTCGCCCTCTGCCTGGTAAGCCTCATCGATGTCGTATCGTGAACGCACATATCCCGCAACCTCCTCCATTGCAGTACGCTCTGCTTTCTGGCGGATTTCATCGCTGCTCTGTGTAATGACATCAAGGCTTGCGTCGCTACATACGACGCGGTAATCTTCGGTATTCAGAAACATTCTCTACCTCGCAATAAACAGTGCCACTTTTGAGATATCGGACATCTGAGTGCCCTCTTTGAACACACCTCCCTTTCCTATGAGGTTAGAGATGTGCATCTTGCTTACACACATCGGTTTCCCTCCTATATTGAGGACCATGTGCTTGTGCCCGGTGCGTGCCTTACCGCGCTTTGCCTTGCGGATTTCCCTGTTCAGCCTGATACTGAACACTACTGCCTTGAAAAACTTTACCATTGGTTCCTTGGTGTTGTGCGTCTGCCTATGGATGGCTTGAAAGCCTCCACGCGTGTACGCTGTTGTAAAATATAGATTGCGCCCTCATCAGCATCAGGGGCGTCGTCATGTCCGCTCATTCCTTTCTCGAACGCCAGTGTCTGCTCCAGTCCTGCATTCATGTCAGGATCCTCCTCCAGCGATTTATCGTAATAGACAAACCCTCTTTCCCATAGTGGAGAAACGGCCTCAATTCGCTGGAATTTATCCGGCTTCTTTCGTTTGTCGCCTCTGATCGGAAGCTGGTACCCTCTCAGGTTGCCCTCGCGGGTGAACTCATCGAGCAGGGTGTCCTGCAGGAAGTTCGCCTCAATGAAATAATCACACACCGCATCAGCTGCGATCATCTTCTCATGCAGATCATAGAACCACCTTACCATTTCGGCCACGGAACACTGGCGTACGAATGCCCCAAGATTATGCAACTCTGTTCCAACCTTGCCCCACAGTTTGATGGCCTTGTAGTCGTTCTTTGTCGAGCTTTTGAAAGACGGGTCGCAGTAGGCCACGAGATGATCATATCTGCTGTATGGCAAGCGCTTTTTCCACTTGATCCAATCACGACGGAAGATCGCGCCCTCCGTGATAGGGTTGTTCATCATTTCCCTTTGGAATGATATATAACCCATGAACTGCTGCATTGCCTGGAGCTCTTCGATAGTCCATTTCTCTTTCCAAGATGGCTCGCCGTTTTTGTCTATGGCATCGACCCTGTGTGTGATCACGCCCTTTGAAGCGATGAAGTTTGCCAGAACGCTGCACTTGCCGATAAGGTTGCCGACCATGATAAAACGTCCGCGCCCTCCGTCAAGTGTTCCGAACAGTGCTTCTTTGAGCCATTTGGTGAGCCTCTTGACTCTGTCCGGGTTGTTTACAAGCTCATCATCATCCAAGTCGTCTATGACTACATAATCGGGTCTATGGCTCCGATACCTGAGACCTCGCGGAGACTGGCCACGGCCACGGGCAAAGAAAGCGGTTCCGTCCACTGTGACAAATTCACCATCTTGCCAGGAACCCTCATTTTTTTGTTTGCCAAAGTCTGCTATATATCGCTGGTTGAATTCAAGTTCTGCCTGAATGTCACCGAGTAGCGTGTTTGCGTTGTCCTGACTCTTGCCGACCAGCACCATCACATGGAGTTCCGGGACTGCCTGGGCTTTAAGCCACAGAGGTATGAAGATGTCGAAATGGGTACTCTTGGCGTGGCCACGGGCCCATTCCGCAGCATATTGCAGGTTGCGTTCCTTTCGTATGGTATTGGCTGCCTTGATGTGGAAAGGAGCGCACGCTGTGTGTTTCCCGGTTACGGGGTCATCCGTATAGTGCGGGAAATAATAGTCCACGAATGCGGGATAATCGGCACGCAGTCGCTTGATGCGTGCATTCTTCTGCGCTGTGGTCTCCTGCGCTTTCAGCGCGGTACTGGTCTGTACTGTCTCACACCACTGGTTCCATTCCCGCAGAGCATCTTTCTGTTTCTTGCGTGCTGCCATATATTACTGTGCCTTGCTGCCGAGAAGTTCGAGGATATATTTGTTCTGGTACTTGTTGACCATCTTTCTGAACTCGGCTGTGATTTCCGGATCTGTTTCTGCCTGATATTCGAGCCAACGTCCGAATGCCATGAAGCACTCGACGAAGTCCACGACTGAGGCCTCTTTGTCAAGTTTGTTGATCGTGGCCGACAACTTGGAAAGCTGGTCAGCAATACCGCTGACAGAGCTAATATCCTCAACTTCTCCAAGTTTCTCTGCAAGTTTATTTACCGACCTGAGGACATTATTAACGACCTCCTTTCTGGTCAGTGACTGTGCAGCTCTCTTTTCGGCCCAGCTTCCTTCCTTGACCCATCTGTTTATTGTGTTCGCAGATGTTCCGACTTTCTCGGCGATAGCGTTCTGCGGGACGCCCTGCATGTATAGAGTTTCGGCAAATTCCTTACGCTCTATGTTAATGTTTTTTCCCATTCATATTGAAGATCTCGTTTGAAAAAAGTGTTTTTGCGACGCAAAAATGCCTCTGAATCTTCGGGTTGTAAAATAGAGTGTAAGGTTTTTACACTCTGTTTGTTACGGTGTCCGGATTATGTCAATTTTGCGACATAAACAACGCGGAGTAGAGCAGAGGTAGCTCGTGAGGTTCATTCCCTCAAGGTCGCGGGTTCGATTCCCGCCTCCGCTACGAAACCCCTTTTTTGCGACGCTGGCCGAGGGCGTGCCGGGACCGCAGGCGGTGCCGGCATCCCCGAAGCCTATTTATGAAAGAATGAAAGAAGCTGTAATTTCTACGCCGAGGCTCAACTGCTACGGCTCACGTGTACTGACGGAGGGAATCAACCTGGAGCAGTACAAAAAGAACCCAATCCTCTTATACATGCACACACGTTCCGCAAGGCTTCCTATCGGAACGATAACGAACATCCGCATCGACGGTGATGTCCTCTATGGCACGCCGCAGATCGACGGAGATACTGATGAGGAGAAGATTATCGCCCAGAAATGGGAACGCGGAACGCTCCGTATGCTTTCGGCAGGGCTGGAGGTCATCGAGATATCAGAGGACCCCGCTTTACTTGTTCCCGGACAGACCAGACCAACAGTGACGAAGTCGAAGCTCAACGAGGTTTCAATCGTGGATATCGGGGCTAACGATGACGCATTGCAGTGCTGCAAGATCTACGAGAACGGCAATGTCCTCACCCTTGCCATGGATGAGGATGCAGCCTTACTCCCACTTCTTAAGAAAAATGTCGGGCCGGACGGTGAGGACGGTGGCGACGACAATACACAAACCTTAACACAATTTTCGATGAACAGAATTCTTATGACACTCGGTCTGGCGGAGGCTTCGACTGAGGAGCAGGCTGTGACTGCGATTCGGCAGTTGCAGCAGGAGAATGACACGCTGAGACTCGCGCGCATCACAGACGCAGTCCAGGCTGCCATTAACGAGCACAGGATCCCGGCAGACAAAAAGGATCATTTTATCAATCTCGGCAAAAAGGTTGGCCTTGACGATCTGCGCGAGACCATGAATCTCTACAACCCGGTAAAGAAGCCGACAGAGGTCATCAATCCTAACGGTGGCAGCGCCCCGCTCAACCTCAAATGGGAGGAGCATACAGCAGAGCAGCTGATGGAGATGCGCGAGAATGACCGCGAGAAATACTGTAAGCTCTACAAGGAGCATTACGGAGTAAACCCTACATTCTAAACCAATCAACGACGAATGAAAAAGTTTCTTTTTGCCCTTTTAGGGCTCATTGCAGGCGTCGCATTCAACTCGGTAGCGGGTGCGACAATCGCAGGAATTGCAGGCTTTGACCCTGCAACCGGCGCAGTGGCGGCGAACGGTATTTCCGTGGCTGCATCGGCTATCGGTAATTTTGCCCCAGCGGGGGTTATGAGGGTCGGCATCTTTGCCGAGGTGTGGACCGGCGAGCTCATCAAGGCGTTCAGGTCTGACGATGAGTCTGTGGGCTGGTATAACAGAATCCGCAGCTATGACCAGTATGTGAATAAGGATGTCATCCACTTCGTGGACCTTGGCGGAGACCCTACCATCCTTGTGAATAATAATACATACCCGCTCGAAATCGAGGATCTTCCGGATGGAGATAAGGCTGTCACCCTTGATAAGTTCCAGTCCAAGCCGACACGTATCACTGACGACGAACTTCATGCAATATCATACGATAAGATGGCTGTCGTGATCGAGAAGCACACGGAGGCGTTCAAGGAAAAGAAGTATTCTCGTGCGATCCATGCACTTGCCCCTGCTGAGAATACCGCAAAGACACCTGTTGTCCTTACAAGCGGTACTGCTGAGGATGGACGCAAGACTATGGTCAGAAAGGATATCGCGAAGCTTAAGAAAGCATTTGATAAGGCTAAGGCACCAAAGCAGGGCCGTATCCTCGTCCTCTGTGCGGATCATGTTGCAGATATGCTTGAGAATGACCAGAAGTTCGCAAACCAGTATTATGACTATCAGACAGGTAAGATCTCGAAGATCTACGGGTTCGACATCTATGAGTATGACGAATGCCCTTACTACGATGTCACTACATTGGCAAAGACTGCGTATGGATCTGTTCCTGGAGCAAACAATATGCAGTGCTCAGTAGCATTCTGCCTGGGACGTGCGATGCGTGCAGACGGATCCACCAAGTCATACCTTAAGGATGCTGCAAGCAACCCTGAGAACCAGGAGAATCTTTTCTCTATGCGCACATACAACATCTGTCTGCCTCTTAAGGCTGAGGGATTGGGTGCAATCGTGAGCGCAAAGGCCTAAACTCGAATAGTTCGAGCAGATGAAAAAGGAGCTGAAATATCTTGTTATTCACTGCACTGCCACGCCCCAAGGTCGTGAGGTAACTTCCGATGCTATTCGGGCGTGGCACACTGCTCCTTATCCGAAAGGTAGGGGCTGGAAGCAGGTAGGATATACGGACCTTATCCATCTTGACGGAACTGTTGAAAGGCTTGTCGATAACAATGAAGACGCGTGGGTTGATGACTGGGAGATAACCAATGGTGCCAAAGGCTACAACGGCGTCAGCAGACATATAGTGTATGCTGGTGGCCTCGATAAGCGGAAAAAGCCTAAGGACACCAGGACAGAAGCACAGCGTAAGGCTCTTGCTGAATATATCCTGAACTTCCACAGGAAACATCCAAATGTCAGGATTATAGGACACGGTGATATTCCTGGTGTAAACAAGGCCTGTCCGTCATTTAATGTGCCGACATTCCTGAAAGAGATAGGCATAAATCAATAGGACAATGCAGACCAGCGAGATACTAAACTTTGTACTTGGTGGCGGTCTTATCGCGCTGATCATTGCCCTGTTCACGCTCCGCTCGACGGTGCTCAAAGCAAAAGCCGAAGCGGAAAAGGCTAAGGCAGAGGCAGAGACAGTAAGGCTCGACAATGCGGAGCACGCCACCAGAATACTCATAGAGGATATACTTGCCCCTCTGAGGGAGGAACTTGCCTCAGTCAGAGGGGAATTGACAACGACAAAAGATGAGCTCAGTGCAACACGGAAGGATCTTGGCTCGACCAAGCGGGAGATGGCGCGTCTGCGTAAGGCGATCGACACTGCCAATCGTTGCGAGCATCATGATGAGTGCCCTGTCCTTATCGGGCTGCGGGACCTACCAAAAGGCTCAAAGGACGATGGCGCAGATGGAGGAGAAGATCGATCTCCTCCAGCAGACACAGCTTGCGATTGAGCAGCAGCTGAATGCCATGCAGACGGATTCCATCCGGCAGATAATGACCGAGGATGCGGTCAGTTCGCTCCGTGAGGATGAGGAGGTCGTGACAGTCACAGAGGAGTTTGATACCTCTTTGCCTGTCGATTCTACGACGGGAACGCCCCCGGTCAAGAAACGGAGTACCGAACAACGCAGACGTGCAACTCAGCAGGTGGATAGCAATACTGTCGTGAGCGATACCCGCAGCATTTCCACAGTGGAACTGGAGTGCCAGGATAATGGAACCCTTGCCACTGATACAACAGCGGACATCAAGACCGAACTGAAAACTGATGAAAGGTTTGGGATGTCCTGGATCCAGAAGACATTTTTTTATCTGGGGATTGCTGCTCTGATTTGCTTTCTGTTATGGATAGCATGGAAGATACTTAAACGATATTTGAAACCATTTTAACACAATACCAATGGCAACAAGGAAAACAACAACCAAGACGGGCAAGACTGTTCAGGATGCTTCTGCAAAGAAGATTGCAAAGGAGGTTTTTGCGGCCAATCCGGAAATGAAAGAGGTGCATATCACTTCTGACGGAACGCCGTTCTATGCCCTTTGCGATGCAAAGAACCATGCCCGCTCTCTTAAGAACAAGGCTGTCGTTACTCTGACAAAGGCACAGGCATTCGCTGCCGATGATGACACGGATAAGGATGCAGGGCAGAAGTCAGACGGATCTGCCGACAATCAGGGCGACGCAGGCGGGTCGAATACTGACGACCAGGGCAATTCAGATGGCCAGGGCTCAGATGCGAATGCAGGAGAGAACAATAAAACCGACGAATAATGCAGCAGCTTAAGATTACAAGGACGAACGGGAATATCCCTCGTTCACTGCCAGGGGAAGACCATATTTCAGGTCTCCTGTTCTACGGCAGCACATTACCTGAGGGCTTTACAGATAAGGCCCGCATTCAGGCTGTCTCTACCATAGAGACTGCTGAGAAACTGGGAATCAAGGCTGATGCTGCGGCGTGGGAAATCCGCGTCCTGCATTATATCCTCAGTTCTATATACAGCTGCAACCCGGCTATTACCCTGTATGTCGGTATCTTCAAGCCTGCAACCAGTAACCCAACATTTGCAGAGATCAAGAAGATGCAGGACTACGCAGGCGGTAAGATCCGCCAGGTTGGTGTATGGAACGGAACTGTTGAACTGTCGGCCACAGTGCTTAACAGCCTTAAGGCGGTGCACAACGCGCTGGAATCTCAGGACAGACCAATGCAGATCCTTTACGCCCCGAAAGTGCTTGACGTGACGGCTATGCCGGCAGATCTTGCAGGTGCCAACCAGTACGGTGTTTCTGTCATCATCGGACAGGACGGAGCAGGCGTAGCTGCGGAACTGTACGCAAGTGCAGATAACGCCTCCAAAGCATCCGTTTCCGGACTCGGTGATCTTGTGGGTATATGTTCAGCAGCTGCTGTGAACGAAAGTATCGCATGGGTTGAGAAGTTCCCTACAGGAATCGCTGTTCCGGCGTTTGGCGACGGAACACTCCTGAGAGATCTTGACCGTGCTGTTATTGAGGCGCTTGATGCTTCCAGATACTTGTATTTCGTCACTTATGACGGATTTGCAGGGTCATACTTCAATGACTCTCACACCATGGATGCTGCTACATCGGACTATGCCTATATTGAGGCCGTAAGGACGATGGATAAGGCTTGCAGAGGCGTGCGCACATACACGCTCCCTAAGCTTGGCCGTCCGCTTAAGGTTGATTCATCAACTGGCAAGCTTGCGACCTATGTAGTGGAGGATTTGCAGATCACTGCAAACAAGGCCCTCGAAGACATGGAAAAAGCCGGTGAGCTCAGTGGCTACAAGGTGGAGATTGATCCGAACCAGAATGTGCTTTCTACTTCTGAGGTGGAGATGGTCATCACCAATGTTCCGACAGGTGTAATGCGTAGGCTCGGCATCAAGATCGGATTTGCAGCAAGTGTGTAACCATTAAAACAGAACGACAATGCACAACAATGGAATTCCGTTGATTAACGGTGTGGAATACGGCTGGGCTGACGTGGTACTTTGCATCAACGGCGTGCCTGTTACCGGAATCACAGCCATTTCCTACGGAGACAAACAGGACATGCAGAATATCTATGGTGCCGGGCGCCATCCTGTAGGTCGAGGTAAGGGGCGAATCACCCCGAGTGCCAAGATCACGCTGATCATGAGCGAGGTTGTCGCCATACAGAGTCAGAGCGTGAACGGACGCATTCAGGATATAGCACCTTTCGATATCACAGTGTCATATCTTCCGGCAAACGGAAAGATCGTGACGGATAAGATCCGCAACTGTCAGTTTGTCGAGAACAAGCGAGATACAAAGGAGGGCGACATGAGCATCCCTGTGGAGCTGGAGCTTCTGCCTGGCTTCATCGACTGGGGCAAGTTGGCCTAATATGTTTAATCATCGGGGCGGGTGTTTCGCCCGTCCTGACTTTTTATTTAGAGCAGATATATGAATAACAAGGAGAACACAAACAAGGTAATTAACGGCGGTGTATCAGCCGAGATGATACAGGCGTGGAAAAATCAGCATGGCAGGGTTTCAGAGATTGTCATCCCTGACGATGAGACCAAAGAGGACCATGTGGGATATTTCCGTCGTCCGGACATGAAGACAATGCACGCGGTCAGTGCGCTCAGCAAGACAAATGAGGTCAAGGCAAGCGAGGTGATTTTTGATAACTGCTGGCTCGGAGGATCTGAGGCCCTTAAGACTGACGCCCTCTATAAGATGGCAGCGATGCAGGCCCTTGGTTCTTTGTTCGGACGTTATCTGGGAACGCTAAAAAACTTGTAGAGGCACACCACCTGTCGGACGAAGATGAAGACGGGGAAATCGCAAAAGGGTGTGCCCTCATCAGAGCGAATTTCGGGATAGACCCGGACACACTATCGGATGAACAGTGGGCGATGATGTTTCAGGAAGCGGCATGGCTTGAACGCACGAGGCTTGTGAATCTCGCAAAGATACTTTCGAGGCTATTTAGTCCGCAGAACGGTTAGGACTCATGCTTGCGGAACCATTCCGGCCATACAGCGTAAGCAATGACGGAAATGATACCGATCGTATAGAGTATGCCTAAAATCGTGCCTAACATGGTGATTGATGTTTTCGCAAATATAATCATTTTTTATCAATCGACACACAATGAGCAATTATACTTTCAATTATGCGTTCAACATTACAGGAAACTGTAGTGCTGCTGTCGTTGATATCGCGGAAAATGTCGATGAACTGAACAGGAAGATCAAGGATTCCACCTCCGGAATTGAAATCTTCCAGAACAAGCTTTTCCAGTTTAACCAGGCGACCCAGTATATTGAAAATCTCAATCAGACATTTCAAAACACGATTGCCCCAGGAGCAGCTCTCAATGCTTCTTTGGCTGACCTTTCAGCCATTTCGGGCGTCACGGGTGAGGCTCTTGCGGATATTGAAAGCAAGGCGAGGGCTACAGCAAAAGAGTTCGGCGGTTCCGCTGCTCAGGCGGTGGAATCATATAAGCTGCTTCTGTCGCAGTTGTCGCCGGAACTTGCTAAGACCCCCGCTGCGATGCAGGAAATGGGCCGTAACATTGCGATCCTGAGCAAGACGATGGGTGGCGATGCTACGGCTGCTGCTACTGTTCTGACTACCGCCATGAACCAGTACGGCATTTCGCTTGATGATCCTATGGAGGCAAGCCGGAAGATGGCCGAAATGATGAACATCATGGCAGCTGCCGGAAAGGAGGGATCTGCGGAGCTTCCGACAATCCAGGTGGCCCTGCAACAGTGCGGTATGATGGCTAAGTCTGCGGGCGTCTCATTTGCGGAGACAAACGCAGCCATACAGGTGCTTGATAAGGCCGGAAAGAAAGGCGCGGAGGGCGGTGTCGCATTGCGAAACGTGATGTCGATTCTCGCTCAGGGCCGTTTCTTGCCAAAGGATGTCAAGGAGGAACTGACTGCTGCCGGGGTCGATATAAACCTGCTCACCGATAAGACCAAGAGCTTGACTGAACGACTGAGGCCATTGCAGGCGGTAATGTCTGACAGTGCGCTCTTTACGAAACTTTTCGGACGCGAGAACTCCGCAGCTGCCACGGCTCTCGTTCAAGGTATAGACCAGGTTGATGCCTGGACAGAAGCAATCACCGGCACGAATACGGCTGTCGAGCAGAGCGAGATCATCATGGAAACCTATAATGAACGCCTTTCGAGGATTCAGACCAGGTTTGATGACATCAAGATCTCCATCTTTAATGCTACAGGTGACCTTGGTATATGGGTGTCTGTAATATCGCAGTCCCTTATTCCTGTGGCCCAGCTGATACCTCTGATAAATCTGGTAACTACCGGCATGAGAGGCCTGGCTGCAACCAAGGCATGGGTGACGCTTGGGATGTTCAATGGTTATCTATCCGTCGGCAAAGTTCAGTCATTGGGTTTTGCAAGGAATATCTTGCAGGCCACCATAGCGACAGCGAGGTTTGCGACTGTCGGGCTCATGCAGGGCATCAAGGCGCTGGGGTCGTATGTCCTTTCCCTTGTTACAGGCGGAACTGCATCGGCAACATTCTCGACCATTGCAACCACAAGCTTCACTGCTTTCAAGGTGTCTGCCGTTACGGCTTGCAAGGCCGTAGGGATCGCTATAAAGAACATTCCTGTGATTGGTTGGATAATCGCTATTATCGCAGCCATCGGCTCGTTATTCACCTATTTCTGGAACGTGTCAGCGAAGTTCAGAGGGGTCATCAAGGGCGTTGGGGCGTTTATCTGGGAAACATTCAAAGGCTCTTTCATGCTTGCATGGGAGGTTATCAGCGGCATTGCAAAGGTTATTGGCAAGGTTGTTACTTTCCAGTGGGGTGCTGCTGGCGATGAAGTGAAGAAGATTGGGGCATCATTCGCGAATTACGGAAAGACAGCAGCGAACGCATTCAAAGATGCATATCAGAGAGAAATTGAGAAAGAGAAAACGCCGGATGTTGAGCAGGACCCGACCATTGAAATGCTGCAAGGCCTTGAATCCGGGCTCCAAGATCCGGATCCAAGTATCGCCCCAGCTGCAAGCCCAATCGCCGGTACTCTTGGCGGAATCGGTGGAGGGGCGGAGAAAGCTGACCGCATAAAGAACATCAATGTAGTCATTGAGAAAGTGGTGGATCACTTCACGATTGAGACAACCAACATGCAGGAAAGTGCGGAACGGATCAAGGACATGGTGGCCGAAGTTCTGGTATCTGCCATTAACGATATAAACTACGCCGTCTGATGAAGGACTATAATCTTGAAATAGTTGATGCTGCATTTGTGGCAGCGGGCTGGGCTCAGCATGGTAAGGCCCTTTTGTACCGGTTCCATCCTGATCAGAAAAGGAATGATCAGTTTTTCAATGATTATGGGCTGGAGGGAACGAAATACCCAGCGCTCCCATCATCAACGGGAACAGGCAGCCGTGCCATATCGCTTGCGGAAGATAAATGGGCCAAATCCGAGGATTATTGGCTTGGACGCTATACTCTTACCGACCTTGTGGTAAAAGTCCCGAATAAGGGTGTTTTATTGATAAATGACGCCACTGTGTCAATAAACAAGCAGAAGCAGATCGTGAAGACCGCGCTTGTAGGCAGAAAGGGAACGATAAAGGAATATATCACAGACGGGGACTATCAGATTTCAATCAGCATCGGACTGATCGCGGTGGACTCCAACAATGAGATAATAGATCAGTACCCGGAAAAGGCTATGGGTGTCTTGCGCGAGATTCTTGAAGTGGATTCCGCATTGGAAGTCAGCAGTGTCTTTCTGGATCTGTTCGGGGTGAACAGGATGGTGGTGACGGGGTTCTCGGCGAAGCAGATGACCTATGCAAACCGTCAGGTGGTGGAAGTGTCTGCCATTTCGGATGACGACTATGTAATACAATCAACCGATTATTAACAAGGGTTTAACCACTGTTTAAGCGATGTTAAAACTGAGTGTAAAGGTAGAGATCAAGAGTGCAAGAACCTGGGTGTTCGAGAAGATCACCGCATGTGAAGTCGTGCGGGATATGGATGCGCTCACCACTACCTGTACGCTGACACTCCCACGGAAAACCCAATGGCAGGGCGAATCCTCAACCCCGATCAAGCGGGGTGATAAGGTTTCAGTCTGGCTTGGTTATGACGATGATTTGCAGCTTGTGTTCAAGGGTTATGTCACACAGTTGGGATTCAAGGCCCCACTGACAATAAAATGCGAGGATGAGATGTTTATGCTCAAGCAGGCGCCAGCTGTAAAGAAATCCTATGCTTCCGTAGATATTGAGACGCTTCTGAAAGATCAGGGCCTGTCAATCAAATATAAGGTGCTTGGCGAGCAGAATGTGGGACAGTATAGAGTTAATGTTGAAACTGTCGCGGAACTTCTGGGACATCTGAAAGAGAATAGCATCAGATCTTTCATAAGGCTGGAGGATGAGGAACCGGTTCTCTATTGCGGAGTGCTTTTCAGCCACAATGCGGGAATAAGGCAGGTTTTCTCTACCGGGGTGAACATTATTTCTGATTCAAGCCTGGAGGAACAGAAAGCGGAAGATGTAAAGATAAAGCTGAAAGTCGTGAGTCTCCAGCCAAACAACAAGAAGATAAAGGTTGAAGTCGGTGACAATGGAGGCGAGAAGCGCGTCCTCCATTGCTACGGCAAAAGTGAATCAGAGGCAAAGGCATGGGGAAAGCAGGAACTGGAACGCCTGAAACGTGACGGACTGACAGGATCCTTTACGACATTTGGGGCAAAGCTCTTGGATTGCCTTGATATTGTCGGGATGAAGATTGACGGAGTAAAAAAAGGCAAGTACCAGGTTGAAAAGAATAAGATAACATTTGGCTCCAGCGGTTTTCGACAGGAGATCACGCTGGGCGCAAGAGTCGCAGAATAATGGATATAAGGAACGCAATACGGCTGATGGCCCAGAACGGCACAGAGATGTATAACAAGATCTGTGTAGTGGATTCTGTCGATGAGGACATGCGCACAATCGAATGCACCCCCATCGATGAGGGTGCCCCACTGCTGGGTGTAAACCTACAGGCGAACCAGGAACAGGAGGACGGCGTCGTATCATTCCCGGCTGTCGGATCTTATGTGCTGGTGGGCTTTATTTCACCAAGCGTTGCAACCGTCCTGATGATGAGCGAAGTGACAAAGATCTTAGTGAAGATCGGAGACACAGAGATGTCATTTGAGGATGGAACAGGAAAGATAAAGGTCAAAGATTCAACAGTTGAATTTGATGGCAAGAATACGGTATTTAACGGAGGCAGCGAGGTTATGGCCAACGCCCAGGAATTGCAGAAGCAGCTCAATACAATGTCCGCACGCATCGATGCAATCATCAACGCAATATCCTCGGCCCCTGTAGCGCCGATGGATGGCGGGGCGACATTCAAGGCATCCCTTGCGGGTACCTTGGCCCCTCATCTTGCAAACAAGGAGAATTTTAGTCAGATATTGGACGACAAAATAAAGCATTAGGCAATGGCATTCGATAAAGACAAATATGTTCGCCAGCTGATGGACGGGTTTAGCAAGATTGCTACAGAAGCATCGGAAACAAACCCTGCTACCAAGATAGTAGCGGCGACTATCGCAGAGACCCTGCACAGCATGGTTTCAGATATAGCGGTCACTGGTACCGCAAGCGTGGACGGCAAATCAGGAACCATTAACGGAAAACTTGAATGACAGGCTTACTGATAGATGTGCAGACCGGGGATCTGCTTATAGAGGACGGCACCCTTGCCATAGGCGAGACATCACAGCAGGTGATTGAGCACGCGCTGGTGGCTGCACGAGGGGAATTCCGGGAACGGCCACTGATTGGAGCCGAGGCTGCAAAGATGCAGGGCGGTATCACCTCCAGGTTATGGTGCGCTAAGGCTAAACAGATGTGTCGCGCTGCTGGGGTGGAAGTTTCCCGAATAACATACGATGATGACAATACAATAACGGTTCAGTAATGAAGACCATCGCAAAACATAGGCAGTGCCTGGCAGACATAGCATTACAGGAATGCGGCTCATTTGAGGCTGTATTTGCCCTTGCTGAGCGAAACGGTCTGTCGATCACAGATGAACTGGAGGTCGGCCAGTCGCTTGCTTACGAGCTTGCGGATGTGCTTGATAAGAAAGTTGTATCTGAATATGCGGCAGATGGCATTTGTCCTGCTGCTATGGTGGACGAAAGGACTATCGCCGAGCTCATCACGATTATCCCTGAGGATGACGGCTTGGCTGACATCATGGGTTCTGCGGATCCTGTTGAGCCTATCCAGCACACCAACATATTTACAAATGAGTTTACATCACAGTTTGCATAACAATGAAACAGGAATTTAAGACAACTGAGCTCCGCCAGACTGCGGAGGCAATCAGAGATGCTGTCCTTGCGAAAAGCATCACGCCGGACATGGTCGGCGGAACTATGCTCGCACTGGTCAATGCCAGTGGCGAGGTGATCGAGGCGCTCGGCAATCTGGAAAGCGAGCGCGTGACAGTCAAGGTACAGGCCTATGACGGACAGTCGCGCGTGGATGTGACCGGCGCAAAGGTATATCTTGACCAGTTTTCAATAGGTGGTGTGCCTATGGTATCTGTGCCTCGTCAGGAGTACGAGGTGGATGAGAACGGAGAAGTGACATTTGAGGTGCTGAAAGGCTACCAGTACACAGTATTTTCAAAGCTCGACGGCATGGCTGCGTCATTCCAGTTCGCTTATGAGGCTTGCCAGGAAAGCAGGACTATCGAACTGTGGAATTTCCCTATCGGGGTGTGGATGTTTGGGCAAGCTTGCTATTATAATAGCGATACCGGCACATCGCGCGGTGTGCCACTTGTTACGGAGTCTTTCATAGAAGATCTTTGGAGTGAAGAAGAGGCTATGCTGTGGGACGCAGATGATGCGGAGGGGCTGGATGATGCTTGGTATGACGGAATACTCGTTGCAACATCAGATGCATCATTTGTTATTGAGCGAGATTCTAAGGCTGATGGTTATATGCCTTGGTGCTCAAATCGCGACTATGGCAAGGCGTTGCCGACTATGGCACTGATTTTCCCGGAAACAGATAAATTTGATGGAGATTGGGGTACAGTTTGGAATGATGCAGTGGAGCGCGCAAGAAAGGATTATGACGGTAACCTCAACACTGCGAAGATCCTTACAGTTTGCAAATCCGCCCCTGCTGCTGATTATTGTGGCAATAGAAGCACAGACTATCGCGCCCAATGTTTCTTGCCGTCAGCAGGCCAACTGTATCTGATTTATCTTAATAAAACGGCTATAAACTCCCTTATGCAAGCGGCTAATAACGGGGGCGACTCGTTTGCGTTGATTGATACAGACTGGTACTGGTCAAGCACCCAATATGACGAGTGGTGTGCGTGGGGCGTCGGTTTGAGCAATGGCTTCGCGTACTACGGCCTTAGGAGCAACCTTAACTATGTGCGTGCGGTGTCCGCTTTTCATTTTGATTATTAGGATTTGAGGAGCGAAGCGACGACCTTTTCTCTTTAAGCTTCGCTCATCCTTAAGGTGAGCGAAGCGGATTTTTTTTGAGGATTTTGGGAAAGTCTGACAATATAGCAGTATCTTTGTGGCCCTATGGCAGAGATTGAGAAAACAGCAAAAGCGTATGTAAGCACATATAAACTGATTCAGATGATGTGCGATCTATCAGACCATGTGCCGGTCAAATGGAGGCGGGTTCTGTGGGAGAAATCGCTGGATCGTGCAACTGACATGATCGCAGCAATCATTTATGCTTACGAAACAAGATCCATGGCGGAGCGTGTCAAGTATATTGACCGCGCCCTCACGATCTTCACCGTGCTTAACACATATCTCCGCCTCTGTAATGAAAACGGGGCTATATCAACCCAGAAGATGACGAATATTTCAGAGCTTATGACAGATATTTCCCAACAGTTAGGCACCTGGCGAAAGGCTACGGCAGCACGATTAAATAATGTGTAAACGAGGGTCCTGGCGGTCACGGCTTTCAGGAGAGAGTAATTTTCTTAAATGAAAAGGTCTGCGCACTCTCATATAGAGTTAAGAGCAAGACAGTCGCAGAAGACAAGCGCATGGAGTGGTGTGCGTGGAACGTCAATATGAACAATGGCAACACGAACAACAACAATAGGAACAACAATAACTATGTGCGTGCAGTGTCCGAATTTCATGAGAAGATGGAAAACACAATGGGAAATATCTGCATAAGTTATGAAAGTCTCTATGAGGCTTATATGGATTGCCGACGGCACAAGAGAGGTACAGCTAATGCTGTTATTTTCGAGATTGACCACGAGGCAAACCTGCTGCTTCTGCGCGATCAGATAAACAGCCGGACTTATTTACCTGGGCGTTCCATTGCATTTATCGTTGAAAAGCCCGTAAAACGCGAGATCTTCGCAGCAGACTTCCGGGATCGCGTGGTCCATCACTGGATTGCAATAAGAATCGAGCCACTTCTGGAAAACATCTTCATCGGCGAAAGTTACAACTGTAGGAAAGGAAAGGGCACCCTTGCTGGAATCAATGGTCTTGCTGATATGATCCAACAGGAATCTGCTAATTATACCCGTGACTGCTGGGTGCTTAAATACGACTTAAAAGGTTTTTTCATGTCGATTAACCGCCAGTTAATCACCGATAAATTATGCCGTTTCCTGGCAGAGAAATATGAGGGCGATGATCTTGATACGCTACTGTTCCTGTGTAATAGAATACTGCTGAACGCCCCGGAAAACAACTGCATTATCAAAGGTAATCCCGCAGAATGGGAGGGCTTAGCAGTAAACAAAAGCCTCTTTACCGTCCCGTCCGGGTACGGTCTGCCGATAGGTAATCTGACGTCCCAACTGGTCGCGAACTTCCTGCTTAATGACGCAGACCATTTCATCAAGGATCGTCTGGGAATCCGATTAAATAGGTATGTCGATGATGTCGTGATGGTAAGCCGTTACAAGCAGGACCTTTTGGCTGCCATGCCTTTGATACGCGATTATCTTTGGGAAACATCTGGAACACGAGTGCACCAGGATAAATACTATTTGCAGCACTACACTAAGGGCGTGAAGTTCATAGGGGCAGTTATCAAACGAGACCGTAAATATCTTGCCAATCGCACCGTAGGCGGCGCTTATAACCGTCTGCATAAGTTCAATGAGCTTGTTGCTAATAATCCCGATTTTGCAAAGAAAAAGGCAGAGTATTTCGTGAGCTGCATAAATTCTTACCTCGGACTTATGCGGCACTTTAATGAATATGCGCTGCGTAGGGATTATATCGAGGCGATTGATAAAGCGTGGTTCAAGGTTGTGTATGTTGATAAGGACTATACCAAACTGACTGTTAAAAAGAGATTCAAACATCGCGAGCGCATTAAGTTTGCGCTTCGTAAACAAAGACATAAAGCATTAAAACAAAAAACATCTGACGAATGACAGCACGAGATTTTATGGCAGCTGATAAAGCTGTTGCTGTTGAGCAATTCAACACTGGTCGCAAAAGGGGTTGTATTGTACGATGGGATTTCGAGACTGTTTTCAATCAAATTCCGGCAAAGAAAAAGGGCAAAAGATCTGCGGTGCCATCGGAAATCCACCAGCAGGATTCTGCCACACAAGTAGATTCTGGATTTGTATCGTTCTCTGTTATGGTTTATCCGGAACTTCCGACCCCAGATAAGGTCATTGAGGATATCCAGAATGATATGAAAGCCAGATATGCTGGCGAGGCGCAGCCCGAGATTGATCTGGAATTCTACCGCAGGGCTATCGATGAGCTGCACAACTGTTAAGATCCTGAGGAATGGCAAGAACTATTACCGAGATAAAGGCGGAAATCGCTTCCGCTTTTATCTCTCAGGAGACAGTGCGCTCCAAGTATGGACTTGATGATAATGTGGCATTTGATAAGGCGTTTTCTCCCATCAGTCTTGAAAGCGTGTTGTTTTATGTCGTAGCTTCATGCATCTGGGTTCTGGAGGTGCTTTTTGATAAGCACCGCATTGAAGTAGATGAGCGCATCGAGGCGCTGCGTCCTCATACTCTCAGATGGTATGTGTCGAAAACTCTTGACTATATGCATAATGGCAGGTTCGTTCGTGCCGATGGGGTCATTATCGCTGATTATTACGATACTACAGGGATGACCGAAACGGAAATCGAGAAAAAGAAAGTCGTAAAATATGCAGTAGCCACAGAGTCGAATACACAGGTCTTTATCAAGGTGGCAAAGAACAATGCCAAAGGTAGGCCGACACAGTTGACTGCAAATGAACTTTCCGGCCTCGAATACTACCTGTCCCAGATTAAGGATGCGGGGGTTGCTATTAAGGTCTTGAACGAACCAGCGGATCAGATAAATGTCGAGCTGGTAGTCTTGTATGACCCAAGTATCTTGAAAGCGACATATATTTCAGACGCTGACGCAGATAATGAACTAAGGCAGATAACTCTGTCCCCAATAGATGATGACAGCAAGGATCTGCTCGATGAGGTAGTCCGGGGTGTAGTCTCACAGCTCCCTTTTAATGGAGAATATAGGAACTCTGATCTTATGGCTGCTGTTCAGGGCGTCGAGGGAATATCTGTGGCCGATATATCCAAGGTGGAGACATGTTCTGCCAACGGAACAGGTGAATTTATCCCTGTTGTGGGATATAGCCGTCCTTACAGCGGTTATTATGAACTCAACAGCCTGGTCATTAAAGGTCGTCCATATAGAGTTGCCGAATGATCTTCAAAGTTAATTTCGATAAATTGATTTTAACCCTGCTGCCGACCTTTTTAAGGCGCAGTATGGTGTTCGCTTTATGCCGAGCCATGTGTGCCCCGGTTGTTAGCCTGTATGCCCGTTTTTCGGCCTCAAGAGAGGGGCATATTTACACGCTGACACACAACGGACAGGTTTGCTATCTGCGCGCTGCACTTAACGAGGCCTTTCATACGACTGGATTTGAAATTGTGGATTATGATGATAACCGTGGAGAATGGCATTTTGCAAAGACGGAGGGAATGGCAGACCATCTGTATGCAGTAGATGAGGGCCTTAAGGATCCTGAGAACAACCCTATCCCAGTGCTTGCTGATGAGGCAAGGCTGAACTTGGCCATGAACTGCTTTATTGTTCAGGTGCCAGGAATGATTTACGCCACGCAGCTTGATAAGGTTAAGGCTGTGGTGGATAAGTACCGAATTCTTTCTAAAACCCCAATTTATACCCCAATTTAATGAACATTGCACAATATCTTTCAACATCGGCGGATCAAGGCGGTAATGGCCTTTACCCGTTGTCAGTTCAGACCCTGAACTTTATTCAGGAGCAGATCAGATTACTCCAGAACCTCGCACAGATCGGGGGTAAGAGATACATTCTGATGAAGCCAACAGCAGAACAGGACGGTATTATCATCATCGATGGCGAAGTGCTGCCATTGCAGGCTACTGATAACCCCGGAAACGGTATCAGGGTCGAGCAAATAAAGGAGGATATCCTGGCGGACGGGACTACTTATAGCGAGGCGAGAATTCGCAGGTATGCCCGTTATGTCAAGGATTATGTCAAGGACACGGAAAACCTCTATTCCGCTGCTGAGTTTAACAACTTTGCGACCAACCTTTCTCTTAATAGCCGATTTGCGGATTATGAGACGCTTTCCGGTGAGATTCAGAAGCGTCTCCCTGTTGTGAGTGGCGTGTTCACGTCCACCCAGCTTGATAATGTCAGGGAGAATGTGAGAATCCATTGCCGTGTCGGGTCTGTGGAAATTAACGGAGCTTCTGAATATGTTATCAATGTGTATCGCACAGGGGATCGCGTTACTCAGGAGCAGCTGCTGCCGAACATGCAGAGTTACAAGAGGGAGCTTTCCTCTGCTGGAGAATGGAGTAGATGGACGATATGTTCGGAGAACCTGCATATTGAGGTAAAAGTCAAAAACCGCACGACTGTCTATGTGCGTCACGGTGTTATCCCTGAGGGTGTGCAGCTTGTGCTTTTGAGAAAGAAACGCAGAAGTAAGTATCGCAGGACAGGAGGGCCGAAGACAACAAACCCGGACCATAAGGGCGCAAGGAGTAGGAGATCCCCAAAGAACCAGTATGTTCATTATAAAGGCGTCGTCCTTTCCACAGGCAAGCCGGGAGAATGGTATGTGCCTAAATGTATAGCGGTGGCCGACAGTGAGGCTGATGGTCAGCTGGTAGGCAAGGAACTTCCGAGCGTATGTGAGGGGCTGATCGTGTTCAATGATAGACACGAGGCCATGCATGTTGTTAATACAAATATCTGGTCTTATGTATATGAGGAAAATAAGCGATATCCTATCCATGCAAAAATAGGTTTGCAGTTTGCCTCCGCGGGAACAAGATTCAAGACCAGTGGTGGTGAGATGGTAGCGATGAAGTATCGCCTTTGGTGGCACAACGAGCCAGGACGACAGCCTTACTCGCTCAGAGGATTCTCGGTGGAATAAAAAAAAGAGGGGCGTTCATTCGCTCCTCTACAGTTCCCTACGCCCGTGGGTCTTTATATGCTTATTTGGAAACAATATAGATGGTTCGTAAGCCTACGGCTTTACTCATTTCAGTTTCCGCTCAAAGGGAACAATATGCTGTAACGTCCCACGCGCCAGGCGTACCATAATTTTTGAGAAATCGAGGGACTTTCATGTTATTGTAACGTCCCACCGATCTTGGGACTTTCATGACGCAAATTTAAGATTTTATTTTGGATATATCAATGTCTTGCAGATAAAAATACGGTTTTTCACGCAATTTGTCGGGGGTATAAATAAAGCCCTCGACCGGTTAGTAGTTCTCTTACCCACATACTAACACAAAATGCGCTGCAACGCACAGTCGAGGGCTAATCCTTGGACCGCGTTGCAGCGTATTTGTGTATGTGAGTAAGAGACTACAAAGATAGTGAAAACCTTGGTACATTTTCATTAACCCCTAAACATTTTTATGCTGAATGAATCAGTATTATGCAATCCTCCAGAAGATTATGACGGAGGGCAAGACACAAACCAACAAGAAAGGAGGAATAAAATACCTCTTGAACCAGCAGCTTTCCTTGACGCCAGCTGACTTGCTTGACATCTTTGAGAGCCACGCAATCGCACGAAAGAAACTGAAAAACGAACTGCAACTGTTCATGCAGGGAGAAAGGTGCGTCGAGAAGTACAGAGATGTTGGCATCAGCTGGTGGGATTATTGCGGTTCCATACTTGTGAACAGTTATCCTACTTACTTTGAGAAACTGCCTGGTTTGATAAAGAAAATCAACACAGAGAAGCGCAACAGTAAGAATTATGTGCTATTCTTAGGCTCTACAGATGCAGAAACAAATCAAGCGCCATGTTTGAGCCTTATTCAGTTCCAGATCGACAATGGTGAACTTGTGGTTTCTGCTTACCAGCGAAGCTCTGACGCAAATCTCGGCTTGCCAGCAGACATTTATCATTTGTACCTGATCGCAAGGCAAATAGAACTTCCTTTGCAGTCAATTACGCTGAACCTTGGGAATGTTCACATTTACGAAACAAACCTCCAGAACACAGAAAAGCTCCTCAATGGAGAAGACGGAGTAAAGTTTGAGCTTAATGTTTAATCCACATTGATACAGAAAAACCTCTCAGCAGAAGTGTTGAGAGGTTTAATTTTGCATGTGTTGAAAGGCGTTTAAGCAGCGTTTGAGCGCGATTTGGAAAGAGGCGAAAAAATGAATTTTTGTACATTTCGTTTTACACTTTTGTACATTTCGTTTCGCCGATTATACTCTGGTCTTTCTTAACCTCGAAATTATATACCTCTACACTTGCAGGCTCTGCATGAGGATAGAATGCATACAGGTCTACATTAGTATTTACATCTTTGTAATAAACCGGCGTCACAGGAGTCCATTTCCAATTTGACTCATCAAAGACGTACTTAACGTGATCTGCTTGATTACCCTCATCAAGCAGAGTACCTGGAGTCTGATTATTGTTTTCATAATTTACGGCATAAAGCCCAAGGGCATCCCCCGTTTCAAAACCTTGCGCATTCACTCTTGTCGCAACGTGGGCTATTGAACCATCCAGATTAATCTGGACACCTCCATCTGCGACTGGTTCGAAGTCCGGTTCTGAAAGACATCCGGTCAGCAGCCCGCATATGACAAGACCACTGAGAATCAAACATTTCAGTTTCATATTAATAAGTTATTAGTTAAAGACATTTACCGTACAATGACATCACACAATACAAAAAGAAAGTGTGGAGCTGAGCCTACTGTCTGAATGAAGGTTGTGGAAAGACCCCGAAAAGAACAGTACATGCAATACCCCACACTCGTATGGATGGAGTATCGCACTAGAGCACGGAATGTGCATAAAGAACGACTCTATGGAATACCATACAAGTTACGGAGTGTTGTCCATTACTCTCTTTCCTAAGAAAACTTCCACATTTTCATTCAGGAGTAAACGAAAACACTTTCGTAAATATGTCTGCCACGCAATATTTCTTGCGCAACAACGCAAAGTTAAAAAACTTCCGACAAATGGACAACACTATTACATCGGGAGTATTGCAAAGATTATATTAAAAGAAAAACTGAAGGATGATTATTTCCTCACATATATTGGAAAATACATTAAATTTGCAATTCAAAAACCACTAAGTAGAATATTGATATGAAACTAGGTATCTGTAACGACCACGCTGGAGTAGACTACAAGAACCAGCTGTCAGAGTATCTTAAAGGAAAAGGTTTCGAGATCGTTAACTTCGGCACCGACACAACTGCAAGCATGGACTATCCGGATGTCGCTCATCCGCTCGCTTCAGCTGTGGAGAACGGAGATGTTGACCTCGGCATCGCATTCTGCGGCACCGGCAACGGCATGGCCATGGCCCTCAACCACCACCAGGGCATCCGCGCAGGACTCTGCTGGTCAGTGGAGATCGGCAAGCTCATCAAGCAGCACAACAACGCGAACGTGCTCGTGATGCCGGCCCGTTTCATTCCGTTCGAGACCGTGATCGAGATCACTGACGCATGGCTCAGCGAGACCTTCGAGGGCGGACGTCACCAGAACCGCATCGACAAGATACCTTGTAAATAATTCATTTTGGAAGCATTGATATTAAGTCCGGAGTCAGCACCGCTCACCAGAAGCATCGACGACTATCCGGAAGGGATAATAATCCCGATAGACAAGCCATACAGATGGACTTCGGCGGACGTGATCAGAAAGGTCAAGTTCGCCGCGATCCGTCATTTCGGCAAGAAGAACCTCAAGGTAGGGCATGCCGGCACGCTGGACCCGTTGGCCACTGGCGTGCTGCTGGTGTGCATCGGCAAGGCGACGAAGCTTGCGGAGGAGCTGCAGGCGCATGACAAGGAGTATGTAGCCGGCATCACTTTCGGAGCCACTACGCCGTCTTATGACCTTGAGAAGGAGATCGACAGGTTCTTCCCGCATGAACACATAACAGCAGAGGCTGTGGCTGAGGCGCTTCCGGCATTCATCGGAGAACAGGACCAGATCGCTCCCCTCTTCTCGGCCAAGTCGGTAGACGGAGTGCGTGCATATGAGCTGGCGCGCAAGCTATATAAGTCAGACGGATCCCTGGACGAAGCAGCCCGCGAACTGATAAGGGTGTCGCGCATCAACATCACGGAACTGGAACTTGTAGAATATGTTTCGAGATGTGTTGCTTCCGAAGACCCCCGGCCCGCACCTTCGGTGCTGACCCACCCCCTAGCCGTGGGTGGCACGTCTTCTCCAGCAATCACATCTCAAAACGAATCAAGCGCATCAAGCAGGATCAATGTCACTGACAATTCCGCATTGGGACTGCCTCGGGCCGTGGTCAGGATGGCATGCAGCAAGGGCACTTACGTACGTGCCTTCGCGCGCGACCTGGGCGAGGCGCTGGGCTCGGGAGCCCATCTCGACTCGCTCCAGCGCAGCCGCAGCGGCATCTTCCACGTAGAAAACGCCCTGACCGTCGACCAGACAATAAGCATGTTCACCAAATGAGCAACGGCATAGGAACATATTCATACCGGAATATCTGGAAGGTGGCTTACCCTATCCTGATAAGCCTGGTGATGGAGCAGATGATCGGACTGACCGACACCGCCTTCCTTGGAAGGGTCGGTGAGGTCGAGCTCGGCGCTTCCGCCATCGCCATCGTGTATTATATGGTCCTGTTCATGATAGGGTTCGGATTCAGCATCGGGGCCCAGATCATCATCGGCAGAAGGAACGGCGAAGGCAACTACAAGGACACCGGAAAGGTCTTCTGGAACGGTCTGTACTTTGTTCTCGGACTGGCAGGAGTCCTGATACTTCTGTCCGAACTGTTCTCCCCTTGGCTCATGAGGAAGATCGTTTCTTCCGATGCCATATATGCAGCATCACTGAGCTATGTCAGATGGAGGCTTCCGGGCATGGTCTTCGCCTTCATCACAGCGATGTTCCGTGCATTCTATGTCGGAACGACACAGACCAAGACATTGACATTCAACTCCATAGTAATGGTGGCATCCAATGTGTTCTTCAACTGGGTGCTCATATTCGGACACTTCGGAATCCCAGCGCTCGGCATCACTGGAGCCGCGATAGGATCCAGTCTAGCGGAACTCGTGTCGCTCATATTCTTCGTCGTATATACACGCACGAGCTGCGACAGGCAGAAATATGGCCTTGACAAGCCTGCGAAGGCGGAAATGGCAGAACTTAAATCCATGATGCCGGTATGCACATGGACCATGATCCAGCATACCATATCCATATCCACCTGGTTCATATTCTTCCTCTTCATAGAGCATCTCGGGGAGAGGGCTTTAGCCATATCCAACATCACCCGCAGCGTCTCGGGACTGATCTGGATGGTCCTCCAGGCATTCTCATCGACCTGCAGCACCTTGGTAAGCAATATAATCGGAGAGGGACATCAAGACAAAGTGATGTCGCTTATCAAACGCATACTGAAACTTTCATATGCAATCGTCAGCGCAATCGTACTGCTTTTCTGCCTGTTCCCTGAAGCGATAGCACGCATATACACAGACATCCCAGACCTCGTCACAGCATCGGTACCTGCACTGATAGTGATGTGCTCGTCATACTTCATCAACGTTGCAGGCCAGGTCCTCTTCCTTGCCGTATCAGGCACAGGCAGCACCCGCACAGCCTTTAGGCTGGAGCTGGTGGCGCTCGTCGTATACATGACGTACTGCTGGCTCATCATCGGCCACTTCAAGATGGACGTCGCCATATGCTGGACCGCCGAACACGTATACGCCTTCATGCTTATGCTATGCAGCGGCATATACCTCCGCAGCGGCCGCTGGAAGAACCGTCAGATCTAGATGACGCGGTATTGCTTGATGGCACGGGTCATTGTGTAGTCGAGCGGGTAGCGGGCTTTGGACGAGGCGGCTTTGCGGGCGAGATCCGACGCGAGGGTGCGGTCCGACAGCGAAGCGGCGGGAGCGGACGGAGCGGAGGAGTCGAGCAGGTGCATGAGGTTATCCGTCAGGACATGCTCCAGAAGGAGGTGGAAGGCATGACCGTGGTCCTGATGGCGCAGGTGGCAAAGCTCATGCAGGAGAACATAGTCCTGGAGCACCTTCGGCAGGCGGACTATGTTGAGATTCAGATTTATGTTTCCCTTGGAAGAGCAGCTGCCCCAGTTGCTGGCATTATGCTTTATGGTCACCTTATTATATATGAATCCATATCGGGCGGCGAGCTCGGCAAGGCGCGGCGGCAGCTCGGCCTTGGCCTGCCGGCGCAGGGCCTCGATCTCGCCGGGAGCCGCCGGACGTACGTCCTTCAGGCGCTCCTTCTGACGCGCCATAGTCTCCAGGACCCACCCGCGACGAGCCTCGAAAAACAGCCTTGCAGCCGCGTAGGGGACAATATACGGCACCGACACGCTCACTCCCTTGACAGGGTGCACGCGTATGCTGATGCTCCTGCTCCGGAGACTTTTCCGGAACACGACCTCCCCGATTTCAGGATCCATCAATATCTTCCCTACATGACGAGCCATACGAAAAACTGTATATTTTTGCCAAATTTAGCAAAAATATACAGTTAATACGATGTCCGGACAACTTCCCGCTTACTGACCGGAAGAGTATGGCTCAATCATCGATGCATATGCGCTCCATGATGACTTGTAGTCTTCCACAGAACCGACAGGAACATATATCCTGCAATCGGAGTGAGCCTTGTCAAATGTTCCGTTGCCGAGGGCAGGAGGAGAATCAGGAGCAAGATATACGCTTGTCAGAAGTGGATTATATGCAAATGCCCAGCCTTTGATTTCCGTCACTGATGCCGGTATCGTCACTTCAGCCAAGGCATCGCAATATTCGAATGAGTTACTTCCTATTAGCGTCAGGGACTCAGGAAGAAGAATTTCCACAAGTGCAGCACAATCATAGCAGAAATAATCCGGGATTGCAGTTACTCCTGTGTTGGAAAAATCCATTCCTGTCAGTCTGTCGCAACTGTAGAAAGCATTACGTCCCAAGGTCTCAAGAGTGGAAGGAAACATCACCTCCAGCAAGGCGTCACACTCACGGAAAGCATAGTTGCCGATAGCCTCCAGCGCTGAAGGAAAGTTGACTGCCTGAAGACTTGCGCAATTACTGAAACAGGCGTCAGGCAGAGCCGTGATGCCTTCAGGAATATCGATGCTTGAAATTCCGCTGTCGCTGAAAGCATTCGCTCCCATTGTCTTGAGATTGGCAGGAAGTGTTATTCCTCTCAAGGCCTTGCAGTTCGAGAAAGTGTAAGTGCCGAACTTTTCGATATCGTCGTGAAGCCCGACTTCCTCAAGGCTGCTGCAGGAATCGAACATCATATTGCCAAGCTCCTTGACACCCGACGGTATGGTGACCGACTTCAGATTTGTGCAGGAACGGAATATCGCACTGCCTGTCATCGAAACGAGGTTCGCAGGCAATGTGATGTATTCGAGAGATGAACATCCGTAGAAGACATTGCTGTTAATCGCCGTGATGTCGTCATGCAGAATCACCTCTTCAAGGGAAGAGCAGGAAGAGAAAAGATAATTCTCCAATGTGGTCACTCCGGAAGGTATCTTAATGCTCTTCAGAGCCTTGCAGGCGTTGAATGTATCATGACCAAGGGTCTTGAGAGCGGCAGGAAGGTTCAAGGTCTCCAGTTTGCTGCAGTGTGCAAAAAGCGACTCTCCCATGCTGGTAATATTGTCGTGAAGCGCTACGGACATAAGATTCGAACAGCCATAAAACAATCTCGACGGCAGTTCGGTCACTCCTTCCGGAATGTTTGCCGATTCCAGCGCCTTACAACCGTTGAACGCAGCACCGGTTATCTTTTCGAGGCTTTGCGGCAACAGCACATTCTTTAGGGATGTACAGCCTGAAAAGGCCCCGCCAAGAGTCTTGAGTCCCTCTGAAAAGGTAACGTCCGTCAATGCAGTACAATTATAGAATGTGTTATCTTTCAGCACTTCCACCTTTGGCGGTATATTAACGCTTGCCAGCGACTTGCAGGAATAGAACGCCTTATCCGCAATCGTGGTCAGGCTCTGCGGCAGGACAATATCCCTGATTGCAGCATTGCAGAATGCTTCCTGACCTATCTCGAGCAGTCCTTCCGGCAGATTGATCTCAGTCAGAGAGATACAGCCGTAAAAAGCACGGTATTCTATCTGAGTCACAGCACCGTCGATCTTTACCGATGTGAGCTTGGAGCAGGAACCACACAGAGATGTCGGCACTACAGTCACATCCTTCGGTATTTCGAGGGAAACCAAAGCATTACAGCTGCTGAAAGCGCCTGCACCCAATGTCGTCAGACTTTCCGGCAATGTTATCTCCGTAAAGAGCCGACAGGAAGTGAATGCATTATCTCCGATTATCTCCAACCCCTCCGGAAAATCTATTCCTGACAATGAATAGCACTGGTAGAAAGCATATCTGTCAATATGTTTCAGGCCGGCAGGAAGAGTGACTTTGGCGAGATTGCTACACTGATAGAAGATATTCTCCGGCAGAGTCGCAATCTTGTCGGGAATGATTATTTCTGTCAATGCAGTGCAGCCGCGGAAAGCGTTGCGTCCTATTTCTGTAATACAGTCAGGAAGCATTACACTTTCAATGGTGGACTTTCCATAAAACGCATCCATTCCGACGACGGAAAGTTCCTGGTCAAAGGTAAGCACCCACCGTCCGTTGTCCTCATCGAACTCGTTCGACACGAGTTGCGCACTGCCGAAAACTGCAGAACCTGTACCGGGAACAACTTGAGCATCATCTGTCGTGGTGTACCATATCTGGTTTGCCGGAACAGAACACTTTGTCATAAGGGCTGCCATCGGCTGAGGAGTGTTGCGCTCCACCTTTATCTCTTTTGACGTAGTCTTTTCGAAGACCTTTCCTTGAGGGTCGGTAACGGTAATGCCCAGACCTTCCGAGAAAGTGGTTTCCGGAACCACGAACCAGAAGATTGTAGGATTTTCAGGGTCTTTGCTCAAAGCTACGCCTTCGTCACACAGCAAAGCGATGGTCTCGGAAGCATCCTCATTCATGACCACGCGCGGCGCCTCTCCGAACACGGCAGTCACATTGGCTTTTCCGGCTATCTTCTCACCGCTCCTGCCTTTCAGTGTAACCTTCGATACGACCACATCCTCCTCCGAATAGAGCTTCAGCTTGAGATAACCGCATAAGTTTCTGAAATTCAGCACATCATCATCCTCATTCTCGGTCACAGCCACCATAGTGTTCGCTTGGAGACCGAACGAGTCTTCCATATAATGCTGGACAGCAGGAAGTTCTACTGTAAGCATGCCGGTCGAAGCATCAATGCAGTGAGTCTCATCATAAGGATATACGGCATAGCTAAGTCCGATAGCCTCAGGACCTTCTGCAGCAGATATGACTTCAAACTGAGCGCGACCTGTTTCAGTTATACCGGCCAGGCGGAACATGCTGTTTCCTGAATTAAGGTTGAAAACAGTTATGCAGTCACCGTCAGTCCATTCCAATGCCTGACCTTCTTCCACATGGACTCTTGTCTGCATATCTCCGAATGAGGCATGAAACATGGTCCTGCCCTGCAAATGAACATCCTGAACAGGGCTGTCCATTTCCTGCCTGGTACATCCTGACATAAGCAGGAATGAGAAAACAATGAAAAAGAACAATCGTTTCATAAGTTTCGCCATTTAAAGATTTCACACCCAGTCTTCATCTGGTTTATCCGGGTTAATGTCTTCTAGTCCTGACCCTGTCAGAAATGGTTGTTCTGTCTCCATTGAAAAGATTTCAACAGCGGGATTTTCATAAACCTGATCTACTCTCATAATCATTCTACTTATAGTTTCTATAAATACAAATGCAAAGAAAAGCAACAAAGGCAAGAAACCTGCGTTTCCTGCCTTGAAATGAGTATGATGTACGGAAGTTTGGACTTGATCATGCATTTTTGGATGCACTTTCAAGCCACACAGCAGGAGTCACGCCTTCCACTTTCTTAAAGACAAGGAAGAATGTCGAGCGTGAACGGAATCCGCATTTATCATATATGCTGTCGATATTGTACCCCTTCGAATCCAGCTCCAGCAAAAGTGTTTTCGCCTCCTCGACACGCATGCGGTTTATAAACTCGAAGAAATTGATATTGAGATATCCGTTTATAGCACGGGAAAGTGTCCTCGGTGCAATTCCGGCACCTTTTGCGAACACATACAGCGAGATGTCGGGACGAAGATAAGCCTTGCTCTCCTTGAGATAGGCAGATGCCCGATCGCAGACTTCCTTCATTTCCTCCATCGACATGGACGCTTCCATCGCCGGAGTTTTATCAAGCGGTTCAACCGGACTCATTGGCATCGACGGATGAGTGAGCGAACACCATACAAGATAAGTCATACTGACCACATTGATTATCTGGATGAGCCAGGCATCCGTACGAGGCCAGATGAAATAACACACCTCCACTATCACGAAAAGTATAAAGAAAAGATACTGGAATCTATACATCCATCGCTTCTGCAGCCATTCTGCATCCGAGGCCGTAGCTGCTATTCTTTTCCGGACTCTGGAGAGATAGATGAATATTGCAGGATAATAGATCAGCATCTGGGCCATGACCAGACACGCATTGAAAGTTCCCAGCCATGTATCCTGTCCTGTCATCTCATATTCAATGACCTCCATACGTTGCTGGCTGCCTATTGACAATATCAGGATAAGACAAGCCAGGAACGGAAGGAAATGTATGCATTTTCTGATGTCCCATCGATAACCGGAGTCATAATTGATTCGGACCAGAATCCAGAGAAGAGGCATAAGCGTCGTATTCACAGAGAACGCGACGGGCATGATAACATGAGCAAAGCCATGCCATGAAAGCATGCGACTCATATTATAAAGGTATACCGGAACTGTCGGAACGAATGTCACCAATGCAGCATATCCGTTCATACCCTTGAACTTGGATGAAGCCAGAAGCAGCATGGTGAACAGTGTCAATATCGCAATGCTCGCGGCATTGACAGCAAGAATCAACTGCGAGTAATCCATATGGTTTCATTTCTTTTCCAGAGTCAGTCTATAAGAGTACTCGTAACGTCCGAACCAGAAACAGTCTTTGCGCAAAGGGTTGTCGAGGGTGATGTCAAACTCAGCACTGTTGCTCGAATACATGAACGATGACTTGAGTCTGAGGCCGTTCTCATAGACTTCCACGACCCTAAAGTTGAAGTCGGGAAACTCCAGATTGCCCCATCTGTCTTTAACGGGAGAGAAAAGGGCCACACCCGGCTTCAGATTCTTTATGTCATCGACATCGCACTCAAATGTATTTTTGATATCAATATCCTCACCTGTCACTTCATTCTCAGAAGACGCACATGTCCAAAGGACAAATTTGTAACAATTCTTATTCATAGCCATCGGTTTAAATTTCTCAAATATAATCATTGGGCGGAAGAAAAACAATTAATTTTCACGATGGTTTGTTTTCTTGGTTTTTATGCTTATCTTTGCGCCCGCTTTGGGTCTACCTGACAGTGGCCCGTAAAGTTTTGATGTTTAACCCTTAATCTTTTAAAGCTATGGCAGAATACCTTATGCCTGAGAAGAAACAGGAGCTTTTCGCGAAGTACGGAAAGTCTAATACTGACACTGGTTCTCCAGAGAGCCAGGTGGCATTATTTTCCTACCGTATCGCTCACCTTACCGAGCATCTTAAGAGCAACAAGAAGGACTACGCAACACGTCGTTCACTCCTTAAGCTTGTTGGTAAGCGTCGTCGTGTACTTGATTATCTCAAGTCTGTAGACATCGAGAGATACAGAGCAATCGTCAAGGAGCTTGGTCTCCGTCGATAAGCTACATCATAGTAGGAACCGACGAAGGGGGGACGTGGCCACAACAGGGCCCAGCCCCCTTTTTTCACGCAAAGAAGTCTGAGGGCGCAGACAACAACCTGCGGCGCCCGAAGAGTGACAAACATATATGCATCGGTCGGATATAACGGCCTAAGAGATTTCTCCACTCGCTTCGCTCGGTCGAAATGACAGAAGAAATTATTGATGAAACAGAATATTAATCCACTCCCATAGGGGGAGGCAGGTTGAAGAAGAAGTAATGAATATCGTAAAAAAGACAATCGAATTATCCGACGGAAGGATAATTGAAATCGAGACCGGAAAGCTCGCAAAGCAGGCTGACGGTTCAGTAGTAGTCAAGATGGGTGGCACAATGCTCCTCGCTACAGTAACTTGCGCTAAAGACGCAAAGGAGGACGTTGACTTCATGCCGCTCCAGGTAGATTACAAAGAGAAATATGCATCTGCAGGCCGTTTCCCAGGCGGATTCATGAAGAGAGAGGGAAAGGCTTCAGACTATGAAATCCTTATCGCACGTCTCGTGGACCGCGCCCTCAGACCACTTTTCCCTGAGGATTTCCACGCAGAAGTATTCGTAAACGTAAACCTCATCTCAGCTGAGAAGGACATCCAGCCGGATGCTCTCGCAGGTCTCGCTGCATCATCAGCACTTGCTGTCAGCGACATTCCTTTCGAGGGACCTATCTCTGAGGTACGCGTTGCACGCATCGGCGGCGAGCTCAAGATCAACCCTGACTTCAGCGAGATGGCTGATGCGGACATCGACCTCATCGTTGCAGCTACATACGACAACATCATGATGGTCGAGGGTGAGATGAACGAGGTAAGCGAGCACGACATGCTCGAGGCCATCAAGTTCGCTCACGAGGAGATCAAGAAGCACTGCAAGGTGCAGATGGAACTCATGGAGGCTGTAGGCAAGACCGAGAAGAGGACTTACTGCCACGAGGAGAACGACGAGGAGCTCCGCAAGGCTGTCGAGGCGTTCTGCTATGACAGATGCTATGCCATCGCAAAGTCAGGCTCTGCAAAGCACGAGCGTTCTGACGCATTCGAGGCTCTCAAGGAAGAATTCTACGAGACACTTCCAGAGGAGGAGCGCGAAGAGAAGCGCATGATGGTCGAGAGATACTATCACGCTGTAGAGAAGGCTGCAATGAGAAACATGATCCTCGACGAGGGTGTTCGTCTTGACGGACGTGACACAACTACAGTACGCCCTATCTGGTGCGAGACTGACTACCTCCCTTGCGCACACGGATCAGCAATCTTCACCCGTGGTGAGACTCAGTCACTCTCGACTGTGACCCTCGGAACAAAGCTTGACATGAAGGAGCGCGACGAGGTTCTCATCCAGGACACCGACCAGTTCGTACTTCACTATAACTTCCCTCCATTCTCAACCGGCGAGGCTCGTCCTCAGAGAGGCGTAGGCCGCCGCGAGATCGGACACGGAAACCTTGCTTACAGGGCCCTCAAGCCTATGATCCCAATGGCTCCGGAGAATCCATACGCAGTCCGCGTGGTTTCAGACATCCTCGAGTCAAACGGTTCATCATCAATGGCTACAGTCTGCGCAGGCTGCCTCGCGTTGATGGATGCAGGTGTGAAGATCAAGAAGCCTGTTGCAGGTGTTGCGATGGGTCTCATCACAGACAAGGACAATCCTAACGAGCGCTACGCCATCCTTACCGACATCCTCGGTGACGAGGACCACCTCGGAGACATGGACTTCAAGGTGACCGGTACAAAGGACGGTATCACAGCAACTCAGATGGACATCAAGGTTGACGGACTTTCATACGACGTTCTCGAGAGAGCTCTCGAGCAGGCACGTCAGGGCCGTCTCCACATCATGGGCGAGATGATGAAGACCATCAGCGAGCCACGTGCAGAGTACAAGGAGTTCGTTCCACGCATGGTTCAGATCCGTGTTGCAGGCGAGTTCATCGGTGCAATCATCGGAAAGGGCGGCGAGACCATCCAGAAGATCCAGCGCGAGACCGGCACTACAATCACCATCACTGAGGAGCAGGTCAACGGCGTTTCAGAGGGTGTTGTCGACATCTTCGGTCTTGACAAGGAGTCTATGGACAAGGCTCTCAACTGGATCAACGGCATCACTGCAGTTCCTGAAGTGGGCACAGTATATCACGGAAAGATCGTTTCTATCCTTGAGTTCGGTGCATTCGTAGAGATCCTCCCTGGTAAGGAAGGCCTCCTCCACGTGTCAGAGATCGCTTGGGAGAAGACCGAGAAGGTAGAGGACGTCCTCCATGTCGGCGACGAGGTTGACGTGAAGCTCCTTGAGATCGACGAGAAGACCGGCAAGATGAGACTCTCCCGCAAGGCACTCCTCGAGAAGCCTGAGGGATATGTCGAGCCTGAGCGCAAGCCACGCGGAGACCGCGGACCACGCAACGACCGCCGCGACAACGGACGCGGACCACGTCGTGACGACAGGGGTCCACGCCGCGACGACAGAGGCCCGAGAGGTCCTCGCCGCGACCGTCGTGACGCTCCGGTAGAAAACAACGAGCAGAACAACGAACCAGAGATGTTCTAATATCCTGAGACGGTGACGCGAAAACGTTACCGTCTCTCTTTTTATGACAATACGCTATGAAAGTACTTCATTCCATACTGCTGGCCGTCTTTATCAGCCTCTTCCTGACCGGATGCGAAAAGCCAGAGGCTCCACAGCAGCCGCAGAAACCATCAGAACCTGAAAATCCGTCAGAACCGTCAGAGCCTTCGGAACCGAAGGACAGGGAGTTCGTCATCCTGTTTACCAATGACTTCCACAGCCAGATCGAGCCGCTCAGCAAGGAGGAGACCTACAATGCCGACCGTGGAGGCATCAAGAGGATCAAGGCGCTGGTGGACAGCGTCAGGACGGCCGAGAAGGCGGTCCTGCTGGCCGACGCCGGCGACTTCGTGCAGGGCACATACTACTTCAGCCTGCTCAACGGCATGGTGGAGATGATGGCCATGGAGGAGCTCGGATATGATGTGCGTACATTAGGCAATCACGAGTTCGATAAGAAGATGGTCGGCCTGGGAGACATGCTGGCGCTCAGTTCAGTGCCTGTCGTGGCCTCCAACTATGACTTCAGCAGCACCAGTCTTGCCGATTATGTAGGCAATTCAGTCATCCTGGAGGCAGGAGACGTGAAGGTGGGTTTCATAGGCCTGAACGTAAGGCTTGAAAACCTCGTGGATCCGAAGGCATGCGAAGGCGTCGTGTGGCAGAACGCCATCAATGTGGCGGACAGCGAAGCGAAGAAGCTTCGCGACCAGGGAGCCGACATGGTCATAGCCCTTTCTCATCTTGGGTATGAGAAGAACAGTGACCTTAAATATTATGACAGGGGCATAGTCATGAACACCCGCCACATAGACATGATCATCGGCGGGCACAGCCACACATTCCTCAACTATGCGGACTATGTCACCAACCTCGACGGCGACAAAGTACCTGTCGTCCAGACCGGCAGCAAGGGAATTTGTCTCGGTTATGCTAAAATCAAGATATCCAAGGAAGGCAAGCTGTCTTTCAACTATAAGCTCATCCCTGTGAAGAGCCACCTGGACAGCAAGCTGGACAGGGCTTTCTCCGACATGATCGACGCCTATTCGGCCACAGTTTCGGCAAAGATGGACGAAGTCATAGGAACATGCCCGTCAGCCATCAGGAAAGGCAGCCCTGAGAGCCCGCTGGGCAATCTCACGGCCGACGCCCTGATCTGGATGGCAAAGGAGTATTATGATGTCGATGCAGATGTCAGCCTATACAACACCGGAGGAATAAGGGCGGAGATCTCCGCCGGGGACCTCACCATCGGCGACGTCTATGCCGTCTACCCTTTTGACAACGTGCTCTCAGTCGCCACCCTGAAGGGAAAGGATCTCAAGACCCTTTTCGACTATGTGGCATCCAGCGGAGGAATGCCGGTCAATGCCGGAGTCAGGCTGGTCATCAGCGGCGGTAAGGTGAAGTCCGTGACCGTCAACGGCAGGCAGATCGAGGACAGCAAGGACTATAAGATAGCAACCATAGACTACCTCATGAACCTCGGTAGGTATGGTCTGCAGAACGCGACTTCCCGAAACGACTCCCCTGACATCATCAGAGACTGCTTCGTTGACTACTTCCGTCATCTGGCAGAGGAGAACGGAGGCAAGATCACAGCAGCGAAAGACGGCAGAATTGTAAAGAATTAGTTTTATTGTGCAACTATGAAAGTTTTTCTTATCTTTGCAAAGACTACGTGTAAGAAACATTAACCAAAATACCATTAATTATGAAAAAAATCATTCTCGTAGCAGCTCTCGTGCTCGGTTTCGCAGTAGCTGCATCAGCTCAGCCAAGAGCTCTCGGTCTTAGAGGTGGATGGGGCGCAGAGCTCTCTTACCAGCACGGTTTCGGCGCAGACTTCCTCCAGGCAGATCTCGGACTCAACACATTCAACTCTGTTCACGGTTCAGTAATCTACAACTTCATGATCGCTCAGCCAGCATGGACTTCAAGAGGTGAGTGGGGATTCTACGCAGGTCCTGGTGCCGCTGTAGGTATGTCATTCGGCACTGGCAACAATGACGGTTACTTCCACGTTGCAGCTGCAGGTATGGTTGGTCTCGAGTACACATTCTGGTTCCCTCTCCAGCTTTCACTCGACCTCAAGCCTACACTCGGATTCGGATTCGGTCATGGATTCCACTGGGGCGTAATGCCAGCATTCGGCATCCGTTACAGATTCTAATATCTGACCTAAAGATTTATACGGCGATCAGGCAACTGACCGCCGTTTTTTCATATCTTTGCATAAGTCCGGCAAGTCCGGACGTACTGTCTATGAAAAGATTAATATTCATTATCATTCTTTCGGTTCTGACCGCATGCGCATACGCGCAGCCGAGAGCCATGGGGTTAAGGGTCGGAGCCACCGGCCTGGAGGCCTCATACGAGCATTCCATGAGTCCTGTGCAGTTCATCCAGGGAGACCTTGGTATGGATTTCGGATATAATGTGAACGGAAGGCCTGGTGTCAGGGCCACCGCCGTATATAATTTCATATGGGCACGTCCAAACTGGACCACGCAAGGCTCATGGGCCATATATGCAGGTCCCGGACTGAGTCTCGGATTTGTGGACGACCAGGTTCCGTATGAGATCGGTAACGCTATAATCGGTCACTACGACAACGGATTCATGATCGGAGTTGTCGGACAGGTAGGAGTCGAATACACCTTCCGCTTCCCTCTCCAACTTGCTCTGGAGGTGAGGCCGTGCTTCGGACTGCATGTCAACGACGGCAAATTCCGCGACCACGAGACCGGCCTGACAGTCAACTATGGCGGCAAGACAGGCTTCTACGACAACGGCCTGCTCGGCTTCGTGCCGTCCCTGTCAATCCGCTACTGCTTCTGACGGGGATTTGACAATATTTCACTATATTTGCAGATTGTGTAAAACAACAGGATATGAGAGATTTATATATAACCAATTCGCTTTCGAGAAAGAAGGAGATCTTCAAGCCTATCAATGAGGGACACGTCGGACTTTATGTCTGCGGTCCTACCGTTTACGGCGACGCGCACCTCGGACACGCAAGGCCGGGCGTGACATACGACGTGTTTGTGAAACTCCTCCGCCACCTTGGCTACAAGGTGCGCTATGTCCGCAACATCACAGATGTAGGACATCTCGAGCATGATGCTGACGAAGGAGAGGACAAGATTGCAAAGAAGGCTCGCCTGGAGCAGCTCGAGCCTATGGAAGTGGTGCAGAGATGTACACTCGCCTACCATGAGGCCATGAGGATGCTCAACGTGGCTCCGCCATCGATCGAGCCTCGCGCTTCGGGACACATCATCGAGCAGATCGACCTTGTGAAGAAGATTCTTGATGCAGGATATGCATATGAGAGCAACGGATCCATATATTTTGACGTCCTCAAGTATGACAAGGACCACAAGTACGGCATCCTTTCGGGCCGCACTCTGGACGAGGTGAAGGAAGGCACACGCGATCTGGACGGACAGCAGGACAAGCGTGCTTCGTACGACTTCGCCCTCTGGAAGAAGGCGTCACCGGAGCACATCATGCGCTGGCCGTCACCTTGGAGCGACGGATTCCCAGGCTGGCATCTCGAGTGCTCTGCCATGAGTGAGAAGTATCTCGGCAAGGAGTTCGACGTGCATGGAGGCGGAATGGACCTGCTCTTCCCGCATCACGAGTGCGAGATCGCGCAGAACACCGCTTCACGCGGCTGCAGCGGTGTCCGCTACTGGATGCACAACAACATGATCACCATCGAGGGAAAGAAGATGGGCAAGTCGCTGGGCAACTTCATCACCCTTCCGGAACTGTTTGCCGGCAATCATCCGAAGCTTGACCAGGCATACACCCCGATGACCGTGCGCTTCTTCATCCTCCAGGCACACTATCGCGGAACACTCGACTTCAGCAACGAAGCTCTGCAGGCTGCAGAGAAAGGTCTGAAGAGGATCCTGCAGGCAGCGAAGGATCTTCGTGCGCTGGCTGCGGCTGCAGGTGTGCAGGCCGCTCCGTCGCTTGCGTACGGAGAGTTCGTCTCAGCTGTCGCTCCTGACACTGTGACTGCATCCAACGCTGAGGTCCGCGAGCTTGTTGAAAAGGTATATGAAGCTCTCTGCGACGACCTCAACACGCCTATCGCACTGTCTCACATCTTCGACGCCGTGCGCATCATCAACACTGCCAAGGACAAGAAGATGACACTCGACGCTGCTGACTACAAGGCACTTGTAGATCTCTTTGACAATGTTGTGTTCGGAGTTCTCGGACTTCGCGACGAGGACAACGAAGGCGGAAAGGCCACAGAGACCATCGACGGACTCGTGCAGATGGTACTCGAGCAGAGGAAGGCCGCCAAGGCCGCCAAGGACTGGGCGACCAGCGACCGCATCCGCGACGAGCTCAAGGCACTCGGCATCCAGATCAAAGACACCAAAGACGGCACAGAGTGGACACTGATGTAGACCACGCGCAGTTTTGCTATAAAAATGCTCTCGGTATCCCCAAAATGAAGGGAACCGAGAGCATTTTATGTGTGTTTTTGCTCTTGGTCTCTGCAACCTGTCGGGGAAAAGAGTTATATTAGCGGTTGGTAATTTTGATTAAGTATGTATAAGTTCATTTCTTGGAATGTGAATGGCCTGAGGTCTGTGTGCGGCAAGGGGTTTGCCGATATCTTTACTGAGCTTGATGCTGATTTCTTCTGTCTGCAGGAGACCAAGATGCAGGAGGGACAGCTGGATCTGGAGTTCCCGGAATACAAGTCATATTGGAACTATGCCGACAAGAAGGGATATTCGGGAACGGCTATCTACACCAGGCATGAGCCTTTAGCTGTGACATATGGAATGGGCATCGACGAGCATGACCACGAGGGAAGAGTCATCACCATGGAGATGGAGGATTTCTTCCTGGTCTGCGTATACACCCCCAACTCACAGGACGAGCTCAGGAGACTGGACTACAGGATGAAGTGGGAAGATGACTTCAGAGCATATCTGTGCGCTCTGGAGGCCAGAGAGTTCACCGGTGCTGACGGGCAGACATTCCGCAAGGGAGTCATAGTCTGCGGTGACCTCAACGTCGCCCACAAGGAGATCGACCTGAAGAATCCGAAGACAAACAGGAAGAACGCCGGCTTCACTGACGAGGAAAGAGCCAAGTTCACTACCCTGCTGGATGCAGGTTTCATAGATACTTTCAGATATTTCTATCCTGACATGACGGACATCTACTCCTGGTGGTCATACAGGTTCCAGGCACGCCAGAAGAACGCAGGGTGGCGCATCGACTACTTTGTAGTCAGCGAATCGCTGCGTCCGCGCCTGGCCGGAGCGAAGATCCACACGGAGATCTTCGGCTCGGACCACTGCCCTGTGGAGCTTGTCATCGCCTAGTGGCGTCTAGCATAACGTGTTGAGCACCAGCGCGTTAATCAGGGTGTTGGGCAAGCCATGCGAGGGCGTAGGAGCATGTGGCCTTACAGCGGAGGCCGTTCAGGTCGGCGAAGCGGTATGCTTCGCGGACCAGGTCCGACGCGATGCCCCGGCCCTTGATGGGCTTCGGTACGAATGTATGGGTGACAACCAGCGCTCCTTCACTGATGACATAATCCACATGAGCCTCGTGGCCATCGACTACTGTTGAGAAACGGCGTTCCTTCTCAAGATGCTTGATGTTCGTTTTCATTGTATTGTCCTTTTGACAATCGCATCTCAAAACGAATGCCAGCAGCTACTTCCTTACTGCCTCGACTACATATGACACGGCACCGAAGAAGATCTGCGTGATGGCCTGTGATGTGTGGGAGAGAGTGGCGTATATTATACCCATTTCCATAGGTATGCCATACACCATGGAGAGCGCCAGGCTGATCACAAAGTGGAAGGCGCCGATGCCGCCCGGGACGGGCACGGCGAAGCCGATGCCGCCGACCAGCGACAGGAAGAGCGCGTCTATGATGTCAAGATGTTCAAGGAACGGCGCAGCCCAGACAGTGCTGGCAGCCATCAGCCAGTATGTGAGCCAGATGCATGCTGTGTACGCAAAGAACAGCCATTTCTTATCCATATTCAGACAGCTTGCAAAGCCCTGGAGTATGCCCTTGAATATGCCCCATACCTTGCTGCAGAAGGCATTTGACTCTCTATAGCGCCATAAAAGCCACAGTCCGGCAACAGAAACAGCGACAAGCAATGCGACTATCCACCAGATGCTGAAATCCAGCCTCTGGGCCATAGGGTTCCATATCTGCTCGACAAAGAATCCGCCGAACCTCTTGAAGCCCGCAATCACCACAACTGCAAGCAGGAGGAGCATGACCAGAAGCTCCCAGCTCCTCTCCAGGACGACAGTTCCGAGCACCTTGTCATATGAAGCCTTCTTCTTGTCAGGATGCTCCGGATCGACCGGCGCCGAGCGGCGTGTGATCACGCCGCAGCGGACAAATTCGCCGATGCGCGGGAAGACGAAATTGGATATCATTCCTATGTTCACTCCGTTGAACGTAGTGAGCGTGGAGATGCTCTCGTCTATCGGCATCAGGAGCCTGCGCCAGCGCAGGGCGCGAAGCAGGAAGGCGAATGAGCCCGCCGCCATGGACAGGGCCACATAGCCCCAATGGCACTCCTTCAGCACTGCCGCGAATGACGCCCATTCCACATCTCGGAACGAGAACCACAGAAGCAGAACGGCAACAGCAGCCGATGCCAGATATTTCAATGTTTTCTTTATCGTAGGATTCATGTGTGCTGTCATTGCAAGACTGCAAATTTATCCAAAAGTTTTATAACTTTGTAAGTTCATATATAATAATTGAAAGTTATGGCGTCCATTTTAGGTATAGGCAATGCTCTGACGGACATTCTGGCCGTCCTTCCAGATGACAGGTTTCTCAAGGAATTCCATCTTCCGAAAGGAAGCATGCAGCACGTCGACATGGAGACCGGAGACAAGATATGGAGAACACTCAAGCCGATGGGCGTGCAGCTCGTGGCCGGCGGCTCAGCCGCCAACACCATCACAGGCACAGCCATCTTCGGCATGGAGTCCGGATTCATCGGCAAGGTCGGAGACGACGACCTGGGACATCTGTTCAAGAGCGACCAGGCCCAGTACGGCATCAAGTCGATGCTCCTGAAGGGAGTCAACTCGTCGGGAAGAGCGATGGTGTTCATCACCGCACCTAATGCAGAAAGGACATTCGCAGTATACCTCGGAGCAGCTCTGGAGCTTGTTCCCGAAGACCTCAAGCCCGAGTATTTCCAGGGTTACGACTACTTCCACATCGAGGGCTATCTTGTTCAGAACCAGGCCACTATCCGCAGAGCCGTAGAGCTTGCGAAAGAAGCCGGATGCATCATATCCCTGGACATGGCATCATACAACGTGGTGGAGTCGAACGACGCTTTCCTTCATGACATCGTAGAGAACTATGTAGACATCGTATTCGCCAATGAGACAGAGGCGAAGGCATATACCAAGTGCGATCCGAAGGAGGCGCTTGACGAGATCGCAAGACACTGCAAGATCGCAGTCGTCAAGGTCGGCAAGGAAGGTTCCATGGTCAAGAGCGGCGACGAGAGCCACTTCATCAATGCATGGCCTGCAACACCGGTCGACGCAACCGGAGCCGGCGACACATACGCCGCAGGCTTCCTCTACGCCCACTCGCTCGGCATGCCGCTGAAGGTCTGCGGAGAGGTCGGTTCGATCATCGCGGCAAAGGTCGTGGAAGTAGTCGGCACCAAGATCGACATCCCTCGCTGGAAGGCCGCAAAGCAGGAGATCCGTGAGCTCATAGCCGCCAACACCCCAACAGTCAGATAATCATGTTCGACAAGATCAAAAACATATTCAGAAAGAGGAAACTCGCAAAGTTCATCAGCAGCGAGCCGACAGGTCTTCTCCCGATGAGGGAGATCACTACGGCCAATGTGGTCATGGACGTGGAGGAGCCTCGCTTCGACCAGCTCAGGGCCGACATCCTCGAATGGGGACGCAAGACCGGAGTCAAAGTCAACATCTATTTCTTCGACTTCAGGAGACTCGACAAGGAGGAACTCCTCATCACCAGCATCCAGACCACCATCCTCAAGAAGGAGCTGGACTGGATCGGCACGCCTGACCTGAGCAAGGTCATAGGCCTTGTCGGAGAGAAGAGCGACCTCTTCATATCACTCATCGACAACGGAGACTTCCCTATCGAGTTCGTCAGCAAATGCGCCAAGGCCCGGTTCAAGATCGGCCGCCGCAGCTTCCCCGGCCATGTCTATGACCTCGTGATCACCGGCAACCAGACCGAAGACCTGCGCTCCGACTCAAGGAGAATATTCGAAGCCATGACTGATTTCATAAACAGAATAGGATAATGAACAATCTCAAGAAATACCTCATGGTGACTCTCAAGGGCGCCTGCATGGGAGCGGCTGACGTCATCCCGGGCGTGTCAGGAGGCACCATAGCATTCATAATGGGCATATACGACGAGTTCGTCGGCTCGATAGCATCTATCAACGCGGAAGCCATGAAGCTTCTCTTCAAAGGCCAGTTCAAAGCCTTCTGGAAGCACATCAACGGCACATTCCTGGTTTCAATCGTGCTCGGTATCGGCATCAGCGTCGTCCTCCTCGCAGGACTCATGCAGACCCTGCTCACAGCCTACCCCATCCAGACATGGGCATTCTTCTTCGGCCTCATCGTGGCATCGTCCATCTTCATCCTTCGTGGGATTTCAGGATGGAAGCTGCGTGAGATACTGTTCGTGATCCTCGGCGGCGTGCTCGGCGTGACCGTATGCACCCTCTCGCCTACCCAGACACCGGACGCTCTCTGGTTCATATTCCTCAGCGGAGCGATAGCCATATGCGCCATGATTCTCCCGGGCATTTCCGGCAGCTTCATACTGCTGATCCTCGGCAAATACCAGTATATCATGGCAGCGATCTCAGGCCTGGTGGCCGGAGAGAACTTCGGCCAGAACCTCCTCATTCTCTGCGTATTCCTCGTCGGAGCAGTGGTCGGCATCCTCGGTTTCTCAAAGTTCCTGCACTGGCTCCTGGCCCGCTGGAACAAGGAAACACTGATCGTGCTGGCCGGATTCATCATCGGCTCGCTCGTCAAGGTCTGGCCTTGGAGCAACGCCGAAGCGCTTGCACAGGCCGAGAGGGCCGGCGGCCTCCAGATAGGCTGGGCCATCCTCTTCGCCCTCATAGGCTTCTGCCTTGTCACCGGCATAGAGATAGCCGGAAAGTTCATCGGAAAGAAAAAAGAAAACTAAGGCTTCGGGAGCTTCAGCAGTCTGCGGTCTTTCCTGCTCAGCTTTACTATGAAGTATGGAGACCCCTCCTCCGCACAGGCCGCCCTGAGGCTTTCAGGGTCGGTCGGCGGCTCCGGCATGTCCCAAGGCATACGGTCCCTGAAGAATGATATGACAGCCTTGTCCTCATCCGAAAGATAGAAGTGTATGGTGCATCTGTTGCCCTTGTACCTGACACTCTTGCGTCCCTTGTACTTCGACACGAACGGCTCTATGACACGCGGAGCGAATCCATGGTATATCTCCTGGGACATGTATACCGACTCCAGCTCGCGCATTATGGACTCATGTCCCATCCTAATCAGGTCAATCGCCGCATCCACATAGACTATGGCCTTAAGCAGGCCCATGTCCGGATTTTCATATTCTCTGACAGGCAGATAACGGCCATTGAACTTCAGGCGCAAGCTCAGGTCATCCTCATACACATCCAACTCGAACAGATTCATCTTGATCTCCGTCGACACGCAGAAGCGTGTGCACTCAAGCATGCCATGCCTCTCATACTGAGACAGATAGTCCACAACCTCCGCATAACAGAGCCTCTCCGACTCCGGACAGCCATGCATCTCCACCGCCTTGTCAATCACCATGACAATGTATTCCTTCCCCAACATGTCCTGCAGGAACGTCGGCTTCGACATGCTCCCCAAAGCCTGCTTCACATACTTCGCACGCAGCACCTCCCCGCACTCGGTGACCAGACGCTCAATCCCCGCCTCCCGCAACTCCTCAGCACTCACAGTCTTCTTCCTCCACGCCGGAACCACAACATCCCGCATCCCGAAAAGACCACCACCAGTAAAATCAGTCATACCACAAACAATTTTACAGGAATACAATAGAAACCAGAGGAGTGTTACGATAATATGGCGATATCCGGAACGATTCCCGGCGACATCGTACTCGATACCCTTAAAACGTGGAGCATCATGGACGATATCGCGCCTTACCGTCCCCGATACCCGCCAATAGAAGGGCATCATTGAAAACAAATGATTTTACATACTCAAACAGGCGAATAAATAAAATAAATATGTAACTTCGTATGTTTGATTATTATAATTCTCATGCAGGAAAATTTCTCTACTCGACGACTTGTTGATGGATATCACAAAGCCTTTATTGACTCTTCAATTGAGGCACTGAGGACGGATATAAAACAGTACCTGTCGTAGCTATCTTTGACATATAACCCCATGCCCGACCCCCTCACCCCCGCACAGCGCCATGTGTGCATGTCCCGCATCCGCGGGAAGGATACCAAGCCGGAGATTCTGGTTCGGAAGGGGTTGCATGCGCGTGGGTTCAGGTTCCGGCTGCAGGACCGGAGGCTGCCGGGGAGGCCTGATGTCGTGCTGCCGAAGTATGGAGTCGCGATCATGGTGAACGGATGCTTCTGGCATGGGCACAAGGGGTGCAGATATGCGACTAGACCGAAGACGAACGAGGAGTTCTGGGAGGCGAAGATCGCGAGGAACCGGCATCGGGACGAGGTGACGGAGGCGCATCTGGAGGCTCTGGGATGGACCGTGATCACGATATGGGAGTGTGAGCTGCGGGGCGGAGCGGCGCAGGCGAGGCTGGAGGCCTTGGCGGATGAAATCCGCAGGGCCGGAGAGCTGAGACGGGAGCGCGAAGCCTGCAAGCGGCAGAGCCGCCTGGAGGCAAGACGTGAACGGGAGGCGATGCTTGCGCGTCAGGCAGCGCTTGAAGCGGAGATCAACGCCCTCTACCCTATCCCGAAACGGATAAAGAAGGAGTCAAAGGAGTAAGGAAATGAAGACAATCGAAGTTGTAGCAGCGATAATTGTCCGGGACGGAGAGGTGTTCGCCACGCAGCGCGGGTATGGCGAGTGGCGGGGCTGGTGGGAGTTCCCCGGCGGGAAGATCGAGCCCGGGGAATGCCCGCAGGAGGCTCTCGTGCGCGAGATCCGGGAGGAGCTCGACGCCGAGATCGAGGTCGGCGGGCTGCTGGAGACTGTGGAGTGGGACTACCCTGCCTTCCATCTGACCATGCACTGCTTCATGTGCACCCTCCTGTCGGAGTCCATGCACCTGAATGAGCACGAGGCGTCAGCCTGGCTGACCCGCGACACGCTGGACTCCGTCAAGTGGCTGCCGGCAGACGCGGGCCTGGTAGATAATATAAAAGATAATATATAGACATGACCGAAACTAAACCATCTAGGATCGAGCTGTTCAGGCAGGAGCTTAACCGCGTTTTCGATGACAATCTGCACACAAAGCAGTGGCATAACTATGTTGATTATGCCATAATCGGACTTATTGTGATATCGACCCTCGAGGTCTTTCTGTCGACATATGACGGGATAGTCGAGAGGTATGGCAAGTGGCTGCATTTCGTGGACTATTTCACTACCATCTTCTTCACTATAGAGGTGTCGCTGCGCATATGGTGCGCCGACCTTCTCGATGAGAAGTATAAAGGCTTCAAGGGACGACTCAGGTACTGCTTCTCGTTCTATGGACTTATAGACATACTGTCTACATATCCGTTCTACCTGCAGTTCTTCATGAAAGTGCCTTACTCTGCGCTCAAGGCCCTCAGAATAGCCCGCCTGCTGCGTATATTCAGGTATATGAAGGCGTTCAGCATCCTCTCGCGCGCCATCAGGGCGAAGAAGCAGGAGATGGTCGTGTCGCTGCAGTTCCTCACCATCGTGACCCTCATACTTTCGTTCATCCTCTTCTTCGTGGAGCATGCCGCCCAGCCTGAGGTATACGACAACGGCTGGACATCGGTCGTATGGGCGTTCGCGCAGTACATCGGCGATCCGGGCGGATTCGCCGACACTCCCCCGATCACCTTCACCGGACGCATCATCGCTTGCATCATCGGCGTGCTCGGTATCGCTATTTTCGCCGTCCCTGCCGGACTCATAGGCTCCGCGTTCACCGAGGTCATGGACGAGGACGCCAAGGAGGAGGAGCTTAAGGAGAATGCCTGGAAGATCAATGAGTTCATGCTTGTCAAGAGCATCAAGCGCGGAGGCATTTTCTTCCCGGCCAAGAACATCAGCGCCGGAGACCTGCAGTATGAGTTAGGCCTGACCGATGCGGAGGTCACCAAGGCTGTGGCAAGCTCGAATAACCTTCGCATGAAGAACCTTGCTGCGGCTATCAGCAACGGGCCGAAGACGGACATGATTGTGGTCAATCAGTTCTTTGTCAATACCGCATATGGATGTCATATAGAAAGAGAGTCATCAGTCACCATAGTCAATCCTCTCGGAAGGGGCGACAACGGACTGAGCTACTTTGACTGGCACATTGCGCAGCTAGGAGGATTCAACTATGTCGCTAACGAGCTGTTCTCCAGAACAAATCCGAATCCGGACCTGCGCTGCAACTTCTACACAGTCCTTGACGACGAAAACCCTGTGTTCCAGCAGTTTATCGATGACATCACGAAGGGACGCGGCAAGAACGACTGGATTGTCGTCATTGCCGGAGAACAGATCGTGAAGAATTCGCCATACGATTTCCATTTCGAGCTGGGCGGCGAGAAGGGAGAGACGTCACTGGACTTCGAGGGTGCCATACCTAATGACATGGAGACAGTCAAGCGCCTCTTCGCAGACTTCTCCAACACTCTCGAGGAGACCCTGCAGATCAGGACCGACGCTCATCAGATACAGCCGAAGGTCGGCAAGCAGAACATCGCCCGCTACCTCAAGACCAAGACCGAGGCAAACGTCCTTCTCATCACGGTTTCATACGACCTGATGATATTCAACAAGAATGTCCAAGAGGCGATCCTGCAGGCCGCAACCGTCCTCAACAGAAACCTGGAGACCCGCAAGCCACATGGGCTGCACAAAGAGCACTACGGCAGACGCCCTGTCGAAAAGGGCTACTGGAGAGAGCTCTACCTGCAGGAAGAATAACCATGGAACTGCTGAAGCAGCTATACAAGATCATATCAAAGTCAGGCATGGAAGACAGGATCAAGTCTTTCGTGCTTGACCGTCTGGGCGATGTGCCGCTGACCATAGCCACAGACAAAATCGGCAACCTGTTCATCACCAAGGGCACAGCCGACGTATACCCATGCGTGGCGGCCCATCTGGACGAGATTCACTCTCCTTGCGATCGCGAGATTGTGGTCGAAGGCGACAACGTGTTCGCCGTAGACCGGCTGTGGAACAGGGTCGGGTGCGGGGCCGACGACAAGAACGGCCTGTGGGTCATACTGCACCTGCTGCACAGCGAGCCGGTGCTGAAGGCGGCCCTGTTCGTGCAGGAGGAGCGCTCCGGCGACATGGCCGGATGCCGCGGCGCGAGGGCATGCGACCTGTCGTTCTTCGACGACGTCGCATACATCCTCGAATGCGACCGCAAAGGCTCGTCGGACGTCGTGTCCATCGGCAAGGGCGACACGGTCCTCTGCCCGCCGGACTTCATCCCTGAGGACATACTCCATAAATACGGTTATGAAATGGTACGAGGCGGCAAGACCGACGTGGTGGAGCTGAAGATGCGAGGTCTCGAAATTCCCGTCTGTAACATAAGCTGCGGCTACTACAACGCCCACAACAACAGCGAATACACCCGCTTCTCCGAACTCACCCAATGCCTCACCTTCGTCAGAGAGGTTATGAGGTCGAAGAAGGACCCGAACCTCGTCTCAGCCCTCACCGGTCACGTCGAAGGTAGCCGCGCCTTCAACCGTTACCGCACGATCGACATCGACATGAAGAAGGATCTTGTGAGGATTTTGGAGGGAGGCAAATAGTTTTATAACTTTGAGCAAAATATTAAGGGTATGACATTGGAGGAAATATTGAGGTTGAGGGATATGGCTGAACATACAGGTGTTCAGTTCAAGGAGCGTGTGACGAAGGAAAATAAGTCTGAGGTCGTTGCTGAGATGGTTGCTATGAGTAATACTCGTGGCGGAATGCTCGTTGTGGGAATTGATGATAAGACAGGAAGGCTTAATCCGTTGTCATATAAAGAGACGCAGGAAGTGACAGCCCTGTTGGGTAATTTGGCTACAGATAATGTCATCCCTGGTATTTTGGTTGATGTTGTTAATGTTCAGGCAGAAGGTGGCACTCTTGTGGTTGCAACCATAAAGCAAGGCTTAAACAAACCATATCACGACAACAATGGTGTAGTTTGGGTAAAACAAGGAGCTGATAAACGCAAGGTGTTTGATAACTCCGAACTTATAGCGATGTTGGCTGATAATGGTCAGATGTATCCGGATACCCTTCCTGTTAGAGGTACTTCTATTAAGGATCTCAATATGGAAGTCGTTAAGGAATATCTTGCCAAGAGATTTGCTCCGGTATTCAGTCTTCAGAATATATCTGCAGATGAATTGCACAAGATGTCAGCAGAAGAGGTGGTTAAGGTTATAGGCGCGGAGCAGACCGTAGAGAATGTTCTTAAGAATGTAGGCCTTATTCTGGCGGATGGTACCCTTACTGTCGCCGCTGTTGTGTTGATGGGAGAATATCCTCAAAGGTGGCTGCCGGTATTCACGGCCAGATGTATCAGTTACATAGGAAATAGCATCGGAGGATCTGAATTCAGGGATAAGAGTGGCTCTGATGCCGATGGAAATGCCGTTCATCTGTATAAGTTCATTATGACTTTCTTGATGCGTAACCTTAGACGCAAACAGGTAGAGGCCGATTTCAACAGCCCTGGTGAACTTGAGGTATCTACAACCACACTTTCAGAAGTGGTCGTGAACTGTATCCTGCATAGGTCATATGCTGCTGATTCTCCGTTAAGAATCTTCATATTTGACAATAGGATTGAGATCCATAGTCCAGGACTCTTGCCACAGGGTATTACTGTCGAAGATGCTACCCACGGAGTTTCTGTTCCAAGAAACAAACTGCTCTTCAGCAATGGTATCCATCTCCTCCCTTATACGGGAGCCGGTAGCGGTTTGACAAGAGCTCAGCTTAATACTCCAAACATCAAGTTCGAGAACGATGAAAGACTTAAAGAATTTGTTGTTACTATATGGAGAGAAAGTGACGAGGTTGGTGTCGAAGCTAGTGTTGAAGATGTCGAAGATAAAGGCTTGAATGTTAGGGATATAGATAAAGGAAGTGGAGTAAGGGATAAAGGCAGTGTCGAAGCTGGTGTTGAAGGCGAAAAACATTCGGAACGTATCCCATATGCTAAGTTGCCAGGCGTACAGAAAAACATAATACAATATTGTAGTATACCACGAAGTGCTAGGGAAATCCTAGCTTATATAGGGTATTCAAATCATTCTAAAAATGTGCTTAGGTTTATAACCCCATTGTTGGATATGGGATACTTGGAACCTACAGAACCAGACAAACCGAGGAGTCCTAAACAGAAATATCGTAAAAAGCAGAAGTAAGATTATGCTCTTGGAACATTATGTTCTGGGAGCATAATTCTTATGGGGTGACGTTGATTGGCTTGTGCATGTTTTGCACAGGCCACTATGGTAATTAAAGGAATTTTAATTACCGTGTATGGGTATAGGGTTACGACTTGTTGCATCTTTAAGCTGAAGCTACCTTCAATAGCGAACGGATAATATCCCTCTTTGAGATATTGCTTGAAGTATGGCAATGGGTGGGCAAGTTCCTTTAATGAAACTTTATGGTTAAGTATGTCTTCTAATGAATAGGTTTCCGCGTTGATGTTATGGAACATCTTAAGATATTCGCGGAATGATAGACCATACATTTCATAAATGACAATCCTTCGGGAAAGATCTACTTCTCCTTTTTGAATGTCAAGTATTGAGGAACCGGTTAGTATTACCTTCAGTTCAGAATGAATGTCATAAATCTGTTTCAGTTCGCGCGACCAATTTTCATACTTATGAACTTCATCAATAACTAGAGCATTATATCCGGACTTTACGAGATTGTCTGCAAGGTCAGAGATGCTATGGTTAGAGAAATATGTATGATCTGCAGATGTATATAGTACATTGAATTGCTCTCGATTCTCAATGATGTATTGTTTCACCATTGTTGATTTTCCGATACCTCTTGCGCCAACAATTCCTATCATCCTCTGATTCCAGTCGATCTCAGAATAAGCGTATCTTTTAAATGCTGTAGGAGTGTTTTTCAGCATTTCTTCCATGTAAGAGATTAGTGTATTGTCTATCATAACATCAATTTTTGCAAATATCCAAAAACCCCTCATTGAGGGACAAATCTCAATAAAAATAGTTCTCATTGAGGGACAAAAGTATAGATCTGAGTCCTTATCGATGAGAGAGAATACGAAGGACGCACACAGTTGGAAAGACTTCTCCAACAACCTGAAGGCTTATGGCATCAGAGCCGAAATCAAATTCAGAAGCGGCACTCACATCCCACAAGGCATCTCCTTCACCCGATACGGCACGACATTCAAAGGCTCCTCCCTAGACAGAAGCCTCAGCTTCTCCAAGATCGACAAAGCCCTCACAGACGGTATGAACATCGCCACTGGCGGCCAAGCCCAAGGCCATTCTGCCTACGAATCCCGTTCAAACGACCAGGACCACTCCCTGACCACCGACCTCTCAATGCTATTAGCCGACCTCGCCATCGGTCTCATAGCCTCCGGTCAGGAAAAGAAATCCAAGGAACAAGACCTCGCACCAAATAAGAAACGAGGTCCAAGACTATAGAATTATAAGATTATAAACATATAAATCCCAGACAATTATGGCAAAGCAAAACAACTCACTCACAGAACTCCAAGCCCTCGAAGGCATTTATGAACACCTTTCAACTATTGATAATCTCGCAAAGGAAGTCGGAACCATCTCAACAAGATTACGGAAGATAGAAGAGCGGTTGAAAGAACCAATGGAAGTAACGGATACAATCCTAAACCCAGGACATTCCCGAGAGCACTCCCGCGACACCTGTATCTATGGCGCATTGGTCAAGTCCATTGAGGCGTGTATGGTATTGACTGAGCAGAAGAATATTTTGAACGACATCGTTTCAGATATCAGGCACGTCAAATCAGCATTAGAAATCATCAAGAAAGATCAGACCAAACAAAATAAAGCATCGGAAGATATGATGACAGCAATCAAAGAGAACGCAGAAAACATCGAGTCTAACTATAAACTCATATTTGCTATGTTCTTTCTGGTTGTGATCGTTATTGTGGTGCTTACGGTTACATTAAGATTATGTTTATGATAGATAATAATTGTATACTCTTAGTTGTAAAAAGATCAATTTATGAAACAATAGCTGAAGTATGCGAGGTTTGCAAGAGCAAGAAAACTCAACGGGTTGAGATTACATATAATCGGGTGTGCAGAATAACAGTAATGCCATAAGTTGCCTCTGTTCAATGTAGAGTTAGTGTAGTTAAATTACTCCTATGAGGTGAATCAATAATAATATTATGTAATTGCATTTATTTATAGCATATTTTTTCATAACTTTGAGAGATAATGAATCTTTATTTAGTGGATAAGTTATGAATAGGATAAAGGAAGTGCTTGATCAGAAAGGTATTAAGCAGACATGGTTGGCTGAGCAGATAGGTAAGAGCTTTAGCCAGACTAATGCTTATGTATGCAACCGTCGTCAGCCTAGTCTTGAGATGTTGTTTGAGATTGCGCGTGTCCTTGATGTGGACGTAAAAGATTTAATTGATAGTAAAGTCGAGAGATAAGTATGGCAAATAAGGCCTTAAAATCATATAAAATAGGACTTGTAGATGCGGATTTGCTTAACGGAGGTACTCGTCATCCTAACCTGGTGTTGCTTAAAATAGCCGGTTATTTGAAAGATAACAAAGTTGAGTTTGATCTGATTATCGACCCTAATGCTGATATAGATGGGTATGATTACATCTATATGTCAAAAGTGTTTACATTTACACCGGATCCCCCGTTATATATAAATGCTGGATCGAATAGGAAGAAATTTCGATTAGGTGGAACGGGTACCTACGCTGCGACTAAGGATATTAAAGAGTTTGTAGAAAAACGCAAGGCGGATATGTCAAGCCTAGAGAATGATAGATTTCTCAATAGACTTAGAAATTTCAGGAGTGAAGAGAAAACTCATGGAATAGACATGGCTGCCCAGATGCCATATTATCGGTTGTACGATACATATATCGATAAAAAGGTAGCGGAAGGTAGAAAGTCATCATATTACGATGACTATAGGTATTATTCTATAGGATTTTTAACTCGAGGATGCTTTAGGCATTGCCCATTTTGCGTAAACAAACTTGAAGGTCAAGTGAAACCATATTCAAAACTTGAGTCTTTCCTGGATGACGAAGTAGATGAGAAGGGTAAATTAGTTCGTCCATACATATATCTGTGGGATGATAACTTCCTTGCTGCTCCACGCAATGTATGGGAGCCTTTGTTACAAGATTTAATTAATTCAAAGCGTCCTTTTCAGTTTAGACAAGGATTAGACGAGAGAATTCTAGCAGAAAGTCCAGATGGAGAAAGAATTGCGGAAATGCTCTCTAATTGCAGATATAAGGGTGATTTTATCTTTGCATTTGACAATTGGAGAGATCGTGATAAGATAGTTAAGGCTCTAAAGATATGGAAACATTACAATCCTAAGAAACCGACAAAGTTTTATCTTTTCTGTGGGTTTATGTTAAAGCCTGGTGATGATGCTAGACTATACAAAGATGTTTGGGAATTATTTCAAAGGATAAAAATCCTTATGCAGTATGGCTGTTTTGGATATGTAATGAGGCATGAAGATTACCATAATCATGAACTTTCCAATATCTATGTGCAGTTGGCTAGGTGGTGTAATCAGCCGCAGTTTTATAGATATATGTCTTTTTGGGAGTATTGCTATAGAAATCAGTCATTTTGGGAACAGAGGACCCTCAAACGAGTTGATGTACCAAATATTAAGTCATATGAGGAGTTCTTGGTAGACTATGAGAATGGTTACTACAATGATATAAAAATATGTAAAACTCTTCAGACACTGCTTAATTTCCTGGATAGGTTTGATGACCATAGAGAAGAACTACTTGAGATGTTTAACTACAAATTAAAGGATTTAAAGGATCCTAGTTTGTGGAAAAGATAATAAATATGAGAGACTGCCTGCTTAACCAATTAAAAGCACTCTGCCATGGCTCACAAGAGGCCGTGCAGAGTGGTACTCATTTCAGTGAACTGGATAAATACTTGCACGTAAATCGTCCGATAGACAATGAGGTTTGTGATCATATGGATGATATTCTGTGTGTAGGAGGAGGTATTCTGCTTCTGGTGGGAAGTGCCGGAGATGGAAAGTCTCATATGATTAGTTATCTGAAAAATATTGAGAAGTATAAGGAGTTTGTTTTTTATAATGATGCAACTGAGGGATGCTCGCCGCAACTTTCAGCTGTGGAAACGTTGAAGTTTGCGTTGAGAGATTATAGAAATACAACACTTCATGAAACGACTTCAAAAACAGTCTTGGCTGTCAACATTGGTAAACTTCAGGATTTAGTTGAAAATGATGAATTCAGAGAGGAATTTACTGAGCTGTATACTGTAGCTGATGCAATAGCTAATAATGATGCATTCCACTCGCATCGTAGAATAAAGGTTGTTTCCTTTGCCCATCGCCAGGCGTTTGAATTGGTATTGGATGATGGTGTGGACTACCCAGTTAAGTCGGATTTTATGTCTGAGATTTTGTCTAGAATAACTCAACCTTTATCAACAAACCCTTTTTATAGCGCTTATCTGGAGACTAAAGCTACTTCAGGGACCCATGATGTACACGAGGTTGTAGCTATGAATTATAGGCTTCTTATGCATAAGAATATTCGTAAGACGATAGTTAATCTGATCATTGAGGCTATAGTTCGTTTTAAGTTAGTCTTGACGCCAAGAGAGTTCTTGGACTTTATCTATTGCATATTAGTGCCCCCAAAGTGGAGTAAATACAGGAGACGTTCTGATTTCTTTACGTCTCAATTACCATCTCTTTTGTTTGATTCCAATGGTGGTAAAATTCAGCAAGCTATTTCAAGGTTGGATCCCCTCAAATATAGCAGCTTGCTTCATGATAACGAATTGTCTAAGTTCTATGCGTCTTTTGAATTTGACAGAAGTTGCATCAATTCAGAATTGTTGGATCAGGACATTGTAGACTATTATACTAGTACTTTATCGCAACTGTATAATGCAAGTTCCGGTCTGAGTGAAAGGAATAATAAAGGCAATATCGCAGTTTTGATATTTAAACTTAATAGATTGCTTGAATATCAATCGTACTCAGAACCATACAAAAAGTTCTTGAAAGACATTACAGGATACTATGCTTCAAAAGCGGCTGTGTTGCGTGAGATTAATGAAATGGTAAAGATGTCAGTACCAAGACTGTATGGCTCATATATAGAGGAACCTGACTTTGTCCCACTTAATATGCAAGGAAGTAATTACAAGATCTTTACATCTCTGCAAATTCCGGATGCTGATATAGTGCCGCGCGAACCATTTAATGTAGAATATCCGTTCATCTTTGACTTGTATTTTAATACAGAATGGGATTTTAGTACAGAGCAGATACCTCTAAAAATTGATTTTCCGCTGTATGAACATATGTACGAGTTAAGGAACGGAAAACTTTCTTCGCATTTTGATGGAGAGAAGAACTTGCAGTTCAGCAATTTTGTGAGGAAGTTGTCCAAGTTTAGCGATGCTAAAAAGTCTTTAACGATTGTTGATAGCGACAACCACAAACAAAAGCTTACCAATAAGTATAACCAGATTCAATTGCACTAATATGGACTTTCAAAGATTTTACGATAAATACTTGAATCACTCTGAGAAGGAGAGAGATCCATATAACGTTTCAATTAATTTACTTCCGTTCATTACCAATGTCTCAACGTCTAAGTTTGATGGCACATGTGGTTTGAAAGGAATTACCGGGGAGTTCTTTAGGGATCTAAGAGGGACAGATACGTCAATTGGTGATTATGTGAGAGATGCAGAGGCAAAAGTTGTAAACGAACTGAAGAGCAAAGATGTATCCTTATCTACGATTGAAAGGTTTAAGGATATCATGAAGGACTTGATGTCATCAGATAATCAGTTTGTCCCTATTGAGGCCTCGTTTCTTCAGTACTACTCGTTGGATACAAAAGAGAATGGAAAGGTTAGCAAATACGGTGCAGGTCAACGTAGAATAGCGACTTACCTGTCTTCGATGGTTTTAGACAAAAGTGTATATGACGGAATCACGACGCCATCCAATTTACTCAGTCAGGTTATTAAGAATGCGTTAGATAGTGTGGAGCAGCCAGCTAAAGAAAAAAAAGACTCTTACTACATTCTGCCATTTATCAGAAAGCAGTTTGAAGAAGACTTAAAATGGTTTTTGAGCAAAGATGACTATGTGATAATCAAATATATCGATCTGTTCTTATATTTCTATGTGTGCTATTCAGTTGCTCAAACTATTATGTCGTTGGATGCTTGCAATAAAGTGACAAAGGATCTTGAGCAGCCGGAGTCGTGTTATTTCGTCTTGGCAGACGAACCTGCATCCGAGAAGAGGTATGCTGTTACGCATGGCTGGTCTTCAAGATTTAAGTCGCGTTTTATTGAGAAAATGTATGGCAGGATGCAAGCGGTTGATATCCTTAATACTATCGCAAAGGAATGTGAAGATGAGATAGTTGGACTCTATCCAAATCTTCTGCAAAGATTCTCCTCAGTGCCGTTTGTGGATAATGAAGAGATGTGTTTTAATGTCCTGGAATACTATAATAAGGAGAAATCTGAAATCTTGAAAAACCGTGATTCGGAAACGAATCGAGGCCATATAGGAGAAGATTTCGATTGTACAGTAAGTTCATACGAGGAGTTCTTTAAAAAGCTGGAATCTCTGTGTATGAAGCTACAATCCCAAACATATCAATCTAAGTTTTCAAGCCAGATTGTTGATCTCTTCAAGATTAGATTGCTTCAACAACGTAGAGGTCGTGGACATGCGGTGTTAGTTTTAGATGAAGAAATGCTACCTTTCCTTATTGCCCTATTTACACGAGAGCGCCGCACTAAGTTGAAAGACTTGTACAGTAAGTTTGCTGAATACGGAATTTATTTCGATATGAAGACTAAAGAGATGTTAGCTCAGCAACTACAAAAAATGAATGTGTTAGAACGTAAAAGTGATTCAGGAGAAGCTCAGTATGCAACAGTCATTCTATAATTTCCTTATTGATCGTATCCTAGCGGACTTCTTTAAAGCGAACATTGCTAAAAGAGGTGAGCATTATAGTATTATTATTGAGAACGATGTAAATCGTAAGAACTTTATTGATGCAATAAAAGCCTCAATCCATACTAAGCCGCTTGTTGTTAAGGATATATACGACGGTGCCAAACCCGACGACGTCCTGGATCGGTATGAGACGGTTGAGTTTGACGCAGATGATAATGGCGTTTCTGTGCCATTCATCATAGCGGATTATGATAGTGGGAAGGAGTATCTTCCTACTATCAGAAATGCTGTTAATGTAAATCGCCCTTATTCTAATTATGCTACATTGTTTATTCTATCTGATTATTCAGTGCTTGAGACTTTGGCAACAGCTGTAGTGAGTTTGGAGGATGTGGGACAAGCTTTTAACGCTGTTGAGATAAGTAAGTATATAGATGAATGGGTGACAAACCAATCCGATCTTAGCTCTAATGAACTTAAATATCTAAGAGCATATTTGACTAGATTGACAGAACAAATATCCGAAGATAGTAGCGATCTCTTTGACTTTGAGAATGTGATGGATGTCCTTGGAGCCAATACCTTGAGCGGTTTATTTGATAAGTTGTCATATTTTAATGACGAGGCTATTTATAGCGTTACAGGTGTGCAGGATATCGATAAGAGGATTGAGGAGAATGCTAAATACTATGATATCATTTCAAGAATAATGTCCAATCTGGATGAGGATGCTAGAGAAGAAGATTTGTCTAAGTATTTTGAGCCTAAACTCATACAGAGGATTGTTAAAGATCCCGAGAATTGGCAAAAACTCGACTTTTCTATAGTACGCGAAAGCGCAAATGCTAAGAAGGCAAGGTCAACATTAGTTATAGAAAATATTCAATTTTTCACGAAAGACGGAATAGAAATTAAGCCTGTTGACTATATTGGAAGCAAACCTGAGCAGAAGAAAAAGACTAAGAACGCATATATTCTATGTCGAGAGGATGGAGTTATTCGAGTAAAGATAACTTTTAATAAATCAATCAAGGACCTGATAAGAGAGTGTCCTGAAGGCAAGAAGGTATTTGATAGGTCAATTCAGTTTGATCTAGAAGATAACGTTGTGAATGTCGAGGTTGGAAAGGATTCCAATGTACATGAGTTGACTTTCACAAAAATAGCTGTACGCAAGGATGAGTTCGGTGATTTTGTAGAATATATCAAGCTTAAAAACAAGGGCGACATAGTTGTAAATGTTCCAGAAGATAGAGATGAAATCAAACTCGGAATAGGCGAGAATACTATATCTTCAGGTGCTGAGATTGAGTGGTTGCCAGGATATAATGTGCTGTTTCGATGTGGTGACGCAAAAGATGGCAAGCTAGACCAAGTGGTAAGATTTTCAGGTAAAAAGGTGAAATTCCAGATCGTTTTTGATAATAATAAAGTAGCGCCTAAGACTCCTTTTGATATCTTTGAAATGATTTGGAGGAACGGAGATTCGTTTAGAAATGCAAGAAGACCAGAAGCTTATTCCGTTATTTCTAATGGCATGATAGAAGTCTCGACAACTAAGGAGTATCGTGCTTTACTTCAATTAGAAGATCAATTCATTCGGGAAAATGTTTTAGCTTATTCAAAGGATGAGTTCGGCAACTATATACCGGTGGAACTACAGGTGCCTGAGAATGTCATGTCATCTTTGAAGGCGATATATAAGTATTATCGCGATAAGGCTTTGATACCATCTTTGACATGCTTGGATGATGAGATTTTAAGCTTATATAAAAGCTATCTACAGGCTGTCAGTGGAGTGGTGTCTAACATAGAGACAGGAGAGACGCTAAGCAGTGAAGAGTATGCTTTGACGAAGATTGGCACAGTAAAAGTGGGTGAAAACATGACATTGTTATCTCCATTTCACCCGACTCTGGTCTCTTTTATATTGGAGTTTGCTGGCCGCTTTGATAATAAGGATTATCAAAGTAATGTGTTGCGCCTGATCAGTCCTCATTATTTGTTGCCATACATTTCTGTTGATGATCAGATAATGGCACCTTGTATTGATGATTTTACTGAAAAGCTTAAGACGTGGCTTATTTATGAGCCAATCGGTAAGAATAGTCACGATCGTGCCTTTAATATTACATCTAAGTCTGTTTGTAATAAAATGAAATCGTTTGTGAGTCAATTTGAATACCTTTTCACAGACGAAGAATGCCCGATTCTAATCAATACTTTTGGTACTACGGATGATACGAATGTTATAAAAGGTATTATCGATTTTATTATTGATCAACTAAAGAACAACAAGAAGCAGCAAGTACATAAAATTGAAATACATGAATATGTTGACGATCTTCTCAAGGAAACTTTCTTTGAGAAGCTTAATCGTCTAAATTCTGATGATGCAATTAAAAGATGCCTTGAGAGTATCTCGATTAAGGCTACAGATAAAGATCACTATACCACTCATGAACTAGTTCGATGCATATTCTCAAAAGTAGCATTTTACAAGCATAGAATCAGTAAGCATGGCGATTATAGTAATATCAGGTATAGCCATATTACATTCTTCCAAATGTCTACTGGAACAGATGTCAGTAGGACAAAAACTGCAAAATTGCGTTCGGAACTTTCGTTGAATGGTTTGATTTCCATTCCTGCAACATACTGTGATGGCTTAAATTATCTTGTCGGATTTGGAACGAATGGTGAGCAAGGAGGAGACCTTATCAGCGAGACAGCTAAGTCAATGAATGCTCTCTATGCTTATGAGGCAAGGGAAGGAAAGGCAAATCCATTTGTAGGAGGAACTTGTATAACAAAAGACTATAGATTTGACAAAAAGGATCTCCTGGATGCAATATATCAGTCTTCAAATTGGGTTACCTTCCTCAATCCGGAGGTGGACTTAGAGTTTTTCTATAAACAGGATTTATATATAGTGCATTATACCGATCAGTATACGATTAATGCCAAATATGATAGTATAACTGTAACCAAGCATGTTGATAGGTATAAATCTCTAATACTGAATACGTTCAATCAAGGTGGCTTGGCGGACTCTTTGGATACCGATAAGGTGGCAAAGGTTCTTCTTGATTATTTCAATTGTTTGAATGGACAGTGGCTGCTGAACATATCAAAACAAACTGATTTCCAGGTACGAGAAAAGTTAAGTATAGTGGCTACTATACTTGCAATGAAGACTTTCCTTGGACGAAATGAATCTATTATATGGATCCCAATATCTTTAGATGAGATATTGAGGGTGACAGGAGCAATTGGACTTCCTAAAGATTATCTGTTTACTAAGGACGCGTTAAAGGCAAATGGAAAGCCGATATCAGACGATTTGTTGATGATGGGTGTTGATGTGACAGAAGCTACTCCAAAAGTGTACCTTTATCCTATTGAGATCAAGTTCTCCCAGGATGATATTCACTCAGATAAGGGTGGCATTCAGGTGGCAAATACATATAAATTGTTTGCAGAGAGATTATATGGTGATTTAAACTTTGTCAGAAGTGTATACCGTGTCTTTTTCGCTTCTCAACTTTTAACTAATCTGGATAAAATGAAGGCTAACGGAATGGTTCCAGATACAAGTTACGAGAAAATAGAAGAGGTTAGGGCTAAGTTGTTAAACGCGGATTTTGAATTAGAAAAGGGCCTTCCTATTAAACAAATGGGAGCTGCTTCTTTGGTGACATTTAATTCAGGGCCAAATGCGATTGATACTGAGATAGTGGAAAATGTCCCTATTTGTCATATAAATATCAATACGCCGAATTGTCTGAATCTCCTCAGGGGTAATGCTGATGAGTTAAATGAATTGCTGATGAGCAGTATTTCAACTAGCGAGGATTTTATGTCTGCCCTTGGAGAACTTCATGAAATGATTAACTTGGAGCAAGCAGATCCTTTCATGGAAGAAGACTTACCTTCTGAATATGTAGATGAATCTGAAATTCAGCCTACAACTATAGAGCCTGTAGAATCCATAGAGCCGAAATCAGAGGTGATTGTAGAACTCCAGTCTGTTGTTAATGAAGTGGAGAATGTGAATTCGGAGTATGATAACGAAGAAACCGATAAGGTCGTTACTGGTATATCTTTGTTGGTGGGAAATAACAAGTTTGGTAATCAGCCGGTATATTTCTATCCGAATAATACCCGATGTGTTTCTCATCCTAATTTGGGAATTATTGGAACAATGGGTACCGGAAAGACCCAGTTCGCTCGTTCTGTCATTGCACAATTCTCTAAGGAAAGCTGCAATAATGTTAATGGTACGCCAATAGGAATGCTGGTCTTTGACTATAAGGGCGATTATAACGATGCTGAATTCTTGAGTACTGTGGGTGGCCGCTGTTATAAGGCTAACTATCCGTTTAATCCTCTGAAGTTATGCGTTACGGAGGATATGAGGTTTATGAACTTACCTTCGATTACCGCCAATAGAGTGGCGGATTCTATATCAAAGGCATTTGGATTAGGTAATGTCCAAGCAAGTACAATTTTTGAAGCTATTCTCGACGCATATGATGAGGCGGGAATAACTCGGGACCCAAGTACTTGGGAGCGTCCGGCGCCTACAATGCAGCGCGTTGTGGATAAGTACCTAGAAGGTGATGTAAAGAAAGATACAGTCTACTCTGTATTCCGTATGTTACAGGATTATCAAATCTTTACAAATGATATGAATAATTGTGTAACTATGTTTGAATGGTTAAAGAGTGTCCAGGTGATTGATTTGACTTTATATGAGGATAATATAAAGAAGCTGATTGTTTCATTGGTACTTGATGTGTTCTATGCTGAGATGAAGCAGCTGAAAGGTAGCGATCAGAAAGACGGATTTAGAGAAATTCGTACGATGATCCTTGTTGATGAGGCACATCAGTTTATGAAAATGAAATTCAATTCGCTTAGAAAGATTATCAGTGAGGGCCGAATGTTTGGCGTTGGTATGATCTTGTCGACGCAGGGAATGTCAGACTTTAAAACAGATGAGGACTATTCAACCTTTATTAAGAGTTGGGTAGTTCATAATGTGACAAATCCGACTAAGTCTGATCTTGCGTCTATATTTGGAGCTAGTGATCCTAACCTTGAACGTTATATGTCATATATTACCAATGCAGTAACATTCCAGAGTATCTGTAAGCTTGGAAATCAGGTGAATTACATTGAAGATGTTCCGTACTTCAAGTTGATTGAGAGTGATGAGAGGTTTAAATAATTGAGCATTAAAATGGAGAAGATGTTGGGTGATTTTTCCTCTTGGAAGATGGTTTCAGATGATTTTGCAATCAAACATTGTGATCAATCTGTGTTTAGACGCCATGGCTCGGCAGTTCCTAAGCCGACTAGATGGTTCTGGGGGATAGAAAACTCTGATACAGGTACTCGCAAACCAATCACCTTAAAGTTTAATGGCATATTATATCCGGCAACAATAAACATATATTCCAATGACTTGTCTCAAATATATTGGGATAAGTCATTAGGTGTTGTGTTAGAATTGTATTGTCAGTCTGGCTCTTTCCCGGATATGGCATTCGAAAGATGTGAGTGTGATACTTTTGAAGTGTTTATGCTTAATGTTCAAGGAGACATAACTCAATGTGATAGTTTAGTTTTAGATAAGCGCCATGAAGGAAGAGAAGTAAAATACTATACAACCAAATATGAAAGAAGTCGGGCCAATCGTGATGCGGCCATTCAAATTCATGGATTAAATTGTATGGTTTGCGGGTTCAATTTTGAAGAAGTATATGGCGATATAGGACGTGATTATATTGAAGTTCATCATGTAAAGCCGCTGTCTAGTTTAGATGAAGAGGTGGAAATTGATCCACATAATGATTTAGTTTGCTTGTGTTCAAATTGCCATAGGATGATTCATAGACGATGCGATTCAATATTATCCATTTCAGAGTTAAAGGATTTGATTCAAAAGGAGAAATAGGATTAATGATAGACATTTTATACCTTAGTATCAATACAGAAAGAGAGGAAAGAGGATATGGGAAATAGAGAAAGAAAGCCTATCGTGGTCTCTGCCACAATGGAGCATTGGAATGATGTGGTTTCGTTTAATCAATTATTTCTATCTCATTTCGTATTTAGAGGCCAGGCTAATGCGGAGTGGGATTTAAGAACTTCCCTTGAGAGGACAGTAAATTTACATCATCCAAATTATATCGATAGGTTGCTCCCAAACATTTATGAATCTAATATGCTGGAGCAGTTTAAATATAAATATCCATTATATTCAACTAATATCCAGCCAGAAAAGGATGAAAATCTTGAATGGCTTGCTCTTATGCAGCATTATGGCGCCCCTACCCGATTGTTGGATTTCTCAAAATCTCTGTTTGTTGCCTTATATATGGCCTTGGATAACTCTTTTAGCGAAAATTGTGCGATATGGGGAGTCAACATAGAGGCTACTACACGTGTACACACAGTCGAATACATGACGGAAAATAATTTGAAAAGCACTCCTCACTCCGTAATAGATGAATATATATATAACAAAGGGAATAGTTTTATCGGCACGATTCCGACACAGAATGTTGCTCAAGAAATTATCCCAGTACATCCGAAATTGTGCAATGAAAGAATAGCTATACAACAGGGTCTATTCCTAATGGCCTCTGATTTGGGGAATCCGTTTATGAAAGTATTCAATTCGTTTTTTGAGATTGAAGATCAACCCATAGAAATCCCGATTAAGAACTTATTAGACCTAAGTTATTCACAATATAAATTAACTGGATGCCGTGATTTGGTGTTATTCAAAATCATTATACCTAAAAAGTTTAAATGGCAACTGACCCAACTGCTTAATCAAATGAATATTACGGCAGAAACATTGTATCCTGGTCTAGGTGGTTTGGCGAAATCCTTATCAGTCTTACAATTAAGGGATTTAATGTATGAAGACTAAAACTTGTGATAGATACAAACATATAGCCTGAATGCTCCTGCGATATCATCTATTGACCAATCTACATTGCCCGATGAAATCTCAAAATATTTTGTTGTATAGTACTAAGGACAAATAATAACTTATGAACGAACTAGTTGACTTTGGCTTCCTGGCTACAAAGGTGGCGGCAATCGGAAATGAGAAAGCGAAAATGACTGTTGATGGGGTTTCGCTGGCATATAATGTTGTTCAGATAAACAGATTTCGCTCAATGATGACGGAACTGTATCAGATCAGTAATTATATCGCTTTTAATGCTAGAGTGAGAGGATATTGTACCCAGCAGGAGTATAATCTGGTGATGGAATGTCAACGTCAGATTAATGACTGCCAGAATCGCGTAAGCAAGTACGGCGTGATGTCTATTATTGATGGGGTGTCTTTGTTGGTGGGTATAATGAACTCGTTTGACAAGAGGTAGAATATGAGTATATAGTTTTGACCGGAAAGGAAACTTCCCTTTATGCGTTAATTAGAATTATTAGGCTATATTTGCTGATAGAAATTTATTGAGTATGATAGAGAATGTTATCATAAAGAATTTCAAGTCGATCAGAGACTTGGAGTTGCCATTGACCAATCTGAATGTCCTGATTGGCTCAAATGGTGTGGGAAAGAGTAATTTCATCACATTCTTTGAGATGGCTAAGGCTATCTTCGAACAGCGTTTCGGCAGTTATACCTTGGACAAGGGAGGAATCGATAATCTTCTGTATCGGGGTCGAAAGGTTTCAAAAGAGATATATGGCTTGATGGATTTCAAGAATACTAATGCGTTCTTTTTTACATTGAAGCCGGCTCAGTCAAATAAAGGCTACATTGAGAATACTGGAGATTATTTCAATAACCGTCAAGAACCAGATAAAGATTATTATGGATTGTGGCATAGGACTTTCTGGGATTCCGGTGTCGAGGAATCTGCCTTGATTACTCAAAAGCAATGGCGGGCAACTTATCTGAAAACCTATCTCAGAAGCTTTACCGTATATCATTTCCACGACACAAGCTCCTCTTCTCCAATGCGAGGACAGTGCGAGATCAATGACAACTCATTCCTGCGTGATAACGGATCAAATCTGGCAGCATATCTTTATATGCTCAAGCAGACGGATGAAAAGGCTTTCCGCTTGATTGAAGGTACGATACATTCAATCGCTCCTTACTTCAAGAGGTTTAACTTGAGGCCGGATCCTGTAACCCCATCTAAGATATCTTTGGAGTGGGAGGAGGTAAATTCGGATATGTATCTGAATGGTTATAGCTTTTCTGATGGTACAATTCGTTTTATTGCATTGGCTACGTTGCTGCTCCAGTCAAAACTTCCAGAAGTCATCATTATCGATGAACCGGAACTAGGACTTCATCCTGCAGCAATCAATAAGTTGGCAGCTCTGATCAAGAGAGCATCCAAGAGCAGTCAGATAATACTGTCAACCCAGTCAACGAATCTGGTTAACTGCTTTGAGCCGGAGAATATCATCGTAGTGGATAGGGAAGACGAACAGACTGTTTTCAAACGTTTGAATTCAGCCGACCTGTCTGTGTGGATGGATGAATATAACTACTCTATCAGTGATATGTGGGAGACAAATCTTATAGGAGGACAGCTGTGATGAAGAGGTTGAATATTGTTGTCGAGGGACAGACAGAACAGAGTTTTGTAAATGAGGTGTTGGCTCCATATTTAAGGAATAATGGTGTGTCCTTGATCATCCCTAGATTGATTTGTACCAGCAAGACAGGACGAGGAGGATTGGTTAATTATCATCATCTCCATAATACGATAAAAGGATTATTGAGTAATCCTCACGACGGAAATATTGTGGTCTCAAGTTTCGTGGACTTTTTCCGTATTCCGAATAATATGCCGGGTTATGACGAGGCGATGCGATCAGGTGATGATTTGCAGAGAGTCGAAAACCTACAGCAGGCATTAGGCGAATCGATAGCGGACAGACGCTTTATTCCGTACATCCAGTTGCACGAGTTCGAGGCTTTGCTGTTCTCCAACAACAAAGGTTTTGAATATCTCTGGGAAGATGATATGTCATCAAAGACAAAAAGTATTGTCGATTCATTCGAAAATCCTGAAGATATTAATTCCGCTCCTGAGACTGCTCCGTCAAAAAGATTGCTGGCAATCAATCAGAAATACGATAAAGTCCTGGAAGGAAACATGATTGCGCTAGAAGTCGGAATCAATGAAATGCTTGCCAAATGTCCGCGATTCGCCGAATGGGTAAGTCGCTTGATTACGGCTTGTTCTGAATAGCGGTTTAAAATGTTTAACAAGTAAAACAAAAACGCCATCCTAGCTATCTAGGATGGCGCTTAGTGTGATTCGGTTGGGATTCGAACCCAAGACCCACAGCTTAGAAGGCTGTTGCTCTATCCAGCTGAGCTACCGAACCAGTCCTTTTCTCCCGGTCAGCGGGGCTGACGCGGAAAGTGGGTGCAAAGATAGGTTAAATCTTCGAAATGTCAAAATTTTAGGGACAATTTGATAATGTTCGTCTGTATGGAGGGAACTTTTGTCCACCGGAAGACGGGATTTGGTGGACAGAGCAATAAAGATAAGGCAGTTGTCCACGGAAAGGGGGTCTGGGGTGGACAAAGTGCATCATAAAGAATGCATGTCCACAGAATGCTTCATTTCTGTGGACATGTTTCTGTCTGGAGGCGCATACTACAACCTCATGGCAGTCCAAAGACAAAGTGGATCATGGACTACTTGTTTTCATTTTCCCATGCCTCGATGTTTCTGCTCTGGTCGACCCAGATGAGTTTTGAGGTGTCGTAGCCGCGGGCTTCGGCCTCGGCGAGGACCATTTCGAGGAGGTCAGGGTCAGGGACCGGTGTGCGTGAGAGGATCCAGAGGTAGTTGTCCGACTTGCTGCCGACGAGGGAGATCTGATAGTTCTCGTCGACCATCATGACGTTGTACTCGGAGTAGAAGAAGAGGAAGAATGACACTTTGAGTGCGCCAGGATTGCCCTCCGGATCCTTGTACTTTGCCTTTCCCTCTGCAACCTCGAACTTGCCGTTCTTCCATCCGGTGTTGAGGACGAACACCTTGCCGTCGTCCTGGAGGATGTATTCGGCCATGGTGTTGTCCATTCCCCTCTCGAAACTGTGGTTGTATCTTGCGATCTCATACCACTGCCCGAGATAACGCGAAAGGTCGAAGGTGTCAACTGTGGAATTGTCGAAGTCCTTGCTGCAGGCAGTCATAGGAAGGACACATGCGGCGAGAGCCGCGAAAATCAATTGTTTCATAACACTACACTACTATATGGTTTAACACAAAATTCCGCACACCAAAAAGTATTCCAATTCATTTGTAACAATCTTGCCAATTATTTGTTATATTTACAAGTTGATAAGACATCAAGGAGATGGGACTGTTCATTAAGAAAGAAATCAAGGGGCTCCTGGACAAGGGCGGGCTTTGGAAAAGCCGCCTGACCATAGCAGGATGCGTAATTCTGGTGGTGTGCAACATTATCGGGTTCGCACTACTGACCTCAGGTAGCGGAGCGTTCCTCCTGATAGTGTCGAATGTGCTTACCGTCGTGTTCACGTTCCTGGCGTTCGCCCCGGCCAATGAGATGATCCAGAGAGTGCTGGCCAGCAAGCAGCGCGAGCTGGAGGACAAGGCGTCGCTGCAGAAGCGCATAGAGGCGCTGGAGCGCGAGAACGACGTGCTTGCCGGCAAGGTGGACACCAGGGTGCAGACCGACGCGATGCTCAGCAATGTAAACTTCACCTTCAAGCTCGAGCAGATGGAATATTCCAAGAAGGGATACATCGTCAAGGAGACCGGGATCGACAGCCTCATAGAGGACGAGCAGTTCAAGGACAAGATCCCGCAGAGCGGAGGATTCACCAGATTCCTCGAGTTCATCAGGCTCAAGGAGAAGGGCATGAGGAAGATTCTATATATAAAGAAGGCATACTACAAGGCATCCATAGGCATAGACTTCGGCAAGATCAAATATGCCATAGACGGTGACTACATCTATTTCGCAGGCGTGCGCTTTACCAAGCTGCACGACATCTCCAGCGAGCTGGAGCATGACAGCAGCGACATCGAGCACAGCCTGATAATCAACGAGACTGAGGGCGGCAAGAAGTTGGAGACCGACCTTGCATATGACGAGTTCATCAAGATTTATGGCGAGATCCAGGACAAGGAGACGCGCGAGTCCATAGAGAAGGATGTGGAGATGATATGCGGCCAGTACACCGACGTGCTCCAGGGCAATCTGGCGAGGAAGTTCAAGTTCATAAGGTTCGTCAAGGACGAGGAGGTCCTCGGAAGCACGCTCACATGGCATGCGCTCAGGGACGGCAGCACCGACAGGCAGATCGCCGTAGTGGCGTCGAACATGCTCATGCTGGCGGACGTCATAAACCAGACACAGGCGATAGAAGAACAGGAAATAATTTAAACCATAATTGATATGATAGGATTGATAATCGGCGGAGTCATTGTACTCATTCTCGTGATCATGTACTTTGCGTACAACAACAAGGAAGTGGCTCTCCGCAAGGAAGCGGAGGCGCAGAAGGGTAAGATCGAGTCAGTATTCGACACCATGTGGAAGACCATCAAGCAGGAGGCAGGTGTGACCGACGAATACAGGAAGACATTCGAGAAGATATACCCGGAGCTGATTGCAGGACGTTATTCGGGTGACAACCAGTCACTCATCAAGATGATTCAGGAGTCCAACCCTGAGTTTGACACTTCACTCTATCAGAAGCTGATGCAGACCATCGAAGTGCAGAGAAGCGTATTCTCAACAGCTCAGCAGCGCATGCTCGACATCATCCGCGAGCGCGAGACTCTCCTCGAGTCGATGCCTTCGAAGTGGTTCATCAGAAACACTGAGAAGATCGAATATGTGGTGATATCTTCAGACGTGACAGAGGGAGTCATCAATTCAAGGCGTGAGAACGACATCGATTTATTCAACTAATATTGCATAAGATCGCGTACATATTCCCCGTACTCGCTGCGGCAGGCATGTTGGTGTATCTCGAAGACTACGTCAACTGGTGGGGCTATGCCCTCGCCGCGGCCGGCAGCGTGCTCATCCTGTGGCTCTCGATGAGAGGCGTCACCAGGACGAAGGAATACCTGAGCGGCTACGCCCTGAGGGCGGTCCATCACAATCCATGGACCGAACAAGTGATAACCACGGAGACATACACCGACAGCAAAGGCAGGACGCAGACCCGCACCAGGGTATCATATGTACACCATCCCGATGAATGGTTCTTTCCTCTGAACACCGGACGCAGCGTGGAAATTACCGAGTCCACATATGACCATTATGCCCTGAGGTGGAGAACCCCTATGGAATACATAGACCCATATCACGCCAACTGCGTTTCCGGCGGAGGCGGCCAGCAGTATGAGTGGGACGGCATATATGATAATATGGCGACCGCCACATATATGGGAAAGTACATCAACTATGTGAAGTATTCCGACTCGATCTTCAGGCATGAGAAGGTCTCCGACGAAGTGGCTGAAGAGTATGGGCTGGTGGAATATCCCGATTTTCGCAGAAGATACCTTGAAACGAATGCCATACTTGTGTCTCCGAAGCTGGAAATCACGCTTCCGGAGGGTGTAGAGGAGCATTTCTGGAGGCTCAACGCCTATTTCGGCCAGTCGAAGCAGATACACATATTCATCATACTTTTCGATGCTGCCAAAGGCATCGACACCGCGCTCAAGCAGCGGTCGTTCTGGCACGGCGGGAACAAGAATGAGTTCACGGTATGTCTGGGCATCGAGAACGGCACCGACGTCAAGTGGTGCAAGGCGTTCTCGTGGTGCGACGCGCCGGATCTTGAGTCTGCGACCGAGACATGGTTCATAAACAATCCGGTCCTGGATCTCGAGGCTTATGCGAACTGGCTTTATGACAACATCCATGTATGGAAAAGGAAGGAGTTCGCGGACTTCAAGTACCTCGGAGTCAACCTCTCCCCTACTGCCAAATGGATTGTCTCCATCCTTACCATAGTGCTCACAGCCGCCATCATATACTTCTCTTACGCCATATATACGGGGCAGATATAGGCTTGGTATATTCAAACAAAACCACTACCTTTAAAGATTGATTTGAGAATTTAAATAACACAAAACATAATTTATGGAAAGAATAATCGAGTGCGTGCCTAATTTCAGCGAAGGCCGCAACATGGAAGTCATCGATTCGATTGTAGCATCAATCCAGAAGGCCGGCGGAGTCAAGGTCCTCGACGTGGATCCGGGCGAAGCGACCAACCGTACCGTAGTGACATTCGTAGGAAGCCCGGAGGCTGTCCTTGAGGCTGCATTCCAGGGCGTGAAGCGCGCCGGAGAGCTTATCGACATGAGACAGCATCATGGCGCCCATCCGCGTTCAGGTGCGACTGACGTGCTTCCTCTCATACCTATTTCGGGCATTACGCTCCAAGAGTGCGCTGAACTGGCAAGAAAGCTGGCGGAGCGCATTTTTAATGAACTGGAGATCCCATGCTACTGCTATGAGGCTGCAGCCCAGAGGCCTGAGCGCAAGAACCTTGCGGTATGCCGTGCCGGCGAGTACGAGGCTCTTCCAGAGAAGATGGGAGACCCTGCACGCCAGCCGGACTTCGGCCCTGGCACCTACACCGAGCGCACAGCGCAGGCCGGTGCAACCAACGTAGGCGCACGAGATTTCCTCATCGCCGTGAACTATAACCTCAACACCACATCGACCCGCCGCGCGAACGCGATTGCGTTCGACGTGCGCGAGAAGGGACGCCCGAAGAGAGAGGGCAACCCTATCACAGGAAAGATCGTGAAGGACGAGAACGGCAAGACAGTCATGATCCCAGGCACCCTGAAGGGCTGCAAGGCGATCGGCTGGTTCATCGATGAGTATGGCATCGCTCAGGTGTCCATGAACATTACTGACATCAACACCACTCCTCTGCATGTCGCTTTTGACGAGGTGTGCAGGGCGGCGAACGCGCGCGGTCTGCGCGTTACCGGAACGGAGATCGTAGGTCTCGTTCCGAAGCGCACGCTGATCGAGGCAGGTCGCTACTTCCTTGAGAAGCAGCAGCGCTCGACAGGTATTTCAGAGGAGGAGATCATAAAGATCGCCGTGAAGTCTATGGGTCTTGACGACCTGAAGCCTTTCAACCCTGCCGAGAAGGTCATCGAGTATCTTATCGAGGACGAGACAGAGGCTGCGGCACGCGAGAGGCTCGTGCGCATGACCTGCAAGGGATTTGCATATGAGACTGCGTCTGAGTCCCCTGCTCCGGGAGGCGGATCCATTTCTGCTTACATGGGAGCTCTCGGAGCTGCTCTGGGAACAATGGTGGCGAACCTCTCGTCCCACAAGGCTGGCTGGGACGACCGCTGGAAGGAGTTCTCAGACTGGGCAGACAAGGGTCAGGACGTGATGCGCAGACTGCTTGCTCTGGTTGACGAGGACACTGCCGCATTCGACAGGATCATGGCGGCCATCGGCATGCCTAAGGGCTCCGACGAGGAGAAGAAGGCACGCGCCGAGGCAATGGAGGCAGCGACACTCTATGCCACACAGGTTCCTCTCAAGACCATGAAGACTGCAATGGAAGTGTTCCCTATCGTACGCGCAATGGCTTCTGAAGGCAACCCGGCATCGGTGTCTGACGCCGGTGTGGGCGCGCTTGCAGCACGCAGCGCCGTGCTCGGAGCACAGCTCAACGTGCGCATCAACGCCGCAAACCTCGCCGACCGCGAGGCCGCCGAGCGCCTCTGCGCCGAGGCTGCCGAGATTGCAGCGAAGGCCGTAGCCGAAGAAGCAGAAATCCTCGCCATCGTAAACGGAAAAATATCGTGACACATAAAGCACTGACTACCAGCAACTTACCCACATCCACGTGCCGCCAAAGGGGAGCACGCGGGATAATATAAGACATTGATAATCAGTTTATTAGATGACACTCAAAACATGAACAGATTCCACGAAGATATATTGGCAGGCATTCCGGTTGTTCTTCCGGAGCCGAAGCCTTATGACACAACAGTAAGCCATGCTCCTAAGCGCAAGGAGATCCTCAGCGACTCCGAGAAGGTGCTGGCCATCAAGAACGCCCTCAGGTATTTCCCTCAGGAGCATCATGCGATGCTCGCAGAGGAATTTGCGCAGGAGCTGAAGGAGTATGGACGCATCTATATGTATCGTCTGCGTCCGGACTATGAGATGTATGCACGTCCTATCGACGAGTATCCTGCAAAGTCAAAGCAGGCCGCCGCGATCATGGCCATGATCCAGAACAACCTGGACTACCGCGTGGCTCAGCATCCTCACGAGCTGATCACTTACGGAGGCAACGGAGCCGTGTTCCAGAACTGGGCACAGTACCGCCTCGTGATGCAGTACCTCGCGACCATGACCGACGAGCAGACCCTCGTGATGTACTCGGGCCATCCTCTGGGTCTCTTCCCGAGCCACAAGGACGCTCCGCGCGTGATTGTGACCAACGGAATGGTGATTCCGAACTATTCGAAGCCTGACCATTGGGAGAAATTCAATGCTCTCGGAGTGTCACAGTATGGTCAGATGACTGCAGGATCATATATGTATATAGGCCCTCAGGGCATTGTTCACGGAACTACCATCACCGTGATGAACGCTGCCCGCAAGCAGCTCAAGGCACGCGGCCTCGCCGGCACGGAGGAGAACATGAAGGGCATGCTGTTCGTGACCGCCGGTCTCGGTGGCATGTCAGGCGCGCAGCCTAAGGCCGGTGTGATCTCGGGCGTTGTCAGCGTATGCGCCGAGGTCAATCCTCATGCCGCACACAAGAGACACAGCCAGGGCTGGGTGGACGAGATCCATACTGACCTTGACGAGCTCATACCACGCATCCGCAAGGCTGTTGCCGACAAGGAAGTCGTTTCAATAGCATACCAGGGAAATGTCGTAGACCTCTGGGAGAGGCTCGCTGATGAGGACATCCATGTGGACCTCGGATCTGACCAGACATCGCTCCATAACCCATGGGCAGGTGGATACTACCCTGTGGGATATTCATACGAAGAGTCCAACAGGATGATGGCGGAAGAGCCGGAGAAGTTCAAGGAGTGCGTGCAGGAGTCGCTCCGCAGGCATGCTGCGGCAGTGAACAGGCTCGCCGACAAGGGCATGTACTTCTTCGACTATGGCAACGCCTTCCTGCTCGAGGCGTCGCGCGCAGGCGCCGACGTCCTCCGCGAGGACGGCCGCTTCCGCTACCCTTCATACGTCCAGGACATCATGGGACCTCTCTTCTTCGACTATGGATTCGGTCCTTTCAGATGGGTCTGCATGTCGGAAAATCCTGAGGATCTCGCGAAGTCAGACGCCATTGCGGCGAAAGTGCTTAGAGAGATCATGGAGCAGGCTCCGGAGGAGATCCAGGGCCAGATGATGGACAACATCAGATGGATCGAAGAGGCTGGCCGCAACAATCTGGTGGTAGGCTCACAGGCCCGCATCCTCTATGCTGACTGCGAAGGCCGCACGAAGATCGCCCTCGCATTCAACGAGGCCATCCGCAGCGGCGAGATCACTGCTCCGATTGTTCTGGGACGTGATCACCATGACGTATCCGGCACAGACTCTCCGTTCCGCGAGACTTCAAACATCTATGACGGATCGCAGTTCTGCGCAGACATGGCAGTGCACAACGTCATCGGTGACGGATTCCGTGGCGCAACATGGGTATCCATCCATAACGGTGGCGGAGTCGGCTGGGGCGAGGTTATGAACGGAGGATTCGGCATGGTGATCGACGGCAGCGCAGACTCTGACCGTCACATCAGGGAAATGCTCCTCTGGGATGTCAACAACGGCATCGCACGCCGCAGCTGGGCGCGCAACGAGGGCGCAATACACGCCATCAAGCGTGAAATGGAGCGCACTCCGGGCCTTAAGGTGACCCTGCCTAACATCGCAGATGAAGAAATGATACGTAATAGTTTAAAATAGATCCCCGATCAGGTCGGGGATGACGTCATTGCCAATTTAAACGTCATTGCCGGCTTGACCGGCAATCTGAATACATGATTATGACACATACAATTTCCAACAAGCGACTGACCATCGAAAAGGTCAATGAGATCATACTCAAAGGCGAGAAGCTCGAGCTCAGCAAGGAGTCCGAGGCAGCCATAGTGAAATGCCGCAAGTTCCTGGACAGCAAGATGGAAGACATCGGCCGTCCTGTATACGGAGTTACCACAGGCTTCGGCTCGCTCTGCAACATCACCATACCTGCAGAGGACCTCTCGCAGCTCCAGCACAATCTCGTGATGTCTCACGCCTGCGGCACAGGCGAGACTGTACGTCCGGAGATCGTAAAGCTGATGCTTCTTCTGAAGGTCCAGTCCCTCTCATACGGATATTCAGGCGTGCAGCTGGTCACAGTGCAGCGCCTTATTGACATGTTCAACAACGATATCCTCCCTGTTGTATACCAGCAAGGTTCACTCGGAGCTTCCGGCGACCTCGCTCCGCTGGCGCATATGTGCCTTCCCCTCATAGGACTCGGAGAGGTATACTACAAGGGCGAGGTCCGTCCTTCTGCTGAAGTATGGGCCGAGTTCGGATGGGAGCCTGTGAAGCTCCAGTCGAAGGAAGGCCTTGCGCTGCTGAACGGTACGCAGTTCATGAGCGCTCATGCAGTGTGGTCATTGATCCAGGCCGAGAGGCTTTCGGACTGGGCCGACAAGATCGGCGCCATGTCTCTCGAGGCATATGACGGCCGCATCGAGCCTTTCTATCCGCAGGTGCATGAGGTGCGCGCACATCAGGGCCAGATCGAGACAGCTGCGCGTTTCCGCCAGCTTCTCGAGGGCAGCGAGATCATCAAGCAGAAGAAGGTGCATGTACAGGATCCTTATTCTTTCCGCTGCATCCCTCAGGTGCACGGAGCGTCTAAGGATACCATCCGCTATGTGAAATCTGTCATCGAGATTGAGATCAACAGCGCGACCGACAACCCGACTGTCTTCCCTGACGAGGATCTGATCATCTCAGCCGGCAACTTCCACGGACAGCCTATCGCCATCCCTATGGACATGCTCACAATCGCTCTCTCGGAGCTTGCAAACATCTCAGAGAGACGTATCTACAAGCTGATTTCCGGCCAGAGAGGCCTTCCTAACTTCCTTGTAGCGAAGCCAGGTCTGAACAGCGGATTCATGATCCCGCAGTATACTGCAGCTTCGATCGTGAGCCAGAGCAAGGGTCTCTGCATGCCGGCATCGGCAGACTCTATCCCGTCGTCACAGGGTCAGGAGGACCATGTGAGCATGGGAGCCAACGCTGCGACCAAGCTCGTACGCGTGGTGGAGAACACCGAGCGTGTTCTCGCCATAGAGCTCTTCAATGCAGCCCAGGCATTCGAGTTCCGCCGTCCGCTCAGGTCATCATGGGAGATTGAGAAGATCTTCGCAAAATATCGCAAGGTGGTTCCATTCATCGACGACGACCGCTACATGCACCCGCTCATCGAGAAGTCTATAGAGTTCATAAGATAAATAAAAAGTCCCGAATTGTCGGGACTTTTTATTCTACATCATGTGCAAGTCTGAAACCTAGACTGAAATTACGTGTATCAAACGGGGCATGATTGCGATTAGTAATTCTGCAGTGCTGACGATCACTATAAAAACTGCCGCCTCTGAACACATAAGAAATATGTGTTTCCATATTTATTGTATCTCTGGCGTAATTTGTTCCGTCATAGTAATCCTCACACCACTCGTGAACATTTCCCGTCATGTCATAAAGTCCCAGGGCATTCCCTTTCAATCGTCCGACAGAATGAGGCTGTTCGTTTGAGTTTTCCAGAAACCAGGCTACCACAAATGGATCGTCATCTCCACTGTATACATACTCATTCTGCATACAGCCACCTTTAGCAGCATATTCCCACTCTATTTCAGTTGGAAGGCGATACTTTTTACCTGTAATTGTATTAAGCCTATTCAGAAAAATATGCACATCATCATATGATACGCACTCTACAGGAAATTCAGGATTCTGGAAATAGGACGGATTTAAGCCCATAACATACTTCCAAAGTCTCTGACTCACCTCATATTTACAGAGATAAAATGAATCCACCCCAACAACATGTACAGGTTTCTCATCATCTTCCGCCTCTTTTGCATCGGATCCCATAAGAAAGTTCCCGCCCTCGACCAATTGCATTTCAATCTCATTAATCGGATTGCTGCATGAGAAGAGGGAGAGAACTCCAAGAGCAAGAATCGTAATCCTTCTCATAGGCAGCAATCTACTTAGTTATCAAGCAGATACCGCGCAGCCGTTCCGATGCCATATCCCACATTATAAGCATCTTCATAAGACATATTGGCGAAAGCGCCGCAAGATGTAGCCATAAACATTGTCATCGCCACAGACAAAACAGAAATAATCTTTCTCATAATATTTAATTTAGTTAGAATTCAAATTAATACCACTCATTTCGTGGGGTCATATTTGCCCTGGTGTCTGAGATTTGGAATTCAGTTCTACTAAGCTTCGACATTGTATAGATTTTTGATGTACCTTGCAAAGCCTTTTTAATAGCAGACTCAATATCACCCTCAATATACAATTTTACCGCACCATTTACAGTACAAGCAACCTGAAGTACTTTATATGCAGTACAAGTATAAACATCACCACCGAAAGAGCAATATACCGTTAAACCGATATCTACCCAACTGCCATTAAAGTAGTTACAGAAATCCTCAACAGCATTGTTAGCATACACCAGCACTTCGGCTACTGAAGCACTTGAGGAGGTTTCAGTCAAGGCACTATTATCATTACCTGTAACATTTTTATTCTCTATTGCCTTTGCTGTAAATGTAAAACATATGATAACAGATATTAAGAATAATCGTTTCATAACTTATTAGTATTCAATCATTACCTACTCTCTTATGGATTTTCGGCTTCTCCATATCGTTCCTTGAAGTCAGCTCGTGAGATAAGCACATAAAAAAGCACGGAACTTTTAGTGTACCGTCCTCAAGGTGTTTGGCGTAACCTATCAACAGAATAACCAAAAGCCCGCGCAGCAATGCACGAGCACTTTCGCTACTATTTCTGTTGATTTCTTTTAGTCGCCAAACTTTAGAGGACAGAATACAGCTAAAATGCTTTTCCAATATGTAATGTGCGTATCAATTATACGCAATGTTTCATAGGCAATATCTATTTACACTCACAAAATTAGTAAAAATATTACGAAAGCAAGCATAGGACCAAAAGAAAATGTATATTTGCCCTACATCGGATATTTTGATTAAATTCGCAACCGCTGCAATGTAGGGGTAATAAAGGAATAGGATAATGAAGACAACTGAGATCGTCGGCACAAACATAAATTCTCTCTTTGAGAAAATTGCTTCCGTAATTGAGGAGGCCAGAAGAAAAGCATCAACAGCAATCAATCTTTCCGAGGTTTACGCAAAGTTCAGCGTCGGTAGGTACATTTTGGAAGACGAACAGCAAGGAAAGGAAAGAGCTGCTTATGGAAAGCAAGTACTCGAGCAACTCTCAAAGAAGATTGAAGAACGCTTTGGAGAGGGATGGTCAGTAGAAACATTGAAGCGTTGTCGTAAATTCTACAGTATTTATTCTACCCCTCAAATTGGGTCAGCAGCGTTGACCGAATTAAGGATAGAAAACTCTACAGCGCACGAGCCTCACAAATTCGTCCTCTCCTGGTCTCATTATCTTATCCTCATGCGCATCAAAGATGCCAATGCCCGCAGTTTCTATGAGATTGAATGTGCAAAGCAGAACTGGAGCATCCGTTGGCTCCAGCGACAGGTAAACAGCAGTCTCTACGAACGTCTTGCACTCAGCAAGGACAAAGATGAAGTCATGCGCCTGGCGACAGAAGGACAAGTGATTGAGAAACCGACAGATATCATCAAGAATCCTATTACTCTTGAATTCCTCGGTCTCAAACCTGAGGCAGCATACTCTGAAAGCAAATTGGAAGGAAAGATCATCAGCAAGATGCAACAGTTCCTCCTTGAACTAGGCAAGGGTTTCCTCTTCGAGACAAGACAGAAACGCTTCACCTTCGACGAAGAGAACTACTATGTAGACCTGGTCTTCTACAACCGTCTTATGCAATGCTATGTCCTTATCGACATAAAGATTGACAAATTGACACACCAGGATCTAGGTCAGATGCAGATGTATGTAAACTACTATAACAGATATGTCAAGCAGGAATGGGAGAAACCGACCATCGGAATCCTCCTCTGCAAAGAGAAAAAGGACGCTCTCATTAAACTGACCCTTCCGGAGGATGCCAACATCTATGCTACTGAATACGCACTCTATCTTCCGGACAAGAAGGAACTCCAGGAGAAACTACAACAGTGGATTCAGGAATTTGACAAAGAAGAACAATACTGACACGCAAAAAGTTAATCAAGAAATATGATAATGAAGATCATCATATACAATATAGGTACGCTGGCGGGCATTCTGCCCTCGGATGTCAGGCGTCTGGAAGGAGAGCAGATGAATCACGTGGAATGCATAGAAAATGCATACCTCGTGATCGAAGACGGCATCATCACTGAATATGGTCCTGCTGTCAGTTCTTCACTCAGTTCGTTCGATCAAAATGACAGTGCCGGCGTCGGTATTAAAAACCGTGCTACCCCCCTGGCCGCAGGGGGAAGGAGCATTCCGAAGGAAGCGAAAGGGGTTGTTTTTAATACCGATGCCGGCACTGACGCAGAGTTCATCGACGCTCAGGGCGGATTTGTGATGCCGGCCTTCTGTGACTCTCATACTCATATTGTATATGCCGGCTGCCGCGACGGCGAATTCCGCGACAAGATTGCCGGACTCTCTTATGAAGAGATCGCTGCCAGAGGCGGCGGAATCCTCAATTCCGCCGACCTGCTGCACGCGACCTCCGAGGACGAGCTCTATGAGCAGTCCATGGTGCGTGTACGCGAAATCATGGCCATGGGCACAGGAGCCGTGGAGATCAAGAGCGGATATGGTCTGACCGTGGAGGACGAACTCAAGATGCTGCGCGTCATCAGACGCATCAAAGAGACCGCTCCGATCACAGTGAAGGCCAACTTCCTCGGCGCACACGCAGTCGGACGCGCATACAAGGGACGCCAGTCCGAATATGTAGACCTCGTCTGCAACGAGATGCTGCCAAGAGTCGCCGAAGAAGGCCTCGCCGACTTCGTGGACGTATTCTGCGATGCAGGATTCTTCACCGTGGAAGATACGGAGAAGATACTCAGCAAGGCAGCAGAATATGGAATAACCCCTAAGATACACGCCAACGAGCTTGAAGTTTCAGGCGGTGTTCAGGTCGGTGTGAAATACAATGCCCTCTCGGTCGACCATCTCGAGATGACTACCGATGCGGAGATCGAGGCATTGCGCGGAAGCGTGACCATGCCGACAATGCTGCCGGGATGCTCATTCTTCCTCGGCATACCGTTCGGCCGCGCCAAAGATTACATAGAGGCCGGTCTGCCTGTGGCATTGGCCTCCGACTATAATCCCGGCTCAAGTCCAAGCGGCAACATGCGCTTCGTAATGGCCCTGGGTTGCATCAGGATGCGCCTCACACCGGAGCAGTCCTTTAACACCTGCACCATCAACACGGCATACGCTATGGGCGTGAGCGATCAGCTCGGCTCGATCACGGTCGGCAAAAAAGCCAACCTCATCATCACCAAGCCGCTCCCGTCCCTCGCCTTCATCCCATACAGCCACCAGACCCCGATCATAGAAAAAGTCATCCTCAACGGCATAGCAGTCACAAAATAACCGTGACACATAAACTGCTATCTCTCAATACCTTAACTGCATGCGCGTGCTCCCCTTTGGCGGCACGCGCATATGGTTATATCCCTGGTTATCAACACGATAGGCGTCACGGGTGATTTCGGCACCAGTCTTGCAGATGCAGCGTGTGAACTTTAAAACAAACAGACATGATTTCAAGCAAATTACAGCAGGGGATCAATGATCAGATCACTGCTGAACTGTGGTCCTCACAGCTCTATCTCCAGATGTCATACTACCTCAAACACCAGGGATGGGACGGATATTCTCACTGGCTCAGATGCCATGCTGAGGAGGAAAGGAAACATGCCACCATGATGGCTGACTACATGACCGACAGGGGCGGCATGGTGAAACTGCAGATGATCGATGTGGCACCGACGGGATGGGGTTCAGTACTCGAAGTGTACGAACATGCCCTCAGTCATGAGAAGATGGTCTCGAAGATGATCAACACAATCGTGCTGCACGCAATCGAGGAGCAGGATTTCGCGACAGAGAATTTCTTCCGCAAATTCGTTGACGAACAGGTTGAAGAAGAAGCTCTTTTCGGCGGCATCGTCGACAAGCTGAGGAAGGCTGGCGACTCCGGCGTTTTCTTCCTCGATGCCGAACTGGCTACCAGGAAATAGCGTCAACTACAACATCTTGACCAACAACGAGTTAAGGGGTTTAGCCTGTATGGAAAGGAAGGCAGACTAAACCCCTTAATCGATTGTTTATCAGATAGTTAAAATAAACGCTTTTATTCTACCACAGCAACTACGACTGTATCTGAAGTCGCAACGCTATCAGCCGGTGCAACGACTTCCTCTACGGCCTCAGCCTTGTGGTAGCGAGGGAGCGGAGACGGAAGCTTCGCCCATGCAAGGAGGTTGAAGATCCAGAGGACGCCAACAGCTACGATAACAGCTGAGAGTGAGATGAGCCACTTCTTCCAAGGAGCGAGGCCAGCCTTTGCATATGGATCGGTGAGCTTCATCTTCGGATACTTTGCAACATCTGTGAGTGTCTCGCCGAAAGGTATGCTGATCTTCGATGCGGCATTGACCGCCCAGCCGTTTGCATTGAGGAGCGGAGCGATGTTGCGGCGACGGAGCTTGAGCCATGCGAGTACCATTGCAGGTCCAGAAATGACGAGCATGATAGCCACGAACACGAGAATGAGCTTCCACCATACCATAGCCTTGAGACCCTTGAATATAACAACGAGAGCGGATCCGATCATACCAAGAGCCATACCTATTGCAGCAAAGATACCGGCGAACTTGGCGATGTCGAACGGAGGTGCCGCAGCTGGAGCTGCTTTAGGGTCTGTGCCTGCAGGAAGTGCTGCCGGAGCCGCATTGATCTTGGCAGTCGCGTCTGCCATCATCTTTGCGTCCTTGTCTGCCGCACTCTTGTTGATGAGGTTCTCGACAGTCTTCGCCATTCTGCGGTATGGAGACCAGAATGCCTGAGCGACGCTGATAGGATTGTCTACAATCTTGGTGATGACAGCATCCCACTCCAAGCCTGCATTGTCATAGTAAACGGCGTTCTTTCCTACGATGAGGTCACCGATCTCGCCTACTGTGACAGCTGCCACGATGGTAAGCTTGCCAGGTTTGGTCTTGGTGGTGCAGTCGCAGTATACGAGGAACATGCCGCTGGTTGCTGCTGATGCATTGTGCTTGCCCATGTCTGAAACCTTCATGCAGAGGCGGCACTCCCTCTGGTCGATGATGAGCCTTCCTGACTGGAAGATCGCGCTCACCTTCTTGTCCTTGTCATAGAAGTCGTGAAGGGTAACGAAGTTTCTCACGAGTCTGTAGAAGTCGCGGAGGATGTGGAGGAACTTGTCCACCATGTCGATGTTGGCAGCCTCTTCTGCAAGAGCTGCATCCTGAGCGACGAGGTCGAGAAGGGCAGCCTTCTTGTCCTGCTCGATGAATTTCTTGACTGCATCAAGGCCGAGTGCCTCGACAGCAGCGCCTGCCTTGGCAGCCTTCCAGCCTGTATAGGCAGCGAACTGCGCGCCTACTGCAGCCCAGTCTGCCTCTGTGAGCACTGTCTTGCCCTCGAGTGCGACTGTCTTTATAAGATCGAACTGAGCTGACCATGCAGGGTTCACCTGGGCAGTGAGGTCGATCTCAGGCTTGCCTGTGATGCGTGCTATAGGATATGCTGCAATTTCCTCAGTCTTTCCTGTGAGGTTGTCAGCGCTGATCGATGCGATGCTCGCTGTCTGAACGTCGAGAGCCGCTGCGCTGTCCGGCGAGAAAGCGGCGAGCTTCGAACGCATGAAGAAGTCCTTCACCTTTGCGTCAAGAGCATTGTATGCAGCAATCGCTGCGTCTGTCTTGTCTCCGAAAGGAGCCTCAACCACTGCTGCCTGCCAGGCTGCATACTCGGCGAGAGCCTTGTAGAAGTTCTCGATCATCTCTGCATTGATGCCCGCAGCACCGCTTCTGTCGGCTACGCCTCCGAAAGCAGCGACAGCTGCGGCGATGGCAGCCTTCTCGTCTGCATCGTCTGTAGAGGCCTCAGTGATGATGCCGTCACCGTTGAAACGTGTCTTCGCAAAGATTGCGGCTATGTCCTTTGTGTCTGCAAGCGATATCACTGTGCCCTCTTTTCCGAGGTTTTCGAGAATCTGCTTTGCTGACTTATAAAGTTTCTGTCCCGCTGCGTTCTCCTGGTCGAGGTGCTCGATGTCGATGGAATCCGTTCCCTCAACGAGGACATCAAGATTCTTCACTGCACCTGAGAGCCACTGAGATGTCGCGATCACGTCAGCCACGCGGATCTTTCCGTCAGCGTCAGCGTCGATGTATGCAAGGCTCTTCTCATCTATCTCAAGACCTGTTACAGGGCATGAGAGGACTGTCCACATCTTTGGATCAAGTTCGTCCAGATGAGCTATGTCCTCACCTGTTGTAATCTTCACGCGAGATGCTCCACCGATGTTGGCGAACTCCCACTTGTACTTCTTTTCTCTATTGATTAATGCCATATGTGATAGTTATTTATATTCGAAATCCCTCAAAGGTAATCATTTTTTCCTTATGCCATACTTCTTGAGTATTTTCAGAAGCGGTTTCTCTATGGAATTCGCCCAAAGGGTATATCCGTAGTCTCCCGGATGGGTGCCGTCGACAGAAGTTTCATGCAGCTCGTCGGTGGCATTGGTCTGAATGAAATATACGTTTTCATACTTCTTGCACGCCTCCTTCATGAGCTCGGCAGCCGTCTCCTGCTTCTCCCTTTCCTTCTGCTCGGTCGCGCAGTCGAAGTTTCTTCTCTCGCGATATATCGTCTGCTGGAAAATCAGCGGAATGTCAGGATGCGCCTTCTGCAGCTTTTCGATGAACGGGAAGAGTCTTTCACGTATCATATTCGCATCAGGATTGGAGAACGAGTCGAAGACGAGGGCATCCACGTCTGCATCGCAGAGGACATCCGCATAGTATGGCTGCATCTTGCAATTGCCGCTGCAGGCGATGCTCAGGAACTGCAGGCCGGTCTTGCGCATGAGCTGCATAGGGTAGCTCATGCCGGGACGGCTCGTGCTGATGCCGTGGGTGAAGCTTGAGCCGAATATGCCTATCCTACAGTTGAACGGCGACTCAAGCGCCTGTATATCAGCTCCTTCCTGAACGCCGATCTTCACTGAATAGAGTTCGCAATATATAGGGAGATAGAGCATGCATTCCTTCTCCGAGCCGTCCATGTTCTTGATGAGCACGAGATTGTCACTTCCCTTCTCCGGACGTGTCGCGCCCGAAGCGGCCCACAGCCACTGGTCACCGTCCTTCATATAAAGGTCATAACCACGGGTTGCTATGCCCATGGTATTGACACTGGAATACTGCCATCCATACTCGGTCTTCACAGAAATGGTGGTCGAATTGGTCTTGAACAGCACGGCAAGTCCCGCAGAGCAGCGAACCTGACGGTTCTCGCTCTTGGTGAATCCCTTGTACTTCACGGTATCCACTCTGTGATAAGGATTAGGAGTATCCTCAAGGATCTTTCCTATGAGATTGAGATCTGAAGCCTCAGTATACACGTAGACAACGTCCTTCGGAGTCTGTGCACCAAGAAAGGCTGCTGAAACGATCAGAACGACAAAGGAGAAAAAGATTCTTTTCATATTTATGTATTTTGGTTATTCTATGGAGATGATTCCATCCCGGCTCATCGTTATCCTGAACCGGTGGTATTCAGTCACATCGTCGTGCTGTAACTGAAAAACTGCGTAAACATAGTAAATTTTTGCGACATTGACGGTGGATATGTTGCCCTCGGCGTCAACAGAGTCGATAGGAACCTCCGGATTGTCCATCTTGTGGGTGAATCTGTTCAGATGCAGACGCATGATCTCGTTGATGCCACGCATCGGATAGTCGTCGTTCTCCGACAGAGCCACGTCATCTATTGTGACGTGCTTTCTGTAAAGGAGTATCTTCTCCTCGAATATACGCGACTCATCCTCGACCGATGAGGCCTCCTCGCGAAGTTTCATCACCTCGGCAGGAGTACGCGATGACGAGATGAAGTCGAATCCCTCCTTGATCTCGCCCACACGGTTATGACCTATGGTGACCGTAGCCTTCTTGTCATAGTACTTGTTGCCAAGTTTATGGGCGAAATAGTACCTCAGAAGGTCCTTGATGCGGTCCTTGAGCATGTAGCTGATGACAAGGACTATGAAAAGCGGCCATGTGATGTTGCCATATTTTACCTGGGTGAACCACGCGACGGCTGTCGCAAAGATCATCGCCGCTCCCGCCGCGATGCTGTAGTACAGCTGCTCGACAGCGACGCCGTCTTTCTTCTTGTCCAGACGGATATACAGTTCGCTCTCGATGAACTTCTTGAGCATTCCCCTGTGGTAGATGAGCTGGCGGTCATGCTTCGCGTCATTCTTCATGACACCATAGCCCTGCGACACCTTATAATTATGCTCCCCTATGATGAGATCCATGAACTTCCTGCGGATGCCGGCATAGACTTCCGCATTTATGGACGAATCCAGCATCTTTATGAGACGGATGGTCCTCAGTTCGACGACATGGCTCATGAACTCGTCGCACATCCTGAACAGGCCGCGGGTCTTTTCCGTGACCGTCGGGACATCGATGATGCGATAAAGGGCGCGGAACTTCTTCAGCACCAGGGCTGCATTGTCCACATAGTCCTCGACGAGGTATTCGGCCGAGTCGAGGGAGCGGACGGACTGCATGTGCGACACCTGGTCGCGCAGGGCGCTCTTGAATATCGCCGCGAACATCTTGAGGTGGTATTCGTATGCATCCAGTTCTTCCGGGACCGGATTGTCCACCACCCTCTCCAGGGCATGTTTCAGGGAAACGAGAGGAAGCGAGCTGTCCTGTGCGATGTCTCTGAGAAGATATACAGGCGTGATCAGACGGACATTTGACTTGACATCACGATAGAACTGCTTCTTGCCGTAGTTCTCCGGATTGATGTCAAGACTGTTGGGCACGAAGATCCACGCGTTGACTGAAAAGTCATCGCGGACTCCGTCCTCGCTGCAGTTGAATCCGAACTTGAATTCAACAGAGAAATTGTCATGCTTCTTAGCCTGTATTGATATCATATTATTATGTTATAGATCCCCGGCCAAGCCGGGGATGACATAGGCTTAAAATAAGCCTGGAGTATATCCTAACCAGTGGAGGACCGTTTCTCCCCATACGAGGATCATCACCCATGCAATGAGCATCATGGTGATGCCGAACTTGAAGGTATCGCTCCAGCTGTAGTGGTTTGTAGTATATAGCAGCGCTGCCGGCTTGCTGTTGAACGGCAGCACGTAGACATGTTCAATCAAAAGTGACACAGGGAACGAGAGGCTGAGCGGCGGAAGGCCGAACTGCTGCTCGACACCTATGGCGATAGGCACAAATACCAACGCCCTCATGTTCTTGGACTGGAAGATCAGGGCACTGAAGAGCATGAGTCCTGTAAGCAGTATATACAGAACTATGAACGGTGTATCCGCCGTGATGCCCAGCGCGTCCATTCCAGCGCCGACCATCATTGCAGGAAGATCGGTGGCATTGAGGCCGGATCCGATCACATATGCACCTGCAGAGAAAATCATAAGATGCCATGGAATGTCGACATCGTTCCACTTGACGACACCGATTCCAGGCATCAGGGATATGATGGCTCCTATGAGAACCACCACTTCCGCCGAAACGTCATGCAGGCTCTCTGTAACCCACATCACGAGTACACCGACAAATATGGCTATGGCCTTGAATTCCTCTCTGGTCATCTTGCCCATTGCATCGAGTTCCTGACGGAGGCGTTCCATACCGCCCTCGATCTGTGGCTTCCTCTCCTCCGGCTTGAGAGGGAATATCACCTTCACGCCGATGAACCAGCCGATGAGGAGCAGGATCATCGCGAGAGGGAATGCGGCAGCGAGCCAGTCAGCATAAAGCATTGTGACTGAACTATATGCGCCTGTAAGGAGTGATATTGCAAGAAGGTTGGCTCCCGATCCGGTCATGAAGGCGCTCGCGCCTATGTTGATCTGGAACAGGTTCTGGAGCACAAGGTTGCGTCCGAAATTGTTGCGGTTGCCCTGGCTTGCTCCGAAGATGGCCGCCACTACCATGAATATAGGAAGAAGGATGGTAGCCTTCACAGTGGTAGCCGAGATGAACATCGACAGGACGACATTGATGACAAGGAAGCTGAAGAACACTCCGCCCGCGCTCTTTCCGAACTTGAGCACAAACCAGAGGGCAAATCTCTTGGCAACCCTTGTCTTGACAAGCATGCTGGCAAGAACGAAAGAGAGGATGTTGAGCCACATCACAGGATGTCCGAGCTGCGCGAAGGCATCCTTCTGCGTGGTCACGCCGCAAAGGATCACGGCCATGATCACCATGAGTGAGGTCAGGTAGCTCTGCACCGCCTCAGTGATCCATAATACTATGGATGCACAGAATATGGCGAGCATCGCATAGCATGCCCTGATGAAGGCAGCCTCGCCGATGACTGCGAGCCTTGCCTGCGCCTTGGCGGAAAGTCCCGAGAAGTCAAGGTTGTCGAAAAGCGGGATGTCGATCACCCAATATATGAGGACGAAAACGATAGCCGCTATAGGACCGCCCAGACGGGCCATCCACTTCTCGAATCCGGATTTCTCCATCTTCGGGAGTTTCTCGACCTTATAATTATTCATATCCAGCGGGTCGAAGACCTGCTCCTGCTGAAGTTCAGTGTTCTTGTCGGTCATGGTTTTGTGTGTTTAAAGATCCCCGGTCAAGCCGGGGATGACGTGGAGCCATCCCCTGGCAGCATACGACAGACGTCATTGCCGGTTACGACAGACGTCATTGCCGGCTTGATCGGCAATCTCAAATTATTTCGCCCAATTCTTATATGGGTTCTTCATAAGCATAGAGTTGTAGTACTTCACATCTCCGGTAACCTCCTCACCGAGCCACTCAGGCTTTACAAAAGCCTCGTCCTCAGAAGAAAGCTCAACCTCAGCCACTGTAAGGCCTTCGTTGTCACCGTAGAATTCGTCTACCTCATAGGTGTGCTCACCAGCCTCAACGAGGTAGCGTGTCTTGTCGATCACGCCTGGCTCACAGATCTTCAGAAGTTCCTGAACTTCTGCTACAGGGATCTCCTTCTCCCACTCGAAACGGCTTGCGCCGCTCTCAGAGCCGATGCCCTTGATAGTGATGAATCCCTTCTCGCCCTTTACGCGTACGCGTACAGTGCGCTCAGGAACAGAGCTGAGGTAACCCTGAGTGATGCGGGTCGCCTTCTTTGCAAACGGCTTGAAGTCGCCTGCAACCAAGAATTTTCTTTCGATTTCCTGTGCCATGATACTACTCGTTTGCAAGTGGCTTGTCAGACATTCCGATCACACGCTTGATAGCCTGGAGATAGTTGATATTCTCAACACCCTCGAGACCGCAGTCAGCGATGGTCTTCTTGATGTCCTCGATCTCAGTAGACTCAGAGTTGATGGTAACCACCTTCGCACCGTTGATGAGAACGTTTCCTACCTCGCAGATGGTGTTGTTCACCATGTAGCCGAAACGCTGCTTGTGCACGCGTACAGCTGCGAGATCAGGGTTAGCCTTCACCATAGCGATGAACTCGTCATAAGTGTACTCATCCTTGTCAAGAGCAGGCATCTCCACCATGAATGCAGGGAAAACCTCGTTCTCGAGCACTGTGCGGGAGATAGGGAACTCGCCCTTCATGAGAGGGTTCCACTGCTCGAGGCCGTCAACTGTCTGGACATAAGTCTTGATGTCCATCTTTCCGTTGCGGATCTTGGTGTTGTTGATGTCGTTCTTGCGTGAGATGATGTAGATCTCGTCGCTTTCACGCTCCCATACCTTTTCAGGTACAGGAACGGAAAGACGAGCCATTCTCTTGTGTGCCTCACAGAAGCACTGTCCGAAAGAGCGGAACTCGAAGCGTGGCTTCGAGATCTCGCCGATCTTCAATTCTGCCATAGTTCTATTATACTATCAGCAATTATTACATTTCAGGAGTCTGCTCGATGTCAGCAACCTTTGCACCGTTTGCAGCGCCCTTGGTAGGGTCAGCGTATACGAACTCACCTGTTCCGTCCGGTACGCGTGAGAAAGTGTGCTTCTTGTCGTTGTTGAAGCCTGAAACCTGGTTCCAGCCTGCACCCTCTTCGCCTCTCTTGAACTCGCTGAGCTTCTCACCAGCTGCGCTGTAGAGCTCGATGAATACGTTCTTCTTGCCTGAGAGACCACCTTTGAACACGTGGTTTGCGCTCTCATAAGCGTATGCTGGATCACCACCCTCTGCCTCGTCAGCGAGGTCAGAGCTCTCGAGAACTACGAAACCCTTTGCAGCGATCTTGATACCGCCCTTACCAGTCCATGTAGTGCTCTGGCCACCTTCCTTAGAAGAGTCATACTTAACGAGGTAAACACCGTCAAGGTTGATCTCCTTGTCAGTAGTGTTGTACAGTTCGATGTACTTGTCAGCACCTGAAAGCTCGTTGAGAACGAGGCCTGCAACCTTTGCATCGCCACCCTGGTTACCACTGCCCTGTACTGTGTGGTTGTCTTTGTTACAAGCTACGAGAGCAAATGCAGCTGCTGCTGCGAATACGAAAAACTTTTTCATGATTGTTTGATGTTTAATTGGTTGATATTTGTTTTTGGTTTATAGATTTCTCCACTCACTTCGTTCGGTCGAAATGACAGGATCCGGTCGAAATGACAGGCGCATTAGAATGCTACCTGGAAGCGGCATGCGAGCATGTGGTAGTCGATACCCTTGCTCTTGCTGTCTGGTGCGATGTCTCCCGGATAGTAAGTCACGTTGCCTGCTGCATCATAACCTGTTCTGTAAGGTCCCTTTGCAGTCTTGTCGGTTCCGTCCTGCTCACCCTTTCCGTTTGCGAAGATGTCGTTGTCGTTGTACTGGTAGTTGATCACGAACTTCACGTTTCTTGTAACGTGGAAATTGAGACCGAGCGAGTATGCATATGCAGAACCACCCATGCAGTAGTCAGAGATATTAAGGTCGAGGTACTCGACGCGAGCGCAGAGCTCGATGTCACCCCACTCCTTGCCGGCGTTCACGCGAGTATACTTCGCTCCGCCTGCATCATAGTTCTGGCTTCCGCCGAAGAGGAGGTAACCTGCCTGAACATACCATCCCCAAGCTGGAGTGATGTCAGTCATAGGGCTCTTTGATGCATCTACGTAAGGAAGACGTGCGAGATAAGCAGCCTCCCAACGGAGTCCCTTCCAGTGACCTGCAAGTTCTGCTGTCCAAGCAAGCTCGTGGTCAAGATACTTGATGGCGTCAGTGTCGAGGAACTTCTTGCGGTTGATGGCTGTAGTGTTACGGGTGCTGTAACGTACTGCGTTGTAACCGTCTGTGGAAGAAGTCTTAGGATTTCTGTAAGAAACAGCTGCGCCGATGTGGAGAGAAGCGTTCTTCATCTTGTGGAGCGGACGGTAAACCACCTTTCCTGTATAAGACATACCGCAGTTCAGACCGTAGTCCTTGTTTCCGTCCTCGATGAAGGTGTGAGTCTCTGCGTCCTCAAGAGCAGGACCGAATGCACCTGCGCTCACCCAGAGAGCCGGCATAGAATACTTCACGTTGATACCCATGTGGCGTGATGGAGCAAGATAAGTCACCATCGGACGCTCCATGAACTGGAGGTAGCGTGAAGTGGTGTTTCTCTGGATAGAGAAGTTCTCCTTGAAGTTACCGACCTTGATCTCGAGGCCCTTCACGCCAGTGAATCCGATGTAAGCGTCCTTGAGCTCGGGAGTACCGCTGGTCCAGTCAGTGTCGAGCTCACCGTACCAGTTCTTGTCGAGCTGAGCCTTCACCGCGAAACGGGTACGGCGCATCTGCATGCCGTTACCGATCTGGGTAAGGTTCTTGTCATAGCCGAAGAATACGGCAGCATCACCCTGTACGCGGATGTCGAACCACATCTTGTAGTTCTGGTTCTTGTTCTGGAACACAAGGATACCGTCCTGGACTGTAGCGTCGATAGGATAGGAGTTCACCTTCTGACCATACTGGTTCACTTCAGCCTGCTGTGCGAAAGCAGCGACTGACGCGAAAAGCGCGAAAAGCGAAACTAAAAATACCTTTTTCATGTCTGTAAGGTTTAATGGTTAATGTGTTTGTTAATAATAGTTTAAATTGATTTTATGAAATTCACCAGGTTATCCCCTTTGGCGAGGCCGAGCTTCTGGCGGAGCCTGTAGCGGCTGATCTCGACGCTCTTTGGGGTTATGTTCATCAGGGTTGCTATGTATTTTGAGGAGAATCCAAGCCTGAGCAAGGTCGCCAGGCGTCTCTCCTGCTGTGTCAGGTCCGGAAAATTCTCCGAAAGCTTTGCGTTGAAGTCCTCGTGCAGCGACTCGGCCTGCGCATAGAAATACTGCGAGTCCACATCGCGGTCGTACGACAGTCTCTGCTTTATGGATGATCCCAGCTCTGCTATGATCCTATCCTTCTCCTTCGGGTCTTCGGTCTTCGCAAGACGCTTCACCATGGCGTCCAGAGACTCCAGGAACTCCTTCTGCTCCACGATGCTCAGGGCCACGTTCATCACCTCCTGCCTCTTCTGCTCCACGGCATTGTGCAGGGCCTGATTCTCCGAGAGCACGACCTTCAGCTCCATGTCATTCAGAGCGCGGCTGTGCTCGTAGATCTGCTGCTGCTGGGCATACACGAGGCGGTCGGTCGCCTCTCTCTGCCTCTTCTGCGTCCTGGCATACTGCACAAAGGCCAGCGCCAAGAGCGCAACGATCGATGCTGCAAGAACGACGAAGTCAGTCATCTGATTCTCCGGATCCGCTCCCATGATGTAGAACATCAGGCAAGCGAGTGCCAGCGAACCGGCCGGTGCCACGACCATGCCTACGACCTCCTTGGAATAGTCTTCGTCCTCCACAAGACGCGACTTCTGGGCGAGTTCCGCTCCTGCTACGGCGGCCATGACAAGGGCCGACACCGAGAGCGGAGCAGGATGCAGGCCTATGAGCGAGGCCGTCGCGTCAAACGAGAAGAACAGCATTGTCAAGGCCACTGCAAAGCCTGTCGACACGACTGCATATATGGAGAAATCCGCAAAGATTCCCGAAGGTTCACCGCTTTCCCACTGGGTGAGATACATGACTGCCAGCATGATGAAGCCTGTAATCACGACCGCAGCCAGCCCGTATGACTCCGACGTACCGATCAAGCCGGCTACCCCTGTAAGAAGACCTCCCCAGTTGAGTCCGAGGGCGACAGATGTCAGCACCATGCAGATTATCACTGCGTGACGCATATAGTATGAAAGCGTGATCATATGGATTCTCGCTCCCGCAAGGAAGCGTCTGAAGGCCGCCCTGATGAGCGCGGACAGCGCGAAGGCCATGACCGGTGCAGCCAGGAAAGGCAAGGCATATGACCACTGGAGGTCGCCGACACGCATCATCGCGCAGGCGGACAACGCACCGATAAGCGCATAAGTCGCAGAGCCTTTCACCGAGAAGAACAGAAGTGTAGAGAGGACGATCATAGACGAAAGGAGGACTATGAATACATCCTTGCAGTCAAGAGACATGAACGAAAGGCTCTCCTGGACCGCGTTTGCAACAGCCCCGTCTCTGCCGAACCATATGGCTGAAAGCAGGAATACTGAGACTATGGCTATGAAACTGCCTCTGCGCACTGCACAAGTGGGCTTGAACACTCCGAAGAGAGTGTCATACTCATTGGTAAAGAACCAAAGAGCAGCGGCACACAGGAACAATATGAGGCAGAGTGATTGCATTCTAGAGAGTTCTTCTTATGGCCATTACCGCCAGCTGGTCGGCCACATTAGCCGACGCCTTGGCGAGGTTCTCGATATGAAGGGCGAAATATCTCAAGTGGAACTTCTCACTGAGCTTGAGGGCCGGCATGCTGTGGAAGACCGTCCTCTTGATGGTCTGGGAGTATTTCACGGCCTCTTTTTCATAGAAATAAGCTCTGCTGATCTTGTCAGGAACAGTCTCTGGAGCCCTGAAATATGCCTTGGCCGCAGGGATGACCGCCTCGACAGAAAGCGCAGAGAATTCAGTCAGCTTGATGAACTCTGCATTGAGGTCAGAAGGGACAAACGGAGTCTCGATCTCAAACTGGAAGAGACTTTCGTTGAGGATGTCGGTGATGTTCCTTGTCTTCTCGAACAGACGCATGATGTCTCCCCTGGATCTCACAAGGGCTGTCTGTGTGTAAAGCGCATTTTCTATCTCCCTTCTGAGCACTTCCGCCTCTCCCTCAACGGCAGTGAGGCGGGCGAGATTTTCATTGAAATCCGCAGCGTTTGAATTGAGATAATTGCGCACTCCTTCCTTGAAGACAAGGACAGACTGGTCCATCAGATCGAAGTATCTGTCAATATCATCAATAAGCTTGTTTGCCTTCTTTTTTCCGAACATTTCCAAGGATTTTTAGTTATCCATGAAACAAAGATATCATTTTTTCGCAATGTAGAGGAACATCGGGATATCTGTCCAGGCATATGCAACATCGACAGCAACAACGGATATTACTGATTATCAAGTAGTTGACAATGTGTTAATTTTTCATTAATTTTCGGTTACAGAGAGGAATTGTAGAGTTTTTTCTGAAGCTGATTCCAAGAAAAACTTCGGGATGACGGAGTATTTGTCAATATTTTCATTACATTTGTCAAACACATAAACCAATAACCGTAAACATGAAGAATTATTTTGACCTTAAAGGACATGTTGCTGTAGTTACAGGAGCATCCACAGGCCTCGGACTCCAGATGGCGAAGGCATTCGCAAGCCAGGGAGCCAACCTCGTACTTCTCGCACGCAGAATGAATCTCCTTGAAGAGAATGCCAGGGCGATCACAGAAGAGTTCGGAGTTGAAGTGCTTCCGTTCACCTGCGACATCACCAAGACCGAGATGGTAGAGGCGGCAGTAAAGGCCACAATGGAAAGATTCGGACGCGTAGACATCCTCGTGAACAACGCCGGCACTGGTGCCGTCGGACCTGCGGAGGAGATCACAGACGAACAGTTCAGACATGAGATGAACATAGACCTCTTCGGCACATTCGTTTGCGCAAGAGAGTTCGGAAAAGAGATGATAAAGGCTCAGTACGGCCGCATCATCAACATCGCATCGATGTACGGTCTCGTAGGAAATATGATTGTAGGAAGCGCGCCTTACCACGCAGCTAAGGGCGGCGTTGTGAACTTCACAAGAGCACTTGCGGCAGAATGGGGCAAATACGGCGTTACAGTCAACTCGATCTGCCCTGGATACTTCTATACAGATCTCACAACCGAGACCCTCGACAGCGACTATTTCCAGGCGATAGCAAAGCGCAGCATTCCGCTCGAGCGCTATGGCCGCTCTGGCGAGCTCGACACATGCGCCCTCTTCCTCGCGTCACCGGCCAGCACATACGTGACAGGCCAGAACATCGCGGTTGACGGCGGATACACCTGTGTATAGACAAACAGAGTGTCATAAACAGAGAGAGGCTGGTTCATGTCAGACGAACCAGCCTCTTTCTCTATCTTGATATCTTGAATCCCAGCTTACAGATGAGCTTCAGAGTTTCTATGGAAGTGTTTCGGTCATACTCCTTCTCTGACTCCGGAAGCTCTTCATAAGGCACAAGGCAAGGGTGGTGCTTGAGCGCGTCATTGCGTTCCGGACCATAGGTCCAGCCCTGCTGAATGCGCGTCTGCGCCCATACCTCATGGACATTCTTCGCCATCTGCTCTACGAGCTCGTTCAATTCTTCTGGCAGCTGGACATCTTCTGTGTCCATCGGCTGCGGTACATAAACCTTATCCATCATCAGTTCTCTCCTAAAACAGCCATGAACGTATCTATCCGTGCCTGAAGATCCTTATTAATCTGCTCAAGTTCCTCGACACGTTTTGACAGATCGTCTTTATTCAAGCCATCAATCTTATCTCTCAGTTCATTGAGTTTGTTTTCCATGTCCGTCTTATCTGCCGTCTTCTGCTCTATGCTTTTATCCAGCTCGGCGAGAGTTTGTTCAAGTTTCGCCTTGCGCTCGAACAATCCTTCTTTCCAACACTGCAGACACATAGACACGAACAAGAAAAGAGCAAGTCCTAACAACGTAAAGAATATGGACCCTGACATGACAGTCAGTTCAAAATCGCATAACGCTGCGACACATACTGCGAGTGCAAGAAACGACAACAGCAGCAACAGATAGACTAGACTTTTATTCATATTATTCATTTTTAATGACATCCAACAAATTTGATACTATATCTGAATCGTATTTAAGGGATTCGTGATGAAGTTCCCCATACGGAGCGATGTCTGCATGGCGGAAGCACTCATTCTTCAAACGTTTCTTCCTGGTCTTCATCGCGCCCCGATCCGCCGCAGAAGATGACAGCAGCCCTTTCAGAATTTCCATCCTGTCGACAAACGGCAAAGCTCCGAAACCGTTAAGCAGCTTCTCTACATTCCATCTGTTATGTTCAATTTCTGCGAGGATCTCGATCTCATCAGCAGTCAGACCTGAACGGACAGACGGATCAATACCTATACTTCTGAATTTCACCGGTATCGAATTGGCAGCATATATGTTTGACAACTGGAGAGCGTATTTATTCCCGGCGTCATACCACCTTTCATCAAGTGCCGCCCCTTCCTCCATCTTGCCATACTTTCCGCTCATATCATATATGAACTTGATCCTCTTGGCCCAAAGCAGACGCTCCTGCTTCGGATCGAAGCAGTCACCCCTCATTCCGAACGGATACATGTTGCGATACCTTCCGGTCTCACTCGCAGGGTACATGACAAATCGCGTCAGCGGCTGATATACAAACACCGGAATCTTGTCTGTTTCATATACTTCGCCAGGAAGATACATCGCAACAGCCACGTTGGCCTCTGCATCATGGCCGCACACCGCAAATGAGAGATATTCAGAAATTCCGTCTTTTGCCACGCATTCACGGATATACTTGCGGACGTTAGCGTCCTCGACTCCGGCATCAATGAACTCCCATTCCACGTCAAGGAATCCCTTCTTATCCGAATAAATAGGATTTATATACTCCGGCTTCGGATAGAACTTCTTGACTTGCGGCTGACCTGCCTCATCCCACTTCCTGTACTCTGCATAAGAGATATCCATCAAAGTGCTGTAGTGACCCATCCAGAAATCCATTTCCTCCTGGATATCCTTCTGGATGAATGTGATCTTGGTCCTCTTGTTCTTTGTCCTGAAATTAGGGAAATGACAGATGTGAGCAGCCGTTGTAGCGAATGCATAAGCTGTCTGCGTCATGCCGACCACGATAAGATGCACATTTACATCGCTGTCCTTGCCGATCCCATCCCTGTCAAGCATCGTAGGATATTCCACTTTCCCTACTTTACCAGAGACAAGCACGCCCTGGACGGCGTTCTCGATCGCGCTGATGACGTTAAGCCTGAGCTCCGGTGTGGATCCGTTGTCTTTCTTATAGGAAAACGCATGATGTGAAGTGATGCGGTCCAGCATAAGATAGCAAGGCTTCACACCAGGATTTCCTTTGCATTCCTCCATTATCTGATTCCAGCACTTCAGGTTCAGACCATCGTGCTGAGGCTCATCGTCTTCTCCCAGAATATATATTTCCCTGGCATCTTTAAACCGCAGGTCTGCAAGAGCCGTCATATCCGTTCTGCTGCCATAAATGACATATATGTCCTTTTCGCATGGCTTGATCTTGAATGAGCGTATCTGGTCTCTTACTGCCTCGGGAGGCTGTGTTGTCTGGATCACGATGTCGCATTTCGTCCCTGTCTCCGAAATCTGGTGAAGAAGATTCTTGAGGGCGCTGCCAGCTCCCAATATGAGGATATGGTCCTCGAATGCATAGGTGTATCTTCCGTCTGTCAACGAATCCACTCTTCGGCTCAACAGGTTGCCGATCGTGCCGATAAGGAAACTGGTGAAGAAAGTAGCTCCGACAAGCACTACCAGGAACTGGAAGAACACATAGTTATATGCTCCACTGCCCACGAATGCACCCGGATCAAGAAGAAGCTCGACCAGTCTCACCAGGACAGGAGCGGAGCCAGATGACGCCTCTACACCCGGGGCTGCAGCCACCAGGTCGAATCTGAACACAGCAGCAAGCAACAGCACAATGAGAAACGCAAGGATCAAAACCCCTGACAGCCATACGAACTGCTTGAAGCGTCCTTCATATATGGCCCTGTCCAGACCTTGCCTCAATTTTCTCCAGAATGTCTTCATGGTTAACTCTATTAGATATCGCAGTACAAATTTAATAAATTACTGGAATAACAGCATCACATTTTCAGCATATCAAGCAGCGATCTCACTCTCAGGGATTTGCAAATCTGAAAGGCCAGAGCTAACACTCTGATTACACCTTTGCGGAGACGACAGTTTAACAGCCTGAACCAGAAAAGAATAAAAAGGAAGATAAGCCTAAAGCCGTATTCGATTCTGCAAAAACGTAAACTTTCCACAAAAGTTACGTTATATGTGAAAATCGAGAGCAAATCCACCACAATATTATCCGTTATTTTTGTTGTCTTAAAACAATAAAATGCCCATTCCTCTTGTTTTTGTTGTCCGTAAGTGTTATTTTTGTTACCGATAAAACATGACACTATGGATATTTTAACAAGAAGACACTACGCTGACAAGGTTGATTCCTGGATCGGAAAGGGCAATATCATTGTCCTTGTTGGCCCTCGACGTGTGGGTAAGAGTTATATTCTCAAGGACTTTATCGAAAGGCATTCGAAGGAAGAGGATATAAATGTCATCTATGTAGATAAGGAGAAAAAGGCGTTTGGGAACATCAAGACAAAGGATGATCTTGACAATTACATTGAGAACCTTTTTCAGCCTGGCAAGCATAACTGTATTCTTGTCGATGAGGTCCAGCAGATAGAGAAGTTTGAGGAAAGCATATGCAGCTGGTACACTGAGGATAATACAGATGTGATCATCACCGGAAGTAACTCCAAGATGCTGTCCGGTGATCTATCCACGTTATTGGCCGGCAGATATGTAGAAATCCGTGTTCATCCATTGACCTATCCGGAGTTTCTTGAGTTTCATAGTCTTCAGGACAGCGATGAGTCGCTGATGAAATATCTGAACTACGGTGGTCTGCCTGGTCTTCGCAGGATAGGACTGGATAGCGATGAGCACGTCTGGGCATATCTATCAAGTGTATTCAACACCATAATGCTTAAGGATATTATCGAACGTCACGACATCCGTAATGTGCCTTTCCTGAATAATCTCATTGCTTTCTATGCTGACACTACAGGTAAACTGACATCTGCCAACAGCATTTCCAAGTATATGAAGTCGCAGGGAGAGAGCATATCAAGCAATCTGGTACTTCTGTATAGAAGTTTCTACGAGGAGGCTTATCTGCTGAATTCGGCTTCTCGCTATGATATTCACGGAAAGAAGATTCTTGAATCCAACGAAAAGGTCTATTGGGATGATCTGGGGCTCCGTAATCTCAAGGCTGAGGGTGGATTGGATTCATATATCGAAAAGGTTATCGAGAATGCTGTATACAAACATTTGTGCTTTTTAGGCTATAAGGTACAAGTGGGTGTCCTTGGAGCCGGAGAAGTTGATTTTGTCTGCACCAAGCCCGGTGAAACGGCATATGTGCAGGTAACATATCTGATGGGCGAGCAGTCTACAAGAGACAGGGAATTCGGTCCGTTGGAGAAGATCCGTGACAATCATCCGAAATATGTGATCAGCGCTACTCCTTTCCTGACCTCAAGGGATGAAAATGGAATCAAGCATATATCCTTGAGGGAGTTTCTTAACAAGGGACTGTAAAACTATATAAATCCGTCATATCAATTAAAGCCACTTGCAGTTTCCTGCAAATGACTTACTGCTTCCGAAGTTGTTTTGGGATATTCTTTGGGATACTAAAACTAAAAGTGGAAGTATCAAGCATTAAAAGTAATTTTTCACAGCAAACTCATACTGCTCTATGAAAATCTGCTTGAATGCTGCAATATTGTTCTGTTCATAGAACATCAGCATCGCTTTCTTATAATCCACCGAATCCACTGTACGGAATGAAATCGGACAATAACCCCACGCTATAAGAATGGCATTGCTGC
>JAFQFD010000019.1 GCA_017415715.1 Bacteroidales bacterium | reverse complement strand
CCTTTCCTGAAAGGGAGTTGATGAAGTTGGCATCCTTGACTCCGGTCACTAAATCTGAACTGACCTCCTGGACATTGTAGCTCAGGGCCTTCTGGTCACGGCGGATACCGAGGGCGGTAACCACCGTACCTTCAAGCTCCAGGGAAGACTCCGTCAGCGTCACATTAAAGACACTGCGTTGTCCGATATGCAGATATTCAATCTCATAACCCAGACTATTGAATTCAAGTCTGTCATCCAGATTTTCACCGGGAATCTCCAACGAAAAGACTCCATCCAGATCAGTTACGGTTCCCACATCGGTATTTCTTATGAGAACCGATACTCCGGGGACCGGCAGTCCGGACGGGTCTGTGACTTTGCCCGTCACCTTCCGAGATTCAGGAGCGGCTTTCGGCGAGATGATGATGTTGGTCTCGCTTATTGCCCACGTCACTCCAGCTCCTGCAGCAATCTGGTCAAGGGCCGAATTGAGAGGAGCATCCTGGACATTGATTGAAATACGGCGATTCAGGTCTACGCCGTCATCGACAGTAAAAAGATACCGCGTCTGCTGTTCGATGGCATCCATCACAGTTTCCATCATCTGGTTTTCCATTTTCAGCGTGACCCGGACATTCTGGGCGGATGCACTGACGGACAAGAAGATGCAGAAATACAGAAGCAGTATGCTTTGCGGAAGAATTCTGTTCTTCATATGATTGGGTTATTAGTTGTATTGCCGGTTATCTTATATGATATGTATCTGTGGTATCGTCGTATTCTACAGTAAAGTCCGATGTTCGCTGGAGAATGGCGAATGCGTGCGATATGCCGTCACAGACGTTAACCTTCATTCGCTTATAGGATATATCAGGAACCGTCTCACACTCTATGACAATGGTGACTCCGAAAGCCCTCTCGAACCGGCGCATCAGCTCTTCGAAAGAGAGCCCGGAACAGTTGATGATTCCGTCAGTCCATCTGTAGCGGGCCCCGATGTTCTCCTCATGCCTCTTTATCAATCTTCCCTCCGCCAGCGTCACCACCTGATCCGGCTCCAGTTCTGTAATCACATTGTCGTGTTTATCATGTATCGCGACACTTCCCTCCATCAATGCTGTACTGAAAAGTCCCCTGTCTTCATCAGCTTCCACATTGAATCTGGTGCCAAGCACCTTTACATCGTAGGCGAATGTCTCCACATAGAACGGCTTGTCAGCTGCTTTTGCAACATCAAACATTGCCTCTCCCTCTATCCTGACACGGCGCTCGCCTCTGGCGAAGACCGCCGGATACCGGAGGGTCGAGCCGGAGTTGAGCTCTACTGACGTGCCGTCCGGAAGTGTCAGGCTCGCGCGCTGACCGGGATCTGTGTGAAACGCCACCATCTTCGACGCCTCATCGCGGAGCGGCGTCACGGCAAGGAACCAGCACAGTATGATGCCTGCGACAAAAGAAGCCGCAAGACCGGCGTACAAGGCCAGAGGTGTACGGCGAGGCTTCTTCTGTGGTTCCTGGACCGGCATATGCATGAGCATCAGATGGAACTGAAGTTCCCGATTGAATGTATCCTGATTGGCCGGATCGCTCTCGATCCAGTCTGCAATCGCATTGTTTTCCTCGGATGTGGTCCTGCCTTCAAAAAAACGGGCAAGAATTTCTGATGTGATATTTGACATTTTCATCGCTTTATATATTTAATAGTCGAACAAGTGTGAAGCGTGGAAGAAATTTTCTGCACTTTTTTCAAAGTTATCATTATTGAGATTTATTTTTATATATTTGCCCTGATTATGGATACTCAAGGGAAGGCAATATACGAGCGCATAGAGCACATCTACAAGACAAGCAAGGATGTGCTCATACGGACGGCATATATGTTTGTCCGTGACGAAGAAGCCGCACGCGATATCGTTGCAGAGGCGTTCATGGCCCTCATAGAGCATCGGAACGAAGTCGATCCGGAGAAATTCTATCCATATCTTTATTCCATAGTGCAGCACAAGGCGATCGACCATAGAAGAGCCGACATCAGACACAGCAAAATCGCTCAGCAGATACGCGCAAAAGAGGAGAGGATGATGGAATATTATACTCTCGCCATAGAATCTGCAAGCATATCCGAAGCGCATTCCGGTGAAATAATGGACATCTACCGCAAGCGCCTGAACGGATTCCCGACATTCACTCAGAATATATTCCTGCGTTCACGCCGCGACGGAAAGACACGGTCTGAAATCGCCGCAGAGTTCGGCATATCCGAGAACAAGGTCAAATATGAGATCCAGAAAGTGCTTGATGCTCTCAAGGGAGCACTGAAAGATTACGGAGAGTTCTCTGCGCTGATCGTCTTCATTCTTAGCAGTCTGGCATAGATTGCCACGCAGCCCTTCGGGCTCCTTGCCAATCTACGAAGTCGCTTGAGCCTCAGCGGAAGAATTACGTGAAACATCCTCCCGGAAACGTGAAGCATGCGGCCGGAAGTCAGATTTTGAAAATCGTCAGGAAGTTTATATTTTTGCAATGCAATGTCGTTCGGTTTCAGGTTATGATAATTTGAGACCTTCTTTTGTTATCCCTCGTATGGTCCTGACCATACAAAAGCAACAACTGATACAAACATGAGCAACGACTTGAAAATCATCGGAGTCCCGCTACCGGACATGCCTTGGGAAGAATGTCCCGAAGGTTATAATAAAGTAATGTGGAGGTATTCTAAAAACCCTGTTATCCCGCGCGACCTCCTTCCGAACTCTAACAGCATATTCAACTCCGCAGTCGCGCCTTTCAAGGACGGCTATGCAGGTGTTTTCCGCGTAGATGACACTAACATCAGGATGACCCTCCACGTCGGATTCTCAAAAGACGGCATCAACTGGGAACTGAACCCGGATACCATAAAGTTCGACTGCGAGAACCCGGAGGTCGGAGAGTGGGTCTACGGCTATGATCCACGCGTATGCATGATCGGAGACAAGTATTTCGTGACCTGGTGCAACGGATATCATGGTCCTACAATCGGAATCGCATGGACGACAGACTTCAAGACCTTCCATCAGCTTGAGAACGCATTCCTGCCATACAACCGCAACGGGGTGCTGTTCCCACGCAAGATAAACGGCAACTATGCAATGCTCTCGCGTCCGTCGGACACAGGGCACACTCCATTCGGGGACATCTTCTATTCAGAGTCTCCGGACCTCGAGTTCTGGGGCAGACATCGCTTTGTGATGGGACCTTCCGACTTCAACGACAGCGCATGGCAGTGCTGCAAGACAGGAGCCGGTCCTGTTCCCATCGAGACTTCAGAAGGGTGGCTCATGTTCTACCACGGCGTCCACCACACATGCCAGGGATACAACTACTCGTTCGGAGCAGCCCTGCTTGACCTTGAACAGCCCTGGAAAGTCATAGCGCGCACTGGTCCTTATCTCCTCCATCCTGAAACACTTTACGAATGCACAGGAGACGTTCCTAACGTATGTTTCCCTTGTGCAGCCCTGCATGACCCTGAGACAGGCCGCATTGCCGTATACTACGGCGCAGCGGACACCGTGGTGGGCCTTGCCTTCGGTTACATAGACGAGATTTTGGAGTTCACGAAGAAAACATCTATCTTGTAGCAAATTGTCTATTATGAAGAAACACCTGATATATTTTGCTGCGGCGATTATGGCCATCGGGTGCACATCCGAGACCGTCAGCAGGGAGAATGACACCTATACCTCCTTTGTAGATCCGAAGATCGGAACCGGTGGACACGGACATGTGTTTGTCGGGGCGAACGTGCCGTTCGGCATGGTGCAGCTCGGACCGACGAGCATCCCTCAGGAGTGGGACTGGTGCTCCGGATATCATGACAGCGACTCCACTGTAATAGGCTTCTCGCACACTCATCTGAGCGGCACGGGCATCGGAGACCTTTTCGATATCACTGTCATGCCGGTTGTCGGCGAGGGGCTGACCTACGCCCGCGGACGGGAGGAGGACCAGCAGTCGGGACTGTGGTCCTATGCCGACCGCAGCAAGGAGGTTGCCAGACCGGGATATTACAGCGTGCCGCTTACCAGATATGGGATCACTGCTGAAATGACTGCCACCAGCCACATCGGAATGCACCGCTACACATTTCCACAGAGCAACAAGGCCGGCATTGTGATAGATCTAATGAACGGAGGATGCTGGGACAGGCCCATGGACACCTTCATCGAGAGAGTCGACCCAAGGACCGGAGATCCGGATCAGGAGGGACAGGCGCTAAGGGGATATCGTTTCTCACGCGGATGGGCCGATGATCAGAAGATATTCTTCTATGCAGAGTTTTCAAAGCCTTTCGTTTCCCTGGATGTCCAGACCAAGGATATCCAGATATGGACAGACGAGTCTAAGATTATGCCGACATATGCCCACGCATACTTCGAGACCGGGAAGAATGAGCAGGTGCTCATGAAGGTCGGCCTTTCTTCGGTGAGCATGGAGGGAGCCTACGACAACATGCAGGCAGAGCTCGCCGGTTGGGACTTTGATGAGACGGCAGACTTGGCAGATGATCTCTGGAATCATGAGCTTGGCCGCATTCATATCGACACTCAAGACGAAGTCGCCAGGAAGATATTCTACACGGCCCTCTATCATACAATGATTGCCCCCAGTAAGTTCAGCGACTTCGGTGGCGATTATAGGGGGAAAGACTACATCAGTGAAACTGATGGATATACTCAATATACGACATTCTCGCTTTGGGATACATATCGCGCTGCCATGCCGCTGTACAGTCTGTTCCAGCCGGACAGATATCATGAATTCATCAGCACGATGCTGCACATCTACAATGAGCAGGGCAAGCTTCCGGTGTGGCATCTGCATGGCTGCGAGACCAACTGCATGGTAGGAAGCCCCGGCATAATGCCGGTAGCAGATGCGATCGTTGCAGGAATAGCTGACGAGTTCGGATTCGAGGCGATGAAGGCCTCGGCAATGAATCCGGAAAGAGGTCAGGAGTACAGGATGAAATATGGCTACATCCCATGTGACCTGATGAACGAGTCTGTGGCATACGATCTCGAATATGCTGTTGCAGACGGAGCCATCGCCAACGCGGCAAAGCATCTGAGCGAACTCTTTGCCGACCCGGACTACTACTTTGCATCACCTGAAAAGGCAGAGAAATATAGAAAGGAATATGAATACTTCAACGAAAGAAGTAAATCATATAAACACCTGTTCGACAAAGATTCAGGATTCATCAGAGGAAAGGACAGCAAGGGCAGATTCCGCAAGGAATACAGCCCGTTTGCTTCCACACACCGTGCAGATGACTACTGCGAGGGCAACGGATGGCAGTATACATGGCTTGTGCCTCACGATGTAGAGGGACTCATCGAATGCTTCGGCGGAAAGGAAAGGTTCATCAGCAAGCTTGACTCGCTGTTCATCGTTCCATCGGTCATCGAGGGTGCAGAATCCTCACCTGACATATCCGGCCTAATCGGACAGTATGCCCACGGCAATGAACCTAGCCATCATATCCTATACCTCTACACTATGGCAGGACAGCCATGGAAGGCGACGGACAAGATCCGCGAGGTGCTCGGCACCCTCTATACCGCCAGACCTGACGGACTCGCCGGCAATGAAGATGTAGGTCAGATGTCCGCATGGTATATAATGTCGTCGATGGGATTCTACCAGGTGGAGCCCGGCTCAGGTCAATATTGGTTCGGATCTCCTCTTTTCGACAAGGTAAGCATCAACGTAGGCAAGACCAGAAGCACAGGCGAGAATAAGTACTTCACTATCCGTGCCGAGAACAACAGCGACGAGAACCGCTACATCCAGAGCATCACCCTCAACGGTAAGGCATACACAAAGGGATATATCGAGCACAAGGACATTGCTGCCGGAGGCGAGCTCGTCATCAGGATGGGAGCGGAGCCGAAGGTGTGGTACTGTGCAGAGGAGCCTCTCGAGTATGAGGACCAGCGTCCGCTTCCTGAAGACCGCCTATTCACATCCGCAGCCGTGGAAGCGGAGATAGAAAGAGTAGCAGGAATGCTGGAGAACCCGCGTCTGAAGTGGATGTTCGCGAACTGCTATCCCAACACTCTTGACACCACTGTCCATCCGGTCGAGAGCGAGGACGGACTTCCTGACACTTTCGTCTATACAGGTGACATCCCTGCAATGTGGCTCCGCGACTCCGGAGCGCAGGTATGGCCTTATCTGAGATATGTAAACGAGGATCCTGAACTCAGGAAGATGATTGCAGGCGTGATCCACAGGCAGTTCAAATGCATATGCATCGACCCTTATGCCAATGCATTCAATGTGGAGCCGGTCGGAGCGGCCAACAAGACAGACTGGCCTATGGCTGATCCATATGTCTTCGAGCGCAAGTGGGAGATCGACTCGCACTGCTACCCTATCCGCCTTGCGTATGAATACTGGAAGAAGAGCGGTGACGAGACCATATTTGATGCTGTATGGCATGAGGCCATAGGCAAGATCGTGTCAACGCTCAAGGAACAGCAGCGCAAGGACGGACACGGAAGCTACCGCTTCCTGCGCGTCACAGACCGCCAGCTTGACACCAAGTGCGTCGTGGGCAAGGGCAACCCTGTCAAGCCGGTCGGCCTCATAGCCTCGGCATTCCGCCCGTCTGACGACGCGACTACATTCGAGTTCCTCGTGCCGTCAAACTTCATGGCTGTCACATCACTGCGCAAGGCTGCCGAGATCCTCCGCGAGGTGAACAATGACACCGGACTCGCCCAAGAGTGCCTTGACCTCGCTTCCGAGGTCGAGCAGGCTCTTAAGGAGCATGCAGTATACGAGCATCCTGAATATGGAAAGATCTATGCCTATGAGGTGGACGGCTTCGGCAGTCAGTTCCTCATGGACGACGCCAACGTGCCGTCTCTTCTTGCGATGAGCTACCTCGGAGATGTTCCTGCAGACGATCCTATATATCAGAATACCAGAAAGTTCGTCTGGAGCGAAGCCAATCCGTATTTCCATAGCGGAGCCGCAGGCGAAGGCATCGGAGGCCCTCATATATGGTCCGAAGTCGTATGGCCTATGAGCATCATGATGAAAGCCTTCACATCTGACAGCGACGAGGAGATCCGAGAGTGCATCTGCCAGCTGATGACCACTGACGCAGGCACAGGATTCATGCACGAGTCCTTCCACAAGGACAACGCGGAAGTATTCACCCGCGAATGGTTCGCATGGCAGAACACCCTCTTCGGAGAACTCATCCTGAAGATCATAGACGACGGAAGATTACACGTATTGAACGGTATAATTTAATATGAAAAAAATACTATTCATCATTCTGACAATCTGCCTTCTGACCGGCTGCAGGCAGGAGCCGGAGCTGGTGACAGAGCCGGCCGACTATGTTTCCACCCTCGTCGGAACGCTCTCCGAGCATTCCTTCTCGACAGGAAACACCTATCCGGCCATAGCCCTCCCATGGGGCATGAACTTCTGGACCCCGGTCACCGGAAAGATGGGAGACGGATGGGCATACCGCTATGACGCTCATCACATCCGCGGCTTCGAGCAGACGCACCAGCCTTCGCCTTGGATCAACGATTACGGTCAGTTCGCCATAATGCCTGTACGCGACGCAGCACGCGTGGACCAGAATGCAAGAGCCAGCTGGTTCTCGCATCACAGCGAGAGCGCCAGGCCATATTACTATCAGGTATACCTCGCTGACCACGACATAAATGCGGAGATCGCCCCGACAGACAGGGCCGCATCATTCCTTTTCACATTCCCTGAAAGCGAGACATCGGGCATTGTCGTGGACGCATATGACGAAGGCTCATACATAAAGGTGCTCCCGGAAGAGAACGCCATCATCGGCTATACCACCAAGAACTGCGGCGGTGTTCCGGAGAACTTCCGCAACTGGTTCGTGGTGAAGTTCGACAAGCCTGTCGAGGGCTACACCGTATACGCCGGCCCTTCGAAGGCGCTGGAAGGCGTCGCGGAATTCGAAGGCGATCATGCACTCGCCGTTATTACATTCAAGACAGAGCGAGGAGAGAAGGTTAATGCTCAGACGGCATCTTCATTCATATCACTCGATCAGGCCTGGATCAACTTCAAGGAAGTGAAGGGCAAGTGCTTTGCTGAAGTACGTGACGAAGCAAAGGCACGATGGAACGACGTCCTCGGCCGCATCCAGGTCGGCGGCGGTACTGATGACCAGTACAGGACATTCTACTCATGTCTATACAGGAGCGTGCTTTTCCCACGCAAGTTCTATGAAATCAACGAGAAAGGCAAGCCAGTCCACTACAGCCCATATAACGGACAGGTATGCGACGGATACCTATATACAGACACCGGCTTCTGGGACACTTTCCGTTGCCTCTTCCCTCTCCTGAACCTTGTCTACCCTTCAGTGAACGCAGAGATCCAGCAGGGTCTGGCGAACATCGCCCGCGAGAACCGGTTCCTGCCCGAATGGGCAAGCCCCGGCCACAGAGGCTGCATGGTGGGCAACAACTCGGCTTCAGTCGTCGCCGACGCCATCATGAAGGGAGTCACTCCTAAGAAAGACTGGCAGACGCTTTATGACTGCATCGTATACGGCACCGAAAACGTACACCCCGAAGTCAGTTCCACGGGCCGCCTCGGACATGAATACTATAACACTCTAGGATATATTCCTTATAACGTAGGCATCCACGAAAATGTCGCCCGCACGCTGGAATATGCCTACGACGACTGGTGCATCCTTCAGATCGCCAGGAAGCTCGGCAGGCCTGCCGAAGAGCTGGCAAAGTGGGAGGCACGCTCGAACAACTGGAAGAACGTGTTCGATCCTTCACACAACCTCATGCGCGGCCGCAACCTTGACGGCACCTTCCAGGAGCCTTTCAGCCCGTACAAGTGGGGAGGAGCGTTCACCGAGGGCAATGCATGGCATTATACATGGTCAGTATTCCACGATGTGGACGGTCTGATGGAACAGATGGGCGGACGCGAGGAGTTCGTCCAGATGCTTGACTCAGTATTCGTCGTTCCTCCTGTATATGACGACAGCTACTACGGATACCGTATCCACGAGATCACCGAGATGCAGGTGGCGAACATGGGCAACTATGCGCATGGTAATCAGCCTGCACAGCATATGATCTATCTATATGACTGGGCAGATGAGCCATGGAAGACTCAGAAATGGGTGCGCGAAGTCATGAACAGACTCTACAAGGCAACTCCAGACGGATACTGTGGCGACGAGGACAACGGCCAGACATCTGCATGGTATGTATTCTCTGCGCTGGGTTTCTATCCTGTATGCCCGGCATCAGACGAGTACGCGATCGGCACACCGCTCTTCCGCAAGGCTGTGGTGCATCTGGAAAACGGATGCGACCTGACCATCAATGCCGCCAATGCAAGCGGACCTGATGAAGCACTTTATCCATACATCTCGAAGACAAAAGTCAACTGCACCGCCTGGACAGAAAACTTCCTGAAGCACAAGCACCTGGCAAGCGGCGCAACAATAGACTTCACAATGTCCGCCGAGCCAGCCAGCAAATAGCAGTGTCTCACATAAAGATCTAACACAGAACACTTTACACACTTAAGGGTCGGTTTTTCAACCGACCCTTAAACATATAACATATTGGTTTATAGCCAATTAGATAACGCACTATTACTTGCGGATTGCTGCGATGCCCGGGAGCTCCTTGCCCTCGAGGTACTCGAGCATTGCTCCACCACCTGTAGACACGTAGCTTACCTTGTTTGCATAACCCATCTGAGTTACAGCTGCAACTGAGTCACCACCACCGACGAGGGTGAATGCGCCGTTCTCTGATGTTGCCTTTGCAAGGATCTCTGCGATGCGGTTTGTACCCTTTGCGAATGCAGGGATTTCGAACACGCCTACAGGACCGTTCCAGAGGATGGTCTTAGAGTTCATGAGAACCTCCTCCCACATAGCGAGAGTGCTTGGAGCCGCGTCCATTCCTTCCCAACCGTCTGGAATCTCAGTGTTGAGAACGATCTTGGTGTTTGCATCGTTAGAGAAGTCGTCAGCGATCACAACCTCCTTTGAGAGGTATACCTTCACGCCCTTCTCCTCTGCCTTCTTGAGAGTGTCGAGAGCGAGCTGCATCTGATCGTCCTCGCAAAGCGAGCGACCGATCTTGCCACCCTGAGCCTTTCTGAATGTATATACCATACCGCCGCCGATGATCATGTTGTCAACTGCGTCGAAGAGCTTCTCGATGATAGTGATCTTTGAAGATACCTTTGCACCACCTACGATTGCAGTCACAGGGTGCTCAGGAGTCTTGAGAACGTGGTCGATAGCCTTGATCTCACCTTCCATCACATAACCGAACATCTTGTCATTAGGGAAGTAGTCTGCGATGAGGGCTGTAGACGCGTGTGCACGGTGTGCTGTACCGAATGCGTCGTTGATGTAGCAGTCAGCGTAAGAAGCGAGCTTTGCAACGAAAGCCTTCTGATTCTCCTTTACGACAGCCTTTGCAGCCTTCTTCTCCTCGTCAGTTGCGAACTCGCCTCTTGGCTTGCCCTCCTCCTCTGCGTAGAAACGGAGGTTCTCGAGTACGAGGCACTCACCCATCTTGAGGGCAGCTACCTGCTCGTCAGCAGCCTGGCAGTCCTCTGCGAACTTCACTGGTGCTCCGAGGAGTTCCTCAACACGACCGAGGATGTGCTTGAGAGAGAACTTCTCAGTCACGCCCTTTGGACGACCGAGGTGTGACATTACTATTACAGCGCCACCCTTCTCGATAACCTTCTTGAGTGTTGGGATTGCTGCACGGATACGTGTGTCGTCGGTAATCTCCATCTTCTCGTTAAGCGGAACGTTGAAGTCTACTCTGACGATGGCCTTCTTGCCGGTGAAATCGTAATTGTCGATAAACTGTTGCATAATCGTATAATTGTTTTGTTATAAAATTTCATTATTCAGATCCCCGATCAAGTCGGGGATGACGTCATTGCCAAAGATGCCTCCGCTCGGGAACGACGTCATTGCCGGCCCTGACCGGCAATCCCTAAATCCGAGCAAATTTAGCAATTTTCAGTGAAATACAACACAAAACAAAACCCCGAAAGTTTTTGTTTAACTTTTGGGGTTCATATCAAAGCCCTTTTCAGTCGTGCCCGGTAGTCAAAATCACAGACTACCAAGCACACCCACATGCCACACAGTGCTGCCAGAGCAAGATAGGCGTGCTCGGTGGTCGGAGAAAATGACCACCAGGCACATTGTTGCCGGGATCTGCCACAAAAACGCAGGTTTTCATGGACAAGTTTCTACAAAAGTGTATCTTTGCCGAAATTTTGGACGCGTATGATGACTATTGAAAGCCCTGGTGCATTCTGGAAGGATTATGAACTCATTGACTCAGGCAATTTCGAGAAGCTCGAAAGGTTCGGACCGTTTATAATGGCACGTCCTGAGCCTAAGGCCCTTTGGGGCAAGTCCCTGTCGGACGGCGAGTGGAACAAGATGATCCACACCCGCTTCAAGACGGGAGCAGGATTCGGCAAGGCCGGCAAGGAGGACAGCGGTACATGGGAGCGCAAGAGGAAGATGGATGACCAGTGGTACATCCGCTACAACGGCGAGCAGGAAGGCCTGAATTTCTCGCTCAGGCTCGGTCTTACATCATTCAAGCATGTGGGCGTGTTCCCGGAACAGTCATCAAACTGGGAGTATATCTACAGGCAGACCAAGGCGCTTGTAGAGAAGGCGGAGGCAGAGGGCAAGCCGAAGCCGAAAGTCCTCAACCTCTTCGCATATACCGGAGCCGCTTCGCTCGCTGCCAAGGCAGCCGGCGCGGACGTGACTCACCTTGACTCAGTACGCCAGGTGGTGACATGGGCCCGTGGAAACATGGAGGCAAGCCGTCTGGACAACATCAGATGGATCGTGGAGGATGCTCTCAAATTTGCGCGCAGAGAGGCCAAGAGAGGCAACACATACCAGGGAATCATCCTTGACCCGCCGGCATACGGACATGGTCCGGACGGCGAGAAGTGGAAGCTCGACGAGTGCCTCAACGAGATGCTTCAGTGCGTTGCTGCAATCCTCGCTCCACAGGACAGCTTCATGGTACTCAACCTCTATTCGAACGGCTACTCTGCCGTGCTCGGAGAGACCATAGTGAAGCAGGCATTCTGCCTTAAAAACGCATACAAGTCCCTCGATTTCGGGGAACTTGTATTACGTGACTCTTACGGCAAGAATCTGCCGCTGAGTGTATTCGTGCGCCTGGCGCGATAACTTTTTGTTACAGCAGTTTTTCTTTCGGGAACGACATTTTAGAAAAGGCAAACAGTTTCTTGCCAAGGTCTTTTAATGAAGCACCAATATGATACACAGCTTCATCCACGACCAAAAAGCGGTCATGGATATTATTGGTGTGTATTATATTAATTGGATCACACTGGCTATTGTACTTCTGAATGTCAAGCATTAACTGATCTGTCAGTTTGCCCGTACGTATTTCAGCATGAACACCAGGCTCTCTTTTGGACAATAAAACCAATACACTTTCATCAATATAATTATCAATCACGACAAGACTGTGTCTAGCAGACTTTATCAGGTCTGAAACAAACACATAAGCATCAAATATCTGACCGTCATAAAAAATTCCTTCCACTGGAGGTAACGATGTACGAATAAAGAAATCTATCTTTTGTTGATGGTCGTCAAGACGTCGTTCGCAATTACCCATACGCCTGTCCAACCTATCTTCAATGCTTTGCAAACGATGATTCAAAGAATAGCCCTTCAACATATATTCCTTAAGTACCGTTGTTGCCCAGCGTCGAAACTGAGTCCCCCGAAAAGACTTGACCCTATAGCCCACCGATATGATAACATCCAGACTATAGACCTTAACCGGTTTGTACTTAGACAGAGTATTATGCAAAATCTGCATATTACTATGTTCCTCAAGTTCTCCCTCGGAAAACACATTCTTAATATGTCTTGCGACTACGGATTGATCTTTTTGAAACAAAGATGCCAGTTGCGCCTGCGTCAACCATACGGTGTCACAGCCAACCATGACTTCCAGACGAGTAACTTCGTCTGGTTGATATACTACAATTTCTCCACAGGCAGGAGTGTCATCGTTTAAAATATAATTTCCCATATGTCGATTTTTCCTCAAAGATCAACATATGGGAAACATATACCTACAGTCGAATGCAGGTTTTTATTTATTTTTATAAAAGTTTTTCTCTTTTTTATAATTATAACACTTTTTTTATAATTTTAGGTCCTACTCCTCCATTCCGAGGCGGTCTGTGAAGTATTTTTCTATGGCTTCCGAGAGTTCGGTGTTGCCGTAGAAGTCCGCTATGTCCTGGAGGTCTGAGAGGTGGACGCATGCCGCCTCGAACTCCCTCTTCGCATAATCATAGTTATAGAGGAAGAAGTCTGCCGACTGGAGAAGCTGGGCTGCAAACCTTGCTGCCAGGTCTGACGCCTTCTCATCCGCTCCGCACTCATAATAGATGTTGATCATGTCAAGGACCATATACTCGTTGGAGAACCCGAGATAGATCATGTCGAGAGGGAAATTCTCCTCCGGAACACACTCCTGGCACATGTCGATGATCTCCTCGGCACGAGCCTCGTCGCCCACCTTCAGCATCTCCTTGGCCACATTGACGAAGAGTTGCCTCTGCGAAAGCACTCCGCAGAAAGTGTAGAAGTTCTGATAGTCCACAAACCAGTCTGTCCTCTTGAGGGCATCCCAAGAGTATACATTCTTCATCTTGTTGTAAAGATCCTCCGGATCGGCAAAACCGATTTCAGTGCTCTTCATCCTGTTCTTTATAGGAACGAACTTGTATGAGAATCCCTCATACATCAGGTAGTCCTTGAGACCGATATTGATGTCTCCTCCCATGCTGAGAAGGTGCAGAGGACGGTCCCACTGGTAGCCAGACAAGAGGTCAAGCATGAATATCTCAGGTTTGGTGAGATAATTCTTGTCTGCTGGAATAGTAAGTACGATTTCATCAGGAATCTGATCCTCATACTTCTCGTCAAGAATACCATATTTAATGACATTCTCCTTGTTTACAGGGATGGAGAATCGTCTTGAGATGATATAATCAACCTCTTTGTTGTTGGTAAGAGGCAGCTTCACATCCGGATGACGGAAGAGTCTCATCACATCCGCAAGAGGGATAATGGTGTCGAATCTGTCCTGGATGAACACATACTCGTTGGTACCGTAAAGGTACTGGCGAGGGCCGACCTGAAGGTCGAGCGGAGCCGACTCATTCACGGCATATTTCATCTGGTCAATGTGCCAGTCAGTGCCGAGCAGGGACGTATTCGCGATGCGTACGTCCGGACGTACGGCCTCAACCTCCTGGGCGTACCAGAGAGGGAATGTGTCGTTGTCACCGTGAGTTACGAGGATACCGTTATGACCTACCGAATTGAGGTAGTTCTTTGCCATCTCGACCGCTGTGTAACGGTTGCTGCGGTCGTGGTCGTCCCAGTTCTCTGAGGCCATGAGGGCCGGCACTCCGAGGAGGAGGGCGGTCACTGCGATGGCAGGGACAAGCGGCTTGGATGCACGCTTTTCAATCCATGAATATATGGCTGCGACTGCAAGACCTATCCATATCGAGAATGAATAGAACGAGCCTGCGTATGCATAGTCACGCTCGCGGACCTGATATGGCGGCTGGTTGAGGTATATCACGATAGCGATTCCTGTCATGAAGAACATCAGGAATGTCAGCCAGGTACCCCTCTTGTCCCTGTCGAACTGGAAGAAAAGTCCTATCAGACCGAGCAGGAGAGGAAGCATGTAATAATGGTTCTTGCCAGGATTGTCTGCAAGATATCCCGGAGCGTCAGACTGGTCACCAAGACGGAAGTTATCGATGAATCCTATGCCGCTCTCCCAGTTTCCGATGAACGGATCTCCCGGAGAAGGGCTGTGGATGTCATTCTGACGGCCCGCGAAGTTCCACATGAAGTAGCGCCAGTACATCCAGTTCATCTGGTAGTCGAAGAAGAATCCCAGGTTCTGGAAGAATGTCGGTTTGTCGTGCTCCGCGCCGCGGATCTTGTGTCCGCCGCCAGGCATGTATGACTTGTAGAAGGCTATATGGCGTGAATCCGAGCTCCACATGCGCGGGAAGAGCATCTTGCCTGACGCATCATATGTCACATTTCCAGGGCCCTCAGCCTTGATGTACTTATCCTTGCCTTTCTCTGGCATTGGCGCCCAATAAGTGGTTTCTTCTATATCATAAGGTGCACCGAAATACTCTCCATAAACGAGAGGATTGCTGCCGTACTGCTCGCGGCCGAGGTAGCGGCAGAGTGTGAAGGCGTTGTCAGGCTGGTACTCGTTTGTCGGGGTCTTCACGCTTGAGCGGATGACCACGATCGTGAAGAGGGAGAATCCTATGACTATGGTCGTGAAGCACAGGAGTACCGTATTCGCGAGCACCTGCTGCTTCTTCATGGTCCTGAAAAGGCCCCAGAAGCATGCAGCGAGAAGGGCCACCATGAAGAAGGCCGCGCCGCTGTTGAATGGAAGTCCGAGCGTATTGACAAAGAAGAGGTCTACATATGCCGCGAACTTAGGCAGGTATGGGATGATGCCGAAGAGGATGACCGCGAGGATAACGACTGACACAAGAAGTATCTTTACATACTCCCATAAAGTATAATGACCGTTTTCTCTCTTCTTATAATAGAACATGAACACAAGTGCCGGGATGGCAAGGAGGTTCAAGAGGTGAACACCTATCGAAAGTCCCATCAGGAACGATATGAGCACGATCCATCTGTTGGCATATGGCTGGTCAGCCTGCTCATACCACTTGGTCATCGCCCAGAAGACAAGGGCGGTAAAGAGCGAAGACATCGCATATACCTCGCCCTCGACTGCCGAGAACCAGAATGTGTCACTGAATGTGTATGCAAGGGCTCCCACAGCACCTGATCCAAAGATCGCAATCGCCCTGGCAACACTGTATGTGCCGTCCTCGGAAGGCTTTACAAGCCTCTTTGCAAAGAAGACTATGGTAAGATACAGGAAGAATATTGTCAGAGCCGAGCAGATCGCATTCAACGCATTCACCGCAACTGCAGCATGCATGTTGTCGGTGAACATTGTGAAGAAGCGGGCAAAAAGCTGAAACACTGGGTTTCCCGGCGGGTGGCCGACCTCGAGCTTATATGACGAGGCGATGAACTCGCCGCAATCCCAGAAAGAGGCTGTCGGCTCTATTGTCAGAAGGTATGTGACGGCAGCCACTACAAAGACGAAGAGCGCAGTGAGCCTGTTCCACAATGTGAATTTCTTGTTATTCATTGTCTATCATTTAAATCTCACAAAGATACAATTTAATATACTATATTTGCAAAAATAAATTTTTCGCAAATGGCTGACAACGACTGGAAGAAAAGACTTGGAGTAGTCTTCTCCACCAACCCGGATTTTACATATGAAGAGGAAACGGAGCAGGAGCCTGCAACTCTCGCGCCAGAGAAGCAGAATCTCATTGTTTCAATTGACAGAAAGGGCAGGGGCGGCAAGCAGGTGACCCTGGTCACCGGATTTGTCGGCACTTCCGAGGACCTGGCGGAGCTGGGACGCACTCTGAAGGTGAAGTGCGGAGTTGGCGGAACAGCCAAGGATGGAGAGATAACCATCCAGGGGGACTTCAGGGACAGGGTCGTTGCACTTCTTAAGGAAATGGGATACAAGGCTAAGAGAGGAAACTGACATGCTTTTCAACATTCTCGCCCTCATATCATTCTTCATCATACTCCTGCTGCTCAAGACATTGGTGGGAGTGTTCCCGTCATTGCTGGCCTGCCTGATCAGATGGAAGGAGAGCGTCAATCTTGACGCAAGTGTCCAGCTGGGAAGGGACAGGGACATCATGGCACTGACAATGGTGATGCCGTTCTGTCTGACAGCATGCCGCTTCAATCTGTATGCTCCACAATGGATGGAAGGCATCGGAGAGGCCGGCCGTCTGGGGATAATCACAGGCATATTCATAGCATTCATTCTGCTCAGAAAATTCATGGAACACATCTGGCAGCCGAAGAAGATGAATCCGAAGACATACCGCACTGCATGCAAGTCTGCGCACACGTTCTTCAGCATACTCGCCTTGCTTCTGCTGGCCACAGGAGGCGTCATGTCGTTCCTTGACGTATCTGAAGAGGTTATAAAAACTGCAATGCTTTGGATATCAGCGACAATATATCTGCTGTTCATCCTAAGAAAATCACAAATTTTTATTTCTTCTTGCTCGTTTTTCGCCACTTTTTTGTACCTTTGCGCCCTCGAAATAATTCCGACTGGAGCGTTGGTCGCTTCAGCCATTATTTTTTAAGCCCGCGAGAGGCGGAAATACAGGCCCAAAACACATAATGAGCGTTAAGAACATACTGATATCACAGCAGCAGCCGAAGACGGCTTCGCCTTACACCAGCATTGCAGAAAAATACGGAGTGGAGTTCGACTTCAAGCCATTTTTCAAGATTGAGCCCCTGACATCAAGGGAGTTCAGGTCACAGAGGATAAACATCCTGGACCATACTGCAATCGTCTTTTCAGCACGTACCACAATAGACGCATTCTTCCAGCTCTGTGAAGAGCTGCGCGTGAAGGTACCCGAGACTATGAAATACTTCTGCACAACAGAAGCAGTTGCAAACTATCTCCAGAAGCACATCGTATACAGGAAGAGGAAGATCTTCTTCGGCGACGGCACTCCGGAGTCTATCATCGGTCTCATCGGCACCAAGCACAAGGGAGAGAACTTCCTCATCGCGACTGCCGAGTCTTCAAGCAAGGATGCGATCACACGCCTTTTCGAGGAAAGCGACTTCTCATTCGAGACTGCAGTCTTCGTAAAGCCTGTGTCACAGGACCTTAAGGACGTCGATCTTCACAAATACGACCTCATCGTGTTCTTCAACCCTGCGGATGTGAAGTCACTTTTTGAGAACCAGCCTGACTTCACCCAGGGTGACATCAAGTTCGTGTCATATGGAAGGTCTATAGTAAAGGCCATGGAAGAGGCCGGACTGAAGATTGAAATTTCAGCACCTACCGCCGAGGCTCCGTCAGTTGCCAAGGCTCTCGAGATATATCTCACAAACAACAGATAAAGTGGAAACGGAGGCTGCAAATACCTCGCTGACCAAGAAAGAAAGGCTCTGCGGCAAGACCGCCATCTCAAGACTCCTTGACGAGGGCAGGCACGGCAGTGTCGGGAACATCCGCTTCCTGTTCCTTGCGGGAACGGGAGAGGAGAACAACAGGATAATGGTATCCGTTCCCAAGAAGAACTTCAAGAGGGCAGTCAAGAGAAACCTTCTCAAGAGAAGGATCCGCGAAAGCTACAGGAAACAGAAGCACAACCTGACCGTGGAAGGCGGTCTGGATGTGCTTTTCATGTATAGCACAAAAGAGATCCTCAGTTATGAGGAGATCTTCCAGTCAGTCGGCCAGATCATCTGCAAGATCAATGAGAGAAACGCTTAAGAAAATACTTATTGCTCCTTTCGTGTTCCTGATAAGGTTCTATCAGGTGTGCATCTCCCCTCTCAAGCCGCCGACATGCAGGTTCACTCCGACCTGCTCCCAGTATGCCCTTCAAGCATTCAGAAAACATGGCGTCATCAAAGGATTTTACCTCACGGTCAAAAGAATCCTGCGTTGTCATCCTTGGGGAGGACACGGGTACGACCCGGTCCCATAAGACTGGGGCATTTTTAGAAAAACGCCTCTGGAGGGCCTACAACACGTAAAACAACTACAAAAACAACAAAACGTACAACGCCGGTTTCCGGAAAGAGAGCGATCTTTGCCTTCGGTTAAGAATCTTATTCGTCTCTTTCTGCAGATTCTGGTATTTCTAGAAATGTGTGCAATTCCTTCAGGTCTGCATAGAAAGAAAAATAGCAGGACGCCGTGATGGTGTCCTGCTTTTTTGTATACCTGTATGCGACCGGGCTAGTCGAGTTTGAGCACAGCCATGAAGGCACTCTGAGGAACCTCGACCGTTCCGATCTGGCGCATCCTCTTCTTACCCTGCTTCTGCTTTTCGAGCAGCTTTCTCTTTCGGGTGATGTCACCACCATAACATTTTGCGGTCACGTCCTTGCGCACTGCCTTGACGGTCTCGCGAGCGATGATCTTCGCTCCGACTGCCGCCTGGATGGCAATGTCGAACTGCTGGCGAGGGATCAGCTCCTTGAGCTTCTCGCACATCTTGCGTCCGAAGTCATATGCATGGTCTGCATGGATCAATGTAGACAGAGCATCCGCAGGATCGCCGTTCAGGAGGATGTCGAGCTTGACCAGCTTCGCCTCCTTGAATCCGATCACATGGTAGTCGAATGACGCATATCCCTTTGAGATCGACTTGAGCTTGTCATAGAAGTCGAATACGATCTCCGAGAGCGGCATCTCGTATGTCAGCTCGAGACGGTCTGCTGTGAGATAGTGCTGGTTGATGAGCACTCCCCTCTTGTCAAGACAGAGTTTCATGATCGGACCATAGTAGTCAGACCTTGAGATCACCTGCGCCCTGATATATGGCTCCTCGATCTTGTCTATGAGCGTTGCAGGCGGAAGGCCTGAAGGGTTATGAACATCGAGGACCTCGCCCTGGGTCGTATATACCTTATATGACACGTTCGGAACTGTCGTGATCACGTCCATGTTGAACTCTCTGAAGAGACGCTCCTGGACGATCTCGAGGTGCAGCAGGCCGAGGAATCCGCAACGGAATCCGAAGCCGAGCGCGAGCGAAGACTCCGGCTCGAACACGAGCGAAGCGTCGTTGAGCTGGAACTTCTCTAGCGATGCGCGGAGCTCTTCATACTGGTCTGTCTCCACTGGATACATGCCGGCGAAGACCATAGGCTTCACCTCCTCGAATCCAGCGATAGCCTCCTTGCATGGTTCCGCAACATGAGTAATGGTATCACCCACCTTCACCTCGACGGCGCTCTTGATGCCTGAGATGATGTATCCCACGCTTCCGCAAGGGATTTCCTGGCGAGGATGCATCTTCATCTTGAGGACTCCGATCTCGTCGGCTGTATATTCCTTTCCCGTGCTGACGAACTTGACCTTGTCTCCCGTCTTGATGCTTCCGTTCACAACCTTGAAGTATGCTATGATACCTCGGAACGAGTTGAACACCGAGTCGAAGATGAGGGCCTGGAGAGGTGCGTCAGGGTCTCCTGTCGGAGCAGGGACCCTCTCGACTATGGCGTCGAGGACTTCCTTGACACCCTGCCCTGTCTTGCCTGAAGCAAGGAGGATCTCCTCCGGCTTGCAGCCGAGCAGGTCCACGACCTGGTCTGTGACCACGTCCACCATTGCTGACTCCACATCAATCTTGTTGAGCACCGGAATGATCTCCAGGTCATGCTCTATGGCAAGATAAAGGTTTGATATGGTCTGAGCCTGGATGCCCTGGGTCGCGTCCACGACGAGCAGCGCTCCCTCGCAGGATGCGATGGCGCGCGACACCTCGTAAGAGAAGTCGACGTGGCCCGGAGTGTCGATCAGGTTGAGTGTGTATTTCTCACCATTATATATATAGTCCATCTGGATCGCATGGCTCTTGATGGTGATTCCCTTCTCCTTCTCAAGATCCATCGAGTCAAGGACCTGGTTTTCCATATCGCGTGCGGTCAGAGTGTTGGTGATCTCCAGCATTCTGTCGGCAAGGGTGCTCTTGCCGTGGTCGATATGTGCAATGATGCAAAAGTTTCTTGTTTTCTTCATCGTATACGTATAATCGGTGCAAAGATAATAAAATACGGAATTTTTCGAAAATTCCGTACATTTGCTTAAACCTCAAAGCTTTTGAACGGTCTAAAATGCCGATGAATGACGGACGCATCATAAATCTGTGCCAGGAGGGCGAGTACGAGCTCGCTTTCAATGCAATTGTGCAGACCTACACTGAAAGTCTGTACTGGCACGTCCGCCGCTTCCTGTGCTCGCACGAGGACACCAACGACCTGCTTCAAGACATATTCATCAAGATCTGGTCAGCACTTCCGACCTTCCGCGGCGACTCACGTCTCTACACATGGCTCTACCGTATCGCCACCAACGAAACGCTGAACCGCCTGCGCCGCATCAGGCGTGAGAACGCCATCAGCCTTGACGCCGTGGGCGAATATCTAGCCGGCAAGGTGGACGAGGATCCATATTTCGATGGCAACGCGTTGCAGCGTGAGCTTCACAAGGCCATACAGAAACTGCCGGAAAAGCAGAGGCTCGTGTTCAACATGAGATATTTCGACGAGATGAAATATGAGGACATAGCTGAGATCACCGGAACGTCAGTCGGAGCATTGAAGGCATCATACCATCACGCCTATACCAAAATAAAAGAGGCACTGGAAGACAAGGTTTAAAATTCCACATATTTTTAAACCTTATCACACAAAACTTGTCTAACAAAAGCGATGAACGAAATGGAAAGAGATATTTTAAACAACCCGGAGCTCAGGAAGTCTCCTTACACAGTCCCCGAGGGATATTTCGACAGCCTCAGGAAAGAGGTCAGCGGATATGTCAGGCCCGTGGCAGTGAAGGTAAGCCTGTGGCAGAAGCTGGCGCCGCTTGCGATGATCGCGGCCACGTTCATCATAATGGTGACAGCCGGCACATTCTTCCTCAGAAGCACATCTCCTGAAGACGAGATCACCCAGGAGGACTACATCGTGTTTGCCGGCGATTATTCAGACTTCGGAATCTATCAGGAAGAGAATGACGAGCAGTATGCTGACGCCGGAGTAAGCGAAGAAGACATCATTGAATACCTTATATATACAGGAGTATCAGAAGACATCATAGAACTTTCAAAGGAATAAGACATGAAGAAGATCATTACAATAATCGCTGCGGCAATGGCAGTACTTTGTCTCAGCACTACAGCATCGGCAAACAAGAGATGCGGAGAAGACTGGAAAGAGAAGATGCAGAGCGAGAAGATCGCTTTCCTGACCACAGAAATAGGACTCACACCTGAAGAAGCGCAGGCTTTCTGGCCTGTATACAACCAGGTCGAGAAGGAGAAGGACGAGGCCATGCACAATGTCATAAAGGCATACAAGGAGCTCTGCAAGGCTATCGAGGCAGGAGGAAAGGACGTATCGGCACTGCTTGACAAATACATCGCAGCCCAGGCGAAGATGAATGAAGTCGAGAACGGAGTGGCGGCTAAATACAAAGCTGTGCTTCCTGTCGAGAAGGTAGCAAAACTCTATGTCTCAGAGGAGAGGTTCAGAAGGAATCACATCCGCAAGCTTCATGGTGGCGAAGGCAGGCCCGGTCAGCCAGGACAGCCGAGACCGATGCAGAAATAATCAGGCGAACAGATAGAAATCTTTAGTGAGGGAAAGGTACTCTTGGGTATACTTTCCCTCATTCATTATTGTCAGCAGCTCCTCTGCTGGAGTCTGACATCTTTGTCTTGAAAACTCCGTGATGATGCGTATCGGAGCCTTGCGCTCAACCGTGCGGATGCACATGATGCGGAAAAGATGCAGGCCGCACATCCTGGCGTAACGGCACAAGGCGGCCTCCTGATCTGCCGGGAGGACAAGCGATACGCGGCCGTTCTCCGTAAGTCTCTCTAACGCGAATTCGAATATGTCACGGTATGAAAGTCCCACTGAAGTGTGTCTGGCAGTGCTTTTCCTCTCGTCGGGTGCTATGCAGGAATCTTCAAAGTATGGAGGATTGGAGAATATAAGGTCATATTTGCCAGGTTCTGAGTCAGCGAAATCCTGAAGCGAAAGATTATGCGCCCTGAGATGCTCCGCCCAATGGGATTCACCGAAATTGGCAGCAGCCTCACTGGCAGAAGGCTCATCAATATCAATAGCATCAATCACGACGTCAACAACGGCTCTCACCTCGTCATCCCCGGCTTGACCGGGAATCCCCAAAGCCCTCTGCGCCGCCATAAGAGCAATGGTACCGGTCCCGGTTCCTATGTCCAACAGCCTCCTGTCCGCCGGAAGTATGGTCATGGCGGCCCCCAACAGCACCCCATCGGTATTCACCTTCATGGCACTGCGCTCATTCACGACATTGAAATACTTGAACCGGAAGACACTCATCTGAGCGTTTTGTTTAACTTGCTGAAAATAAACACCTTAACAATTCCAGGGTCATTATTTTCACCGACCCTCAAACATTCAACTGTCTGGTTATAAGACAATTACAATTTACGTCCGGGCAGTCCCCTACTCTGAAACGAACTGTCCGTCGACCATGTAGAGGGACCTGTCGCACATTTTGGCGAGGTCCGGGTCGTGTGTCACAATTATTATTGTCTGACCATATTTGTCACGGAGACTGAAGAACAGTCTGTGCAGCTCTTCCTTGGTCTTCGAGTCGAGATTGCCGGACGGCTCGTCTGCGAACAGGACTGACGGATTGTTGATCAGGGCACGCGCTATCGCAACTCTCTGCTGCTCTCCGCCAGAAAGCTCGGACGGCTTGTGGGTGAACCTCTCGCCCAGCCCGAGGTCTGTCAGCAGCGCCTTCGCCGCAGCTTCCGCCTCGGCCTTCGGCCTTCCCGCAATAAACGCCGGAATCATGACATTCTCGAGAGCCGTAAACTCCGGAAGCAGATGGTGGAACTGGAACACGAAACCGATCTTGCGGTTGCGGAACTCCGCCATCGACTTGCCCTTGAGCTGCAGGGCATCGATGCCGTCGATCACAAGAGAGCCGGCATCAGGCGTGGACAGCGTGCCGAGAATCTGCAGCAGTGTCGACTTGCCGGCGCCTGAAGCGCCCATTATCGACACAACCTCCGACTTCTCCGCACTGAAATCAATCCCCTTGAGCACCTTCAACGACCCGAAAGCCTTCTCTATACCTTTAGCCTGTATCATCTCCGTACAATTTTAGACAAATATACAAACCAACCTCCAAAGCACAAAAAAAGCGGAAGCATTTCTGCTTCCGCCTTGTCGGGGTACTGTGACTCGAACACAGGACCCTCTGGTCCCAAACCAGATGCGCTAGCCAACTGCGCCACACCCCGATTAGTGTTCCCTTTCATTTGGGACTGCAAATATAGGGACAAAAAATAAAAGTGCAAAACTTTTTTGAAAAATTTTGCACTTTTTTATTTAATATCCGAGATTCTGGATGAGTTTCGGGTTGTTGTCTATGTATGTCTGGCGGATCGGCCACAGGTAATTCTTCTTCTCGAAGGAGCGGGTCATGAAGTTTCGCTGGGTGAAGAAGAAGGCGTCGTCTGTGGTCGCCTTGACATTGAGACCCCTTATCGGCTCCTTGAAGACATCCTCGGCAATCAGCCAGCGGCGAAGGTCAGTGTAGCGCTTGCCCTCGTCGAGCAGCTCTATGCGGCGCTCGCGACGGATGAGCTCGCGCATCTGCGCCTGAGTGTATGTTCCCTCATACGCAGGAATACCAGCTCGCTCACGGATTGCATTGACATACTCAAGAACCTCTGCTCCGGCAGAATCTCCATAATACTCGTTCATAGCCTCCGCATAGCTGAGGTAGAACTCGCCCAGGCGGAAGATGATGCCGTGGCGGTATGGATGGTTCTGATTGCCGATCTCTGTCGCCTGCGGATGCTGGCGCTTGCGCATGAGGTATCCGCACTGCGGCGAGTCGTATGTAGGGCCGCCGTTTGCACCGCCATAGAGGAAGTCGACAAAGCCTTCCATCTGGGTCGAATATTCGCGATGCCAGAGGATGGACACATAGAAACGAGGCTCCCTGTTGCAGTACATGTTAGGTGTGCCTGCCTCGGTAACCAGTCCCTTGACCTCCTTTGAATTGGAACGTGTCCACGCAGTATTGGGATAATGAACATCCTCTGTGCTGTAGCCCTGAGCCACATACGACGGATCTTCGTCTATAGGAAGTCCGTTGCGGGTGAAGAATGCATCCACAAGGTTCTGTGTGGCTCCATATGCGCCGTTACCGTCGCCATAGCCGTGAGGGGCCATGTTCTGGTCAGCCTCGGCGTAGTTGCAATTGTTGTTGATGAATATGAGCTCCGGATTTGCAGCGCCTGTCGCAAAATGGATGTTCATGTATGACATGAACGGATCAAGGGTGCCGTCCTCGTTGTACTGCTTGTAGAGTGAGTATACTCCAAGGTCGAAGATATCCTTGATGGCGTCTGCCGCCCTCTTCCATTTCTCCTTGTCATAAGTCTGAGGGAAAAGAGGTGTTCCGTCATCATTCCTGATGTCCGCATACATCTTGTTGCCGTTGAAGAGCGGACTCGCCGCAAGCATGTGGACATGGGCGCGGACCGCAAGGGCCATTCCCTTGCTTGCCCTTCCGTAGTCCTCGGACATGTTCTTTATCTGCAGCGGAAGCTGCTCTGCAAGGTCGAGAAGCTCCGCGTCAAGCCACTCCACTATCTCCTCGAAAGGAGTGCGCTCAAGCATCAGTTCCTCATATGTGGAATCTATGTCATAATACTGCGTCACGAGAGGGAACGAGCCATAGAACTCAAGCATCTGGGCATAGTAGTATGCAACCAGGAAACGGGCCTGCAGCTTCATGGAAGCCACATCCTCGGCAGTCTGCTCGGAACCGAGCGGCTTTGCCTTCTCCTGGAAGATATATGAAGCGCGGACCGCCTTGTATACGTCTCCCCAAAGGTCGAAATAATTGGAAGTGGCACTCCAGTTTCCCTTCATGGCCGAAGCCGTCCACCATCCGAATCCCGACCATTCGAGAGGGATCTGGACGTCATCAGCAAGCGTATTGAGACCATATTTCATGTTCCAGCCCATGTATGGGTCAGGAAGGTAGCTGTAGATGTTGGCAAGCCATCCGTTGGTCTTCACCACATCGTTGAAGACCATATCCTCGGTGATGAGGTCGTCAGGCTCCTGATCAAGATAGCCACAGCCCGCAACGGAAGTGAGGGCGAATGCACATATTATTATATATATTGTCTTTCTCATAACAAGCCTGTTTTAGTTGAATGAAATGTCAAGACCCACTGAAACCACTCTTGAGATAGGGTAAGCGGCGAAGCCGAAGCCTGCCAGCTCCGGATCCCAGAGGTCGAATCTGGAGAGTGTGAAGAGGTTTGTACCCCTGACAAACACGCGGAGGTTGTTCACAGCCCTGTCCTTGCCCATTCCCTTTCTGAGGAATGTATATCCCATCTCGAAATTCTTCAGACGCATGAAAGAGCCGTCCTTGAGCCACCAGCTCGAAGACTGGCTGTTGTTCTCGTTCACACCGAGAGAAAGTCTTGGCCAGAACACATCCTGCGAAGGATTTTCTGGTGTCCACCTGTCATCTACATTGGCGAGGATGTTGGCCACGGCGCCGGAGCCGGCACCCGGGATATAATACTGGTTGCGGGCATCGTCATAGTCTCCACCGACCACGAAATCAGTCATCGCGACACCCTGGAAGAGCGCGCTGATGTCAAATCCCTTGTGACGGAACGAGAAACCGAATCCGTATACGATCTCCGGGACTGAAGAGCCGCCGATCGCTGTCACGTCCTCCTCGTTGATCTTGCCGTCAGCTGTGAGGTCGGCATACTTGATGTCTCCCGGCCTTACCTTGCCCCATGATGGCTGCGGAAGGCCCGGCTTGAGGGTTCCGGCCACAGGATCAAGGAAGTCGTCATCCGTATAGAGACCTAGTGATTCCAGACCGTAGTTCTGGTTGATGCTGTTGCCTGTGCGGGCACGTGTAGTGCCGACGATGCCGGCCGCCTCATCATACTCCAGGATAGTGTTATGAGCGTATGTGAAGTTAGCCATCACCGACAGGTATGTGTCACGCGAGAATGCCTTGTTGAAGGTCAGGGACGCGTCCACACCCCTGTTGAACACCTTGCCATAATTTGCGTATGGAGCGTTCTGGAAACCTGATGTCTCAGGGAATATCTTCCTCTGCATGAAGATGTCCTTGCGGACCTCAGTGAAGTAATCCACCGTGAGATTCAAGGCGTCGAAGAGACCGAGGTCGAAACCGATGTTGGTCTTGGTTGCAGTCTCCCACGTAAGGTCCGGAACACCGAACTGGTCCTCAGCGACTCCAGGATATGACACGCTGTTGTTGTCACCGAAGCTGTGTCCGCCTGCCGAGCCGTTGATTGTGGTCAGATAGCCGAAGCGACGTCCGCCGGATATCTGGTCATTGCCGGCAATACCCATGGATCCGCGGACGCGGAGCTGCGAGATGATATGCTTCACGCCGTCCATCCAAGGCTCGTTGGATACCATCCAGCCGATCGCACCTGAAGGGAAGAAGCCATAGCGGTATTTCTTGGCGAAGTTCTCGGAGCCGTTGTATCCGAAGTTGAATTCGGCGAAGTAGCGGTTGTCGTAGTCATACGCCAGACGGCCTGCAAGGCCGGCATGGCGGTATGGGAACGAGTAGATGGCCGATGAGGCATTCTGGTCCACATAGCTGCGCATGTTCCACACGAGGAGGGCATCCACGCTATGCTTGTCGAACGAGCGGTTATATGACACAGGAACCTCGAAATATGTGCTCCTGCTGCCTCCGAACGATTTCGAGAAGCCGAGGAACTCGTCTCCGGTAGATACGATCTCCATCAGGAGCTCGCCGTTCTCGTCGCGGCCTGTGGCATAATAATAGGTCGGCCTTCTGGTACGCTCTGACCAATAGTCCTGATACACGTCAAAGGAGAATGTCACCTTGGCATGAAGACCCTGGAGAGGCTCCCAGAGCATTCCGAAGTCCTGGTCTATGGTCGCGACGCTCTGCAGCTGCGACTTGTAGTTGTCCTTGTATCCGGTCTGGGTTGCCATCACATATGGATTGGCGCGGTTGGACTGGATAGGGAATTTTCCATTGGAATACACAGCCGGATGTACGATCGGCGGAATCTCGAGTGCATACTGAAGGATGCTGCTCACGTTGGAGCCAGGGGCATGCCTGTCCTGCATGTAGCCTCCGAGGCTGAATGTGAAGAGCGTAGACTTGGTAATGTTCAGGTCTATGTTGCTTCGCACATTGTATTTCGTGAGCTTGAGCTCCGAGTCGAAGGCTGCTGTCGGATCGGTCGCTATGATTCCGGACTCATTGAATACGCCGAGGATGAAGCGGTAGCGGAGAAGCTCCGTACCTCCGCTGACATCGGCGCTGATATGCGAGTTTGTAGCAAAGTTGTTCGTAACCAGGTCAAGCCAGTCTGTCGAAGGGAAGAGGTCCGGATCGACGCCTTCTCGTGTATTTTTGATCTGAGTCTGAGAGAACTGCTCCCCCATTCCCGAAAGCGCCGCAGCAGCATTGATGACCTCCATATGCTTCGCTCCGTCTACAAAATCAGCGATCTTGAGCGGATTGGTCACACCGTAGTCCGCCTTGATGTTCACTTTTGCCTTTCCGACAGAACCACGCTTGGTCTTCACCACAATGGCTCCGTTCGCTCCGCGCACGCCATAGATGGCGGTCGCTGACGCGTCCTTGAGCACAGAGAATGACTCGATCTCCTCAGGCGAGAGCTGGTCGAGGGACCGCTCGACACCGTCGACGATCACGAGAGGATTGGAGCTCGCTCCGAATGTGTTGATACCGCGGATCCAGAAGTCTGAAGCATCGTAGCCGGGCTCACCGGAACGCTGCACGCCGATCACGCCGGCAATCTGTCCGGCAAGCGCATTGGAGAGGTTTGCAGTCTGATTTGTAGCCAAGGTTTCAGGAGCTATGGAAGCGATCGCTCCGATGACGCTCTCCTTCTTCTGAGTGCCGAATCCCACAAGAACCGCCTCTTCAAGGACCGTGTCGGTCTTCATCCTGATAAGGAGCTCGGTCCTGCCGTCAAGGGCGACCTTCTCGTCCTGATAGCCGATGCCGGTCACGGTCAGCACGTCTCCCTCGGGAACAGTGATGTAGAACAGACCGGCGTCGTTGGTGATGGTTCCGTTCGATCCGTCAGACGAGATGACGGCGATGCCTATGACAGGCACGCCTGCCTCGTCTATGATCTTTCCTGAGACCTTCACATTGCCGGGACCGTCCGCAGCATAAGCTGCTGACGCTCCGGCCAAAGTCAGTATCGCAGCCGCAAGCACGGCCAGATAATGTCTGATAGTCATAGGTTTGATTATTTAGTTGTCTTATAGTCAGGGTTTTCCACTCTGAACGTCTGCTTATCCACGCCCACTCCTGTCACCGTCAGGGATCTCCAATGTGAAGGAAGGCGTGTCGGAAGCTGGATTATGCCGTCTTCAGTGATATCCACTCCGGCAAATCCGAAGATGACACTCTGGAGGATGCCGCCCAGTCCTGTCGCGAATGACACGCGGGAATTGTTGGCATTCTCCGAAAGCACTCCGAAAGGAGGCCTGAGCTTGTCGGTGTAGCTCTTCTTGAAGACCTTGAAGGCAGTCTCGGGATCGCCGAGACGGGCATGCAGCACTGCGATTATCGCGTTGCTCATGGCCGGGCCGTTCGGGTCTATCCTGTCAAAATAGTAGTTGATGTCACGAAGAGTCTGACCGGGATCTGTCACGACGCCGAGAGGATATGCCAGCATGTTCACGTCGGTCTGCTTGATGAGACGGCCGTCATAGCCTGTATACTCCATGGTCACTCCGTCGGCGTCATATGTGAACACGAGATTGTCCGAAATCTCCATCCATCGAGGGTCCACCGGCTTGCCGAGGACCTCGGCCGCCTTTGTCACGTCTCGCAGGACGCGCTTTGCAGCGCCGTTGGTGAATGCGTTGTCATCGACATTCTCAGCATATTCATCTGCTCCGACCACGTTTATGATCGAGTATGATCCGTCTTCATTCCTATGGACACGGCTCACCCAGAACTCCGCTACAGCCTTAAGCACAGGCCAGCCCTGCTCCAGGAGCCATTCCCTGTCGCGGGTCACGCAGTAGTACTGCCACATGGCTATGCCCACATCGGCTGTGATATGATGCTCATATGTGCCTGTCAAGGCCCATACAGGAGTGCATTCCTCGCCTGAAGTATCGGCCTCCCAAGGGTACTGCGCACCCTTGTAGCCGTGATTCAGGGCGTTCTGCCTTGCCTGCGGAAGACAGTTCGCACGATAGTCCATGAGCGAGCGTCCTGCCTCCGGATTCATGACAAGGATCGGCGGATACATCCACAGTTCCGTATCCCAGAAATAGTGGCCGTTATATCCTTCGCTTGACGAAAGACCCATCGGAGCTATGCCCACCGGGCAGTTGTCGCGGGTTATGGAATAAAGCTGATAGAGGGCATGACGGATGTCGAGCTGGCTCTCAAGATCGCCTTCTATGATGACATCTCCCTTCCACAGCTCCTCCCATGCAGCATAATGCTGCCCGAGCAGGTAGTCTATGCTTGACTTATAGGCAAATGTCGCGAAGCGCTTGGACTCGTTCACGGGGTCCTTGAAATCCTGAGTAGAGCACACCGCTCCCACAAGAGCGAAGCGATAGGTCTCCCCTTTCTTCAAGCGTACCGAAAACCACATTCCGTCGCGGCCTTCACCCTTGATCCTGCGCACCTGAGGCTCTTCTCCGTCAAACATGAACATTGACGACGAGCTCACGCGATGCATCTTTGTGCGGGTCGCGGCATTGAGCTGGTAGACCAGCTGCGCGCCCTCGCCGAAGCTCGCCTGCGCGTCGCTCATCTCCTCCGGAATGCCATAGACATTCTCCACCTTGAGGGTGATATCCTTCTCCGGAGTGACCTCAACAACCGACATCGCGTTATACGGCAGATGCCTCAACGCCATCACAGTGTAGCGGAACGACGCCTTGCCCTTGAGCGAGACATTGGTGGTCAGACGGGCCTTGCGCATGTCGAAGACCTGGCTCCATCCTGAGAAATCCTTGTCTTCCACCTTCTTTCCGTCCACGGTCAGTTCCATGTTCAGGAACACCGGACCACGCGCCACACGGCTTACACCGTTGTAGCCTTCCTTGTCGAAAACGCCGGCGAGGACTATCTCACGGGCTGTGAACGGCCTGTCGTCGGTCACGACGCCAAGACGGCCGTTCGCCATTGTCGCGCCGTTATAGTCCTTGCGGGACGTCGCCTCCATAACCCAGCCTTCCTGAGCCAGGGCCGTCAGGGCCAGGCTCAGGAAGGCGAGGAGTGATACGAGTTTCCTCATAGGGGATTACATAAGGTTCTGAGATGTAACGTCTTCTGCAGTAACGACGATACCCTGCGGATTAGTCACGTCGAATGTGAAGCGGATTACGATACCCTCCTCAGGATACATGATCGCATTAGGGTCAGTCGGGCTCATTCCCTGCTGGAAGTTTCCGTTGCCGACAAGGACATTAGCATAGATGTTTGTAAGACCGTTAAGGTTGGTGTTTGTCATGTCGTACTGAGTTCCATAGATGTCACCCCAGTTGAGCTTGGTGCAGAAGAACTTGTATGACGCCATGTTGTATACACGGAGAGTGATCTGGTACTTGAAGTCATCAATCTTTGCCATGCAATATGCGTCGTATGTCTCCCAATCAGAGAATACACGTCCGTCACGGATTGTGCGCATATCCGGCTTTCCGAAGTTGTAGTTGCCGAGGCACCATATCGCCTCGTTTACTGTAATGTTGCCGGAGTCGTCCCATCCGAATGTTGCAAGATCTCCGTTTGCAGAAAGCCTCTCTGTGCGGAGCGAGCCCCAGTCAGCCTGGTTGGTGAGCCTGTACTTGCCGCCCTCAGCGCGGAATGTGTGAGTTCCGTCACCGTTGTTGTCGAAGAAGTCAACGTCGATCCAGAGATCGCCGGCTCCCTTGAAGCCCACAACCTGGCCCTTCTTGAAATCAACCTCTATTGTTCCAGGATATGCAGGGTCTGTTGTTGCAGGGACCTCAACCCACATGGCCTCTAGAGGATATGTCACAGCAAATGAAACGACATCGAATGAAATCGTTCCCTGAGGAATAGCCTCGTCGTAGCTGTAGAGATCCATGTCAGCAGAATTGCTGAACTCCACATTGTCAACGCTGCTTCCGCCGAATACATACTTCGTTCCAGCTGCGTCTGCAGCCTCGAAGTGACCTGAGAGCGATGCCGGAAGCGCACCGGTATATGACCATTTGTTTTCCTCAAGAGGTGAAGCTGCATCTGACTTGAAGAGTTCGAACTTGTCAGCGCCTGCAACAAACTCCACTTTCTTGAACTCAGGATGTGCAAGATTGATTTTGACAGTCTTTTCAGCGCGTTCGCTCTTGCCCGTAGCCACGAACATCACGTCATACTCACCGTCAGCGATGTTCTTGGTGTATGGAATCTGAAGGCCCCCGTTGATTGCGTCTGGAGAATATGAAGACACCTCGCTGATCCTGATTGTCTCACTTGCGAGCTGCTTTCCGTCCTTGATGAGGGCTGCTGTCACACTGGTCACGTCTGCCGTTGCCGGAACTCCGACCAGGAATGCCACATTCTCGCCGAACACTGCGCTTTCTGCTATAGTGCTGGTAAGAATCTCGAGTTTTGCGGCCTCAGGAGTCTTTTCGCATGATGCTGCGAAAAGGACACACGCCGCAGCAAGAAGATAATTGATTATTCTTTTCATAGCTATGTTATATGATTATCTTATATCTGCGAAAGCCCATAGCTTTCGGCTACGGGCTTTCATATCATTTGTCTGATTATTAGAGGTTTGGATTCAAAGTCTTCCACTCTGATACTGGTGGGATGATGCCAAGGTTGATGATCTCGTCACGCATAACCTGAAGGTGTGCGTATGATGCATCAAGAGCAGCAATCTCCTCTGGAGTACCTGTCACCTCACCGAAGTGAACGCCTGTTGCGTCGATGACTGTAGGCATTGCCATGAGAACGTTCTGATACTTCTCAGTGTTTACATAGCATCCTGCAGGCCAGTGGAACTCAGCGCCGCCCATTGCAGCCTGGATCATGAGAACCGACTGATAAGCAGGGCTCTGGAATGACGAGCGTCCACGGAGCTTGATGATGTTAGAACCGCCCTGGATGGTAGCGTGCTTGATCTCAGCCCACTTGTCCTCAGGAATGTTGAACTCTGCGAGAGGCTTGCCGTCAACAGTGATCTTTGATGCGAACACTGCCATTGCCTCACCATGACCGCCATATGTGCGTGCGTTCTCAACCTTGTACTGAGGTACGCCGAGCTCCTTTGCGATTGCTGACTGGAGACGAGTTGAGTCGAGAGCAGCGAGTGAAGTGAGCTGGCTTGGCTTGAGACCTGAACGGATGAGGGCTGTGAGGGCTGTCACGTCAGCAGGGTTGAAGATAACTACAACGTGGTTTACGTCCGGGCAATACTTCTTGATGTTGTCACCGAACTCTGCAGCGATCTGGCAGTTGCCCTTGAGGAGGTCCTCACGGGTCATGCCCTCCTTACGAGGAGCACCGCCTGAAGAGATGATGTACTTGGCACCTGTGAAAGCAACTTCAGGATCAGTTGTCCATGTGATGTTCGCACCCTCGAATGCGCAGTGATAGAGTTCCTCTGCAACACCGTTCACGCCTGGACCATAGATGTCATAAAGGCAGATGTTTGGAGTGAGGCCGAGCATGAGAGCTGTCTGAGCCATGTTTGATCCGATAGCGCCGCCGGCACCTACGATCACGAGCTTGTCGTTAGTCAAAAATTCCATAATATCTTAAATTGTTAGTTTTATTTTCAAATCTTGGCAAATATAACAATTATTACGGGATTACACTTGAAAATCGTTATTTTAAAGATATAATTTTCAGTTATCAAAACATTTAGTATCTTTGCGGCTGAATTTTAAGAAGATAAGACAGTGGAACCTCCCAGTCCTATAGTTAAAGAACAGAAAATCTCTGCGGATCAGATGTCTGACGATCCGTTGTCCGACAATATATATATGGTAATGGGCAGCGCTTCTGACGAAGGTCAGGAGGGCGGATTCTGCGTGTGTGCATGGTCTGCACGCACAGGTCTGTCGTATATAGGCACACCGAGTTCCACAATATCATAGAACATTAAAGATATATGGCACTATATTTAAGAAAGAAACTTGACAACAAGGCGGAAATCGCCGTATGGCATGTGACGGAAAGCGAAGAGGAGCTGCTGAACCTCACCTCGGTTCCGACAGACGAGCTTGAAGAGATATCGCTTTTCCGCAGCGAGAGCCAGCGAAGGCAGAAGCTGGCTGTGAGGGCGCTGATCAATGAGGTGTTCGAGGAGAAGATGTACCTCAACCACCACGACAACGGCCAGCCTTACCTCGAGAACTGCGCGACAAACATCAGCATTACACATACAGAGAACTATGTAGCGATCATCATCCATGACGAGGATGAGGTCGGCATCGATGTGGAGTCTCTCGACAGGGACTTCTCTGCGGTCGAGAAGAAGGCCCTCTCGGAGGACGAGATCGACGATCTGGAGAAGGACAAGAGGAACGAGCAGCTCGCCATCTACTGGTGCGCCAAAGAGGCCATATTCAAGAGAATGTCCCAGAACAGGGTGGACTTCGCGGAGCAGATCGAGGTGGAGAAGTTCAACGTCCGCAAGGAGGGTGAACTCGAGGCCACCTTCATCCACAAGGACGAGCACGAGGAGGAGTTCGAACTGGAATATATGATCTTCGACCGCCACGTTCTCGTATGGCTTGTGGGCTAGTCCATATAACAACCTTGTTATAGCCAATTTAAAATAATTACAAATTATATATATTTATTAATACCTGTTAATCAACAAATTAACAGGCATTTTCATTTTTTGTTAATATCTTTTCCCGGCGATTTCCGATGCAGTGATACATAATTGGACTATATTTGTCATCCGGGTCATCAGCACCCCGGACCAAGATTAAAATTCACAGACAAAATATGGTAAAGTATGTAGTTAAGCGCGACGGCAGGGTCGTGATGTTTGACAATAGGAAAATCGTTGACGCCATCCTCAAGGCGATGGGCGTGACAGAAGAGGGAGAGGACATCGTTCTCGCAGCGGAGATTGCCGCGGCGATCTCAAAGATCGATGTCGAAAACATGAGCGTGGAGGACATTCAGGATCAGGTCGAGTATGAGCTGATGAACAGTCCGCGCAAGGAGGTTGCGAAGAAGTACATCGCATACCGCAACCAGCGCAACCTCGCCCGCAAGGCGAAGTCGCGCGAGATCTTCCAGGAGATCATAGAGGCCCAGGCGACTGAGATCACCCGTGAGAACGCCAACATGAATGCCGACACTCCTGCCGGCATGATGATGAAGTTCGCATCCGAGTCCACAAAGTCATATGTGGATGAGTGCCTGTTGTCTGAAGACGTGAAGGAGGCTGTGAAGAACAACTATATCCATGTCCACGACAAGGACTACTACCCTACCAAGAGCCTTACCTGCATCCAGCACCCTCTCGACAAGATACTCGAGGACGGCTTCTTCGCCGGCCACGGCGAGTCGCGTCCTGCAAAGCGCATCGAGACAGCCAGCATCCTGGGCTGCATCTCCATGGAGACCGTGCAGAACGAGATGCATGGCGGCCAGGCCATCCCTGCATTCGACTTCTACATGGCTCCTTTCGTGAGAAGGACATTCCAGGAAGAGCTTGACAAGGTCGGAGAGATCAACGGAGAGGATTATTCAAGATTATATAATGTAGAGATCGACGACTACCTCAAGCGCGACCTAATCGGCATCCAGGGCGATGACCGCGTGATCCAGCATGCAATCAACATGACCGTGAGCCGCGTGCATCAGTCAATGGAGGCATTCGTGCATAACATGAACTCCATCCACTCACGCGGTGGAAACCAGGTCGTGTTCAGTTCGATCAACTATGGCACCGACACATCGGCAGAGGGCCGCTGCGTGATCCGCGAGCTCCTCAACACCACATACGAAGGCGTTGGCAACGGCTCGACCGCCATCTTCCCTATCCAGATATGGAAGAAGAAGAGAGGCGTGAGCTACCTCCCTGAGGACCGCAACTACGACCTCTACAAGTTCGCCTGCAAGGTGTCGGCTCGCCGATTCTTCCCTAACTTCGTGAACCTTGACGCTCCGTTCAACCACCACGAACTGTGGACACCGGACGACCCGAAGAGATATCAGTACGAGGTTGCGACCATGGGATGCCGCACACGCGTGTTCGAGAACAGGTTCGGACCGAAGACGTCCATCGGACGTGGCAACCTTTCGTTCACCACAATCAACATCGTGAAGCTCGCCATCGAGTGCATGGGTATCGAAAACCAGGAAGACAGGATCCACGAGTTCTTCCAGAAGCTTGACTGGGCTCTCGAGATCGCTGCAAAGCAGCTCAACGAGAGATTCAACTTCCAGAAGACCGCGCTCAAGAAGCAGTTCCCTCTCCTGATGGGAGCGCTCTGGCTCGACAGCGAGAAGCTCGCCGACAACGACACCATCGAGTCTGTAATCAACCACGGAACCCTCGGAATCGGCTTCATCGGCCTCGCCGAGACGCTCATAGCGCTTGTCGGAAAGCACCACGGCGAATCGCCTGAGGCTCAGGAGCTCGGACTCCGCATCGTGACATTCATGAGAAGCAAGGTGAACAAGTTCTCCGAGACATACAGGCACAACTTCAGCGTGCTCGCGACTCCGGCCGAGGGCCTCGCAGGACGCTTCACAAGAGGTGACAAGAAGAAGTTCGGCATCATCCCAGGCGTGACCGACAAGGACTACTACACCAATTCGAACCACGTGCCGGTATACTACAAGTGTACTCCTAAGCACAAGGCCGAGATCGAGGGACCTTACCACGAGCTCACAGGCGGCGGACACATCTTCTATGTTGAGATCGACGGAGATGCGACACACAACCCTGAGGCGATCATGTCGATCGTGGACCTCATGGACAAGTACAACATCGGATACTGCTCAGTGAACCACAACCGCAACCGCTGCATGGACTGCGGCTTCGAGAACGCCGAGAAGGGCCTCACCAAGTGCCCGCACTGCGGCGGAGAGCACATCGACCAGCTCCAGCGCATCACCGGCTACCTCGTCGGCACGACCAGCCGCTGGAACGGCGGCAAGCTCGCCGAGCTCCGCGACCGCGTGGTGCACGAGTAGCATCGCAGCCGCAGCAAGCGTTTAACGCAAGTATCTGACGCACAACAACTTAACGGGTTTAGCCTGCCGGAAAAGGAATGCAGGCTAAACCCGTTACTAGGTTGATTGTCAGGCAATTATAATCGACATTGATTGCCATGAGTAAATCAACGCTGGTCATCCCCACACAGAGCATCTGCGATTGTGAGGATGACATTGTGCAGTTCAAGGTCTTTCTTATAGAAATCAGGCAATGCTTCATAGCCGACAGCCGCTCCGAGGATATTGCCTGCTATGGCTCCTGTCGAATCGCTGTCGCCAGCATGATTTACCGCAGCAATCATCGCCTTTTCGAAGTCGTCGAAATATCTTGCGACACAATATAGCGCGATAGCCAGGGCCTCGTCACCGACCCAGCCTCCTCCGATGAGTTCGATTGCCTCGTGGTCGGGCAGATCAGATGACGCAAACGTGAACGCCTTTTCTGTCAGCGCCCTCATATAGTCCATGCTTGATGCGTGCTCCGGATAAAGCGTGCTGACCATCTCCATAGCCTCTTCTGTAAATGAATGAAGGTCGTCACGCATCGGCTTCTGAGTTGTAGCAAGGCGGTAGATGATGTGAACCATCATGGCCGCAGGGATATAGCCCAACGGATGCTTATGAGTCAGCTCTGCCGCTTCAGCAGCAAGCATGTCCATCGACTTGATATCAGGGAAACGTCCTTCACCGATGCCGTATAGAGCGATCGGCGCTACTCGCATCACGCCACCGCATCCCTTGCTGTTGTTGTGCGGCTCTCTCCCATAGTATATATCCGTCAAGGCACTCATACATGTGTTTCCGGGCGCCCTCCTCTGATTGATTTCAGGAATCTGCCTGATCCAGCAGTCCAGAGGTTTCTTTTCCGGCCTGTCTATCTGTGTGTAATACCACTCCAGATAGGCCGAACATATCGAGCTTATCCCGGACTTCGCCAGATCGGCCTTGGCATTCAAGAGGCCGCACGCAGTGAACAAAGTCATCTGTGTATCATCGGAGATCCACGCCTTTTCGTTCTGGCCGTTTTCTCCCTTCCATGAATGCGACCTGTCATAGCGCGTTATGCCACGCTCTCCATATTTCTGCTGGATGATCCGGTAATCGTATATGAACTCGACCGGATAGCCAAGAGCGTCTCCGATCGCACCACCGATCAACGAACCACGTATTCTGTCTTTATCTGGTATCATGATCATCAGAACTAAATCTTGTTGCCGTAGGCATTAACCAGGTAGGATTCATAAGCGTCTTCATCGCGGACCTCGAAGACATCTTCGGACAGCATATAGACGGACTCGTATATCGCGAGGGTGAGAGGCTTTCCTGTGATACGGTTCAGGATGCCATATGCTCCGCATATCTCATACTTCGCATACATCGAGAATGCATTCTCAATCTCACCTTCGGCATCATAGCCTATCGGATAAGACAGCCACTGCGAACTGTCGTACAGGAACGGATTCAACACATTTCCTTCCATGTCCTGCAGCCACTGACGACCGTCCTTGGCCAACGTCAGGCCCCTGTCCGACATACCCACGTAGTCATATTCCACTGGAATGATAATATTGAAGGACGGATCAAGCACTCCTGACAGATCACCCTTCGTCAGCTTTCTGTATCCGCCATGGGACGGCTCCCAGATCTCGTCGTATACCGGCTCCAGAAGCCAATTTCCGTTTGCATCTATAAGCCCCACATGGCCTTCCTGCTCTGTCATGAGGCATACTCCGTCATGGAAGACATATCCGGAGAAGTCCCACTGCCTGCACTTCTCCGTGCTTTCAAACACAAAGTCGAGCACCATCTCGCCGTCAGAGTTCATGAAACCGATCCTGTCGTCCTTCTGCACGGCTGCCAAGCCTTCTGAGAACACCCATGCCTTCGCAAAATCATGGTCCTTGGCATCGATGACGATCTCACCTGTGTTTACATTGACATATCCACGCCTGCCGTCGCAGGCATACACGCTGAGGGAATCACCATCAGACGGCGGAGACACCCAGTTCACCTTCGGGGTCGTATATTCCCCTGTCTCGTTATTGTACAAACGATACTTGCCGTCTCTGAAATAACGCTTCGTGACTTTCTCAGACACCTCTTCGTCACAATAGCGGCAACGTCCGTAACGATACATCAATTCACTGCCGACTGTCGTTCCCACGTAGGCAAAAGCGAGCAAAGCCACTGCGCCCACGACAAGACGGCGCACCGTCTTCGACCTTCTTCCCCACCACTCACGCAACTTGCGCCATGTCAGACGTCCAAACGCCACCAGACCGGTTGCCAGAAGGGCCACAAGCCCTAAAAATCCTTGAAAAATCTCTTTTAATGTCTTCATATAAACATGATTTTGATTGTTGTTCATATTATAGATGACATTACAAGAGATTTCTATCAGGTGTTACGTAATAACTTCCGTCATTTAGCCGTTTTTCGTTTCACAAGGTCATTCAGATTCTCCCGTCTCTCTTTGATCTTGTCACGTATTGCCAATGCCACAGCAATTATCGGCGGAAGCCACACCGGGCCAGGTAACATATTCATCGTTTTCATTGTTTATTAACTTTAACTTGTTGTATTACTCCATCTCCATCAATCTGTCTATCAGGATTTCCATTCCGACAGTAGCATTCTTTCTTATATGTTCATATCCTTCCGGATAGTTGTCATCACACGGATCAAACGGGTCGCACGGGTCGATGATGAATTTCATCGCAGACGGGAGCGGACATTTGATCAGGTTTGCAGCCGGGGTCACTCTCAGAGATGTTCCAATGACTACAAATATGTCGGCTTCACGTACAATTCTTACCGATTTCTCATAATAATGCACCTTCTCTCCGAACCAGACCACATAAGGGCGGACTTGAGATCCGTCAGCAGCCATATCTCCAAGCTTCATAGGCACGTCAAGAGGGAATTCCTTGACGCATGCCGGATCTCTGCGTGAAACAGAAGAAGTCACCTTGGTCAGTTCACCATGCACATGGATGATGTCCGTGCTACCAGCCCTCTCATGGAGGTCGTCGACATTCTGCGTGATGATCGTCACATCATGCCACTTCTCCAGCTCGGCAAGTAGCATGTGCGCATGGTTAGGCTGAGCCTGAGCCAACTGAAGGCGGCGCTTATTGTAGAAGTCCAGCACGGCAGCGGGGTTCTTGCGGAAACCCTGAGGGGTCGCCAGGTTGATGCAGTCATTATCAACATACAGTGCAAAATCATCGCTTCTATATGTAGGCAAGCCACTCTCTGCACTAACACCTGCACCGGTCAATACAACGATGCGCTTTCTTGCCGGCTTCCTTTCCAGTTCCGGGAGACATTCATATCTATAATCCATAATCATACGTAGTTTAAGCTATTACCCTTGTGTTTATTTTACGCAAAGCTAACGATAATTATCATTATTAGCAAGGATTTTGCGTATATTTTACATAATTAATAAAAATCTTGCGTCACGCGATAGATTGGAGCTTACATCGGGCTCCGTTATACTCAGATAATCACTTGAAAGCATATGAAGACTATAATGAAAGCACTTGCAGCACTGATGCTGCTAACCGGAGGCTACCACGCAGACAGGCTGAATGCCCAAGAAAACGCAGCGACAGCTAGCGTCACAGCGGACATCATGCGCATAAGGGACGAGATGCTTGTCGTGTGGACACCACGACCAACTTCATGTTCAGCGGTGACGATAAACTGACCGAAGCCGCCCCTCACGCCTACTGGCTGATGAGCAGGATGATGGAGACCATGACCATGATCCAATATGCAGACGACGGCCTCGCATGGGCGCTCGCCATGAAGGAGAACGTGAAGGAATACGGCAGAAGTATCGACAGGGACATTTATGAAGAGGATGCCGAAGACGCCGCAGCCACAGCAATTAACCATCTGATGAACATCTATAGTGACGGCAACCAGCCAGAGATAAATACGGCATCCTACGAGGACGCAATCGTGGCCGTCTACCGGACGACGAACGAGTATATCCGCCTGATGAGGATCTACAACGGCGAACCGTTGGGAGAACTTCTCTATAGGGAATACAGCGAATGGTTCGACCTGAACAATGCCGTGAACGGCATAATGACGTTCTACACGTACGGGGCGGCACACTACTCCGCCCTGCCTATGGACATAAACGGACATCTTAGACACTGGTCGGAACGTCGTCTGGAAGAACTTGAACGAGAAATATTCTGGCATGACGGCGAGTACAGGTTTCCTGACAGGTGCACAAAGGTATCCCTGCGGAAATACGAGCGTCTGCTGGAGGAATTCAAGAACATAAGGGTCCAGAACGTGGTCAAGGATGTGGTTTCGGAATGGAAAGAGAAGGACTACGATTTCGCATGGGAGGTGTTTGGCGAGGCGTTCGATTTCGAACTGATCCTCTACATGCACTGCCTGTATGATGTAGCGCTGCACAAGTGGCTCGACGTAAGTGAGGAGATCGCTATCTGCCTGGGAGAAGAGAGAGGGGAGGCATACAGGGAGATGACCGCCAGGGTGACGTCAAGACTGTACGAGGAACTCAAAGAACTTAGAAAGATCAGATATTAACACAACATAATCACCTAATAGTATGCAGACACGTATTTTCAACCTCATCATCCTTGATGAGAGCGGCTCGATGCAGAGCATCAAGAACGCAGCGTTAAACGGCATGAACGAAACACTTCAGAGCATAAGCAACGCACAGAAGAAGCACGAAGACCAGGAGCACGTGGTCACCCTCGTGTCGTTCAACAGCGACGCAGTCAAGACCATCTGCGACTGTGTTCCGGCATCCGAAGTGAAGGAACTCACCGACAGCGACTACAATCCGTCATGCTGCACACCGCTGTATGACGCGATGGGACAGGCACTCACCAGACTCAGGCCCAAGGTCGGCTCAGAAGACAAGGTACTTGTGACCGTCATCACCGACGGAGAGGAGAACTCGTCGTCGGAATACACCGGCAAGGCAATCAAAGCTCTTGTGGATGAGCTCAAAGGCAAGGGATGGGTATTCGCCTATATCGGAGCCAACCAGGATGTCGAGAAGGTTGCAGCGACGATCTCGATCACCAACACCATGGCATTCTGCGCATCCCCGATAGGTACAGAAAAGATGCTTCACTGCTTCATGAAAAGCAGAGACAAGCTGTATGACCACATCGCTGACAAGACCTTCAGCGCCGACGAAGCCAACAATAACTTCTTCGACGAAGAGGCATAAGACATATCCCGGAGAGCTCACGACCTCCGGGAACGTATCCACGGAAGAAACGCTCCTGACGTTTCGTGAACGCTGGAGCCGGTTGTTTCCCGTCCGGACCGTAGGCCGGCAGTTCGGCTTTCTTTCTGGCGATTGGACAAGAAAGCAGCGGAGAGAATGGACGCATTCTCTCCGCTTTTTGTGTTTTTCTGCCAATTCCCGTTTATTCGTCTTGCAGGATATCAATAGATACCGAGCTGAGGGCCGAACCGAAGTCTATCAGCAGTGAAGGCCTAATGACTTTCTCAGTCTGTTGCTCATCCTTCAGTTCATGCTCGGGAGGGTATCCCATAAGGCCGTAGACAGACTCATAACAAGAAGAGTATACATGTTCGGTCAGACGCTCAAGACAATCCTCCCTGAATCCATCGGCATTTATCTTCTGGCAGATATCCTCAATGCCTCCCACAGCCAGACGCGAGATCTCAAGCTTACGGATACCGGTTACATTCTTGTCCGATTCCCTGAGGTTGATCCCAATGCTTACATAGTATCCGTCCCACCATCTGGACAAGGACCTCTTGACCCTAAACCAGAGTCTGGTGGCAAAGCATACGGCATCATTCTTCGGAGTAAGCCTGATACCTCTTGTGACCTGGCCGCCCGGTCTCAGACGGCCAAGATCCTCAAGAAACTTCATGTCATTGAATGAGAATACCATAAGACCATGGAACGTATCGAAGTTATCGCTTACGATCCCGCTATGGCTCATGGCGATCAGGGATGCAGTAGCACCGGCAATCATTGCGTCATACATTACATTATCCTCCATAGTTAAAGACTGTATCAATTTGAGTTGAAAATTCTGTGAAAGCAGTCATCCTCCTTCGAAAGGTGAGCGATCTCCACCCTGTGCACATTAGCGAACTCTACAGAAAACATCGCAGTCATATCATCTGTCCGCGACCTGTCTACCTGATAGAATTCCCATCTGGGATACCTTTCCGACAGCCTCGGGTCATCATGAGGCACCAGGCCCTTTATGATCTGTGTCCCGGACATCACATCCTCGCATACGTAGCGGAATCCTATTACGGGCGCCTCTTCCACAAAGGAGCAGAGGTTGATGAGATATGTGTCATAGGAATCAAAAACAAAGTCAACACTGGAACTCTCTTCCACCTGAGAGGCTGGGAACATGGCACAAAGAGGGAGTTTCCAATACTTACCACACAAGGGTCTCCGCACATTCTCCATCTCGAGTGCCTGTGTCGGCGTGAAAGTCTCGTCATCAAGGAACTTTCTCATCAGATGATAGCCGACTAGCGACCTGAACCTCCAGTCCGGATCCTTCTCCAACAGCTTGAGATACCTGAACACAAGCATGGTGTTATCACAGTACTCCACCCTTCTACGGGCCAGCATATTCTTTTCTTCCAAAGTAATCATAACGGTTTTAATTTATCTTTTTCATGCTTCGCGAGCGAATCAACCTTTAAGCCGTCCCTCCCCCTACCGGAGGAGGATCGGCGATGTGCCGCCGGGGCTATCCCATTGCACCCAGGGATAGACGGCACATCGATCAAATATTCTTGATCTCCTGGTCGAAGCAGATAGCTGACTGGTACAGGCATCCTACGGCGCGCCCTACGAAGTCCTCAAGACCACCTTCTTCAGGGACATGGACCTCATACGCCGCCCATACATTTCCGTTGGAGCTGACCAATTTGGCGGTCTTCATGTGCAGGTTGCATTCATTGATAGCCTTGAGCACCACCACCTCATTCTCCTCCGTAACCTCATATATGCATGGGATATAGAACGCCATATAGCATTCATCGTCCTCATCAACGAAGAATACGTAATTGGACATCTGATAACGGAACGTTACCTGGTCACCGTCATCATCAGGCTGGAGGCCCAGTCTTTTCAATGCGTCTAGAATTCTTTCCTTTGTCTTCATACTCTTTAGATTAATGATGTTTTGAACCCTATCCTTTTCTTCTCCTCCGTCCGTGGAGCAGAGAGGATCTCCCTACAGACCGACTCGTAGGCGGCACGCTCCGACTCTGATACGGACCTTCGCGTGATCCCTATCCTCTCCTCAAGACGCCGCTGGCTGATGGGTACATCGTCTCTGGCGGACACGAGAGCCGTCTTGTTGACGATAAGCTCTATGTCACTGGCCACATACCCGTCAGTCATCCTTGCCAGAGCATCCGTGTCAATGTCATCTTCCGTCGGCCTGCCATCAAGATGTATCCTGAACAGCTCCCTTCGGGCTTCCCTGTCGGGCATCGGTATGTAGATCAGATGATCCATTCGCCCGCTCCTCAAGATGGCAGGATCTATCATCTCCGGCCTGTTTGTTGTACCGATAACGAATATCCCCCTTTCCGAGCATCCGTTCAGCTGCGTCAGGAACTCGTTCACTTCTCCGGCTATGGCCTCGCTCGTCACCTTCGACCTGTCCGGTACCATGCCGTCAAGCTCATCGAAGCATAGGATGGTCGGTGCGGTCGCCGCCGCCTTGTCAAAGAGTTCCCTGATCTTGCCCTGGGTTCCATGAACGAAGGTGCTACCTATATCAGAAGCCTTCACCATCATGAAGTTCAGACGGCTCTCGTAGGCCAGGTTCTCGGCTATATAGGTCTTGCCGCAGCCAGGAGGCCCGAAGAACAGCATTCCGTTAGGAACCTTGAGCCTGTACCTGCGTACCTTCTCAGGATTCTCCAGCACATAAAGGACCTCGTCGGTAAGCAGTGCCTTGACGTCATCCATTCCAGCTATCGCGGCAAAACCTCTGGGTTTGGACGGATCCTCCTGTCCCACGATTCCTACCGACTCGACATCAGGCTGTAAGTCCGCAACATCTGCCCCAACCTCTTCTTCATCATCATCCTCTTCGTCTGCAGTAACCAACGTTGCGGAAAGTCTGCAGAGTATCTCCGTAGCTGTCCCGTAACGTTTCTCGTAGTCCGGTTCAAGCATCCCGCAGAGCACTGACAGGGAGTGTTCGTCAATCTCCGGCCCAAGCTTCTTGCTGAGGTCACGAAGCGGCTTCCTGCGGAGCTCCCTCAGATCGCCCATCGAGAGGACTTCCGGGCTGCCCGCTCTCCACGGCTCCATGCCGAACACCATCCTGTACAGCAGCGCCCCGACGGAGAACAGGTCGGACCTCTCGTCGAACCGTCCCCTCCCCGTCTCCGGAGCCATATACCATGGATCGAGGTCCTTCACCATGAAGCGCGCTCTTCCGAAACACGCCCTGGAGAGATGACCGAAACCGATCAGGGTCGCCTTGAAGTCATCAATGATAACGTTCTCAGGGGTGATGTCGTTGTGAATCACTCCGGCCAGATGCAGCATCTCAAGGGCATCGAGCACCTGGGACACTATCCTCACGGCATCCTCCCATGAGTAGATGACCCCGGATGCCAGAATCTCCGACAGCTTCGTTCCCCTGCCTATCTCCCTGACGACATATCGGTACTCAAGGGAATCGACGGTAATAACGCCCGCATCCTTGAGCACAGGCATGGAATACCTGCTCTTCATCAGGTCACAAACCTCTTCCGTGAATTCCGCTGAGTAGCATCCGTCAAGAATTATCTTCATGAGCGCCGGCCGGCCGTCCGGCCCAACCACCTTATAGCTCTCCGCGTTGTTAAGGCCGTAGGTCTTACAGTACTCCATCACCCTGTAGCCCTCTATATTCTGTCCTATTGTCAATGTGTAATTCATATTGCTGTCAGATTGCTTACAAAATAGAGGAGACTGACCATGGCCCTAATCTATCGGACAAACATAGGGGTACCCATTAATTTTCTCCTGTATATAACGTAGAAGGATGCCTTCCCGGCATCCTTCTGATCTTCTAAGCCTCACGGAGATATGACTTCATCTTCTTCTTGAGATGTCTGACGATCCTTGCCTCGAACCTCGACTTGATGTTGTCCACAGCAGTGCTCCTTATGCCGTACTGCTTGGCGAGCTCTTTTGCAGGAGTGTCATCAAGGAATCGTGCGAGCCAGATATCAGCATCACGCTCCCAGTTGACGCCCTTCCAGTCCTTTGGCTTGATATCCTCGGCAAGCTTGTGTACGAAATTCTCCAGATGCGCAAGATACAGAGGATGTCTGTGATTGATTCCATACAAATCCTTCAGCGCCTCACGGAAGACCTGAGTCCTTGGACTCGTCTCATCTGCAACTTCAGGAATGACGAGATCCTCGACACGGGTCTTGAAGGGACGGATGCTTGTCCACAATGCCTCGTTGATGAGTTCCTTATCCTCGGTCTCTATGATCATCTCGCGGAGAGCCGTTTTGGCCGAAGAGAGAAGCGTCTTGAACTCGTCCTGTTTACTAGGCTCGGCCACCGGATAACCCATTTCTTCGCGTACGACATCCAGCTTCTTCTTCTCCACATAGACCTTCACGAGCACCTCATGAAAATCCGGCACTGCCACAAGGTCAACAATATACTCCCTTTTTTCAAGCGGAAGGTGAAGGATGCGCAGCTTCGTGTTTCCAGAGCTGAGGCGGCGTGGTCTTACAAAGCCCATCGAGTCATAGTATCGGAACACCTGACGCATTGCCGCACCCTTCTTCGTTCCCCAGAACCAGGTATCAAAGGACGCCTCCGCCTTGAAGGTGGCAAGAGGCGGCTTGCCGGGGTTCTGGCAGAAGTACATGTAGAGAACTGCACGGATCTCGCCTTCATTGCTGTACGGCTTGTCGATGTAGGCACGATTGACGATATTTGATGCGGTCTTGCACTTCTCGCCAAAGTCCGTATCCTCAAGGAAGTAGTACTTGGCAAAATCTGCATCCTCCATCAGACGCCTGACAAAAGCCAGGTCTGCCGCAGGTGACGGCTGCGGCGCCGATTTTTCAAAAGTAGTTTCCATAATAGCCCCATATTAGGAAAGTTAATAATTATGTTTCTTCAGGAAAGCCAGCTATCCCTGACAATTCCTCAGAGCCTGTCCCTAGGACCCGACCCTGTTTTGGCTTATGCCTTACTGATCCAAATCTTAAAATCTTAATCAAATCCATCTTTTATAGGTTTCCAACTCAAAGCGGATGCTCCTTCACTGAGCGGTTCAACCATGTCATCCAATTTGTCATACTACAATCTTTTTAACGTTAAAAACTAATTGTTTGTGGGGCTCTATATTCTTATTAACTACTTATGAATTAATTCTTTATATTATATAAGGTTCAATTTTCCTTCTAAGTTTCTTTGCTTGTTCCTTTCATCTTCTTCTCTTCTTTTCTTTAGGCAGGCTTTTGAGGTGATCACAGCGGCCGCAACTACCGTATTGAACAGCACACCCGACACACTCATCGCCCTAAGCAGCTCCATCGTCTGGTCTTTTGTCGTCTTACCTTCAAGGAAAGCCGCAATGAGGTCTGAATCAATCATAGCTATATTCTTTAAATGTTTTCGCACCAGTAGCCAGACGATCTGCTATACCTATCACATAAATTTCAACTTCGCCTTAAATTTTTCCGTTTATCTCCAGGATCCTCAGCGGCTCCTCATCGCTCCATCCCGGACTGGCCTCATAGATCTCGACCAGCTCTCGCGCACGGTCCAGCCTTACGAAAGGATATATCATCATGTCAGGAATCCTCTTCGCCACGTATTCTTCGGAAACGACTTCAGCCGGCAGCGGCTCATACGTCTCGAACGTTTCCATGTCTCCCGCTGCGAACAAACGACGGAACCAGTGCCGTCCATACTCATCCATTATGATAGTACCACTCTTGCCAAAGTCATGGATCAATTCTCCCTTCTCCAGCGTCTGAATACTGTAGACAATGTCATCAAACATCACGAACGAGAATCCTGATGGAACTGTGATGACTCTCTTCATCGCATCGTTGAGATGCCTGTAACCGATATGTACAAAACCTTTCTTATCCATAGCATGTGTCTTTTACTTTAGTAGGAGTCTCCTAATCAGTATATCTACCACTTCAGCGTATACTTTTGTATCTTTGAGTATATTTTACTCAATCGAGCTTGTGGGGTAAAAAAACTGGTGCCGGTCCACCAGTCTACCCTCCTGCTCGAGGACTCCTATGACAACTATTTTTCTATATTTCCTTTCTGTCATCGTTCAGCATGTTTCGTTTATTCCACAAGTCATTCATCGCAGACTGAATGATCCTGTCGTGATCAAATGCCAAAGGCGGAAGAGCATCAACGGGAAACCATTCGGCTTTCTGAGCATCATCTGCAGCTACCGCTTCCGTCTTGTCTATTAGCGCATAGTATGCTATGGTCACTACCCTTTCACGAGGATCTCTATCTACATCGGTGAAGGCACCGCACTGCTCGACCTTATCAACCCGGACTCCCGTTTCCTCGTACAGTTCCCTCCTGGCGGCGGTCTCAGCGTCCTCATCCATCATCATGAATCCGCCAGGTAAGGCCCAACATCCCTTGAACGGTCTGAACCTACGATCGATCAGCAGAACCTCCAATGATTCAGTTCCATGACATAATACCACACAGTCAGCCGTCATGGCAGGCCTGGCAAAGTCATATGTATAAGATCCAATATTCATTCTCAACCTAATTGCGTTTCTTTTACACAAAGTAAGCAATAATTTTTCTTCTGCACAAGAGTTTTGCGTAAATTTTACATAAATTTAATCTTGAGGTAAAAAAACTGGTGCATGCACCAGTCTCACTTTAGCATCAGAATTCCATTCTGAACGCCTTCTTGTCATTTTTCAACATCTCATATCTTTCCTTGTTGAACCTGTACTGGATCGGAGTTCTCCTGCTGGCATCCTTAGGACGATTGCCGACCTGGTCAACAACTCCAAGCTTCATCATCTTGTTGGCGAAGTTCCTTCTGTCGAAGTCCACCTTGAGGATGGACTTGTAGAGCTTGTAAAGCTGCGGCATGGTAAACACCTCAGGCAATATGTTGAAACCTATCGGCTCAAAATAGATGTCGCGCTTCAACCTTTCGATCGCATGCTCCACTATCTTATCGTGATCAAAAGGGAACGCCGGCAGGTTATCCACAGGGAACCAGCGTGCCTCCCTTGCATCATCGCCACCCTTGACCTCACTCTTTCTGACGAGCTGGTAATAGGCTATAGTGATTACCCTCTCACGCGGGTCTCTGTCAACACCGGAATAGCATCCCAATTCCTTCAGATTGGACAGATGCGAAAGCTGCAGACCGGTCTCCTCGTTAAGTTCGCGGCTGGCGCAAGCGGCCACCTCTTCATCTATCCTGACAAATCCTCCGGGGAGAGCCCAGCAGTCCTTGAACGGTTCCACTCCTCGCCTGATCAAAAGGACAGACAGACCGTCATTGGGATCATAACCGAAAACGACGCAGTCTGTCGTCACCGCCGGATGCGGATACCTATAGCAATACATTCCTTCCATTATTCTTTGTGTATTTATAACGCAAATTTACAACAAATAAAATAAAGAACAAAATCTTTTAAGTGAATTGCACGCATGATCCGCAGACCGAAGAAAATGATGTACACCGGTAAGAAAGGAAGATAGATTCAACGCTTCGTCAGGCTCCATACCGATACCGCATCACAGGAAGAGCGGCAGACCGTATATTATAGATAAAACATTGAATGAACAAAAGAAGAAACGAGAGTGCGGATTTTGTCGGCATAGACAGACTCAAGGCAAGACACGCAGCCCAGGTGGAGAAGTTCGAGGAATGGGCGAAAGAAAGGCAATGGAACATGTTTCACCATTCACGTTCCCGTACGGATGTCACTCCGGAGCCTATGGAGCAGCCTATGCAATCTACGAGCATGAGGCGCAGCTGCTCAGGCAGGACGAGGAGGTCATCGGAAGGTTTCTCCGCGGAGTGGAGCTGCTGATGCTCTCCTGGGGATGGGACCTGAGGGGAAGATTCAATGTCGCCGACCCCGACCCGGACCAGAGATGGCAGGACTGGCCTATAAGGCTGTACAAGTGCGCCAAGTCTCTGAAACTGTTGGGGGTTCGAGGAGGAATTCGAATCCGTAAAGGAGTATGCACTGCCGCTTATCAGGGCCGGCCTGAACTTCACGTATGGCAGCCGTGACTGCGCCTCCATCTTCCTGAAGTAGCGGAAAGGAATTCGGGAAAAATTGCAGGTCAGGTGGGAGATTTACGGAAAACCTGTATCTATAAATACAAAGGCAGCCTCGAAGAGGGCCGCCAAGGAACAGAAACAACAACTTAAAACCAATTACAATGTTATTAATCTGCTTATTAATTCTTGCGGCTGTAATGAATGGATTAGACTTCAAACCGCATTTGGAAAAACTCAAGGACATTGACTGGAAGGCACGCTGCCAGGAAGCCTGGGAAGACATCAAGAAATATGGTAATACGCTCAAAAGGGAGGCATGCGAGAAGTGTCTGCAGGCTTGGTACGTCCTTGACGACCCGAAGACACCAAAGTTGGACAAGATACTCATCTATGCAGCAATCATATACACGGTGTCGCGTAGGGACATCATTCCATTCGCAAAGTTCGGAGGTATCGGACTGATTGACGATGGTGCAGCCATAGCGTTTGTCATCAACAGGATCGGCAAGAACATCACCCCTGCCATAGAATTAAAGGCAAAGGAAAAAGTAGAGGAATGGTTCGGACCTGAGTATTCCATCAAAGGATCCGGAGCATAATCCATAAGAGCACATCATGAAGATCACCTATAATACATTCAGCGAGAAGGGTCCGAGAAGCGAGAACCAGGACCATATCAGAACCATGACCGATGCAGAGAACGGAAGGTATTCCTTCGTTCTCTGCGACGGCATGGGAGGGCATGCCATGGGAGGGACGGCCGCAAAGATCGTCGCAGCCTCCATATGCAGGGCCATCATGCGGAAACGGGATGGTGACGAGGAAAATATCCGTTTCATGATATCACGTGCAGCATGGACCCTTGACACGATGTCGGACGTATACGGCGGCATACAGATGGGAACCACTATGGTAATGGCACATATCGACGGAAAACAGCTGACCGTCGCGCACTGCGGGGACAGCAGATGCTATGTATACGGCTGCGAAGGGAAAGCCAAGTACATGACGACAGACCACAATGCCGGAAACTGCATCGGGGCGCCCCTTGCCAGGGGGTTCTTCACTGGTCATCCCGACATGGCCACGCCGGATGTCTTTACCTCCAAAGTAGAGCCGGGTGACAGAGTGTTCCTCTGCTCCGACGGCTTGTGGAGTTCCATCAGACCCGACATACTCAGAGACCGCATGCTTGACGACAAGGATCCCGAGGAGATCATGGATACATATAAGTTCCTCTGCGAGAAGTATGCGGAGGACAACTACAGCGCAATACTCATAACCATAGAATGACATGAATGTAATGTTCATATGCACCGGGAACATGACGCGTTCCCCGCTTGCCGAAGGCATCCTCAGAAGAAAGCTTGCTGAAGCCGGAATCACATGCGTGAAGGTAACGTCCGCAGGGACGGGAGCGACTGACGGCCTTGACCGGGACAGGACGATGCTGGAGGTCGCAGCTGAAGCCGGATACGGGATATCAGGGAAGACCAGAAGAGTCGACAGCATCTCGGCAATCGGCTCAGACCTCATCCTCTGCATGGAGCCGCACCATGTGAGCTACATGAAGGGCATAATCCCACACAGCTATCATCACAGGATACATCTGCTGATGAAATGGGCACTGGAGTCATCCGAAGTGGTATACGACCCCACATGCCGCCCGAAGGACTTCTACATGAGCGTGCTTGCAGACCTGGAAAGGGCATGCGAGGCGATAACCCAGAAGATTGACAGACAATAAAGACAACCATCATGAAGAGAAGCAAGACGAGAATATATCTGGACATCGACGGCGTCCTTCTGGATTACCGGACAGGACAGCCGGCAGAACATGCGCAGACACTGATAGACTTCATCACGTCAGGACGGTACGACGTTTACTGGCTGACCACCCACTGCAAGGGAGACAGTACTCAAACTATGGAGTACCTCTCAAGGCACTTCAGCGGCAGGACGCTGAAGAAACTCGGCAAGATCAAGGCCACTGAATGGGACACGCTGAAGACGGAGGCTATAGACCCCGGAAGCGACTTCATCTGGATAGAGGACTACCCGTTCCAGGCCGAGATCGCGGCATTGGACACCATCAGAAGAAGGGACTCCCTCTGCAGGGTCAACCTCTGCCATGAGGGTGAACTGCTCAATGTCATCAGTTTTATAAGGAACCACGGCAAGAACCCTTCTACTGTCCCTCACAGACGTCCCAGATGGAAAACATATGCACTGACAGCCGTCCTGCTGCTTGCCTGCCTATTCATCTACAGAGAAGCCAGACCGTTCATCTGGCGCATGGTCAACAGGCCAGGAGACGGCACGGTGACACATGCCCTGCATGCCGGAAGGGGCGACCTTCTGGATACTGACGGGAATGTGGTAGCCACCAGCCGCACGGTCTATGACATCCACTTCGACTGCTGCATGATAGAAAGCGAGCCGGAATGGAATGAGAAGTCACGGATGCTGGCGCAGGAGATAGCCGCAATCCTTCCGGAAAGGACGGCGCCTCAGTGGTGGGACTATTTCCAGAAGGGGCGCAAGAACAGGAGACGCCATATCCCCATAGCCAAGGACATCGACCTGTCAATGGCAGATACGCTCCGTTCCCTCACACTTTTCAGCAGCGGGAAGCGCGGAGGATTCATCCGCACATCCAAGGAGGTCAGGATATACCCATACGGCGAGCTGGGCAGAAGAGCCATCGGTGCATGGAACAGAGGCACAGGCCAGTACCTGTTCGGTGTGGAGCAGGCTATGGACGAGGCACTACGAGGAGAGGACGGATACATCAGGAAGAAGACCGGACGCAGGAGGGGAAGGAATGTACAATGGACTGTTGAGACCAAGGAGAGTACAGACGGAAAGGACATTCACACAACCTTGTGCATGGCTTATCAGACACTGGCAGACTCCGTCCTACGACAGGCGGTGGAGAGCGATGAAGACATTGCAGGCGGATGCCTGATGCTGATGGAGGTCGAGACCGGCGCGATAATAAGCATGGCTAACATGCACAGGCTGGATGACGAAACAGTCGGAGAGTACTTCAACTATGCCCTGGATTACTCCTACGAACCCGGAGCTGTGGCACAGACCATGACGCTCGCATGCGCCCTGTCCGACAGGCTGATCACCTCGCTTGACCAAAGGATTCCGACAAGGCACGGCATCCCTGTCAACGGAATCTTGTCTGACCCCGCCATCCGAAAGTATGAGTCAGAGCATAGGACAGACAGCATTTCGGTAATCGACGGTCTGTCGATGTCTTCCAGATATGTAGCCTCGCATATCGCCTCACTATATTCCCCGACACCGGACTACTTCCTCGACTGGTACAGGGCATTCTGCGTGAGCCCGTCGGAATTCACGCACGGGACGATGCCGTGCATGAGGATGACTAGCAAGGGGGAAGACGGCATGACCGACCTGATGTCGGTCGGCGCTGGATACGGATTCACCATGTGCCCGCTGCAGATACTCACCTTCTACAACACCATAGCCAACGGCGGCAGGATGATGCTGCCGATGTTGGTAAAGGGAACCGAGGACGAGACCGATGGGTACCTGACAGTGCTACCGCGGGAACGCGAGGAAAGGGCCCTGAGGCAAGAAGTGGCCGATACGCTCAGGAGAGCGTTGGCCGCATGCGTCGAGGACGGGACAGGAAAGCGTCTTGCAGGAATGCCGCTGCAGATAGCAGGAAAGACAGGCACATCACGCCAGATCATCGATCCGGAGCTTCGGGGAGGAAGTGCGGACCCATACCACGATCAGGAACGCAGAAGCCAATATGCCAGCACCTTCGCGGGCTTCTACCCTGCCGACGAGCCCCACTACAGCGTCATGTGCGTCCTGTTCACCAGACCGACCCATCAGAACCATCCGGGAGGAAGTCTGCCGTCCGAGACCGTCCGGGAGTTCATTTCCCGCATAGAAGCTGTTCGATAATTTCTGATAAGCGTAGTTATCGAAAAAGAGCCGCCGTTCCCCATTCGGGGTCCGGCGGCTCAGTCTTTCAGTAGACATCAGGCATTATACGATTTCAGCAGCGCAGCTGCCATTTCAGAGACATTCCGATCATCATCGTGTGCAAAATGTTCCATAACATCCTTTACCTTCTGGTTGAACGGAAGACCGACCATGTTGAACAGCGTCATTTCGAATTCACGATCGTCATGCACCTCCAGCAGCGCGATCAGATAATCCGAAGACAGGGTTTCTATCATCTCACTCGGATTACGCCAGTACCAGATGCTGTGCAGGTGCAGCAGCATGTTCATCATCCTGTATAGTCTCTCATCTACGGTCGTCCTTGTGAATTCGGAAGCATACTCATAGTCGGTGCTTTCCGGATACCTGTACCAGAAGTCCGCCACACGCACGACACCCAGCTTTGGGAGCCAGTCCTTCAGCAGCGAGTAGTCATCGTATCGTTTAAGGTAATCCCTGATGATATGGTTGCATGCCTTTGCGTACGCATCTGCGAGCTCGTTCTCATCGGGTCTCCACAATCTGGACATCCCGATCTCACCTGCCGACTTCCTCACCAGCTTGGAGTACAGTTCCCTTCTGTTATCTTCCATGAGGTTCATCTCCAGGTACCTGTCGAACACCTCCTGTCTGATGATAGGAGCCCTGCCGCTCTCCACCAGCTCAAGAAAGCATCCGTTAAGAAGCCCGTAAAAGTGCTCATGGTTAATCTCCGGCAGATAGTCCACCAGGGAATCTGCACAGTAGAACGCACGCACCGAATACCATATCCAGTTCACCGACGAGCTGTTGTCATATGTACTCTCATATGCGTACCTGCTGACCAGTCCCCTTAGCGAGCCTATTTCCTCCCTGGTGAGGTTTTCCTTCCCCGTTGCATTAAGGAGACTCACCAGTTCGTCATAATGGTCATAAAGGTAGCCGCATCCCGACCTCCACACCTCGTCTTCAATCTTGTTAATCAGCTCTACTATCACACTCCTATCTTCATTACATTTTATTCCCTTACTACTCAAATGTTTATCCATTCCACCATCCTTGCCTCATGGATCTCAGGAATTGACAGCTTGCTCAGCATGTTGGCAATCACCTCCTCCGGAACCGGATATTCACGGTTCACATTGCGGTGCAGATGCGTCTTCATATCGGTCTCTAGATACACTATGCGGACAGAGGCGCCATAGGACTCGAACAGGTCTATCAGCTGACGACGGATGTCGACCGTTATGCAGGTGGCATTCCACACGAACGGCTGACGCTTCCTGGGATACTCCTTGGTCTCCTCCTAAGACGGGAACGAATGATATTTCACAAGGGCAACCACCGCCTCCCTCATGCGCATCAGTTCCTCGGCTCCACACATCCCGAACTCCTTCCACAGCATTTCCCTTGCCATCAGGGCTCCCTTTGAGGCATGTCCCGGAGACGTCCATTCCGAACCCTCCTGACGGGTAGTAACGGTCTTGCCGACATCATGAAGCAGGGCAGCAAGAAAGAGGACGCGACGCTGAACCGGAGTCAGTTCCCTGTATTCGGGCTAATACTATCTTCTAATTATAGTCGTCCTCTTCCGGAACACGCAGATTAGTCAGGTTATCAGAGATTATCTTACATGCTGCGGCCATTACCTCCAGCATGGCCTCTAAATCCTCTGCCGGAAGCGGCTTCTCCCAATCGATCAGCCACTCTCTTGAAATACGACCGACTCCCGGATATGGCTCTTGAAGGGTGAAGCCTTCTCCATTCCTATTGAGCACCTCCAGCCAGAGCCGTGCAATGGTGTCCATGTATCTATCCATGACGAACTCCGCGGAGAGGCACACACCGCCCTCTCCCTTCGTTGCAAGGACAACCATCTCGACCAGATTATAGGTAAAGATAAAGTCTCCGCTCTCTGCATCATAGATGGTATCTATCTCCAGTTCGGCCATCGCATCAAGCGCGCGTCGTATGGCCTCAGTAATCTTGAATCCTTCATTCATATCTATTTGTCTGTATTTATGTTTATAATATCGAGCAGTAGTGTTGCCTGATCGCGTCAAAGATCACATGGGCATACTTCAAGGCGGCCTCAGGCCTTTGCATCTCGCCACGAATCTCCTCCAGTGTTCCCCACGCCAGGGTGGACGTCACCCCGACACATTCACCGACATCGCTGAACTTCACATGTAGAGACATCTCATATTTGGTCCTTCGCCTGTACTGGCGTCTTACAATGAAACATATGGAATCAATGTCCGACGCATTAAGATCTTCAGGCAAGGGATACTCATGGATCCCCGGTGCAGTCGCTGCATCCCTGGCGAAAAGGTAGACGGCAGCCACATGCTTCATGACAGCCTCCATGTCCGAGTGCATCCTTTCATGGACGGATCTGATGCGTTCGTGACGGCTTTCATTCTCCGCAGCTTGTTCCTCTACTTCCCTTCTCACGATCCAGAAGGTATCACGAAGTTCACTCTCCTGAGTTTCCTGGCTGGCAAGACGCAGTTTCTTCATCGCACGCCATGCGGACGAGTAGTGGATATATGTTCCACAGATATATGTCTCATTTGAAAAGGTGTCGTTTCCCCAAAGTTCGTAGCAATACATATCCATATCGTTTTAATCTGTTCATTACTTCTGCGGCTTGTGCAGGGCCTTGGTCTTCCCACAGCGGAGACAGCGTGTGAACGCTGTCGGCTGGCATCCCGGGATGGCGTCATACATGAAATGATGGTTGTCACGAATCCTGTCGTGGCTCGGGCACTTGAGCCCTCTGATCTCTCTTATCATAGTCGTCCTGAAATTGGTTTCATCCGAAAGGAGACAAATGGCCATGAAAACCTACTACATGAATTTCACTTTTTTTGAATTTTCCTTTCCGACCGAGAAAAAGCAGCCATTTTTTTAAAAAAGTGCTGCTGAACGACAGTTTGTGCGATAGATTCCAGCGACATCTGCGTCCATATTAGAAAAAGCACACGGCAATGATGAAGAAACTGGTCATATTTTCGGGAGCAGGCATGTCACAGGAGAGTGGACTGCCCACCTTCAGAGGCAAGGACGGCCTCTGGGAATCGATGAACGTGGAGAAGGTCGCCGACAGGAAGGCCTGGTACTGCGGAAGAAGACCGGACTGCAGGGAAAGGAGACAGGCAGTATTGGATTTTATAAATCCAATACGTAGAAGGATCCTCGAATGCAGGCCGAATGAGGCCCACCTGATAGCCGCCAGACTTGAGGAGAAGTACGAGGTTACAGTCATAACGCAGAACGGCGATGACTTCCACCAGAGAGCCGGATCCACAAGGGTGATCCACCTTCATGGGGAGGCACTCAAGAACGCATCAACCCTGAGGCCGTACATACCGCTCGACATAGACCCGTCCGACCCAGACATCAGGATCGGCGACAAAGCTCCTGACGGATCACAGATAAGGCCATACATGATATTCTTCAACGAGAATCTCCAGCACGGCATCTGGAAGGAGGCTGTCAAGGCGGTAAGGGAAGCTGACATGATGGTGATCGTGGGATGCTCGCTGCTGGTATTCCCAGCCGCCAGGATGATAGAGGAACTGAGGGAGGAAGCCTCCCTCGTGGTCATCGACCCTTACGAATGCCCGCTGTCTACTACGCGCCCGCACCAACATATCAAGCTTCCTGCCACAAGAGGAATGAAGATAATAGAGAACGAACTGCTTGAAAACTACAACGAACATGAAGAAACCGGACATACTGAAACCAAGAAGACTGTATGAGCAACTCAGCCCGAACATTCTTGAAGATTACCTGTGCACGGTAGTGCACGCCTACTTTAGGGACCGCAGGTTCCACATCATCTCGCAGATGTTCACCGGTGGCGAAGACGAAGAACTGTATTACTGGTTCAACCAGGAGCAGACGGAAAGACTGATGATGAAGTTCCAGACACACGACCCCGAGACATTCATGTACAGGCTGCGAGAGAGATTCAGAGATGAAAAAGGCTCATCAGTAATTTACGAATTTACGGAGTTCTGCGACAGAAAAGGTATCGAATACGAAGTGACATTACGATAACACAACCAATATGAACAACTATACGAACATAATAAACGAAGCCATCACCAGGCTTTACAGATCTCTTGACGGCATCATCTCGGAATACGACATGGCCAGGGTCAAGGATGCATTCGCCATGGCCGAAGAGGCCCACAGAAACCAGTTCCGCAAATCCGGGCTGCCTTACATAGTGCATCCCATCGCCGTGGCGCAGATCGTGGCCAGCGAACTGGAGCTCGGACCCAACCCGGTAATCGCGGCCCTGCTTCACGATGTGGTGGAAGACACCGACCACACCATCGAGGAGATCGGCGAGCGCTTCGGAGAGGACGTCGCCCACCTGGTGGACATCGTAACCAAGAGGGACACCCATGAGCAGGTCAGCTCGAAGCAGGTGGAGAATTTCCGCCAGCTCCTGGAATCGCTCCACTTCGACGTGAGGGCCGTCCTCATCAAGCTCGCCGACCGTCTCCACAACATGAGGACGCTTGAGAGCATGAAGCCTGCAAAGCAGATGAAGATCGCAGGAGAGACAGACTACTTCTACGCACCTCTGGCGAACAGGCTCGGACTCTACCATGTCAAGTCGGAACTGGAGACCCTCTCATTCCGTTTCCGCTGCCCGAGGGAATACTCTGAGATCGAAGAGATGATCGCCAAAGTAAAGGAGGCCGACAAGGCTATGATTGACAGCCTTTCATCCAGCATCATTGGCTTCCTCAAGGAAGAGGGAATCAATGCCAGGATCGAAGTCCGTTACAGAATGCCATATAGTGTCTGGAGAAAGATGAAGACACATGAATGTGATTTCGCACAGGTGAAGGACAAGCATTACATCCGCATCATCTTCCCGGACGGACTCGGCGTTTCGGAGAAGAACATGAGCCTGAGGATCTACTCCATCCTCACGGATCACTTCAGGGAAAAGCCCGGCAGCTTCTCGAACTACATCGACTCCCCTAAGGAGAACGGATATGAAAGCATGCACGTCAAGCTGCTCAATGCCAGAGGAGACTGGGAGGAAGTGCATATCGCGTCCGAGAGGATGGTACGCAAGTCAAGGCTCGGCTGCGCCGCCGAGCAGACCAGCGGCAACCTCAGTCTCTGGCTCAAGAATTTCCGAGCCGTCCTCAGGAAGGTTGCGGAAGACTCCACCAGCACCAACTACCTCATAGACGAGGCCCGCATGGTCTTCGAATATAACGACGATATCCTCGTCTACACCCCGAATGGAGACTGCGTCATCCTGCCGAGGGGCGCTACAGCAATAGACTTTGCGTTCACGATTCATAGCAAGATCGGGGAGCATGCCAGATACGCGAGGATCAACAGCAGGCTTTCATCGGTGAAGACCGTCCTGAAGAGAGGAGACTGCGTGGAGATAGGTCTTGGAGACGAGGTCCAGATCAGACCCGACTGGCAGGGTCACATGATGACCTACAAGGCACAGAAGGCGGTCAGCTCATATCTTGACAGGCAGCAGAAGCCCAAGCATACACGCTGCCCTCACTGCAGTCCGCTGCCTGGAGACGAGATCATCGGCTTCGGCGAGGACACCGAGCACATGACGCTCCACAAGAGGGCATGCGCAGAGGCCATCAGGCTTGCATCGCAGCAGGGCAACCAGATACATGAGGCGGAGCTTGAGGAGTCACCAGACCGCCTTTATCCAGTGCGCATCTGCGTCAAGGCCATCGACCGCTACCATCTGCTCAGCGACCTGATAGACTGCATCACCGAAAAACTGAAGCTCTCGATGACCGCGCTCGCAACCGAGACAGCAGACAACATCGGCACCTGCATCATCGACTTCAACATCCACTCGGCTGACGAGCTGCGCTTCGTCATCAAGAGCGTCAAGAAAATCGAAGGCGTGGACGAAGTCACCGTCCAGCAGAGGCAGTAACAGGAAAGGTACGCACGCGAGATTCAAGGCCATAGGTTGATTAGGATATGGTTTTCATAATTATTTTTAGACCTTCTGTTTTGCACTTTTTTTTGTTAACTTTGTCTCATACCTAACTTCTACTACAATCTTTCACCCATGGCAACCACATATGATACACAACCAGACATCTACAGCATGTCCGACCAGGAGGTAGTTCAAGCCCTTCTGGATCGCGATAAGGGTATTACTTACAACTATCTCTACAAGAAATGCTATCCTCTTTTCAAGTCAATCTACAACGATTATTACACAGACTGTGAGAACTGCATTGAATTCATAAATGAAATCTACACCCTGATAATGATTCCCGGCAAGAAATCGGGCAAGATTCCTTTGGCTAATTTCAGTCATAAATGCACCCTGACATTCTGGCTCAAGAGAGTTGCAATAAACCATTGCAAAAGGAAATACAAACGGAAGCCGCGGTTTACGGTAACAAGTGATCTTACCCGTGAGGACTCAATGAGACAGTTCGAGGGGACTGAAGAGATTGACCTTTCTTCAGTCAACAAGGAAGATGTAAAGAAGATCATCGATCAGGTCAAGCCTGAAAGATTCAGGCAAATCATAATACATCGTTATTTAGAAGAAAAAACAAACGAAGAGACAGCTCTATTGCTCAACATGAGTAGAGATAACTTTTATAACAAGCATCTGATAGCCAAGTCAAAGGTAATTGGCATCTTAAAGAAGGAGGGCCTACTGTAATGGATACAAAGTACAATTTTCTCAACAGCTTCGGAAGTGCAGAAGAGATGCTTGGAGCATATATCGAAGGCAATTTGACACATGACGAAGAGATCATGGTCGAGAGTCTATTATCTGAAAACAAACAGCTTGAGGACTCCTTCAATGATATCTGTGATGACATTGCCCATGATTGCAACGCTCCTGAAATCAAGATTGACGAGGCCGAATCAATCATGATAGATCAGTATTTCGACAAACTTGATATCGTATCTCTTCTAGCCAATGCTCCTGAGATGGAAGACATCTGCACCAAGGAAACACTTGGAGAAGCGTTTGATAACGGGACATTCGGAAAGACCTTCGGCTATGACACCAATTATGAATTGGAGAATTTCGATCCTTACGTCTGGCAGGGTTATGACAATTCATGCAGCGCGCGTGCTCAGGAAATAGTATTGCGTGACTACGGCATCATGATACCAAAGGAGAATCTGATTGATTTCGCAACACAGCAGGGGTGGTTCGACCCGGATCCAATTAATGGAGGTGCCCCGAAACAAAGTTTGGGCAACCTTCTTGACACTTGCCATATAGGCACTACACGAACAGAGAATGCAACAATATATGACATCATTGCAGAACTTAGAGCCGGTCACCGAGTGATTGTAAGCGTTGACTGCGATGAACTCTGGATTGCCAAAGAACCGAACCTTTTCAAAAGGTTACATGGGCAGGTTGTAAACAGGATAAATGACGGAATTCAGAACCTCAACGGTATAGAAGGAGCAAATCATGCTATTGTTGTTGCCGGAGTCAATGTAAATCCGGACAACCCTCAGGACATAACAGTAAACATTATTGACTCTGGCACAGGAGAAGTTTGTGTCGAATACACGTACGAGCAATTCTATGATGCATGGAAAGACGGTAACTGTCTAATGGTCTCAACAAATATCCCTGCTCCATACCAGTACAACTATGAAACCCATATGATGGAACCTTCTGGCTTTGCTACCGAATACACTCCATCAACACTTATTCTTCCTGACGGACTTACTAACAGGTTTGCTTTAGCTGATACATACTATACAGAATTCAGCGACTTCGTGCCGCCTTACGATGAAGACACTTATACGCCGACACCTATTGACGAATATCTGGTCACACCAATGAGACTCCATGAATCCAAGCCATGGATAATGCTGGATGGTGAACATAATCCAAATTCAGAGTACGGGACCTGCATAGGGGAAGTTGCAGCCATCGATGAGGTAAAAGATATTTTTGAGCAGACAGACATAGATGCAGGAAATGATTCAAGCTCGGAGTCAGGAGAATTAACAGACACTGATTTTGGAAGTGATGCAGAGCACGGCTCAGACTTCGGTCTTGGAAGCGATCTTGCAGCATTCACAGATGATATATTATAACACGAACAAGGATACAATATGGGATACGAAAACTTAGGACCTCTAGCACGGCTAGACGCTACACTGGCATCTTCAAAATTAGAAGGTTTTTTGAAGAATTCTCAAAAGTCCGGTTGTAGCTGGTTCTTCATAGCCAGCGCCGTTATCTCACTTGTCTCAGGTGCAAAAACCAGACAGAATGCCTTTGCACAGTTACAGGAGGACGAAGCCTTTCAGCAGCGTCTTCAGGAAGCAAAAGAAAAGTACAAGGACGAGAAAGATGCCGATGAAAGGGCTTTCAGAACCTTACTGAAGCAGATGCAGAGAGAGTTCCATAAAGAGGAGGCCATAGAAAGAATTCAGAACGACCTTGACAAGATGGAATTGCAACTATTCTTTAAGGACTGGCCGTTAAAGACCAGCATAAAGGCTATCAACGACTTAAGGAAAACGCAGTCCATTGACAACTGTCCCTTGAATATAATCATTGGAAAACATACAATATATAGCCCCAACAATAACAGCATCCTTTCCTATGAAAGCCAGTATTGCGATATTGTTGACCGAGTCATAAATGAAATCAAGAGTATAGGAGTCGAAGCAACAAATGTTTACAGATTCTGTGAAAAAAACTCCATCACTGGTGGACCTGCGATCGCGTATATTTACGCCATGATGAGCGCTTTGCCGTGTGTCGTAATAATGCCTAAAGCGAATCACCTAGACAAGACATTATCAGTCAATGTAAGTTTATGGACACAGGATTCTATATTCCCGTATCACAGATCATTATTCACAATAGAATATGACGAGAACAAGGCTATTGATAGCAAGGAATATTTTCTGAAAAAGAAAAACGAGCTGATTAGTCATTACACGACTATCTGTGGAGTCTTCAATGACATACACATGCTTATTGAGAGGCAGGTCAAACCTCACTTCTGCAGATATTCGGAAAAGGATTCTCTGTTTGCCGATTTTCCCCAACTGAGAGCTTTCGCGATCAAAGAATACTCTGCCCTTATATCAGACATAAATAACGAGCAGTCCACGAGAGTTGATATCATGACAGAAATCATGGGAAGAAAAGAGGCGGAATTCATACAAGGGGCAATCAAAGAGGTATTAAACGAAATAAAATAAAGCACATGAGTTTAACAGCAGGTATAATCGTGACACTTATCGTACAGGCAGGTGCTGCAACTTGGAATTATTTCAGCAACAAGAAGCATACAGAGACTATAAAGGAACTGCAGAGGAAGAGCAAAAAGAAAAGCTTAGAGGAAGAGATTGAGCGCTCACAAGAACGATTCAAACTATCATGCAGACTACAGCTCCAGATGGAGCAAGAAGCTCACATAGAACGCCTTAACGAAATAAACCAGAGTTTCATCGATTCATTTGAGAAATATACTCATCAATATGCTTTAACAACCTCATATCCTTTAAACATAAGCCCTTACGTAATACGAAACTCTGTCATTCCGATGTCCTACAACCGGCCGGAACACACTAGAGAAGGGGTCTTCTGTATACTTACTAACAGTAACGACACACCCTTCAACAGGAATATCCTACCTCTGCTTGACCAGGAACTGTCTGCAATGATTTCAGAATACTGGAATCAGAGAAGTCTTCATACCATTTGCTACTATACTGACATGTGGAAGAATGGAGTATTGTTCAGTGAGGACGACATCAAGAATTTGAAGGCGATACTGCGTACTCCTACGATAACCATAACACCTTTCATTGTAAGAAACGAAGATTTCAGCAGGCTTGAGATAAAGATCAATCTCTGGAATGGTTCACAAGAGGGTTCATACTCGTATGATACAGGCATCGCATTCCGCCATCCAATAGTAAACCTGTCAAAGAAAGAAAAACATAAACTTGCTTCCGATGCTCTGACTCATATCTTGTGTTCAATGGGATTCCAAACGGATCTATACTATTGGACGACATCACATCAGTCACCGCTGCTTCCTTACCTGATATCACAAGACACTATTAAATGTGACGCAGTTACAAAAGACATTTATAAACAAGCATATACAGAGGCATTCAGATCCCAAGCACTCGGTCTGACTTCCTGCAAAATGGAAAGAGAACTGACTGTAAAAGAACATGCAGAAATAACTTTGTGCAATTTCCCAGAAAGAAGTGTCGACTTCCTTAGGTCCTTAACGACCTTGACAGACGATGAATATATATCAAGCATCCTTCTATCAGAAACACTGCTTTCGATAGTCAAGTCAAGGACTGACATTTCAGTATCTTCGGCAGCAGAAATTGATACAAGATACCTTACCATTGACGATATCAATATCGTTTCAGAGCTCATACGAATTGCTCAGAAGTGCAGAAGAAACGACATCGTCGCTGACTTTACCGATGTCATCCGAAAGAGAATACTTCAGAAATAGAAACATTCTAACTACATAAACTATGACAAAGACATTAAGAGAACTAGAGGATAAGCTATTGATGCTAGAATCCAACAAGGAACTTTTCTCGATATCCGAGAGTCTCAAAATGGCGGCAAGTATTCGTGACAGCGCATTGGAAGACTCACAATTGACTGAGGCATGTGACGCTGACGCCACAGTATCCGAAAAAAGAAGAGAGATTCTAGAAAGGACCAAGTCATTCATTGACTCTACCATTGAAGACATTGTCAATGACAACCAGGAATTCCCGAATAATGATGACCTTTTCGTTGAAGACTACTCTGAGTCATGCAAGGAACTCTCAGAAATTATTCATGATGAATTGAGCTGTCCCCTTTGGAACAACGACTTTTCTGATTTCATGTCTATTATTCCTGAATGGAACAGCCATAGGGAAACTCTGCATATAATTGAGGAACACTGCACAAAAAACAGGTATACAGTGCTTCTCATGGGAGAGTACCAGACAGGAAAAACCACAACATTAGACGCTCTTTGCGACGGTCGTCATATCGGCAAAATCGGAGTAGGATCTGCGACATCCGCTGTTCCTGTTTCCGTTTCATACTGTGAAAAGGAAGACATCGTCGTGGGCAAAAAAACTGATGAGGATCTGAAAAGGATTCTATCACGCCTTACTGAACATCTGGGTGGCTTCAAGGAGGGATTCGACCTGAAGGACCAGAAATCACGAGCGCATTGGCTGAAGGAACTGGAGAAATTCAGGCTATCGGAGGAATGCCCTAAGGATGTTAGGCCCCTCGCTGTATGCTCGTTCATCCTCAAATACTACGGTACACCTGAACTTGAAAAGGCAATAAACGAGATTTATTCTATATCAGATGCCCCAAAGTACACCTACTTCCCAACGGAACTGGATAACAGATGGAGTAAAGATGGTGTTGACGCATTCGACATCCATGAAGCCGCATTTGTTTTCATCAGTCATATTGACTGCTATATAGATTCGCCAACACTCAAGCGTCTCGGCTGCACCCTTATTGATTGTCCTGGACTGTTCAATAATAAGTATGACACTGAGGTAACCACTCAAGTCATGTCCAAGGTTCACGCTATTTTATACCTGCTGCCATATCACAGGGGTATCGGAGAAAATGTCTGCGAATCCTTGTATAAGATCCAGAGTGATTTCCGAGATGTTCATCGCAAGCTGTTCATAGTAAACAACGTATCAAGCAAGCTGGATAATCAATTCATCAATGACAATATTAAAGAAATTAAAAGACTGTTCGGCAAAGACAAGGACGTTACATGTTATGATGCCCACCTTGCATACCTTGGTATGTTTAAGCATTCGCAAGGTAACGGTCAATTAATGAGCGAGGATATCACATATTTCTGCAGGCCAATTGAACGCACGAACCCAATCCTGGGAACTAAGCAGGTCATCAGGTTTGCAACATTTGAGGAAGCATGGGAGTATCACACCAAAGGTTATAATGACATTCCCGAGAAGACTTCTGATGCACTCATCCAGGCAAGCGGAATAAATCAACTAATTGAAAATCTCCGCTCATTCATTGAAGAAAACGAGGCATACGCTGTCATCTTCACAGAAGGTATAAACAAGATGAACGAGAGACTGACACAGGTAAGAAATGGCCTGCATTCTAAATTCGTAGAGTCATATTGCCTTGGAGCTGAAAAGGTGGCGGAAATATGGAGTACGCGAATTGAAAAAGCCAATAAGTTCGATACGAAAGCCGGCACGATAGTACATGGACATATCTTTACGAAGCGAAACAATAGAGATTCCTTATCTGATCGTCTTAGTGATGATATCTATGCCAAACTCTTCACTGAAAGCATTTATGATGAACTTTCTAGGAGTATTGCTGGTACTATCTACGAGAACAAATATGATATATTCAAACTTCTTCGCAAAGAAGAGGAACTGAAGAAATTTATATCCCCGCTTATTGAAGCTGACATTACATTTATCATAGAAAGTCGTTTGAATTATTGGAATTCAATGATGTCCAGCGGCAGAGACAGTTCTTTTAAGGATATCTTTGAGCCAGAAATGGATCTTTTAGAGAACAGACTTCTTCAGGAATGGCATAAAACCTATGCTGATGACAAATCATTCACAAATAGAATGAGTGATTTTCTCTGCATCTCAAGAGAGACTTCCAATTTCGGAATAAAATGTAATGATAAGCAGGGTGCAAACGTTTCCATAAAGGCAAAAGATATCATGCCTGAACTTCTAGCTGAGGTAGCTGTTGTTGCAGCAAGTATTGCAATGGCAATTGCATCGTATATTTGCCTCGTGTTTGGTAGCGCAATTGCGGGAGGAGCAATTGTTGTTTCTAATCCAGCTACTATATTTTTGGCTACGATTGCTCTGTTAGGAGGAAGTCTTTTTATTGGAATTAAAGGCCCAGATGCCATCAAAAAGGAATTCACAAACAGAATAAGCAAAAAGATTCGCGAAGAACTTAACAAGCAAGACATTGCCTCAAAGTTCAAGAAAGTGATTTCAAATGAACTCAATAGACGTCTGGACTCATTTGAAGAAACTGTCCGTGTAGACTTTGAAAAGCTGGATAATGAAAGAGATATTGCCACATCAAGATCAAATGAGGCAGTAGAGGAGGCTTGTTTCACAGCTACGCATATAATTGCCAATATCAATGCGCAGCGTAAGATTTATACAAACTTCAAGGAAAAGCATGTAAGGCATGACAAAGCTTAGATTCGGAATAGTAGGGCAATATCAGTCAGGCAAATCACTTCTGATTAATTGCCTTCTTAAACGACATGTTGCAACAGTAGGGGTAGGACTAGCAACTACCCATACTGTTGTCAACTATGCTTTTTCAGAATCGGAATTCGCAGAAATCGTATATGACAATGGAGAAAAGGAGACATGCGGCATAAGCAGACTTAAGGGCATTGATACAGATAAAACAATCAAAACAGTCAATGTATTTCTCAACAACGACTTTCTTAGAGATTACACACTGACTGACATGCCTGGGTTTGGATATGACGAAAAGGACAACATGGCCGCATTGAATGCGCTTACTGACTTAGACTATGCTATCGTAGTCGTTTCAAATGAGAAATCATTCGGAACCGAAAGTTCTCAATATAAAGATATTCGCAGACTTGAAAGCTACAACATACCATACTACTTCATATTAAATTGCAAGGATATGGTAATAGCTGACAAATGGAGTCCGTTTTCAGATATCAACGAAGGAATAATGAGCGAAGACCGCCATGTGCTGGAATTCTACAAACCTATACGCTATCCATTTGAAGAAGGATGTATCCCGATTGTGAATCTTATGTGGTACTGGTATTGTGTCGGAGGCATGGACGATGAAATCCTTATAAGGAAAGAAATTCGAAATGCAGTAAATACCTACGAGTTACTATCATACCCAGCTTCTCAAATAAAGGAAGCAAGCAATTTCCATTTAATCCAAAGAATATTTGATATGGACAACAGAGCATATCTGGAACTTAAGAAAGAAATACAGACATTAAAGGATGAAATCTGTCCTGTCGGCACAATTCAGGCATTTGCATTCAATAAGATTCCATCGGGTTGGATAGTGTGCGATGGAAGAAAGCTACTTAAGGATGAATACAAAGAACTTTTTGAAGCTATCGGTTACACATTCACCGACAGGGGATACGACCTCTTCTGTATCCCTGATTTAAGGGGACGTTTCATACGAGGCTGGGACAAGGACCAGATATTTGACAAGAGCAAAAGGGAGTTTGGATCATATCAGGATGATGCCATACAATCTCATAAGCATAACTTGGACGCAAGCAAAATTTCTATTAGTGTCAACGGTGAACACAGTCATTCCACTAGAGCTGATAAAAGGTCTGTTGATGAAGGTATGCTGTCTGGGGTCAGCGTGCTTCATGAACTCCGTTATTCAAGTGGAAATGATACCGGAGGAACATCATCAACTGGTGCGCACTCGCATAATTTATCCATTAATGCAAATCCTATTAGCTTGCCGATAGAGACTAGATACGCGGAGGAAACACGTCCCAAAAACTGTGCACTGCTATACTGCATAAGAGTGAAGTAGCCTTATTGGATGCCGAGTATGTATTATCTATATGCAATTAATTTGCATAATTTTAAACACTAGGCAATAGATTAAGAATATGATTGTACTCTTTATATCCAAAAGCAAATCTCTATGGAAAATAATTTTGACAACTTTGAATCTCTAGACTTAAGTATTGATGACAGCTATCCTATTGGCAGCCAGCTTGATGAATCATCAGAGTCCGACGAGAGTGAGAACTACACATGCGAAGAAAATTCGCTGCATGACGAGGATACAAATGTAGACACTCATCTAGATGCACTTGATGAGTGTGAAGCCTCTTGCCATACATTCCATCCTTCGTTTGGGGCAAAAGAAGACATGCTTCCATATGATGAAAAACCTAATTTTGAAATCAGCAACGGAATTAAAGACCCATTCGGAATATATGCAATGCGCCTGAACAGAACCTTGGATTCACCAGATGACCTGATACCGAAACCACATATTCCTGTTGACTTTACTCAAGAGGATCTTCAGCAAGCCTGCAACCAGATGTGTGACATTCTAAACATCAGACACCTACCTGTAATTGTGACCGAAAGCGTTCCGAATGCTGCACATGCTTCTTTAAGCGGTCCGTTTAGATTCACGCTTGCAGATGACTACATCTGTTTCAATCCACATTACGCCGACGCTTGTATAGAACATATCGGCAACACTGACATCATCCTTTCTGATCTAGCTCATGAGATTGGCCATGCGCTGGCTTCAAAGTATTGCGGTAACTTGTCAGTTACTGCAGGAGAAAAGGTTGCTGATTTTATTTCAGGATACCTGAACTATAAAATGGGAGTTGATATAGATGCAGCTAGGCAATGGTTCCTGTGGCAATATGATCCTATCGGGGAGGGCGATTATCCTGTATCGGAAGAGCGATGGGATATTGAAGGTGGAGGTTACTACTTTGCTCATTACATTGACTCCAACGGTCTGGAAACCGCACTCAAGGACCCTGATTTCCTGAAACTTATCGTAGACTACAGAACCGAAGATGTTGCAAGTCTTTCACTGGACCAATGGAGCAAAATGAGTCAGGACAGTCTTGGATTTTCCGACCAGGCCAGGAACATGTTTTACAACATCAAGAAATATCTGCTCATTAAGCAGTTCTAATATTAAGGACGTGACCTCAAATTAGTCACGTCCTTATTGGATAATTGGATGTCATCAAGGGAAGATGGAAGATCTCTTATATCAGAGTACTACAAAATAGCCCCACATATTGTAAAAGCCGTAGACAAAGATAATCATCCCGAGCAAGTTTATGAGATGATCAAAAACATTATAGATCAGTGTCTCTATCTAATAAAGAATGACGAAAATCTAGAATGCATGAATGTATATAAGACGATGGTCGCCGATTTAGCTTCCAAATATAACATCATGCTAGAAGACTATAATCTTTATCACCGTTAATATATAAAGGAAACTGTTTTATTTCAACAGCAAATCAACATATATCTTATCCGTCTCGAGATAGACATCCTGCAATTTCACATATTTGAAGGCTTCTTTCAGCTGCTCAACTCCGTCAAGAAACATCTGTATGCTTCTCGTACTGGTATCAATCTTCATGATTTCAGCAGGGACCTTGTCACCTAGAAGTTTTACAGCTCCTTGCACCAAGAGCGCTACTGCAGGAATACACTTGTATGTAAGAATAAGCGTATTCCCTTGAATGGCCTCAATGTGAATGTCAACTCTCACGGTCGGAAGAAGGAGTCCGGGATTATATTCCACGGACATGGTCCTGCCATCGGCCATAGATAGTCCAAGCTTTAGATTGAATTGCCTGGAAATCAGCTCTTGTGCCTCGTGGTATGTTATTGCTACGTTCATTATCGTTTAGTTTATTTAGCCACGAAAACCGCTATGTCCTTGAAGTTTTCCGAGAGGGAGGCGTCGCATGCAAAGCCGAGCTTGGCATGATCGGTCGAGAGGAGTTCGCCGATCAAGTTGCCCAAGGCGGCATAGTTCGCCATTGTCACGTCGGCCTGAGGATGCGCGACAAGATGGACCATGACTCTCCCTAATGTATCAGTCGACAGACCAAGGGCCTGGATCTCGCTGCGGAGCTCTGAGAGGAAGCATGGAAAATCTGCAGCTGACCGCACATGAACCAGGAATACCTGATCACTTGCAGCTACAAGGGAACGATAATCGTCCAAGTCAACATGAACCACCATTCCTTTGCGGGACAGCCTCTCGACAACTATCTCCTCTATCTGAATTAAATCATTGTATATCATAACGTTATCTCTAATTTGCTTATTATTCGACAACCACCCCATCCCTCACCAGATGCATGCGGATGCGCTTGCTGGCCTCTTTGCGGAGGCTGTTGCAGAAGAAGAGGAAGGCTATCATGATCACCAGCGAGAGGGCCTCCGGGAGCACGCCCGCGCTGAAGAGGATGGTGTCGAAGATGCCATGGGCAAGGACCGGTGCGCCGAGGACCCAGAAGCGGTTGATGCGCGGGGTCACAGGGTCGAAGCGCACGAGTGAATAGTAATATCCCATGAGGATGCCGAAGAACATGTGGCCCGGAACGGAGAAGAGGGCCCTGGTGATGCCGGTCGAAACCCAGTCCTCCGAAGAAAACAGATACATGACGTTCTCCAGGGCGGCAAAGCCCAGAGAAACGACTGCAGCATACACGATACCGTCCATATGTTCGTCGAAGAACTTATTCCTACGTACAAAGAGCCACAAGAGGACAAACTTGGCGATTTCCTCCGGAATCGCAGCACCGAAGAACGACACGGCCGCCGCTCCGATCAGCGTAGAGGGCTCTGAAGGGAAGAATCCCAGAATCCCCAAAGGAGTGGAAATGCACAAGGAAAGGAACGTAGAAAGGCTTCCCAGTCCGAAGGCCTTAAGCAGTTCTTTGACAGGCTCTTTCTGGACTTCGTCCTTTCTGTAGATGTAGTAAAGCAGCACTACGACCGGTGCGAGGGCCGCAAGGAGAATATAAGTCATAAGTTATAGTTTTATCGATAATGTCTTGTCACGGAGCCAGGCTGCGGTGCGAGACGGAAGGAGCGGCGCGAGGGTGCGGTAGACACGGTCGTTATATGCATTCAACCAAGCAACAGCTTCAGGACCAAGGAGTTCCGGAAGCACCGCTGAGGTATCTATATGGCAGAGGGTAAGTGTCTCGAACTCCAGCCAGTCACCGAACTCGGAAGTGCCCGCCTCCTTGCAGAGAACGATGTTCTCATGCCTGATGCCGTGCATTCCCTCCCTATATAGTCCCGGTTCGTTGGATGTCACCATGCCAGGAAGCAGTGGCTGAGGGTTGTACTGATAGCGGATGGACTGCGGTCCCTCATGGACGCAGAGATAATATCCGATGCCGTGGCCTGTGCCGTGCCCGAAATTGCGCTGTGCCTTCCACAGAGGCATTCGCGCAATGGCGTCGATCTGGCAGCCGGCCGTACCGCGAGGGAAGACCGCCATCGAAAGGTCGATCATGCCCTTGAGCACGAGCGTATAGTCCTCTTTCTCAAGGTGAGTGCATTCGCCCATAGGGACGGTTCTGGTTATATCGGTCGTACCGGTCAGATACTGTCCGCCCGAATCCACAAGGTAAAGGCCTTTCGGACGTATGACGGACGAGCCTTCGCGAGGAGTCGAATAGTGCGGCAGGGCCGCTGCAGGGCCATATGCTGATATGTTCTCGAAACTGTTGCCTCTATAGCCCGGCACCTGCGAACGGAACTCGGTCAGCTTCTCGGAAGCCTCCCATTCGGTCACTTCCCTTCCGGTCGCGACCTCCTCGTCCAGCCAGTGCAGGAAGCACTCCATGGCCACGCCGTCATCTACGAATGTCTGCCTGAGGTTTTCAATCTCCGAAGGCGTCTTGACAGCCTTCTCCAGGATAACAGGCGATGTGCTGAACACTACATTCTGTTCGCCGTAGATCTCACATATGTCCTTGTATACATTATGGTTCAATGTCGAAGGATCTGCGAATATGCGGCCGCCGTCAGCGTCTTCTCCGAAATCCGAAAGACCTATGAAAAGGTCGTCATAATACAGGACCTCGACTCCGTCAAGCTTAAGTTCATTGAAACTGTCCGGAGTCTCGGGATCATTGATCACCGGAGACTTGCGGACAAACCACTTGACAGTATCATAACTAACTAACAGATAAGATATTACAAGAGGGTTATAATCTATATCGGACCCTCTGACATTAAGCATCCACGCGATCTCGTCAAGCGATGAAAGGAACACCCTGTCATATCCGTTCACCAGCATCCACTTGCGCATCCACCTGATCTTGTCTATGCGCGGAATGCCGCCGAAACAGTCGACATCAAGGGTCGTCACAGGAGTCACAGGTATCTCCGGACGGTCCTCCCAGAGTGCATCCAGAAGATTCGGGATATCAAGCACGCTGCCGTCCTCCCCGAGCGCCTCACGCAGTTCCTGCACGGCGCTGACGCTCTGGCACAGACCGTCCACAGCGACGGTCGAAGCATGTTCGAAAAGCCATTCGGGTATGCTCACGGCACCCGGAACACGAGTCTTATGCAGCTCTACACCAGTGCCGTCAAGCTGCGTCTCCGCCTGTATGAAATAACGAGAATCAGTCCACAGACCTGCATGGTCGGCGGTGACAACCACATCACCGGCCTCACCGGTAAAGCCGGTCAGCCACTCGACCTGCTTCCACCTCGGTGCAGGGTATTCACTGGAGTGAGGGTCGCTGCCTGTAATCACAACAGCATCCCACCCGTTGTCGGACATCAGACGCCTCAGCGCCTCGATTCGTTCCACATAGATATTTCCCATAATGTTAAAATTTCCATAAAATTAGCAACTGTCAGCAACAATTCCAAATCCCCGTTGAGCGGAAAAGGTCAAACACACGGCACTCCAGCCGCTCAACGGCACACAGAGCAGACACGATGAGCGGGAAATGTCAAGCACACGATAGTCCAGCCGCTCAACGGAACACAGAACCGACCCGTTGAGCGAGCAGACCGATGTAACTGGGCGAATTTCCGCTCAACGGATGGGGAGTGCATGTCAGACAAGTTCCGAGATGATGGAGTCGGAGACGAAGAAGCGGGATTCCGGTATGCGGAGACGGTCAACTGGCGCTGTCAGCAGATCACCGAAGGCTCCGGCCAGATTGCCGGTGACACTGACCAGGTCGCCTGACGAGAGGGCTCGTGCAAGGGCCTCCTGGTCGGCGTGAGCGTGGAGGAAGGCGGCGTCGATGCCTTCTGATGTACGGAGAGCCAGCATTATGTGTTCGAGCGCCAGCTGTTCCGAGGTCAGTTCCTCGAAACCGCGGACATCGGCAAACGATGCGGCATGCATATAGGCATTCAGGTCCGGGTTGTTCCACATCCGGACAGGCAGACCGGGAACTCCGACTGACCGCCCGTTAGTACCGACAGGCTGACCGGCAGCCAGAAAGCTGTGCGCTCCCGGGCCAAGACCCACATACGGAAGGTGTCGCCAGTATGCCGAATTATGCTTGGCAGCATGGCCTGGCTGAGCGAAGTTGGAGATCTCATAATGATCATATCCGACTGATGCAAGTGTCTCACACAGAATATCATACTGCCTTGCACACAAGTCCTCGGACGCTTCGGACCACACTCCTCTGGAGACCATGCCGGCAAGAGCGCTGCCCGGCTCGACAGACAGTTGATAAGAGGAAATGTGCTGAGGAAGGACTCCCACTGACGATATCTCCAAAGCCCGGTCCAAAGTGTCCCGCCACTGGCGGTCTGACAGCTGAGGCAGGCCGAAGATCAGATCGATGCTGATGTTCTTAACGCCGGCTGACTCCAGGATGGCATAAGCCTTCCGGGCCGCTGCAGAATCATGTCTGCGGTTCATCCATCGGAGAATCTCATCGTCAAAAGACTGTACTCCCATGCTGACCCTGTTCACTCCAAGTTCGAGCAGTCCTTCGACATATGCCGGACCTTTCTCCACTATGTCATCCGGATTCACCTCGACTGTGAACTCGTCATATGGTCCTCCATGACCGGCAGTCTCCAAAGCAGAGACTATCCGCATGAAAACAGAAACGGGCAGCACCGAAGTGGTGCCGCCACCTATATATAATGTGTTCACATCGTCTGACATCTCGCCTGCACGCTCCTCGATCTCGCGCACAAGGGCGTCAGCGAACCTCTCGTAGCCGGCATCTGCACGACACCCTGAAGCAACCTCCGAGTAGAAGTCACAATAGGTACAGAAACTCCTGCAGAACGGTATGTGAACGTATATCACGACCTATCGGAGCATGAGCTCGGTGGTGCCGAGAAGAGACTTTGCAGTGTATGCCTCGATGGTATATACTCCCTTTGTATATCCTGCGATGCCATTGAGATAGATACCCATCTCGACCTCCGATCCCTGGTAGTCGACCTCACGTGACGCCGAAGCTACCATAGGCTCTCCATTATACTCGAAAGTCTTCTGCACATCGTTCAGAAGGAGGATTCCGTCAGGATCCTTCACGCGGATATATACTGTGACAGGTCCTCTCTCTGCAAGGTCATTCTCGCCAAGGCTGAGAGTCGTCAGCAGATATGTAACCCTGCTGCTTCGGTCTGTAACCTTGTCGGAAGAGTTATATGCCTCGGTCTTGAGATTATATGCCTTCAGCACGGCGCCTGTAGCCACGCGTCCCGAGAGGTCCTCGACTGTCTTCGACAGCTCTTCGGTCCTCTTCTTGCTCTCGGCAGCCTGACGGCGCGCCTCGGCAGCGTCGGCTGTCAACTTCTTGTTGAGCTTGTTGAGAGAGTCGATCTGCACCACATAGTTCCTCATGATGCTGCGAAGGGTGCCGAGTTCCTTCTCATACTGACGGATCTTGCTTCTGTTAGTCGCCTCGGTCTTCTGGATCTTCTCTATAAGGAGCTGAACCTCAATGCGTGACGAGTCCAGCTGGAGGTTGATGTCGTCGTACTCCGACGACAGGGTCTCATAGTCATTCTGAAGGGCGATCATCTGCTCTGTAAGGTCTTCCTTCTCTGCGGTAAGTTCATTCACAAGCGATGATTTCTGATACCATATGTATGCAAGAACGCCGGCAAGCACTACTACAGCGGCGATAAGTCCATACATGATCTTTTTCAAAGTCTGCTCTCCCATTTTTCTCTGTTTTGGATTGTTAATATTCCCAATGTGCACGCAAAGATAACAAAATCTAAGATTATTGCTATATTTGTTGTGTCTGTAGGCATACGGACACAATCAATGCACAACAAATAACATGCTATGAAATATCTGGTAAGATCAGTCAAATACTTCTTCTACTTCGCATTCTGGACGACTGTCATCGTCCTCGCACTCGTCGCAACCGGGCTCGCTGCGGGAGACATAAATGAAATCTTCGAAGGCGGCTGGAACGCCATCTGGAAGATTGCCATATTCTTTGCCATCGTGGCTGCCGTGTATCCTAAACTGGGATTCATCACACGCGACATGGAGATGGACAGGGAGCTTGCCGACATCCGCGACGAAGTCGTGAAATATATGGAGGCACGCGGCTATGTCCTCGAGAGCGAAAGCGCGGACAGCATGTCATTCAGATACAGGCGCATGGCCGGAAGGCTCACAAGAATGAACGAAGACAGGCTCATAATGACAAAATGCGGAAGCACCTGGACTATGGAGGGCCTCCGCAAGGATGTCATGAAAGTCGCGACAGGACTTTCATATCATATAAGTCAGCTGTAACTATCTGTTCTCGAACATCTTGGCTGCTTCCTCAAGAGCCTCGTAGAAATCCTCTCCGAAATAACGTTCGATAGGTTCGCGTAAGAACTGATATACGCGGATGCCTTCCTTCTTGCCCTTTGCGAAAGCGTCCTGGCAGATGTGCCAGCGATGCAGGTTCAGGGCTCTCGTGCCATTGCTGAGCTGGGTTATGCGGATCGGATAGAGCCAGCATGATATAGGCTTGCGGAAGTCGCCCTTGCCCTGGAACCAGCAGCGCTCCATAGAGCAGAAGCAGTTGCCGTTCTCGTCAAAAAGCGTGTATGCACATTCCTCGCTGCCCGGCACAAGAGGAGTCACCATATCCCCGTCCATATCGATCTCATAGAAGCCCTTTGCAGCTACAGCCGCACGGCCTTCCTCCGACATGATCGGAGAGAATATATGGTAGTTCTTTTCTATGGCCTCAGCCTCGCACTCCTCCATAGGGGCTCCGCTGTCACCGATGACGCAGCAGCATCCCTTGCACTTCTCATAGTCGCATGCAAAATACTCTGTGAAGATCTCCTCCGATATGAGGCAGTCGTCGATCTGAATTATTGTTCCGTGGTCCATATCTATCTTTTGTCTATCTTGTATTCAACTTTGCTGCCGTCACCCAGCAAAGTCAGTATGTCACAGACCTTTGCAGGGGTTACAGCGTCTATCTTTGAAGCATATCCCGTGGTGAAGTCCTTGCCGTCGAGATACCTCATGGCAACAGCATGAAGCCAATATGAAGGCCCCTTCATATCCATATCATAGAGGTTCTTGCAGTATGCCTTGGCAGCCTCCATATAGGCTTTGTCCGGCTTTTCGGCCTCCGCCTTTGCCAAGGCTGTCCTTATCAGGCGCATGATGTCTTCAGGCATGTCCTCACCCTCCACCAGCAGCATGACGCTGAACCTTTCCTCGGGGTATATGCGACGCGACTGGGACATGTTCACCTTGAGTCCCAGGGGCGCGAGCTCATTCTGCATGACCTCCTTGAGATACATCGACGCAATGTCCGCAGCCAGATAGTTGTCCGCAGTCATCGGGAGACGGGCCGACATGGCCACGACCACAGCGTCCCTGTTTCCTTCGACATTGTATGTCATCCATCCGGACACCGGCTGATAATGCACCATGGTCCTGCTGAACACGCCCTCACGGGTCCTGAACCCTCCCACATACTGCAGAAGCGTCTTCTTGACCTTCGTCTCGTCCATGTCTCCGACAAGAACGAGCACTCCGTCATTCACCTTCAAACTCATCTCATCGAAAAGCTCCGCAGCCTTGTCAAAAGTATCATCCTGCAGATGACCTGCCGACTTATATGGAGAATATATGTAATCCGGGCATATGAGGCTGTCGATGACCGCCCCCATGTCGCGCACGCTGCCTGAGGCGCGCTCCAGACGGAGCCGCTCGCTACGCTGATAATACGAAACGGCAGCCGTATCCACGCTGCGGTCGTTCGCCACAGCCAGAAGCGACTTCAGCAGCAACGGCAGATTGGCGTCTGCAGCTTCACCGCTGATTATCACATTGGAGAGGTTGACCTGCTCGTCCATCGTGATGCCCGAGAGGCACAGCATATCCTTGAAATCACGGCCCTTCAGGCCTGATATGTGACAGATGTCAAGATAGTCCGACATGAACGCGCCCTCACCTTTGGACAGAGTCCTGATGCTTCCATATCCGCCGTTCATGGCCAGAGAATAGTGCAGGACACCACCGGTCGGCATCTTCCGGTAGACCACCTTGAATCCGTTGGAGAATGTCCATATCCTTCCGCCGGAAATCGGATCCTTCCTGTCTGATGACACCTTTACCTTTGGGCCCGATACCGGGAATGACAAGGTGTCGGACAGGTCCACATACTTCTTCTCCCCTTCTGCTGTCTTGGCATCAATGTCTATCAAAGCAGATGCGACACCGGCAAAAAGGGCCTCGCGAGCCTGATCCGGGATATATTTTGACTTATGGAAGGCAAGCCGTTCCTTGACTGAAGCCAGAGATCCATTATACAGATATGCCGCAATACATCTGTTTATATAACCCTCGTTGGTCCTGTCACTGCCCTTCATTCTGCGCTCCAACGACGCGAAATAGCGGCTTTCCGCGAGCTTGAGTTCCGCCGCAGAAGCGCCCTCGGCATCGATTTCCGCGAGTACTTCCCTTATGGTCTCCTCCGCATGGTCCGCCGCCGAAGTCTCCACTGCGACTGTTATCCTGAACATCTCGTCTCCGCGGCCCTCCAGGCTGCCCCTGTGCGCAAAACGCACATCCGCAGCCGGCACATCCGCAGCAGCCAGCTCCGCCCTGATCCTGCTGCATGCAACCTCTCCGAACTCATACACGGTCTTGTCATAGACTGCCGTCTGCACGGTGTTCATAAGGTGCTCAGGCGTGCGTGGAGATGTCCATTCCGCATATATCGTCGTGATTCTCTTCAGCGTATCATCAACGGCCTTGAAGGCCACAGGAGTGAGTTCTCCCTTGGCATACTCCGTCTTTCCAGCGGGTTCACCGGCCGGTATCATATATGACATGTAGCGGAGCTTCTTCATGATGTCATCCGCCTTCAGGTCGCCACTCGCCATAAGGGCATAAACCGAAGGACGGCCTAGCTCTTCAACATGCTTCATCAGGGCGACGAGAGTGGAATCCACCTGCTTCTCATCTGCCGTCTGCTTGTCACGGAAATACATTAAAGTCGCTCCGTTCTCTTTCGACACCAGGGCATAGTCTGCAAATCCCTTGACCGCCGGATTCCCCGTCACATAGCAGTTCAGACCGTTCGGAAGCACGGCATGCCTTATCGACGCGTCAGCAGGCAGAACGGGAAGATCCTGAGCTGGCACGGTAATTGATAATAACAGGCTTGATACTAAAGCCGCTAACCTGACAAATCCGTTTTTCATTAATAAATCTGATGAGTGACTGCAAAAATACGATATTTTTTACTATTTTTGCGTGTTTACTACCTTTAGGATAATTATGTTGAACAAATCAAATACCATTATGAAGAAGATTATTCTCTTTTTTGCATCTGTTATGATGGCGGCAGGCGTAGCATCTGCACAGGACATCAACTCTGTAACCGAGACCTACAACAACGGAGCCATGGAGCTCGAAATGGGCAACAAGGAAGCTGCAATAGGATATTTCCAGGCAGCCCTCACTGCCGCTGAGGAACTTGGCGAGGAAGGCGCTCAGATCGCAGAAAACTGCAAGAGCTACATCCCTGTACTTATGGGTTCGATTGCAAAGGACCTTATCAAGGCTAATCAGTTTGATGCAGCGATAGAGCAGCTCAACAAGACTATCGAGGTTGCAAACCTCTACGGCAACGTGGCTGAGGCTGAGGAGGCAAAGGCTCTCATCGGTCAGACTCTCATGGCAAAGGGCAACGACATGATCAACAGCAAGAACTTTGCTGGCGCAATCGAGGTTTACAGCCAGATCATGGCAGCTGACCCTACCAACGCAATGGCAGCCCTCCGCCTCGGAATGGCATACGGCGCTACAGGCAAGACTGAGGAGGCTGAGGCAGCTTACCTCGTTGCAGCACAGAACGGTCAGGAGAAGAACGCATACAAGCAGCTCTCAAACCTCTTCGTAAAGAAGGCGGCAGCAGCCCTCAAGACTGACAAGGCGGCAGCTCTCGAGCTCGCCCTCAAGTCTAACGGCTACCTTGAGAACGCTACAGCCATGAAGGTTGCAGGTACAGCAGCATCTGCTCTCGGAAAGAACGCTGAGGCAATTCAGTACCTTGAGAAATACCTCGAGTTCTCACCTAACGCAAAGGACGCAGCTCAGATGAAGTACACCATCGCAGCAACAGCACAGATCATGGGCGACAAGGAGAAGGCCAAGGTTTACTACCAGCAGATCCTCACAGACCCTAAGTTCGGTCCTGGTGCACAGGAGCAGCTCAAGACCCTCTAATCGATGAAGCAGCTTGAACTGCTTGCTCCGGCAAGAGATTACCAGATCGGCATCGCAGCAATAGACTGCGGTGCCGATGCTGTGTATATCGCCGGACCGCAGTTCGGTGCGCGCCAGGCGGCGGGCAACCAGGTGGATGACATCAGGAGGCTCTGCGAGTACGCGCACAGGTTCGGGGTCAGGATATTCGTGACGCTGAACACCATTCTATATGATGATGAGCTGGAGTCTGCATACAGGCAGATGCTCGCCGTGCAGGAAGCCGGAGCCGACGCCATCATCGTCCAGGACCTTGCCATTGTAGAGATGGCCCGCAACGGCATTGGCAACCTCAAGGAAGATCTGCGCATTCCGCTGCATGCTTCCACCCAATGTGCCATCAGGACACCCGAGCAGGCAGCATATCTGGAAAGTCTGGGATTCTCGAGACTGATCCTTGAGAGAGAACTGTCGCTCAAGGAAATAAAGGCTATCCGCGATGCCGTCTCATGCGAGCTGGAATTCTTTGTGCATGGAGCCCTGTGTGTCTGCTACAGCGGCCAGTGCTACCTTTCCGAGAAGATCGCCGGCAGAAGCGCCAACCGAGGCGCCTGCATCCAGGCCTGCCGCTCACGCTACGACCTGGTCGACGCCAAGGGCAAGGTCCTGGTCAGGGACAAGGCCCTCCTCTCGCTCAAGGACTATAATCTCAAGGTGCGTATCGGCGAACTCGCACAGGCAGGCATCACATCATTCAAGATCGAAGGCCGCCTTAAAAATGAATCTTATGTGAAGAATGTAGTGAGGGACTACTCCCTCGCTTTGGACAGATTCATCTCAAATCATGTCGGAGAATATGTCAGAGGTTCGTTCGGAACCGTCACCGGAGGCTTCACGCCTGACACCAGAAAGACATTCAACCGCGGATATACCGAACTGTTCATCGATGGCAGAAAAGGCAGATGGGCCTGCCTGGATACTGCAAAATCCATGGGCGAGGAGATAGGAACGGTGTCCGCCCTCAGCAAGGACAAGACTCAGATAACTCTTAAGACCGTCAGCAGGGACATCATCCTGAACAATGGTGACGGATTCTCATTCGTGGCAAAGGACGGAAACGTCACAGGATTCCGCGGCGACGTCTGCAGCGGCACGTCCATCCGATGCAAGAGCGTTTCAGATCTGTTCATCGGAGCAAGGATATTCAGGAATATAAACGCCGCTTTCGAGCGGGAACTCGAAAAGCAGGCCTGCACCAGGGAGATTGCCGTATCTGTCACTCTCTCGTTCGTCAAGGAAGGCGGGCTGTGGAAAGCGGAGGCGACAGCCGTAAGCGAAGACGGCAGGAGAGCATCCGCGACAGTCGACGCCGGAGGCCAGGATGCCGGCAATATGGAAAGGATGAGAAGCATGCTGGAAAGCCAGATCGGCAAGAGCACAAGCATCTACAGATTCCGCCTTGAAAGCGTTCCTGAAGGCATTTTGCCGTTCATGAGCGCATCAGCGATCAATGCGATAAGAAGGAATCTTGCAGAAATGCTCGACAGCGAGCCTTGCATCGCAAGAGAGCTGCTCATAAGGGAGCCGATGACGGACAATCCATCTGATTATCCTCTGAAGAAGGTCACATACAAGAACAATGTGTCCAACCGTCTGTCCGATGGAGTATACCGCAGAAGCGGCGTGACCGAATCTGAAGCGGCATATGAACTCTCACACAAGGAAGATGCGGAACTCATGCGCACCAGATATTGCATAAAGCATGAGCTTGGCATGTGTCCTGTCCATCAGGGAGCACCGGCCTGCGGTCCTCTCTTCCTCCTCAACAACGGCCAGCGCTTCTCCCTCCACTTCGACTGTGCCCGCTGCGAGATGACAGTCAAAGGTTAAGCGAAGACCGCGTCAAGGTCCTGAGACAAACGCAGAAATCCGGATATTATCTTGTCTTTCTGGGCTTTGCGAGGCTTGGTTCCAGTAGTGTAAGCCCAAAGTTGTTTCTGGTTTATGCCAGTAATCTTTTCCAACGCAGACAAGGAAAATATTCCTGACTTCACATAATAGTTCATGAGACTGAGAGCATCTACAGTATATTCTATGACATGCTCCTCATCCAGAAACTCCGGATACTTGAACCCTTCTTTCAACGCCGTTTCCTTATATACTGCCATCTGTCTATGCATGTCAGCCTTTGCTTCCGGTATGGTCACCCCCATCCCTGAAAATATTTCATTCTTGCAATAGACGCTGTAAGTGCCATCTTCCGCTCTTTCGATTATAGCCGGTATCAGTTTCATAATCCCTTACTCTTTAGACCCATATCCTTTATCATCTTGTTCTCGAGTCCCTTGCCAAGTTCCTTGGCCCCATGATAAGGCACCGGATATGTCATTGAGCCTTTTTGATAAATGATATGACTACCCGTCTGCCTGAGGACTTTCCATCCGTTTGCACGGACCAATTTGTGAAATTCTGTTGTCTTCACAATATATCTACTACAAATATAGAAATATTTCTATTATTTATTAAATTATTTAATAGAAATTTTACAACTTTTAATACTCCACAAGTTCAAAGGTCATGTCTATGTCGCCAAAGCGACAGACAGTATTGTTGTTTGCCTCGAACCATCTGCTGGTGAGGTTGCCGCGCCAGACTATGTCATCATATGAGTAGAACGGAATCTTAAGTTCTATGCCGTAGCTTCTGGAATCCACCCTGACCAAGGCCGTACAGCTCCACTCCTTTATCGTTCCTCCGTCATCTTCTATTATCATCATGGCACAACTGTCCATCTGGCCGGTCCAGTCCGAGACAAGGATGGCATTGAAAGGCTGTGGGATGCCGGTCTGGTTCCTTTTCACGACTATCATGAAGTCTGTGATGGTCGGATTATAGAGCTTCATCTCCGCTTCGGTCGTAGCAGTAAAATCCTCGAAGGCGCCGATCTTGACGAAGAATTCCGACGCTCCCGCGAACCACGAATCATAGTTTCTGTTCATGGTGAAGTCCTTGAGGATCAGAGTCCTCACTTCTGATGTCGACTTGGTCTCCTGTGGTCTGACAATGACGCTTCCGCCTCCTTCGCCCCACTGCGGATCCTCCCTTCTCAACATCTCGAGACTCTTGTACTGCGCGTCCGAGTTCCTGTTTATGACCCAGACAGGGCAGCGTCTGGCCAACTCCTCATCAACCAGCACCTCCTCAACATGGCGGAAGCCGTCTTCATCAGTCACCAACATATAACCTGAATTATTAACAGAATCATCCTCCGGATCGAATGTGATCACCGGCATCTGCTTCCCGTCCCATCCCTCCGAATATGGCCAGTATATCTGAATGTCCGATCCGGAAACATACGATATCCATCTGTCCGGGTCCATCACCGTCGTAGACTTTGTAACGGGGGCAGAACGCAAATGTTCCTCTATAAGCATATGTAACGGCCTCTCATAACCTGCAGACGCCTTTGTCACAGGATCACCGACTCCGGACCCCGGAGCTGTGAACAGCTGCGACATGGTATATTCCTCATCATATCCGTTGCCTGAGGACGCGCTTACCGCATCATGCACCTCGCGAAGATGCTCCGCCTCCAGAGGCAGGCGGGACATCAAAGCCGCAACATCGGCGAGGGAAACATAAGTCGAGTCGACATGCTTGTCCATGTCATTGTCGACAATCTCGCAAGACGCCGCCAACACCGCTGCAAATAGTAAAACAATCTTCTTCATAACTGCTACTTTTATACGGCAGCAAAGTTCCGAAGCATTATCCGTGTAAAAAAAATGTTTTCGGGTAAATTACAAAAACGCCCTCAGACTCATACCTGAGGGCGTTTTACGAATTAAAATTAAGCGTATTTTTTAGAAAAATCAGCTAAAATCCTGTATAGCACGGACGAATCTGTCTCTCTCTGAAAGGTCTTTCACAACCTGGACATCCTTGAATCCTCTGTCACGGAACACATCTGCCGTCTCCTCTCCGAGGGATTCGTTGATCTCCACAAAGCACAATCCACCCGGCTTGAGAAGTTTCTTCGCCCAGTCAGCTACAGCCCTGTAGAATATCAGCGGATCGTTGTCCGGAACAAAAAGCGCAAGCTCCGGCTCATGCTCAAGGACATTCTTCCGCATCATAGCCTTCTCCGACTCCATCACATATGGTGGATTGCTGACCATGACATCAAAGGTCCCGAACCTGTCCTGTGGTCCGGCAAGGACATCAGCCTTGAAGAATGACGGACTCTTGCAGCCGTCCTTGCCAAAGCTCTGGCCCGCAGCCACATCGAGGGCTCCGTCAGAAATGTCTACCGCCAGAACTTCCGTTCCAGGCAGCTCAAGCGCCAGGGTCCAGGCGATGCAGCCGCTGCCGGTGCAGAGGTCTGCGATGCGCAATCCGCCTGACGGCAATCCATATGAATCAGTCCAATCTATGACCTCACGGCAGAGAAGTTCGGTTTCAGGGCGCGGGATCAGGACATCCGGAGTGACGAGAAATTCCCTTCCGTAAAAATAAGCCATACCTATTATATATTGTATAGGTTCACCGGCCGCCATTCTGGCAAAAGCCTTCATGGCATCGGAGGCATGTACATCGGAAACCTCATATGAGGGTTCTATTATATGAGTATGGCGCGAAGTGCCGAGGGCATATCCCAGATACAGCAGGACCATCTCGCGCGCCTCCCTTTCGGGGAAGGCCTGCGAAACGGTCGCCGTTCCTTCTGATATAAGCTGCCTTAAAAGCACTATGAATTCTCGATTATTGAAGAAAGGAATGAGGTCATGGACATTCCGGCAGCCCTTACCATCTGAGGTACGAGTGAAGCTGATGTCATGCCCGGGATGGTGTTGACCTCAAGGAAATAAAGGCCCTCTTCCGATGCGATATAATCAACGCGGACAAGGCCGGCGCATCCCAGATGCTCATATATCTTCTTTGAAACTTCCTGAATCTCGTCACGGAGAGTGTCCGGAATCTGCGCCGGGCAGACTTCGCGGCTATGGCCGTTGTACTTCGCCTCATAGTCAAAGAACTCGTTGTCTGTCAGGATCTCTATCACTGGGAGGGCCACATTCTCCTTACCATTATCATATACAGCACAAGTCAGTTCCCTGCCGACTACCGCCGCCTCTGCTATGAGCATGTTGCCCTCTGAGAAAGCGCAGTCCACGGCCTTCTGGAAATCCTCCACGGCCTTGACCTTCGTCACACCGAAGCTGCTGCCGCCGTCGGTAGGCTTCACAAACATCGGCAGACCGAGTTTCTCCACAGCACGCTCCGCAAGGCCGTCCACAGACTCGCCCTTGCGAAGGAATATGTCCTTTGCACATTTGACAAAGTCCACATCCTTGAGATAGCTCTTGCAGGAGAACTTGTCGAATGTGATGGCTGAGACGAAGGCGTTGCAGCCGCTGTGCGGCACGCCGAGCATCTCGAGGTAACCCTGCATGAGTCCGTTCTCGCCCGGAGTTCCGTGCTGCATGATGTAGGCGTAGTCAAATCTGACCTTCTCACCGTCAAGCATCACTGAAAAATCACTCTTGTCTATTACCGGACGCTCCCCGGCAGGAATCGCCACCCTTTCGGCGCCCTTCCTGCGGTATGCCGCAAGCGTCCACTCGCCGAAGCGGGCGAACATCTCATAGACATCATACTTTGTTCCATCCACCTGGGATGCGGTGAACTCACCGCTGCGCACCGACACTTCCCACTCGGAAGAGTCGCTGCCGTATATCACTACTATTGACTTATACATAATTTATAGATTTCTCGACAAGCTCGAATTGACAACTACTCGACAGGCTCGAAGAAGAAAACTACTCGAAGTAGTTTTCTTCCTCGATTTCAGATGACTGACCTCCTGCTGCCGCATCGGTATCGCTGCCGTCGCAATTCAGGTTGAGGGTGATGCCCGGAGGGGCTATGAACTGGTCTGTCTCATACACTCCCAATGTGCCGTCTGCAAGCACCTTCTTCATGAATATTCCCCATATAGGCAGTGCCATGTTTGATCCTCCTCCGAGGCTGAGGGACTCGAAGTGAACCTGACGGTCCTCGGCGCCGACCCATACTCCTGCAGTCAGGGTCGGAGTATATCCTATGAACCATCCGTCAGACTGATCGTTGGTCGTACCGGTCTTTCCGGCTATCTCTCCCTTCAAGCCATATTTTGCACGCAGGCGTACACCTGTTCCGCTGTTGACCACGCCCTGCATGAGGTTGGCCATGAGGTAAGCCGTATAGTCGCTGATAGCTTCCTTCTTCCTGTTTGTGAACTCTCCGAGCACATTGCCGAGATTGTCCTCTATCCTGGTCACGAAGATCGGCGAAGCATACACACCCTTTGAAGGGAAGGTGTTGTATGCCGCAACCATCTCATATACAGATATGTCTGCTGCTCCCACGCAAAGCGGATTGACAGGATCCAGATAGCATCCGATACCCATCTTGCGCATCATCTCGACCATGGCCTCAGGGCCGTACTGTTTCATCAGATATGCAGAGATGTTGTTGGAACTCTTGGTGAGACCCCACTTGAGAGTCACAGTCTGGCCGATCCACTCGTCCTTGTCGGTACTCTTCGGTGTCCATGTTGTGTCGCCCACGAGGAAGGTCTGAGGCACATTCACGACTCTGTCGCACGGGCTCATGCCCTCCTGCATCGCGAGTGTATAAAGGAAAGGCTTGATGGTCGATCCCACCTGACGCTTGCCCTGGCGGACATTGTCATACTTGAAGTAGCGGTAGTTCGGACCTCCGACATACGCCTTCACAAAACCGGAATGCGGCTCTATGGCCATGAATGCCGCACGAAGATGTCCCTTATAATATTTAATGGAGTCGTCAGGAGTCATCACCGTATCGATATACCCCTTCTTGTCCCATGAGAAGAGGCGCATCCTCACAGGCTCGGTGAAACTCTTGCGGATGTCGCTCTCAGAGGCTCCGTTTGCCTTCATTATGCGGTAGCGGTCGCTCCAGCGACGCGCCTGCTTCATGAGCTGGTCTATGGTCTTCTGGTCTATGTCGCTTGCGAAAGGCTTGTTCCTGTTCCACTTGAGATGACGGTCGAAAGACTTCTGGAGGTCCTGTCCGAGGTGCTCTGCCACAGCCTCTTCCGCATATTTCTGCATCTTGTAGTTTATGGTAGTATAGATGCGGAGGCCGTCCCTGTCAAGGTCATACCTGGTGCCGTCGGACTTGGTGTTCTTGTTCAGCCAGCCGTAGAATGCGTCGTCTGCCCAGAGAAGAGAGTCTACCACGTAGTCTTCATACTGAGTATAAGACGAGCGCTTCGGCTCCTTTGCATTCATCGTACGGCGGAGCATGTCCCTGAAATACGGGCCTATGCCGGCGTTGTGGTCCTGGATCTGATATGACAATGTTATAGGAATCTGCTGTATGGAATCCGCCTCCTCCTTGGTGAGGAATCCGTTCTGCTCCATGCGGGAGATCACGAGGTTTCTTCGTGCGAGGGACTTGTCAGGATTGAGCGCCGGATTGTATCTTGTAGGCTTGTTGACCATGCCTACAAGCGTAGCCGCCTCTTCGACAGTCAGGTCGATCGGAGATTTTCCGAAGAATGTCTGGGCTGCGGCCTTGATGCCGTACGCATTGCTGCCGAAGAAGATCTGATTCATATACATGTTCATGATCTCGTCCTTGGTGTAGCTGCGCTCGAGCTTGACTGCAGTGACCCACTCCTTGAGCTTGATCCACACCATCTTGAGAGTCGACACTCCCGGAATCTTGCTGCTTACATCCTGGCGCGGATAGAGTGTCTTCGCCAGCTGCTGGGTGATGGTACTTCCACCTCCCTGGCTGGAGCTTCCTCCCAGGACTGTCTTCACGAGCACACGGGCGAGACTCTCGAAGTCGATGCCAGAATGGCGATAGAAGCGTGAGTCCTCCGTAGCCACTGCCGCATGGACAAGGTTGGGAGAGAGTTCCTCGTAGCTCACATACGAACGGTTCTCTATATGGAAAGTCGTCAGGATCTCTCCATCTTCGGCTATCACCTGGGTCGCAAGGTTGCTCTGCGGGTTTTCCAGTTCCTCGAACGACGGGATGTCGGCAAACATCCACACGCAGAAGATCAGAGCAGCCACAAGCAGTATAGGGGTGGTGAACAGCACCCAGAACCATTTGATTATTTTCTTTTTAGTCGTGTCCTTCATAATATTTCTCCAATGCATGTCACCTAAAGGTGACCTTGTTTTCCTTAATATTTCAAACCCACAAAATTAACAACAAAATTTGGAAATTTGCCTTGTTTGTGCCTTACTTTGCACTTTCTTTTGAAAAAGAGGAGACATTGAGATGAAGAAGGAAGGAAAAAATTTAGTTATCGTCGAGTCACCGGCAAAGGCCGGCACCATACAGAAGTTCCTGGGCGAAGATTTCGTCGTGAAATCCAGCTTCGGCCACATCCGTGACCTGCAGGACAACGAACTCAGCATTGATGTAGAGGGAGGATTCAAGCCGGAATATGTGATACCGGCAGACAAGAAGAAGGTTGTAGCTGACCTCAAGAAGGCGGCAAAGGATGCTGAAACCGTATGGCTCGCATCCGATGAGGACCGTGAAGGAGAGGCCATTTCATGGCATCTGTTCGAGACTCTCGGACTCACTGAAGACAAGACGAAGAGAATAGTGTTCCACGAGATCACCAAGAACGCCATTCTCAACGCGATACAGAACCCACGCAGCATAGACATGAGCCTCGTAGACGCGCAGCAGGCAAGGCGCGTGCTCGACAGGCTGGTAGGATTCGAACTTTCTCCTGTGCTCTGGAGGAAGATACAGCCGAAGCTTTCAGCAGGACGCGTGCAGTCTGTGGCCCTCCGTCTGGTTGTCGACCGCGAAAGGGAGATCCTCGGATTCAATCATGAAGCATATTATAAGGTAGATGCGATATTCCATCCTGAAGGAACACCTGACCAGGTGCTCGTGAAGGCAACTCTCGACAGGAGATTCCCAGACATGGAAAGCGCGAAGGCATTCCTTGAGAAGTGCATCGGAGCTGTTTTCACCATATCTGACATTGAAAAGAAAGAAGCCGTCAGGACTCCTGCGGCTCCGTTCACCACATCGACCCTCCAGCAGGAGGCTTCGAGGAAGCTCAGGATGTCGGTCAGCCAGACCATGAGCATCGCCCAGAAGCTCTATGAGCACGGACTCATCACCTACATGCGTACCGACTCGACCAATCTTTCGACCCTGGCCATCGGTGCGGCAAAGTCGTTCATCTGCAACAACTTCGGAGATGAATATTCAAAGGTCAGACAGTATAAGACAAAGGCCAAGGGCGCACAGGAGGCGCACGAGGCCATCCGTCCTACATATATAGAGAACACCACCATCGAGGGAACCCCTCAGGAGAAGAAGCTGTACGAACTCATCTGGAAGCGCACCGTCGCCTCACAGATGGCGGACGCGCGCCTCATGAAGACCGACATCAAGGTCGCATACGACAAGGGCGAGGAGAAGTTCAACGTACAGGCGAGCGAAGTGCTCTTCGACGGATTCCTCAAGCTCTATATGGAAAGCACCGACGAGCCTGCACAGGACGACGAGATGACAATCCTGCCAGAAATGAAGCTCGGAGGAAGGATGTACGAGGAAGGAATCACAGCAGAGTGCAAGTTCACCGCAGCACCATCACGCTACTCAGAGGCAACTCTCGTCAAGAAACTCGAGGAACTCGGCATCGGCCGTCCTTCCACATATGCCCCTACCATCTCCACCCTTACCAAAGGCAGAGGATATATAACCAAGGGAGACAAGACCGGTCAGAAGCACGCCGTTACCAACCTGACTCTCAGAAAGGGCGTGATCAAGGCCGTCGCGAAGACCGAGACCGTCGGAGCGGAAAAGGGACGTCTGCTGCCTCAGGACATCGGAATGATCGTCACAGACTATCTCGTGAAGAACTTCGACACAATCCTTGACTATGGATTCACAGCCAACGTGGAGAAGGACTTCGACAAGATCGCGGAGGGCGAGCTCGTATGGAACAACGTCATCAGCGAGTTCTACGGACCGTTCCACGCAAAGGTGCAGGAGACTCTGACCAACAGGGAATACAGCAATGTAAGCCGCGAACTCGGCGTCGACCCTAAGGACGGACAGCCGCTTGTTGCACGTTTCGGACAGTATGGACCATACGTCCAGAAGGGAGACGGCGCGCATAAGCAGTATGCCAGCCTTGCTCCGGGACAGCTCATCGAGAGCATCACTCTCGAAGAGGCGCTCAAGCTCTTCGATCTGCCAAGGACCGTCGGCCAGCACAACGGCATAGACATCATATGCACAAAGGGAAAATTCGGTCCATACATCAAGTATGGAGACAAGAATGTGTCACTCCCTCGCGGAACAGATCCGCTCAAGGTTGACCTTGCCACATGCATCTCCCTCATCGAGGAAAGCGAGAGCAAGAAGGCCGGTGGAATCATAGCTGAATACACCGAAAGCGACATTCAGGTCATCAACGGAGCATACGGACCATACATCAAGCATGCGGGCAGCAACTACAAGATACCGAAAGGCACTGACCCTGCGACGCTTACTGAAGAGCGCTGCAAGGAGATCATATCCACCTCAGAGCCGACCGGACGCAAGAAAAGACGCAAGTAATTTTTGAATTTTTTTCAAGATTTATTTAAATTTGTCGTTCATAAAGAATAACACCTAAACAACAATGTCAACTTATCAGATAGACCAGATCGACCAGAAGATCCTTTCTTTTCTGGTCAAGAACGCAAGGATGCCGTTTCTGGAGATTGCGCGTGAGTGCAATGTCTCCGGAGCAGCGATACATCAGAGAGTAAAGAGACTCGAAGCCAATGGCGTCATCACAGGCTCCCGCCTGCTTGTAAAGCCGCAGGCTCTCGGACTTAATGTATGCGCATTCGTGAGCGTCTCCCTTGCCGAGGCAAACAAGTATCCGGAAGTGATCGAGTCATTCAAGAAGATTTCGGAAATCGTTGAATGCCACTTTGTTACAGGAAAACACGCACTCTTGATCAAGCTGTACTGTTTCGACCATGACCATCTGATGCAGATTCTTCTGAACACAATCCAGAAGATCCCATATGTCCAGCAGACAGAGACACAGATCTCACTTGACCAGGCCATCGAGCGCCAGGTGTGGGTGAAGGAATATCAGAACACAAGCTTCTCTGCAAGCGTCAAGAAGAGCAGGAAGGAGAAAGAGAAAGAGAAAGAATAGCCTTCGCCAGGACGAGGTCGTCCTGCGTAGTGATCTTTATATTGAACCTCTCGCCGATATGGTATGAGAGGTTCTTTCCGTTTTTAAGCACCACGGAGGCGTCGTCAGTGAATGCCGTGTCATAGGCCTGGGCATATGCTTCCTTGATGACTTCGGAATGAAATATCTGAGGGGTCTGCGCGCCGAAAAGGACTGATCGGTCGGCAGTCTGGCCTTCCATGGTATAGAGTTCTTCCCCGTCAGCTGTCTTTCTGGTGCCGAGCACCTTCATCGTGTCGACGCATGGTATCACCGGGATCAGGGCGGGAACAGATTCCGCCTTGGCGAACATTTCCTTGATGAAAGCCTCGGAGACAAGAGGGCGGACGCCGTCGTGGACAGCGACCAGGGCTCCGTCAGGAACTTTGGAAAGGGCGTTTCTGACAGAATGGAAACGGGTTATGCCGCCCTTGACAAGAATCTGAGGACAGATGAAGTTTCTTTTCAGACAGTAGTCTCTCCAATAGCCCATATGGGACTCCGGAAGCACTGTAATGACATGAATGTCAGGGCATGCCCTGAGAAAGACCTCTATGGTCATCTGGAGTATGGCCTCCCCCTCCAGTTCTATGAACTGTTTCGGCATCGTGGCGCCCATGCGGGTGCCGCTGCCGGCCGCCATGACGATTAAATATTTTTTTCTGGACATAGCTACATTTTGTTCACAAAATTAAATGATTTTTTGTAATTTTACGGCCTATTATACAAACCTGAATAAAAGCAGATAAAAATATGGGATTTTCATTTTTGACACAAGAGCTTGCGATGGACCTCGGAACGGCCAACACCGTCATCTTCCAGAACGACCAGATCGTTCTCGACGAGCCGAGCATCGTGGCCATTGACAACAATACCGGCAAGGCGATCGCCCTCGGACAGAAGGCGAAGCTCATGCAGGAAAGAGAGAATCCGGGCATCAAGACAGTCCGCCCTATGAGGGACGGTGTCATCGCAGACTTCAACGCTGCAGAGATGATGATCCGCGGATTCATCAAGCAGGTGAACAGCAAGCGCAGGTCGCTCTTCACACCTAACATCAAGATGGTGATCGGCATCCCTTCTGGAAGTACTGAAGTGGAGATCCGTGCGGTGCGCGACTCTTCAGAGCACGCAGGCGGACGTGAGGTATACCTGATCTATGAGCCTATGGCGTCAGCCCTCGGTATCGGCCTCGACGTAGAGGCGCCTAAGGGCAACATGGTGGTTGACATAGGAGGCGGTACCACAGAGATCGCTGTCATCTCACTCGGAGGCATCGTAGTGCAGGACAGCATCAAGGTTGCAGGTGACGTATTCACAAGCGACATCCAGCAGTACCTTCGCCAGCAGCACAACATCAGAGTGGGACAGATCACTGCAGAGGAGATCAAGATCGCGATCGGAGCCGTGATTCCAGACCTTGACGGAGAGGAGCCGGAGCCATACCAGATCACCGGACCTAACATCATGACAGCGCTCCCTATCCATGCGACCATCACTTACCAGGAGATCGCACACTGCCTTGACAAGTCAGTGACAAGGATCGAGGCCGGCATCCTCCACGTTCTCGAGCAGACTCCTCCGGAGCTCTTCTCTGACATCGTGAAGAACGGTATCCACCTCGCAGGTGGCGGATCACTCCTCAGAGGCCTTGCAAAGCGCCTTTCAGAGAAGGTGAACATTCCGTTCCACGTGGCAGAAGACCCGCTCAGGGCTGTTGCACGCGGTACATGCATGGCACTCAAGAACACAGACAACTACACATTCCTTATGAGATAAGCCTTGCGTAAGGGAAACATCATAAGGCACGTGATAACAGCAGCTATCTTCATTGCGTTGGAGATAGCTGCATTGGCTATGCTCAGCAACAGCGGCACGCTGCAGCAGATGTGGTTTGCACGCGGATCCCATGGCTTCAAAGGCGCAGTGTGGGGCACGACACAGAAAGTCAGAGACTATTTCCATCTGAGGAAGGAGAATGACTCGCTCGCTCTTGAGAACCACCACCTGCGCGCCAGACTGGCGCTCATGGAGGAGACTCTCCAGGAGAGCGGCCTGCAGACTCCTGACGCCGGTATGAAAAGAAGCAGAGGATTCACCTACATTCCCGCCAACATTGTCAAGATCAGCAACAACACCCAGCACAACTACATGATCATCGGCAAGGGTGCCGAGGACGGAGTCGTGCAGGGAGCCGGCGTGATCACAGGCAAGGGAGCTGTAGGCATCGTCGATGCCGTGAGCGAACACTACTCATACGCCCGTTCGTTCAAGAACCATGAGATGAGCATCAGTGCAAGGCTGGGCAGGAGCGGAGCGGTCGGCCCGCTGAGCTGGGACGGAAGGAGCAGCTCGGGGGCGATACTGACCGAGATTCCGCATCACGTGGAATTCCAGCCGGGAGACACCGTGTACACCAGCGGATATTCGTCCATCTTCCCTGCAGACATTCCTCTCGGAACTGCAGGAGACGCGACAATCGTGAACGGAGCGACATATGAGATAAAGATAAGGCTCTTCGAGGATTTCGGAGCGCTGCGTCATGTGACCATAGTGGAAAACCTCGGAAGCGAGGAAATGAAAGCATTGGAGGCACTGAAATGATAAGGGAAAGTCAGCATTTCGGCATAATGTACGCGCTGCTTGTCATAGGACAGGCGGTCCTGTGCAACTATGCGGCACTGGGTCCGTATATTACCCTCTCGATGCTTCCTGCAATGGTATTATGCATTCCGACTTCATTGAGCACCATATCATGCATGCTCATAGCGTTTGCCAGCGGACTTGCAGTAGACTGGATGTCGGAAGGAATCATAGGACTCAATGCCGCTGCGATAGTCCCTGTGGCTCTCCTTCGCAACTGGATCATCAAGATATTCATGGGAGAGGACCTCATCACCAGGGGCGACAGGTTTACATTCAAGAAGAACGGAGCCGGCAAGATATCGGCCGCCGCGGTTACCGCGCTTGCCGTATATCTCGCGCTGTACATCTTCCTTGACGGAGCAGGAACCCGTCCGACATGGTTCAACATGACAAGATTCGGCGTATCGATGATATGCAATCTCATACTTTCCTACATAGTCATCAACATCCTTTCGCCGGATGACAGAAAATAAGGGAGGACCGCAATGAAGCTAAACAGGGAGAACAAACTTCTCATAGGCCTGTGCACAGCAGCGGGAATCCTGATCCTGAAGCTGTTCAGCATACAGATCATCGAGGACAAATACAAGCTCAGCGCAGAGAACAACACGATGGTATACTCCACCATCTACCCTACCCGTGGCATCATCCATGACCGCAACGGCAACATTCTCGTGGGCAACAGGGTCGCATATGACCTGATGGTGACACCCAGGGAAGTCTCTGAGTTTGACACACTTGCGCTTGCAAAGGTGCTTGACGTCACATACGAAGACATCAAGGCCAAGATGGACGAGTACAAGAAGAACAGGCGCAAGATCGGTTATCAGACCGTCGTGATGTTCAAGAAACTCCCGCCGGAGACCTACATGAAGTTCGCCGAGGTGGCATACAAGTTCCCAGGCTTCAGAGGCCAGGCTCGAAGCATACGCGAATACCCGTTCAATGCAGGAGGAAACCTCCTCGGATATGTTTCCGAAGTGAATGCCAGATACATGGAGCAGCATCCGGGCGAATACAAGGCCGGCGACTATGCCGGAATGACCGGCATCGAGGCGGCCAGGGAGAAGGAACTTCGCGGGGAGAAGGGATACAACATATGGCTCAGGAACTCGCGCAACCGCATAGAGTCCAGATACAAGGACGGAGAGGAGGACAAGGAAGCCATACCCGGAGATGACATCACCACGACAATCGACGCCGTCCTGCAGAACTACGGACAGATGCTGATGAACAACAAGGTGGGCAGCCTTGTGGCCATCGAGCCCTCTACCGGAGAGATCCTGACCTTGGTATCCAGCCCCGGCATCGACGTGGACATGCTCGCCGACTTCGGACAGCACTACAACGAGATACTTTCCAACCCTTACAAGCCGATGTTCAACCGAGCTGTACAGGCTCCATATCCTCCGGGATCGGTCTTCAAGCTTGTGAACGGCCTCATAGGTCTGGAAGAAGGCGTCTTCACGCCCTCGACCATGTATCCATGCAGCATGGGATACCATTTCGGAAAGAACAAGCTGGGATGCCATGCGCACAAGTCTCCTATCGATTTCGAGGAGTCGATCATGATGTCATGCAACGCATACTACTGCTATGTATTGCGCGCCATACTTGAAAACCCGAAATATGAATGCATCGACGACGCTCTGGACAAGTGGAGGGAATATGTGATGAGCTTCGGCTTCGGACAGAAGCTTGGCAGCGACTTCCCTGCCGAGCTGGGTGGATTCATTCCGGACTCCAAATACTACAACAAATACTACCGCAAGGGCGGCTGGAAGGCTACCACCGTCATCTCGCTGTCCATCGGACAGGGCGAGATCGGCTGCACGCCTATCCACCTTGCCAACCTCTGCGCAACCATTGCGAACAGAGGATTCTACTACATTCCTCATATCGTCAAGGACTCCGAGAATGTGGAGATCGATCCTAAATACAAGGAAAGGCAGTACACGATGGTCGACACGACACATTTCCCTAAAGTTGTAGGAGGCATGTACAGGGCCGTGAACAGCGGCTTCGGTTCCGGCGGAACCGCAAGCATCGCCGCTGTGGAGGGCCTGGACATATGTGGAAAGACAGGTACGGCGCAGAACCCGCACGGACATGACCATTCCGTGTTCATCTGCTTTGCACCGAAGGACAATCCGAAGATCGCCGTTGCCGCATACATAGAGAACGGAGGATTCGGAGCATCTTATGCGGCACCGATAGCATCGCTGCTGACTGAGATGTACCTCAACGGAGAGATATCAAGTGACAGGAAGGCATTGGAGAAGAGGATGCTCGATGCCAATCTTATGGACAGAGTAAGGGTTAAGAAGTAATGAGGGATCTTGGAGGACATAGAGGAAGAGGTCTGGCGAAGACCATAGACTGGAAGCTGGTGATCTGCTATCTGCTGCTTGTGCTCATCGGATGGGTGAACATCTATGCTTCCGTGCAGTCTGCCGAGCCTTCGTCTATCTTCGACACAAGCTGCCGAAGCGGCATGCAGGCCATATGGATCGGCACCTCGCTCGTCATTGCAGTCATAATACTGTTTGTCCTGAGTCCCCGAATATACGAAGGACTATCCCTGCCGATATACCTGTTCGTCATAGGACTGCTGGTCGCCGTCATATTCCTGGGAGTCGAAGTCAAGGGATCGCGGTCATGGTTTGACTTCGGCGGAATACGATTCCAGCCTGCCGAAATATCCAAGATATCGACATCTCTCATGCTGGCGACCGTCATGAGCCAGCTGGGATACAGGATAGGAAGGGCCAGGGACTTCATAATCACAGCTCTCATCATCCTTCTCCCTATGGGCATAATAGTGCTTCAGAGTGAGACAGGATCGGCACTGGTATATGTAGGATTCATATTCATGCTATATAGGGAAGGACTCTCCGGATGGCTTCTGTTCATGGTGGGAATGGCCATTCTCCTGTTCATCCTGACGCTCACGGCGTCTCCTTTCGTCGCCATTCTGGTAATGGCGGGAGTAGGCTCCTTCTGCATGTGCCTATACTCCGGAAGGTTGAAATGGTGGTTCATCATCGGAGTTCCGCTCATAGTGCTCATGGCGTTCGTGCCGTCAATCATGACAGCATTGACAGAGGATCCCGAGTCATTCATAGCAAGCATAAAACCTCTTTATATACTCCTCGGAGCACTGGGACTGGCGCTTCCTTTTGCCCTCTATTTTGCATTCAGGGAGATGAACAGATTCTCACAACTGGCCATCGGCGCAATGATTGCCGGCACCATGCTGGTATTCTCAGCAGACTTCATCTTCAACAGCGTGCTGCAGGACCACCAGAGGAAGAGGATCGAAGTACTCCTGGGCATGAAAGAAGACCCTTCCGGAGTGGGATATAATGTAAACCAGTCAAAGATCGCCATAGGATCAGGCGGAGTATTCGGCAAAGGCTATCTGAACGGCACCCAGACCACATTCGGATTCGTTCCGGAGCAGAGTACAGACTTCATCTTCTGCACCATCGGAGAGGAATGGGGATTCTTCGGATGCACATTCGTCATACTTCTGTATGTATTCCTCATATGGAGGATCATCAAGAACGCAGAACGCAGCAGGGAGGCCTTCACACGTATATACGGCTACTGCGTCGCCTGCTGCATCTTCATGCATCTTTTCATAAACATCGGAATGACCATAGGCCTCATGCCTGTGATCGGCATCCCTCTGCCGCTCATCAGCTACGGCGGCTCGTCCCTCTGGGCCTTCACCGCCCTGATCTTCATCTTCATAGCCCTCGACCGCAACGAGCGCAAATACTTCTAGAAAATCAGACCTTTATTCCCCGTACAGATATTTATGCTGCTCCGGGGTGAGGGTGTCGATTTCGCAGCCCCAGTATGTAAGCTTGCGGCGTGCCACCTCCTGATCGATTTCGAGCGGAACATCGTTCACCATGCATCCCGGCTCGCGCGACACCTTGTCGCGGTTCTCCACCAGGTATTTTGCGCTGAGGGCCTGGATGGCGAATGACATGTCCATGATCTCTGCAGGGTGGCCGTCGCCTGCCGCCAGGTTGACCAGACGGCCTTCGGCTATTACATATATACGGTTTCCGTTTGCGAGCTTATAGCCTATGATATTCTTACGTGCAGGCTTCACCTCGACGGCTATCTCACGAAGGCCTGCAACATCTACCTCACAGTCAAAATGACCTGCGTTGCAGCAGATCGCTCCGTCCTTCATCTTCAGGAAATGCTCCCTGATGATGACACCGTCACATCCTGTAACCGTAACGAAGATGTCTCCAAGCTCCGCCGCCTGCTCCATCTTCATCACCTTGAAGCCGTCCATGACAGCCTCCATAGCCTTGATAGGGTCGACTTCCGTAACGATCACCTCTGCGCCAAGGCCCTTGGCACGCATCGCCACGCCCTTTCCGCACCAACCGTAACCGGCAACAACGACATTCTTGCCTGCAACGATAAGATTGGTCGTGCGGTTGATTCCGTCCCATACCGACTGACCTGTACCGTAGCGGTTGTCGAAGAGGTGCTTGCAGTCTGCATTGTTCACGAGCATCATCGGGAACTGAAGCGCCTTCGCCTTGTTGAGCTGGACAAGGCGAAGGATGCCTGTGGTGGTCTCCTCACAACCTCCGATGACATTCGGAATGAGGTGTCTGTATTCTGTATGCATAAGGTTGACAAGGTCTCCTCCGTCATCGATGATGACGTTCGGTCCCACCTCGAGGACCCTTCTGATGTGCTCCTCATATTCCTGCGGCGTTGCATCATACCATGCAAACACATTCAGGCCTGCATGTACGAGAGCTGCAGCCACATCATCCTGAGTCGAAAGCGGGTTGCTTCCGGTCACATACATCTCGGCTCCGCCGGCGGCAAGCACCTCGCAGAGGTACGCCGTCTTCGCCTCGAGATGCACCGAGAGGGCTATCTTCAGTCCCTTGAACGGGAGCGTTTTTCTGAACTCTTCCTCGAGTCCGTTAAGGAGAGGCATATGATGCTTCACCCAGTCAATTTTGAGTCTTCCGTCCTGCCAAAGCTCAGGAATTCTTATTTCGCTTGCCATATGATATGTTGATTTTTTGCTTGTTTCGGGCGCAAAGATAGGATTTTTTACCTACAAAATCGGCGATTTCACCACATTCCACTGAATTTAACCAATCTCCGGACGTATTTTTTTGGCAATCTCGGGCCAATGAATAATTTTGCATTTGAAAACAAACGGGAAATGGGACTTCTCACAGGAAAGACAGCGCTCGTAACAGGAGCGACAAGAGGTATAGGAAGAGCGGTTGCCCTGAAGTTCGCAGCTGAAGGAGCAGACGTCGCTTTCACCTACAGGTCTCAGCACGAGGCAGCGCAGTCGCTCGTTGCGGAGCTTGAGGGAATGGGCGTTCGCGCGAAGGCCTACACATCTGATGCAGCTTCCTTCGAGGATGCCCATAAAGTAGTGGAGGACGTAAAGACGACCTTCGGACATATAGATATTCTGGTCAACAATGCCGGCATCACAAAGGACGGCCTGATGATGAGAATGGACGAGGCTCAGTGGGATGCCGTGATAGACACGAACCTGAAGTCCGCATTCAACTTCATCCATGCATGTACTCCGATAATGGCTCGCCAGAGATGCGGAAGCATCATCAACATGTCTTCAGTCGTCGGAGTTTCGGGAAATGCAGGCCAGTGCAACTATTCCGCATCGAAGGCCGGTCTCATAGGACTTTCAAAGTCCATAGCAAAGGAGATGGGATCACGCGGAATACGTTCAAACTGCATAGCGCCGGGATTCATTGCCACTGACATGACAAGCGCCCTTCCGGAAGATGTGCGTAAGGATTGGGAGAAGCAGATACCTCTTAGAAGAGGAGGTACTCCGGACGATGTTGCGAATGTAGCCCTATTCCTGGCAAGCGACCTTGCCGCCTATGTCACAGGACAGGTGATAAACTGCTGTGGCGGAATGAACTGCTGAGAACACACAACACACACATTTCTATATTCACACAAAACAACACAATCAATCGTATTTGCATAAAACCTGAACCTGAACGGGCCCGCAGTGATGCAGGCCCGTTCTTTCTTTGTCTATTGTACTTTCTTATTCCCCTGTTATTTGCGATGGAGTAACTTGAAATGGATTTTTGTATGCATTATCCACAGCTTCTCTGATTGCTGCAATCTGAACAGGCGTATATGCGTATGCAGAAGGAGTCCACGTGATCTGGCCCAGATCGCATCCGGTCAATGACTTCAACCACATCATGGCAGCAGCGAGCCTTCCCGAATCATAAGCCAGATGGAATCCGTCACGTGTGACTGTGTCGCCATAAAGGCTTGTCCTGAGATTCTGGATTGCGGTTCCGGTGGGTATTACCATGATGAAGTCCTTATCTGTCAGGATATTACCCTTTACGGCAGTGACAATGGAATCATACATGTCCATCTGGTCATGCCCATATTTATAGAACTCCGGATGAGTGGAATCTTCCTGATATGCCCAGGTCATATGCCAGGCCAAGGCTGCCCCGGGGCAGAGTTCCCTTACCTTTGAGACTATTGTGTCGATATGGGGCTGGTATGTATCCTGCATACCTGAAGAACCGCTTGCCTGCTGGAGGGTGATGACATCCCAACTGTCACTTGCCACAGCATTGGCAGAGCTGAAGGATTCATGATCAACCCATCTTCCGGCGTCATTCACTCTATATGTATAGACCTGCGCTCCTGAGTTGATATTATATGCGTGATTTTGAAGAGTGCAGCTGCCGATATAGAGGTTTGCAAGTTTGACCTGATCATATCCGGCCTGTTTGAGGAGGTCATACAGATACCACATTGAATCATCCGAGAAACTGTTTCCGATTGCAAGGATGCGTATGGATTCTGGGGCGGGAAGCTCGGCCGGCTTCTTTGCAGCGTCCTGAGTCACAAGGACTTTCTGCTGGACTTCTCCGGAAATTATATTGAATGCGGCACTTCGTTTCTGATAAGACAGATTCTGCGATACCGAGATCTCAAGGGTATGATCCCCTGCAGCGCCGCCTTCCGGAGTGACTGCACACCATTCACCTGCCGAACTGTTCACAGGTTTCACCTTCCAGTCTGCGGAGGCAGTGAAGGAAAGGGTGCGGACAGAGGCCAGAGTATCGAAGAGGACATGACCGTCAACAGGTTCTGTCAGGATTACACTGCCCGCCACCTCAGCGTCTGCCGGCTTGACACACGAAGGTGTCAAGACACAGACCATGGAAAGCAATATGACCAGAATCGTCCTGTTCATCATCCGACTTTAAAAAGACACAGAGGAGCCGTCAATCTCAAACGATGAGAAGACTGCTGTTCCTGTGGTTTCGTTGTTTGCGCTGTTTACTGCGAGGCCGACATAGACAGTGTCCGGAAGGCCTGGGATTTCATTTTTCTTTTCGCTTCCGAAGGTTGCTCCTCCGTCAAGGGAGTATGAGACATAACACAGAGTGCCTTCCCTGCGGAGTTTCATGACCACATCTCCGGTACCTGATGCCGCAGGCATGGCGCCTTTGGACGCCTTGGCTCCTGCTTCCAGGCGGAATGAATAATAGTATGCATCTTGGCTCCTGCCTGACATCGCATGTATGAAATCCGTACCGGTCTTGGTGATGTCCGGAGTCATCAATATGCCTGCAAGGCCCTGGTTGCTCTCTTTGGCTGCCGTGAATGACTCCACTTTGACAGTCGCCGTAAAGTCTCCCGACACCTCCCTGTATACATAGCCGAATGACTGCGCACCGCTCTCGAACTTGCCGTTTGCAGTGATGGTCAGCTTGCCGTCCGACACTGATGCTGCTGACGTCTTGCCGCCGCAGGCTGCAGCGCTCCAGCCGTTGCCGAGGTCCTCGGCAGGAGGCGTTGCGGCGCCGCCGTCACCGTCGCCCGAACCATCATCGCCGCTGTCACCGGAGCCATCGCTTGAACCGCCTTCTGATGCCCCCAGACCGCCATTGTCCACCTCAACAGGTGCCGAGGCATATCCCTGCATCTTTCCTACTCCCGAAGCAGACGGAACTATGGTTGCCAGGTCGGCAGCCGGATCTACAATATATTCATATGAAGGCTTGAAGTCGTCGAATGTAAGCGGAGATGCGAGCTTGGTGCCGTTGTATGATGTATATTCGAGATTGGTGAAAGGATATGGATCTGTAGCGTCTGAAGGACGGTTGAGGAACTCGTTGTCCCTCTCGTATACATATCCTGCTACACTTCCTGTCAGGTTAGACACCCAGCTGCTGCCGCTCTTCTTCGCAGGATAGGTGCATATGTCTATAGGCAGGCGTACGCCGTCGAAGAGGTTGCACTCTACGAGCACGCGTGCTCCGTAGGCGCTGCCCACGCCGTAGGTCGAGCACTGGTTGAAGAAGTTGTTATAGACATGAGCACGGCCGAAACGCACTCTCGGATGACGTGAATTCGACAGGTCGAAGTAGTTGTGATGGAAGGTCACTGTTATCTTCTCATCAGCAGAAGCGCTGTTTGAGTGGCCTACAAGGCAGGATTTCTGTGTCTTTATGAAATGGCACCACGAGACTGTCACATTGTAGGTTTCATGTGTCACATCGCATGATCCGTCCTCATAGTCCTTTTCCTGGTTCACCGACTCGAACGTGCAATGGTCCACCCAGACATTGTGGCTCTCCTGCATCGAGATGCCGTCGGCGCCGTTATCCGCCTTCGGCTGGACTATGTATATATTCCGTATGATGATGTTGGATGCCTCATTGAGGAAGAATCCGACATTCTGCATCTTGAAGTCGTTTGTTCCGATTATCGTCAGATTGTGGGTGCGCTTGATGTCAAACCAAGGGCTGCCGGTATCCCTGCCGTCATCTTTGGTGAACGTGCCGCTGAGCCATACCACAGCAGGCTCCGTGCTCTTGTTCTTCTCACGAAGTTTGAGCCACTCGCAGAACTTCTTGCCGTCATTGAAGTGATGCACCTTGCCTCCTTCGCCTCCGGTCGTTCCCTCGGCATATCCATACAGACGGTCAAGCTCCACGCTTCCGGTCACCGGCGGCTCCGGCTCCTCAGGAGTCACAGGCGTCTCAGGATCCTCTGGTGTCTCGGGATCTTCCGGTGTTTCAGGATTTTCCGGGTCCTCCGGATTTTCTGGATCTTCTGGATTCTCCGGATCTTCTGGAGTTTCCGGATCTGCGGGATCCTCAGGAGTCTCTACCTGTTCAGGAGGGGTCAGGGGTTCATCCTCGCATGATACGAGGGAAAGCGGCACGAGGACGGCCAGTATCAGAAGTAATCTTTTCATAGAAATTCAATGTATTGATGCAAAGTTAACCGGGTTGACGATTTTTCACATGGACTTTTGAACAAAAATCCATATAAAAATAATTTTTTCTCTTTTTAAACGCAGTTTTTTCTTTTTCTTACATTCTTTTCCGTTTATTATCAGTATGTTGCCACGATGATCAGGAAAGTTTTGAGATGGCTTGCCGCGGCGGCGGACGTGCTTCTGCCGCGAGCCTGCATAGTGTGCGGCGAAAGACTGAATATCGACGAGAAGCGGCTGTGCCTGGCCTGTCAGGCGCAGATGCCGCTGACATACTTCTGGACCATGGACCACAACAAGATGTCCGACAAGTTCAATGAACTGATTCAGAATCACATGTCGTCATCATTGGACACGCCATGGAGCGAGCGCTATGCATATGCATGCGCTCTGTTCTTCTATTCCGAGGAGGCGGACTACAAGGTCCTGTTATATAATCTCAAATATCGTGGAGACACCTGGATCGGGCACAGTTTCGGACAGATGCTCGGCAGGAGAATGGCCTCGTGCCGATGGTTCGAGGATGCTGACGCCATAGTCCCCGTCCCCCTGCATTGGAGGAGGAAATGGTCCAGGGGGTACAACCAGGCCGAGATGATAGCGGAAGGCCTGTCTGCAGCCATGGGAGTGCCGGTCCGGACAGACATATTATATAGAAAGAAGGCAACAAAGACCCAGACCAAGCTGGACGTCGAGGCAAAAGCCCGCAATGTCGCCGGAGCCTTCGAAGCCACCCGCCGGGACGACATGAAGCACATAATCCTTGTAGACGACTTATTTACTACCGGATCTACTTTGATGGCATGCTTTGTAGCCCTACGTGCGGTCTTCCCGCCCTCGGTCCGCATCAGCGTCGCCACGCTGGGGTTTGTGGGACGGGCGTAATTATTTATGGCATTTATATTGCATTTTGACATCATTTCTATATCTTTGCATAAAATGTTTTGATTATGGGACAGACAGCAACAACCATCAGGATAGACTCTGAATTAAAGGCTGAATTCGACAAACTTTGCGAAGAATTCGGAATGAGTGTAAATACAGCTTTTAATATTTACGTGAAGACCGTCGTACGTCAGAGACGAATTCCCTTTCAGATCGAAGCAGACCCGATTGACGAGGTGATGGAAAGAGGAAGAAAGGCTTTCTATGAGATGCGTAGGATAGCGGCTGAAAATGGAACGGCCGGTATGAGCCTTGAGGAAATTAACGAGGAGATAAGGTTGGCGAGAGAGGGAAAATAAAATGAAGATTTATGCCGTCATTGACACTAATGTCATCATATCTGCCCTTTTGTCCCGTCATCAGGATTCGGCAACCGTAAAAATACTTGATTACCTTTATGACAGGACAATTGTACCTGTCTATAACGACGAAATTCTGAACGAGTATGCAGCCGTCTTGAAAAGGGCAAAATTTAATTTTCCGGACAATGTTATCAAAGCCACTCTTGAAGCAATAAAGAAGGGAGGTTTGAAGTCTGATAGATTTGCCAGCGATGAGCAGTTGCCGGACCCAAAAGACATCGTTTTCTATGAGGTCGTCCTGTCTGTAGATGATTCATTCCTGATAACAGGCAATATAAAGCACTTTCCAAAGAAGCCGTTCGTGGTCACTCCTGCAGAAATGCTCCGGATCATCCATGAAATGAATTCACCGAAGTCTGGTATACTTTCGGAACCAACGGCAAGATACGGCAAGAAATAGATGTCACACTAGGCTTCGTGGGACGACCTTAGTGTGATCTTGTCTTTGGGGACGAAGTAGAATCTGACGATGTCTGTGGCGACTTCAGGGGACGACGCTATGACCAGGTCGGCCTTCTTCAAGGCTATGCGAAGTCTGTGGTGGTGGAAATGTCTCTGGAACCAGTTGTATGGATGTTCCCTTTCGACGAGGTAGCTCAGATCGTCCACTTCTACCACCCTGCGGCCGTTTTTGTCAGTATACTTTTTCATTTCTTGTCCTTTACTCTGCGAATTTAGTTAAATTTGCATTCAAAGCAATTCACCTGTAATGAAACTTAAGGGATTCATGATCGCGTTGGCCATGACACTGGCCTTCGCAGCGCAGGCGCAGGAGGACTTCCGTCACAGCATTGACACCGACCTGCACGCGCTGCGCAACTGCGTCGTTCCGGGATTTCACTACAGTTATGACGACTATCTTCAGTATGCTCCTGCGGCGTTGACCCTCGGGCTGAAGGCTTGCGGTTACGAAAGCAGAAGCGGTTGGGGCAGGATGATCGTCAGCGATGCCTTCTCGGCGGTCATAATGGCAGGAACGGTCAACGGCCTCAAATATTCGGTCGGACGCCTGCGTCCTGACGGCAGCCGGCGCAACTCCTTCCCTTCCGGGCATACGGCGACGGCATTCATGACAGCGACCATGCTGCACAAGGAATATGGCTGGAGAAGCCCATGGTTCAGCATCGGAGGCTATACGGCGGCTGCAGTGACAGGCATATCGCGCATTCTCAACAACAGGCACTGGCTGTCCGATGTCATTGCGGGAGGAGCCATAGGCATCGGTTCAGTACATCTGGGATATTTCATCACAGACTGCATATTCAAGGAGAAGGGACTATACGACAGATATGTCGATCCGGAGTTCTACTATAATCCCGCTGAGAAACATTACGTTGCAGAACTGGTATTCGGACGCAGGTTCATCCTTGGCGGAGCCGGTTACAAAGCGGCGGGCACGCTGCCTGTGCGCGGCAGCCTTGCGGGACTGTCCGCAGACGTCCCGCTGGCGCCCGGCACAGGCCTCACGGCCCGCGCCTCCAGCAGCTCCCTCACCTTCGAGTCCTCGGAAGTCATTCCGCTATACTCCACCATGGCAGGCGGATTCTACAACTTCCACTTCGCGAAGATCCTGGAACTGCAGGTCAAGGCCATGGCGGGATATGCCTGGTCGGGCAGAGGTTATCTGGATAACGAAATGGTCGACATGGCGACAAGCAAGTCAGGCGGCGATATCATCGACGATGTCCGGGTTCCATCCCTCGGCGCAGGCGTTGCCCTCGGCGCCGGAGTCGGCTTGAGCCTCATCACAGACAACAACTTCAAGATCAAAGCCTTCGCCGACCTCGAGTCCATGAGCCTGGACAACACCCAGCCATGGCTCAGTACCCTCGTCCTCGGCTTCAGCACCGCCTGGTTCTGGTAATCCCTGCCATAAGTATATTGACAATGTGGGCATCGGCACTTTTGTGTAATACGTAATATGCTACATGTCAAATAGTTAGTTCTTTCTCGGCCGGTATTTTTACCGACCCTTATACCGCTATCTTCGTAGCTGTCAATAACTTACACACAACGCCCCTAGTCATTGTCAACTATCGGCCAACCTGCTTCAGTACCAGACATGAACATTTTGTAGAAATTGAAAATTAATCTATCTTTGCACCTCGGATCGCTCTGGTGGTGGAATAGGTAGACACGCGGGACTTTAAATGAGTATCCTTTTGGATGCTCGAAAAGAGTGCCTCAAGGGAAACCTTGAGAGTAGAACTCCCCTAACAAACGGAAACCTCGCCCGCAGAAATGCAGGCTTTGGCGACGGCTCACTAAATTCAGCACAGGCTGATAAATGGCGTAGAGACTATACAGGGAGGGCCTAAACGCAGGACGGCATGTAAACACGCCCAGCGCACGGTCAAGAAATAGTCCAGACTACAACGGCTTAGCATTACGGATGAAGCCGGCTTGTGTAAAAGCAAGAGTAGCAAGAAAATCCCGTGGACAGAAATGTCCGTACGGGTTCGATTCCCGTCCGGAGCACATCAATCCCTCTT